>JAKBAM010000085.1 GCA_021809105.1 Actinomycetes bacterium
GCACCGTCCGCTCATTGACCCGAACAGCCGGAACCGGCAAAGTGCCATTCCGAAACCACCTGTAAGCGGTCTGGGAATGAATCCCCTGCGACCCCGCCCACTCCGTCAAATTCACCGGCCAATCGGCCCACTAACACACTTGTACACTCAGTATCGTTCACTTATCCGGCAACAGTCGGCTACCCCCTATAGTCACCCCCGAACTCAGGGGAGCAGCTCGAGGGCGGACACGTGGCGTGGTCGCACAACTCGGAAGTGACGGTGGTTCAGGGTCGCGAGGCGGGTGGCGCCGAGCCGCTCGGCGATCGCCACCAGAGACGCGTCGGTCCCGCCAAGCGGCAAGTCGGCGTAGCGGGTGACGAGAGCCCGGACCCGCTGCCAGTCCTCGACCAGCATATCCTCCACCAGGAGGCTGCCATCAACGATGGATGCGTAGAGGGCAGCTTCTGCGAGCGCCCCGAGCTGACGATCGATCAGGTAGGCAGCCTCGGCGATAACCAGCGCCGTGGTGACCAGTGGGCCCGCATCCTCCTCCAGCACGGTGCGGCAACTGACATGGTCAGGGTCCTGGCGATCAGCGGTGGCGAGAAGAGGGCCGGTGTCGACGATCAGCACTCAATCGCGCCCGAAGCCCTTGTCGAGGAGCTCATCGGCTTCGGCTGCGCCCCTCCCACTGCTGGAGGCACCGACCCCGGCGAACGCTAGGTAGCGCCTGCGGAGGGGGCGAGGGGGGGGTTCCTCCGCCACCATGCTGAGCCGAGCGGCCAACGGGATGGCCTGGTCGGTGACACGCTCGGCCTCCTCCAGACTTAGCTCTCGGTCGTGCACGGTTCGCCGCCGCGCGTTGCCCAGCTCTTCGAGGTATCGGATGTCGACGGGGCGGAGGGCGCCCTCCTCGCTAAGCCGAGCCAGGACCGTGTCCATGTCCAGCCCGTGCCAGCCCCGCCGGGTCGCCGCCACCCGGAGCAGCATATCGACGTGGTGCCACGCCTTGGCGACCTGCTCGTCGCACTCGAAGCGCTGGCTAGCCGCTTGCCGGCTGACTCCGAGGGCACGGCCGATGTCCGCCCAGCTGTGGCCGTCGAGGCGAGCTGCCACCACGGCCTCTCGGAGCCGATTTCGCGCGTCTCCTTCGAGCGCCGCCTGCGCCTCAGCGACCGCTTGGAGCCTGAATGAGTCGAGCATGATGCAAGCTTACCATGCGCTGTGACAAGGCGTCCTTGACGTTCAAGCCGACGACGGCAGCACGTCGCAGTATGTCGCGTAGCCCGATCGGCTTGCGGGAGTGCGACAGGAGGTCGTACGCAATGAGTAGTTACGTGATTGGAGGACCAGCAATGGTGACGTCCGGTGCTCCCCAGCAGGTCCACCTTGGCATCATGGTCGAGGACGTGGCCGCCGCAGCTCCGCGAGTCCTCGCCCTCGGAGCAACCCCTGTGGGCGCTGATGGCGTCTACGCCGACCCTGCCGGCCATCCCTTCTGCCTGATCCGTCGACCCGAGTGGGCGGAGCCGATCCCGCCCGACTGACAATCCATGGGACACGCACGAATGTTCGGCCACGGCTACCCGGCCGGCCGACGTGCGGAGGGTTCGCCTTACGTGCGTCGCGCGAGATCTGCAGTGGCGAACTGGGGGCCCGCGGGCCGGCTTGAGCACTCGCTTTCACACTGAGGCGACACCGTACCGGAGTGGTCGAGATGGGCGCGTCCGTTACGAAGGAACAGCCAGGTGAGCGATGGCGCGTCGGCTCGAGGAGAGCGCTATTGGAGCACACGAGCACGTACGGTCAGGACTCCAAATAGCGCAGGACGGCTAGGACCCGTCGGTGGTCAGAGTCCGAGGGCGCCAGACCGAGCTTGGTGAAAATGTTGGCGATGTTCTTCTCGACCGCCCGCTCGGAGATCACGAGGGTGCCGGCTATGGCGCCGTTCGTCCTGCCTTCCGCCATGAGGGAGAGGACATCGTGCTCTCTGGGGGTGAGAGCGTCGAGGTCGTCGGTGCGTCGTGCGGCCCGGAGGAGCTGCGTGACGACCTCGGGGTCGAGGGCGGTGCCGCCGGATGCCACGCGTGTCAGGGCGTCGACGAACTCGCCGACATTACCGACGCGGTCCTTCAGCAGATATCCGATGCCGGCCGCGCCGCGTCTTGATAATGCTCCGAGCAGCTCGGCGGCGTGGCGGGTCTCGACGTACTGGGAGAAGACCAGCACACCGATGTTGGGGTGGTCGCGCCGAATGGCGATCGCCGCCCGGATGCCCTCGTCGCTGTAGCTGGGCGGCATTCGCACGTCCACAACGGCAACGTCCGGCTCGTAGTCGTCCACGGCCGCTCGTAGATCCTCGGCATCGTCGACGGCCGCCACCGTCTCGTGTCCCCGGTCGGCCAGGATCTCGATCAGCCCGGCGCGGATGACGGCGGAATCCTCGGCGATGACGATCCGCATTCGTGGCTCCTTTTCTCTCGGTCAGACCTGGGATGGCAGTTCGACGGTGACCGTGGTGGGGCCACCGGCAGGACTCTCGACGTGCAGCATGCCATCGACGGCCCTGACCCGATCTGCTAGGCCGGCCAATCCACCGCCAGGCTCAAGCCGCGCGCCGCCCGCGCCGTCGTCGCTGACCCGCATTACCACGCGGCCGGGCTGATGGAGCACCTCCAACTTGGCGCGCCTGGCGCGGCTGTGCTTGGCGACGTTGGTGAGCAGCTCCGCGGCGCAGAAGTAGGCGATCGTCTCGACGGCAGGCGACGGGCGCTCGGGCAGGTCGACGCTCACTTCGACCGGCAGGTCGCTTCGTGCCGCGAGTCCGGCGAGAGCGGCGAGAGCGGCGCTGAGGCCTTCGCCCAGGGCCGCGGGGTGGATGCCCCGGGCCAGGTCGCGCAGTTCAGTGATCGCTTCCATCGCTCCGCGGTGGGCGGCGTCGACGAGCTCCAAGGCTCGGGCCACGTCGGCGCCCCCGGACCCGTCGGCCGAGATGCTGAGATGGTCCCGAGCGAGCCCTAGCTTCATGACGACCGCCACCATCTGGGCTTGGGCTCCGTCGTGCAAGTCCTGCTCGATGCGGCGCAGCCGGGCCGCCGCGTCGTCCAGCACGACGGTCCGGGATCGTTGCAGCTCGCGCACCCGCTCGACGTTCTTCGGGGCGTCCCGGAGCAGGTTCCAGCGAGGCACCAGGTAGGCGAGTGAGCCGTTGAGTCCAGCCGCCAGGAAGAACACCACCCCCCACCACTGGCCGAACGCCAGGAGCACCACCGCCGCGATCACGAAACAGACCGCCGCGACCCATCGTGTGATCGCCACGCCCTTCAAATGACGCGCTCCGAACGCCAGGAAGATGCCCCTGCCGGGCGCTGGAGCCACCCTTCCCATTAAACTAGGCCGATACCTTGGTGTCGTTCGGGGCATTCCAGCGAGGGACCAGGTAGGCGAGTGAGCCGTTGAGTCCAGCCGCCAGGAAGAACACCACCCCCCACCACTGGCCGAACGCCAGGAGCACCACCGCCGCGATCACGAAACAGACCGCCGCGACCCATCGTGTGATCGCCACGCCCTTCAAATGACGCGCTCCGAACGCCAGGAAGATGCCCCTGCCGGGCGCTGGAGCCACTCCGCTTGATTGCTGATGCTTAGTCTGGTTGTACATAGCGTTGCCTCCGTTGATCCTCAATGCCGACCATTGTGGTCGCTCATCTCTCCTATCTTCGCCCTGTACGAACCGGCGATCCACCGTGCGGCCACCCGAATTTACGGTACGGGTAACACGGTCCATTGAGCCGAGCGAGCCGGTCCGCAGCCGGTTGCCGCTCGTGGAGGCAGGCGTAGTGGCGCCAACTCCCGCCCATCTCACAAGAAGCGCATCTCGGACGCTCCCTCCGCTTACCTGCTCGGCGAGAAACGCGGGCGCGGCGCAGCCGGAGCTCGATCCTGCACCGCCCTCGATCCCACCGTGGTGGCCAATCTCCTAGCTAGGAGATGCCACCCGAGCGGATCCCCTCACCAGACTGACCGAACGGGAGCGATCCGTGCTAGCGCTCATGGCCGAGGGCCTCTCCAACACCGCCATCTCTGCCCGACTGTCTAACCGAGAGGACTACCTCATGCCTACCGTCAAACGTGTCACCGAAATCAACGCCCCCGCGAGCACCGTCTGGAAGATCTTGGCCGACACGGCTGCCTATCCACAGTGGAACCCGTTCATGACCCGCTTCGACGGCACCTTCCAACCCGGAGCGAAGCTCACCGTCACCATCGAGCCCCCGGGCAGCAAGCCGCAAACATTCAAGCCCACCGTGACCGAGGTCGAGTCAGGACGCCATGTCTCCTGGTGACGCAGGCGGTCAACGCGGTCAGCAGACAGGCGTGGACCGAGCGACTCCCGGGCCGGGCGCCCCGGCTCAGACAACCAACGGCTTGCGTGACGGCATCGCGACGGTGGCCATCGAACAGGCGTACGTACCACAAGGGGATGGCTGACCGGGCACCGTCATTGATCCAGCGCAGCGGTTACGTCCGAGAGCTTCTGCACGAGGCGCATGGTGCCCGGGATGGCTTTGAACCCGTGATGCTCGTAGAAGCGGGCGGCACCGTCGTCGATGGCGTCGACCACCACGAAGCGGGCAGCGACCACCTTGGTCGCCTCCACTACCCGCCCCAGCGCCTCAGCCAGAATGACGGCCCCGAGGCCCTGGCCTTGTAGGCGCCGGTCAAGGGCCAAGCGGGCCAACAGGGCGGCCGGGATGCGCTCCGGGCTTCCGCGACTGAGGGCCCGGGGGAGTTGGTCCTTGACGAGCACGTGGGCGGCGAGGCTGTAGTAGGCCACGACCACCCCGTCGCCGCGGTGCCATACGAAAGTGCGGGCTACCCGCCTGGCCTCGGCGCCCCGGGCGTGCTGGGCCAGCCAAGAGTCGATGGAGGCCTGGCCGCTGGCGAAGACGGTGAGGTCGTGGTGGTCCCCGAGGGCCTCGCTGACCAGTGCCATCCGAGCTAGCGCCCGGTGACCTCCGCCACCCGCCTGGCGGCCGCCGCCAAGGCGGGATTAGGCCGGGGAGGCTCGTCGAGGGCTTCGAGCAGCTGATCGAAGAACTCGGGAGCCACCAAGGTCGCGTTCCCCTCGGCGAGGACCTGCTCGGCGCGGGCAGCGACGGCCTCTCGGACGAAGTCGCTCGTCGTCATCTGGCACAAGGCGGACGCCTGCTCGACTTCCCGACGCTGCTCTGGGCGTAGACGTACCTCGATGCGCTCACTCGCCGCTCTAGCCATAGGACTCCTCCAACTCATGTGGCCGTACCAGTGTACGGTCACATTGTAGCCCGGGCGACAGCAAATCGGTGCCCGCAACAGGATCGTCCGGCGCAACCTCCCTCGTGACGGCCCACGATTCAGCGGTGACGGGAGGTCCGACACCGATCCGGGCACTGTCCCCTGACCCGGTGGCACTCGTGGCGGTGCTGCCGGACGTTCCGCGCTGGCTGTATGCCCGCAGCCTCCTGCTCACTGGAGCCGCAAGGGTCCGGGTCAGCTCTGACGGCGTCGCAGCACTGATTCTCAATCCGGTCACGATGGTGCTTGTGGGCCGCCCTGGCCGCGATCTGCTCGAGGGAACCGTTGCCGAGTGGCCGCCCGGGCCGAGTCTGCTCGTCCAGGAGGACGCCTTGACGGCCGTGCGTGCCGCTTGCCTGGCTGGATCGCCCGACCGTTGTTGTGCACGCCCCGCCCCGAACGTACCTGCCGCAGCCTGCACCAGCACCCGGCGTCGTGGTGTCCGCGCCGCTCGATCTGACTTTGCTATCCGGGCTGCCAGATGACGTCCGCGCCGACGCAGCGGACGCCCCGGCCGCTGCGGTGCGCCTCGTGGAGGGAGGGCCGGCCGTGTCGCGCCGGAGCCCAGAGGTGCTGACACCCCCGGCAGGTGACCGGCAGCGCTGTTCCCAACTGGCCAGCGAGACGGGCTCCTCAGGCCGAAAACCAAAGCCCCCGTTGTGTCGGCGACACCGTCTATCCGGCCGGCGGCGTGCCCCCTGGGAACCGCGGAGCCTTACTCAGATGTCGACGCTGGCAGCCTCGGGATCCACCGTGTCAGGCCCCGGAAGCCTTTCGAAGAGGGCCGGCGGCTCGCTCCACGGAATCTGGGGACCGCCTGCTTCGGCGTTTCTGATCGCCGTCCA
>JAKBAM010000037.1 GCA_021809105.1 Actinomycetes bacterium
ATGCCCGGGTTCTGAGTTTGCCCAGCGAGGTCGCGCCCTCTCCAGCCCGAGTAAAGTCATCAAGAGCGCCGGGTCGAAGTTCGGGGAGTATGTATGAAAGTGGAGCCTTTGTCGGATGCTCTCGGAGCGGAGCTGGTGGAGTTCGATATCAAGCGGCCGTGCACCCTCGAGGAGCGCTCTCTACTCCGCCGGTTCTTCTGTAAATATCACCTGCTCCTCGTCCGCGGGCAGGACGTCAAGGCCGAGGACCAGACGCGCTTTGTCGGGTACTTCGGGCCGATGCACCGGAGGGCCGACGGCAAGCAGGAGACCTTCATCAGCAACCGGGTCGAGAAGGGCGTGGCCACGGGTCAGTCCCGGCTCCTCTGGCACCAGGACGGCACCTACGGGATACACCCAGGCATAGCGACGTCCCTGCTGGCCGAGGACGTCTCCCCCGACGCCGTCCCTACCCTGTTCGCGAATGCCGTGCGGGCCCTCGAGCAGCTGCCCGCTGCTCTTCGCTCCCGGATCGAGCCCCTGCACACCGTGCACGGCAAAGACGCCTATCTGGAACGGACAGACGTCCGCTTCTCGGTGGACAACATCCCTGACGACGCGCCAGGCGAACAGTTCGTCACCTTCGAGCAACCCATCATCTACGACACGCCCCACTCGAGGCAAAAGACGCTACTCGTCAGCGAGTTCTTCACCAGCCATGTCGTCGAGCTACCCCGCGAGCAGAGTGAGGACCTACTCCAGGATCTGTTCTCGCGCTTGTACGCTGACGGCAACGTCTACGGGCACAAGTGGCAGGCTCAGGACGTGATCATCTGGGACAATATGGCCCTACACCACTGCCGACCGGCGGACATGGGCACGGCCACGCGGCGAATGCGCCGCCAGTCGCTCGACGGTTGGTTCACCAACGACGGGACAATCGACTGGCCCGAGACCGTCGTCGCCCGCGCTCGGACAGCAGATTGACCGCGCCGCGAAGGTAGGCCCGACCCCCGCCGAGCATGAGCGGTCCCCAGCCCCGGCCGCGTGGCCGCGCGGTTGCCCCCATGCCACGGCCGGTGCTGTGGCCGGCGGCGGTCAGGACGGGTAGCCCTCGCCCGACTCCCGGAGGGCGGCGGTAAGGGCTGTCACCAGCCGGCGGACGGTGGCGCTGGACAGGTGCGCGACCTGTCCGTAGCCGGGCCGTCCCACCTCCTCCAAGGTCAGCTCCACCCGGAGGTCATCGCACCCCCCGCAATCGTCCATTATGGCGACTGCCCACGCCGACTGGGTTTTCTCCTCGTCGCCCTCGGGATGGTCGTCGCGCCCGTAATCAATCAACTTTTTCACGGGACAAGTCAAGCCTGCGCGAGTAGCCAGCGCGGTCGTCACAAGCCGGGTGTGGCCAGGCGGGGGCAGATCGAGGCTGTCCCGTCGACGCCAAACGCTCGTGCACCTGCTCGACTACTTCGCCCGGCCTCGCGAGGAACGCTGGTAGCGCCGCCCTACTGTTTCCCCACTGGTCGGTGGCGGCTCGATCAGTGCGAGCGTCGGATGGAGACCGTCGTCGTCATGCTGTCCTCCTCGCCACCTGCGTAAATTCCTTTGACCGGGGACACGTCGCCGTAGTCGCGCCCGCGCCCAACGGCCACATGGCGGGGCCCGACGGTCACCTGGTTGGTCGGATCCAGCTCCCACCAACCCCCGGTCCACACCTCGACCCAGGCGTGGCTCTGACCCTCGACTGTTTGGCCCACCTCCGCTTCGGGCACCGGGTGTAGGTACCCCGAGACGTAACGAGCGGGGATCCCGAGCAGGCGAAGGACGGCGACGGCCACGTGGGCGAAGTCCTGGCAAACTCCTCGGCCGGCTTGTAGCGCCTCGGTCGCTGACGTGTGGACGCCGGTCACGCCGGGCTGGTACTCGATGGTCGAGTGGACCCAGTCGCACACCCCCTCCGCGGTTGCGACCGGATCCGGCTGGCGCAATGACTCGGCGACTAGTTCCAGGCCACGGTCCGGGCGGGTGGACGCAGTGGGACACAAGAACTCCCACATGACCCCAGATGCGGCGGCGATCTGCTCCCAGGTGCATGCCGTGCGCGGCCCGGAGGACGAGCTGTCGACCACGGCCGCGGCCCGGATCTCCAGGGCGTCGTGGGGGCTAGCGACGTCGAAGGCCACCACCTGGGTACCCCAGTAGTCCCAGTAGCGGTACAGGATGGCGACGGGCGATGTGGCAACCTGGGCAGTGAGGGTGGTCTGGCGAAGTGTGGTGAGTGGCGTCATCCGCAGCTCGTTGAAGGAGGAGCGAGCCGGGGAGTCGTATCTGAAGACGGTGACGTGCTCGAACGAGAGCCGCCACGGCTCGGCCATCATGGCGCCGTCTTGTTTCGCCACAGGGTCGCAGGCCCCTGGGCGAAGTACTGCCGGGCGATGGAGTCGCTGGCACGAGAGCACGCCGAATGCACCCGTAAGAGGCGCAGCGGCATGTCCTCGAGCACCTGGCCTGGGGCCAGGAACTCGAGTTCCGCCCGAGCCATGCCGATCTCCCCCCGAGCCCGGTCCCACCCAGCCCTCCGGTTCGCGCCGATGGCGTCTATACAAGCGGCGGCGGAACTGATCGAGCACAATACCGACCGGGGGAAAAGACCGTCGCACAGGAGGAAGGTGATGACCCCTACCGCATCGATGATGCCACTGGCCTGACGGAGGTAGGGCTCGTGCCCTCCGCAACTGCGCAGGAGCGTCACCAGACCTGTGTCGGTGAGGACATCGAGTGGCATGGTCCCGAGCAGGCGGGCGGTCATGTCTGCCCGCTCGATCGCCCGGCCCAAGGTGAAGAACAGCCACGTCTGGTCGTGGCTCATCGTCGTGTCGGCCAACCCCGCGACCGCAGCGGTCTGGACCTTCACCCATGCAAGGAAGGCGCTGGGACCTCGTCGCCGGGATTGGAGCTGCTGAGCCGGCAGGTTGACCCAGGTGGTGTTGACCCGCTCCCACAACTCGCTAGGTAGCACCTGACGCACGGCTCGGGCGTTCTCGCGCGCCGCGGCGAGGGCTCCGGTGATCGACGAGCCCGATTCGCTCTCGAAGCACATGAGCTGCGTGGCCTCACCCAGCGACATCTGCTTGGCCGGCGTCACGCCCATGGCGTCGACCAGACGCTCGGCCATGATCTCACCGTGCGCCGTGGGCTCCTCCAGGGCGTGGTGCACGACCACATCTAGTATCCGGGCGGTTCCCTCCGCCCGCTCCACGTAGCGGCCTATCCAGAACAGGGACTCGGCCACCCGCGACAGCAGCGCCGTGGTCATTGCTGGCTCGCGGGGTGGCGAGGCCCGAGCTGGAGCGGCGGTCCTTGAATCCGCTCACCACTGATCATCACCGGTTGGCGACTATGCCCCCCGGTCGGCCCTCCCAGGACCCATGTGTCCTTGGAGCCGCCCCCCTGTGAAGAGTTGACCACAAGCCCCCCCTCGGCGAGGGCGACCCGGCTCAGTCCGCCGGGCAGTGTCCAGATCCGCTCACCGTCGTTGACCACAAACGGGCGCAGATCCACGTGGCGCGGCTCGAGGGCCTCGCCGGTCCAAGTGGGTGCGGTGGAAAAACGCACGAGGCGCTGCGCGATCCAGCGTCTTGGTCGGCTCTCCACCTCGGCTCGCAGTATCTCCAGCTCCTCGACGCTGGCGTCGGGCCCGATGACGAGACCCTTGCCGCCCGAGCCGTCCACCTTCTTCCAGACCAACTGCGCCATACGGTCGACTGCCTCACGCCGCTGGTCGTCTTCGATCAGGCGATAGGTTTCGACGTTGGGAAGGAGTGGGTCCTCCGCCAGGTAGAAGCGGATCATGTCCGGCACGTAGGTGTAGACCAGCTTGTCGTCGGCAATGCCGTTGCCGACGCCGTTGGCGATGGTCACGCGCTGGGCCCGGGCTGCGTTGAGAAGGCCAGGGCAGCCGAGCACGGAGTCGGGCCGGAACTGGAGTGGATCGAGGTACTCGTCGTCGATCCTCCGGTACACCACATGTACCGGTAACTCGCCCTCGGTGGTCTGCACGAAGATGTCAGTCCCCCGACACACCAGGTCCCGCCCCTCCACCAGCTCCGCGCCCATAAGGCGGGCCAGCAGGGCGTGCTCGTAGAAGGCCGAGTTGAATACACCGGGTGTCAGAACCACGATCTTGGGATCTGCCACCCCCGGCGGTGCGGCCGCGCGCAAGGCGGCGGCCAGGCGCGCCGGGTAGTCGCTGACCGCCCCGATCGACTGACCGGTGAACAGCTCTGGCAGGATACGCGCCATGGCCCTCCGGTTCGCCAGCACGTAGCTGACACCCGACGGGCATCGCAGGTTGTCCTCCAGCACCCGAAGGTGCCCGTCCTCGTCGCGGATCAGATCGATACCGGCCACCTGCACCCGCACGCCGTTTGGCGGCTCGATGCCGTAAGCGGCCCGAAGAAAGCCGGGACTCGACAAAACGACCTGCCGAGGGATCACCTCCTGGTCCAGGATCCGGCCATCGCTGTAGATGTCCTCCAAGAAAGCCTCGAGCGCCTTGACCCGTTGCACCAAACCCGCCTCCAACATCCCCCACTCCTCAGCCTCGAACAGCCGGGGGACGACGTCGAGCGGAAAGGGACGCTCCTCCCCGTCCAAGTCGAAGGTGACACCCTGGTCGCGAAAGGCAGTGCTCAGCCGCTCCGCCCGGTCAGTCAGGTCGTCGGTCCCGAGCTGCGCCAAGGCCGCTGCGATCTCACGGTAGTGGGACCGGATCGACCGCTCGGAGGTCGCCATCTCGTCATACACGCCGCCAGCTCGGTACTCGTCGATGAGGTCGCCCACGCACCTCCAGCGTGCTCCCGCCTCGTTACCGATCTGTTTCTGGGTTGTTAAAGCCTGCCGTTGTCGCCTCTAGGCCAGGCCGGCCGACTGACCGCTCAGCGCAGGTAGGACCGACCGCCGTCGAGCATCAAAGTGGTCCCGGTGACGTAACGGCTCTGCGGGCCGCACAGGAAAACCACGCCCTCTCCCACGTCCTCGACTGGATCGCCGACCCGTCGCAGCGGCGTGTTGGCGACATACGAGGCCAGGCGTTCAGGATCACGGGTCACCCAGCGATCCAACGACTCAGAGCCCGATGCCACGGGGCAGATCACGTTGACCCGGACGCCGAGCGGCCCCAACTCGATGGCCGCGGTACGGGTCAGCGACCGGATCGCCTCCTGCGCGGCAGAGTAGGCGCCCATCCCAGCCGGAGCCAGCAGCCCCGCCCCCGATGCCACATTCACGATCGAGCCGCCGTCCCGGGCTCGCATATGGGGCACGACGGCCTGGATGAAGCGCAGCGTACCCATGACGCCGGTGGTCCACGAAGCCATCATCACTTCTTCGGTGGTCTCGAGGATCGGCACATCGACGCGGGGGTCGTCGGCGGCGTTGACCAGGGCATCGACGCCCCCGTACTTCTCGACGGCCTGCGCCGCGCAGCTGTCGACGTGATCCTGGGACCGGACATCGCACTCGACAGCAGTCGCCTCGCCGCCGGCCTCGGCTATCTCCTCGACCACCGCTTCGCATTTGGCCACCGTGCGGCTCGACACGATCGTCCGGGCCCCCGCCCGGGCCAGGGCGATGGCTACCCCGCGGCCTACTCCCGATCCGGCGCCCGTAACTATAACGACCTTCGCTTGGAGCAGTTTCATGTCCGACGGGATCGTAGCGCGCGTGTCTCTGAAGACCGGCCAACGTCGGCATCTGACGCGTCCGGAGGCGGGGGCGGCACGACGGCTTCGCCACTCAACCTCTCGTCTCCCAGGTCGCAACACCTCCGGCTTCCTCGACAGTGGCTTGACCCCCGGCAGCGTCAGGTTTACCCTGACGCTGCCGGATCAAAGTTTGTCCAGGCGGTGTGAGTGAGAGGAGCGGGCGCGTGCAACGAACCGCCGCCCCAGAGGCGCTGCGCTGCTCATTCTGCGCGAAGAGCCAGTTGGACGTGGCCAAGCTGGTTGCAGGCCCTGGTGTGTTCATCTGCAACGAGTGCATCGACCTCTGCAATCAGATCATCGCTGAGGAAACGAGCCGCTCGAGCGATGTCCCGGGGCCTAGCGGGGGGGAGGCGCCGCCAGCCTTGAAGGCCTGGGATGGACTGTCGGATGACGAGCTACTCGGGGAGATGGTGCGGGCCCATGCGGCTCACCACAACGTTGACCGCGCCGTCAGACGCCACGTCGCCGCCCTCCGAGATCGCAGTGTCAGCTGGGCCCGAATCGGCGAGGCTCTAGGCATGACGCGTCAATCGGCGTGGGAGCGATTCTCCGGCGAGGAGTAGCGCGGATCGCCTGCTGCCGGTGCCGGTCACGCTGCGCCCACGCCGAGCGGGGCCGGCCCCGTGCGGCGCGACCTATCTCCTACCCTCTAGAACCACCCCAGAGCCTTTGCGGAGAAGGCCTTGATCTCCGCGCGGGTCGCATCCCGAGCTTGTCCCGAGCGCCACTCGG
Organism: Actinomycetes bacterium; assembly: GCA_021809105.1. Taxonomy (GTDB): domain Bacteria; phylum Actinomycetota; class Acidimicrobiia; order Acidimicrobiales; family Palsa-688; genus Acidiferrimicrobium. The sequence goes on from JAKBAM010000037.1 coordinate 6,477, forward strand.
CTTCCTCTCGCAGGCAGACGGTCAGTTCGTGGGGCTCGCCCCACGAACACCGGATCAGGGTCACAGTCCCGGGCTGCTGCCAGCTGGCGTGGAGCTCGTGCGGGAGTTGGAGGTAGCTGTCGCCCTCGCGAAGGGTCTCGGCCGCCGCTGATAGCCGCACCGTGTCTGAAAGCCGCCGCTGATCTTCGGCGGCGGGCGAGTAACGGAAACGTTTGTACTCGTCACCTGCGGCGCTCTCCAGGTAGCGGGTATTAGTCAACTCGCCCACGATGATGGCCGAAGTGAACTCGTAGGGGTGATCGTGGATCGGAGAGCTCCCCTCAGTGGAGCTCGGATCCCAGACATGAAGGCGGTACTCCCGGCGCTCGTCTAGACGCAGCCCCATCAGCCCGATGTCCACCATCCTCCATGGAAGGTCCTCGGCGTGGCGGAGCATTGTAAAGACCAGGGCCTTGCTCATCGTCATCTCACTCATCGAGCCCTCTCGCAAACACCAGATCAGTCCCCACGACGCGTTCCATCATTGTAATTTGCTCGGCTCGCGGACGGTAGGGCGGGCTCGAGAACACCGGCCAGTCGGTCCCGACCCCGCTGGGCCGCCAGGTGTGGGCCGCCACGGAAGGGGGCTGCGCCGACGGCCGCATCGTGCACGAGGAACTGATCGCCGACCAGTTGCTCGCCGCGACGCAACGGATGACAACTGAACCGGGCACCCGGGTCGCTCTCCTGGCTCGGCGGATGGTCACGCGTGTGACGGGCTGGGTCCAGGCTCTTCGGGGTCGAAGGCCAGCTCGTCGAGGTAACACCAGTACCAGTCCTCGTCGGGTTCGAAGCTCTGGATGAGCGGGTGGTCGGTGGCGTGGAAGTGGCCGGTGGCGTGTCGGTTGGGGGAGCTGTCGCAGCAGCCGACATGACCGCAAGTGGCGCAGCGGCGGAGGTGGACCCACCTGCCGCCGACGAGCAAGCAGTCGTGGCAGCCGTTGCCACTGGCCTGGGTCGTCTGGATGGCATCAGTGTGGATGCAGTTGTCGGGCATGGGCAGGCTCCTCCGTGGTCAGGTTTTTTTGGGGGGTTGCCGCCCCGGTCCGGTCGGTCAACGTCCGGCCTCGACGCCCGGTCACGCCGGTCCCCGAGCGGGAGGGGCGGCCAGCGCGCAGTGCCAGCGGCCCGCCGACCTGGCGACGTCCGGAGGGCGCATTGGGTTGGTGATGGTGATGGCGGCTAGGAGCCCGCCGAGGGCGCACATTGCCCCGGAGCCGAGCACCGCAGCCTGGAAGGCTGGGGCGAGGGTGGCGGCGCGCAGCGCTTCGTCGCCGGTCAGCCCGATGGCAACAGGGAGCACAGCGACAGCGAGAAGGCCGGCGGCACGGGCGACGACGTTGTTGACGGCGGACGCCGCCCCGGCCCGTTCGGGTGGCGCGGCCTCCATGGCGGTAGTGGTGAGGGGGGCGACAGTGATGGCGAGACCGGCACCGAAGCAGGCAATGGCCGGGAGCACGACCGCGGCGTAGCTCCCGGGATGGGTAGCGCGTGCGAGGAGGGCCAACCCAACCCCGGCTACCACGGGGCCGATGCTCATCTGCGCCCGAGGGCCCAGCCGGGCGGCGAGACGCCCGGATCGTGCCGAGAACGCCAGCATGATCGCCGTAACCGGCAACAACGCGACGCCTGACGCCAGGGCGCTGTAGCGCTTGACGACTTGCAGCTCGACGGGGAGTAAGAACAATGCCCCGCCCAACGCGCCATAGACGAAAAAGGTGACGGCGTTGGCGGCGGAGAACTGGCGCACCGCGAACAGGCCGACGGGCAGCATCGGGTTCGCTTTTCGGCGGTCCACTGCGATGAGGGCGGCGCCGGCGGCAGGCGCGGCGATGATCCCAGCGAGGACCAGCGGCGACGTCCAGCCCGAGCTCGGGCCCTCGATGAGCGCGAACGTCAACCCGGATAGCAAGACGGTGGCAAGGACGGCCCCCGGCACGTCGATGCGCCCAGCGGCCGCCGGATCTCGGCTCTCTGGCACGTGGCGGGCGGTGACGGCCAGCACGACGGCGCTCAGTGGCAGGTTGATGAAGAACACTGCCCGCCACGACAACGCCGATATGAGATACCCGCCTACGAGCGGCCCCGTCGCAGTCGCCAGGCCACCGAGACCCGACCAAGCCCCGATGGCCCGGGACCGATCTGCGGGAGCGAACGAGGCCTCGAGCATGGCCAAGCTGGCCGGCGTCAGCAGGGCCCCGCCGACCCCCTGGACTAGCCTGGCTGCGATCAGCGCGGCGGCATCCGGTGCCAGCCCGCATGCCGCCGACGCCAGCGCGAACGAGGCGACACCGACCGCGAAGACCCGCCGGCGGCCGTAACGGTCGCCGAGCGAACCGCCGAGCAGCAAGAAAGCGGCCAGCGTCAGGGTGTAGCCGGTCACGACCCACTGGAGGGCCCCGACGCCCACGTGGAAATCACGGCCGATGGACGGCAGCGCGATCCCGACGACGGTCGCATCAAGAGTGGCGATCCCCGAGCCGAGGACGCTCGCCGCGAGCACCCACCGGCCCGGCGCGCTCGAGTAGCTCAGCCCCGTAGCAGGCAGCGCTGACCCGCTCACCTGTGCGGCGAACGTGACAGTCGGACCCATCCCCTCGTCGGGAAGTCGCGCGAGTCGATTCCCTCGTCTCTGGTCGCGTCGACCACGCCCGGCGTCAGCTGTCCCGGAATCCGACGGCGGCATGACTGCCGTCGCACAGCGGCTTGTTGGCCGATGCACCGCACCGGCAGAGCGTCACGCGCGGGCGACCCTCGAACGGCGCGCCGTCAGCCCGTTCGAGTGGGATCCCGCCGGTGACGAACAGCGGTCCGTCGGGGGTGACAGCTATCCCCACCGCCAGTTCCGGCTCGACGTCGCCGCCGCCCGGAGTCATTCGGTAGGTCAGGGCTCCCGATGGGCACTGCTCGATCATGTGGATCATCTGGGCCCGCGTCACCGAGTCCTCCGTGCCGGAACCGCCGACCATCTCCCAGACATTGGTCAGCCGGTTGCCGCAGAACCCAGCGTGCTGGCACACCGCCCGGTCGTCGCGCACCACCACGCCGGTACCTTCATACACGCTGGCCCGCTCGTCATAGGTCGACGTCGGAGCAGTCTCGGTCCCGTCAAAGCCGTTGCGGGTGTGGGTGCCGTCGCAGAACGGCTTGCTCGACGACCCGCCGCAGCGACACAGAGCGGCTGTCGACCGGCGTCCGAGCCGATCTGTCGTCTGCCAGGTCATCGGCTCGCCGTGCTCGGAGCGCACAGGATCCCGCCGGGTGAGAGCAACGTCCCCGCCGACGAGGTAGGGGCCGTTAGGCTGGACGCGTATGCGGGGAGACTGCTGATCGGTCACCGGGATCTCCTATCTGTCAAGCAGGCACGTCGCGCCGAGAAGACTGCCCTGGGCCGGCCGCTCGGTACCCCCTGGGCGGTGGCAGCATCCCAGCCGCAGGCTGCCCCCTCAGGCGCGAAAAGAAGAGCGGGCCGCCCCCGCGACCCGGTGCATCGCCACTTTGATCGTCGCTGCCTCCTCGGCACCGAGGTGCGCCAAGAAGTGACGGCGGATGGAGCGCCGGTGTGAGCGCTCGGCCAGTCGATAGGCAGTCACGCCCGCCTCGGTAAGCTGCGCGCACACCCCACGCCGGTCGTCGGTCGCCCGGCACCGGCGCACCAGGTCTGCGGCCTCCAAGGCCTCGATGCGCCGGGTCAGCCACGACGGGCTCAACAGCAGGGAATCTGCCAGCTCCGCCATGCGCAGGTGGTGCTCCGGCGCCTCGTAGAGATGTACCAGCACGTCGTACCAGGCCAAGGAGATGCCGCAGTCGGCCTGCATGTCCCGCTCGTAGAGACGGATCAGCGCCGAGTGTGCCTCCAGCAAGGCGCGCCAGGCTGAAGCCGGGTGGCGCGGCGCAGTGGTCACCGACCAACTCTAGAGCGACGCATCTCACGCCTCCTCGCACAAGCCCCTGTCTACTTAACTTCCTTGTGATACACAAGGATATCTTCACGAGGGACCCCCGGCGCGAGGAGCGAAGCTCGGCCCGGACGCCCACGGGATGTATCAGTCCGGGTGACCGTGCCGATGAGTATCGGCCGCGGACCCTGCGCAGTGAAGGTGACGCGGACCTCGCTCCGCTTGGTCGGGTCGCTTTCGATCTGCCACGCAGGGTCGATGTCCCAGCTGAACGCTACATGTGTCGGCGGCTCGTAGGAGAGGATGGTCGCCCAGCGGCTCTCGGCTCCCTTGACGCCGCGGTCGATGATCTGGCCGCCGGCGCGTGGCTCGAGACCATCTCGGCGAGAGGCTCGCCAAGGAGATGCTTGTTCGGGTCCCACCAGGCGCCGATGTGGTCGGCAAAGACCGCGAATGCCTTCTCGATTGGCACGTGCACAGCGACGGATCGACGGACGGCGGTGTCATTGTCGCCGGTGGCGGTGTTGTCATGGTGCCTCCTCGGCCTCATGATGCGCGGACGGGTTTGACTGCTCGACGGCCGCCTTGAAGCAGTCAGTGATCGCTGCCAGAGCGTCTATGTCCGCTCAGATTGCCCAGGGCAAGCTGCCCAGTCCGGGCCGCTAGTCGTGGGTCGGAGTGCCGCTCACCTGGTGGTCGGCATGAAAGAGAGCCTCGCTGAGCAACGCTCTTACGTGGCCGTCTCGCAACCGATTGATCATCCGGCGCCCGCCGCGGGTCGCCGTGTCGATGGTGCTCGGGGGCCACGGCTACGATCCAGCCGAACGGACGGACGGCCAAGACCAATCGGCGGCGCACGCCGGATATGCCCCCCGATCGGGCAAGAACTGGCGAGAGGGCATGCATTCGCACCGGCAACGGTCCGTGCTGTTTTTCACCAACGGGGATCCCCGGAGCGAACGACGCCCCTGCGAAACGAGAGGAGCCCCTTACTCGGCTGACGGGACCTGAATGACCGCTCACCGCTGGGTCGCTCCGTGGCGAGCGGCCATGTCGTTGACCGGTTCGGCTAAGGACTTGGCCGAATCGGCGGGGACCGCCATTGCGATTGGAGCCAGGATGGAGCGGGGAAGGTCCAGCAGGGGCGTCCATGCGACGGGAGGGACATGAACAACTGGCAGAAGTCCGCTGATCTGGTCATCGTCGGCAGCGGCGGCGGGGGTCTAGTTGCTGCGCTCGCAGCGCAGGACGCTGGCATGACACCGATCGTCATCGAAAAACAGCCCCTGCTCGGCGGCTCGACCGCTATGTCCGGCGGGGTCGTGTGGCTACCCAACAACCCGCTGATGAAGGCAGCAGGCGTTCCAGACTCCCACGCAGACGGCCTCGCCTACCTCGAGGCGGTGGTCGGCGATGCCGGACCGTGCTCATCGCCGGCCCGGCGGGAGGCCTTTTTGACCGAGGCGTACACCATGATCGAGTTCCTGCTGAAGGAGGGACTCCTTTTGGAGCGGTGCCAGGGGTACAGCGACTATTACCCAGACCATAAGGGCGGCAACGCCGACGGTCGATCAATAGAAGGCCTCCCCTTCGACGCCCACGAGCTGGGAGACTGGCACGACAAGATCATGCCGGGGATGGCCAAGGCCTTCGGCCTGGCCGTCAAGACCAACGAGGTCCGCAGTATCTCGTGTTACAACCGGTCTCCCGGTGCCTTCGCCGTCGCCGCCCGCGTCTGGTTGCGTACCAAGCTCGGACAGCTGCGCAAGCAGGACCTGCTGACAAACGGGGGGTCTCTCGTGGGCCAGCTGGTCAAGTTGCTCCTCGCCAGGGGCGTTACCATATGGACCGGATCGTCCGTGCAGGGGCTGGTCGTCGACCGTAGCGTGGTTACGGGTGTCAGGGTGTCGCGGGACGGAGGAGAGGTACTCGTCGAAGCACGCCGAGGGGTGCTCCTGGCAGCGGGTGGCTTTGCACGCAACCGTGACATGCGGCGGAAGTACAGCGGGTCCCAACCGAACGAGGCCGAGTGGACCATGGCCAACCCGGGTGACACCGGCGAGGTGCTGGAGCAGGCCGTCGCCTTGGGGGCCGACACCGATCTGCTGGACGAGGCGTGGTGGAACCCCGTCACCCTGGCAGCGCTCGGGAACTCTACGCTCAGCCTCGCCCGGCAGCGGCCCGGTGCGATCTTCGTCAACAAGGCGGGGCTGCGCTATTGCAACGAGTCGAACTCCTACGTCGAGGTCGGCAAGGCCATGTATGCCAACGATGGCGTCCCGTCCTGGCTGGTGTTCGACGACGGCTACCGGCGGCGGTATGCCCACCAGCGATCCGGGCGACCAGGCCAGCTCCAGCAAAGCTGGGTCGAGGAGGGTCTCATCCGCCAGGCCGGAACGGTGAGGGACCTTGCTCGCTTGATCGACGTCCCCGAGGACGCCCTCGACGATACTGTCAGCCGGTGGAACCAGGCGGCCGCCAAGGGGCAGGATCCGCTGTTCGGGCGCGGCGTCGGCGCCTACAACCGGTGCCTGGGTGACCCTGGTCACAAGATCAACCCCGCTGTCGGACCACTTGACCAGGCGCCCTTCTACGCCACCCTCGTGTTTCCCGGAGACGTCGGCACCTGCGGGGGTCTCCTCACCGACGAGTACGCCCGGGTCCTGCGGACCGACGGCACGGCCATCCCGGGGTTGTACGCCACGGGCAACATCACCGCCACCGTCATGGGCCGCACCTATCCGGGTGCGGGAGCCAGCATCGCCAACACGATGGCGTTCGGCTACATCGCTGCCCACCACGCTGCAAGCAAGAAGGATGCGCCGGGATGAACGTCGATGATCTCGTCCTCATCAGCATCGATGACCACATCATCGAGCCGCCCGACCTCTTCGAGAACCACGTCCCCGAGAAATACCGCCACCTGGCTCCGAAGGTGGTGCATCAGCCCGACGGGAAGGACCTGTGGTTCTTCCAGGGTGAGCCGGTCGGAGCGCCGATGGGACTCAACGCCGTTGCTTCGTGGCCGCACGAGGAGTACGGCTGGGACCCATGCGGGTTCGCTGAGATCCGGCCCGGAGCGTACGACATCCACGCCCGGGTCCGGGACATGGACGTCAATGGCGTCCTCCAGTCCATGTGCTTCCCAACCATGGCCGGGTTCAGCGCCCGCGTCTTCCTCGACCCGCCGGACCGCAACCTGTCCCTCATCATGTTGAAGTCGTACAACGACTGGCACGTCGAGGAGTGGTGCGGTACATATCCGGGTCGCTTCCTCCCCCTGGGGGTGGTCCCGCTCTGGGATCCGCACGCCGCCGCCGACGAGGTCCGGCGCCTGGCCGGCAAGGGGTGTCGGGCCGTTTCCTTCCCCGAGGCTCCCCACGCCCTGCGTCTACCCAGCTTCCACGGTGAGCACTGGGACCCCTTCCTCTCGGCGATGTGTGACACCGGATCGGTCCTGTGCCTGCACATCGGGATAAGTCAAAGCATGATTCAGCTGGCGGAGGGCGCTCCCGACGACCACCGGACCATCCTCGGGCCGATGGTCGGTTCGATGCTCACCGCCACGGATCTGCTGTGGGGTCCGATGATCCGTCGCTATCCCACCCTGAAGGTCGCGCTGTCGGAGGGCGGCATCGGCTGGATGCCGTTCTTCTTCGAGCGTGTCGACCGCCACCAGCGGATCCAGGGGCCGTGGACGGGGCAGGACTTCGGTGGTCGTCGCCCGAGCGAGGTGATCAAGGACCACATTTTGGCGTGCTTCATCAGCGACCCGGCCGGCCTACGGCTGCGGGACCAGATCGGCGTCGACCTGTTGGCATGGGAGTGCGACTACCCCCACTCGGACAGCTCCTGGCCGAACTCACCGGAAGAAGCGCTGGCCGAGTTCGAAGCCACCGGGTGCAGCGACGACGAGATCGAGAAGATGACCAACTCCAACGTCCAGAGGTTCTTTGGCTACGACGCCTTCGCTGCGATCCCCAGGGAGCAGGCCACCGTGGGCGCTCTGCGGGCTCGCGCTACCGACGTGGACACCAGGACCACCTCGAGAGCCGAATATCGGGCCCGCTACGAGTCCGCCCGATCGTAGACGGAGGCGGTCCCTAGGAAAACGTCGCCACTTACTGCGAGATGCCGATGCCTGCCAGACCCTCCAGGGCCAGGCCGTAGGGCAAATCCTCCAGGATGGCCCGTTTGAGTCGGTGCGTCAGTGCCAGGCGGGTGTACTTGAGGGTCAGGGCGTCGTGTCGATCGAGTTGACGGGCCAGGTCCCACGCCCTCGGCAGGGCCCGGTCGGCAGGCAGCACCTCCCCTACGACGCCGAGCTGCCTGGCTTCCTCAGCTCCGATCTCCTCGTTGGTCAGAAGGAAATAGCGGCCCCTGTTGGGACCGAGCAGGAGCGGCCACACCGTGTGGACCCCATCGCCCGGAACGGCGTAAGGGAAGTGCGGCACGTCCTGGAAGACGGCGGTCTCCGACGCGAGCACGACGTCGGAAAGGAGGAGGATCTCGGCGTGCCAGCGGGCCGGCCCGTTAACCACACCTATAACCGGCACCTCGATATCGAGGAGGTTGCGCAGGAGGTGCCGACCCTCGGTGAAAAGCTTGTCCCAGGTCGACGGCACCAGTTTGGGCCACCCCGAGGAGTCCTGCGCAGAGCAGAAGTCGGCACCCGTGCCGGCGATGATGATGACCTTGTTGGCGGCGTCGTGCGCCACGTCGGCGAACAGCTCAGGCAGCTCCCGGTGCGCTGGCTCATCCCAGACCAACGAGCCGCCGGAGCCGTTGTGGAGGCGTACCTCGAGAACCCCACCCTCGCGACGGAGGGCGGCCCGGCTGTAACGATCGGAGTATTCAAGCAGTTCGGTCATGGCTAAGCTCCACGATATGGAAGGCGAGAAGGGGCAGTTCTTCTACAGCTGGACTGATACCTCGGACTGGCAGGAGAACCGCCAACTCAACCTCCGCTTCAAGTCCATCCAGTTCGGCGCCCATGGGCAGGAGAGCCAGGCGGTCCTCATCCAGTATGCGCCGGGCAGCTCGGTGCCGGTCCACCATCACCCGTCCGACTACTGCTCCATCGTCGTGGAAGGATCCATCGAGATCACTCGGCGGATGCACGGGCCCGGCAGCATCCGGGTCGTCAAGGCCGGCACCGCTTATGGCCCGCTCCGTGTAGGGGAAGAGGGCTGCACGGTGATCGACGTCTTCGCCGCTGGCGAGCGTGGCATCACCTACGTCGAGCGGACGCATTAGTCCACCCTGCCAGATCATCAGCCGTCGTGCGAGACATCGCCGTAGATCAGGACCCCGTCCTACGCGTCCAGCCTCGCGTCGGATGCCACGACTCGATGACGAGGTGGTCGGCCAGTGTGTCCACATAGGTCAAGGCCACCTCGGTGATGTCGAGCTTGAAGAATCCGGCTTTCTCGTACGGGGTGTCGGTCGGTGGCCCGATCTCCACCAGCCGGCCGCTCAGCTTGGCGTCACCTGATCGCTCCTGCGCGGTCCGGACGGCAGGCGGCTCGCCCCGAGGCGCATGGCAGTCGTTGGTTCAAATCGCCAGCGGTGAGCCGACAGACTCAACGGGCAGCGCCAGCGATGTCGGGCAGCGTCGCGGTCCTGTCTCTGGCGAGTACCGAAGCGGCTCCGTCAAAGACTGCCTTGCGGGTCCGGCTGCGGACGCTGGAATCCGGCCCTACTAGAACGGCCAAGCCCATAGGTAGTACGGTCAATTGCCGTTATAGCTCCACCGTTCTATTGGCATCCTTACAGTAAGGTGCGTAATGACTGAGGTCTGCCCAAGGCCTTCATCGCGGCTCACGGGCTGACTGGAGGATCCGATGGCTAAACTCGCTCGTCGGCACCCGGACAACACGCCGGGTGATTGGTATGTGGACGACCGCTGCATCGCCTGCGATGTCGCCCGCCAACATGCTCCCAATCTCATCTCCTCGACCGACGACGGGCTGTCGATCGTCACCCGCCAACCGGCCGGTCCCGACGAGGAAATGATGATGTGGCGAGCTGCGCTGGCCTGCCCCACCCGTTCGGTCGGCACCATCAGCCATCGCGACACGCCGGCAGGGGTCTTCCCTCAAGAGGTCGCGCCCGGTGTCTTTCTGTGCGGGCATAACGACCTGCGCTCCTTCGGTGCCCACGCCTGGTTCGTTCCGCAAGCCAACGACCCGTTCCTCGTTGACGCCCCGCACTGGGACCGAACCCTCGTCCAGGCTATAGAAGAGGTCGGCGGGGTCGACCACGTTCTGCTCACTCACCGAGACGATGTTTCCGATGCCCATCGCTACGCCGAGCACTTCGGTGCCCGCGTGTGGATTCACGCCGCCGACCGGGACGCCGCTCCTTTCGCGACGGACATCATCACCACCGCCGACGAGACCACCATCTTCCCTGGCATGGTCGCCTTCGCGATGCCTGGCCATACCCGAGGAAGCGTCCTCTATCTCCACAGCGAACGACATTCGTTCTCTGGCGACACTCTTGCCTGGTCGAGACGGACCTCAGACCTTCGCGCCATCGAAACGATCTGGTACTCCCGTCAAGAACACCAACGTTCCCTTCTCCGCCTGGCCCGCTCCGGTCACCACTTCGAGTACGTCTTCCCTGGGCATGGCGACTGGACCAAAGGGCCCATCGACGACATGAGCGACCGACTGACGCGGCTGACCTGACGATTCAGGCCGGCGCCACCGTCGCTGGGCTCTCGGCCGAGGTGCTCACCCCTCTGGCAGCAAAGTATGACCTGTGTCGACTACCGGGGGGTCGCCACCTCGGGCCCTGAGCGTCTCTTCTCTGACCTGGCCGGTCAGAGGGCCGGAACATGGGCCGTTACCGGCTCGTTCGCCGCTGCTCGGAACGCGCCGGCAGCCGCTCACGCACCTGGTGACTCGGCTCGACGGCACCCCTACCACCGTTGATCTCGTGTGCAGCCGGGGCCGGGCCCGGCCCGAGCAACTCCGAGCCGCCACGTCAACGCTTCGATCTTCGGTTCGCCACCAGCTATCGGTCAGACGGTCGCCGAGCGTCGACCAGGTCATCGATGATCTGGAAGTCGCCGACGTTCTCGGTAAGGAGCGGCACTCCTTCCACCTGGGCGGTCGCCGCGATAGCGAGGTCGATCTGGCGCCGTCTCGGGTTGCCCCCACGGCGGGCCACCGCGGCGGCGAGCTGACCCCAGACACGGGCGACCTCGACGCTCACCGGCAGGGGATCGAACGTCGCCTCAACCACCGCCAGTCGGGCGGTGCGGCGCGCCCGCTCGTCATCATCGTCCGTAACGAGAACACCGAAGTGCAGCTCGGTGATCGAGACGACGCTGATGGCTGCCTCGACGTCGCCAGGCGGGGGAAGATCCGCAATGAGTACCGACGTGTCCAGCAGTGCCCTCACGCAGCGAACGGGTCCACGACGCCTGCCGGCAGCCGCTCGAGGTCCCCATCCAGCCCCCGCGGCGCCTTTCCGCGCCAGATGCCGCCCAGCGCGGCACCACTCACCCAGCGGCGGCGGTGCGCCGGGCCGAGCTCGGCGACGGGACGACCGGCGACCGTCACAGTGAGGGTCTCACCGGCCTCGGCTCGACGGAGCACCTCGCCGACGTTGTTACGCAGCTCTTTCTGTGCGATGGCGCTCACATTGACGATTGTAGCAGAACTGCTACCGAGGCCATTCAGAGGAGCGCAGTGCTCCTGGCGGCCACTCGAGTACGAGCCGGCTCACGCGGAGCACGAGAGGGACTTCGCTTTGCGCCAGGCGTGTCGTCTCAGCGCCCTTGGTCGGCACTACCGCGCTGTGGCCGAACAGGGATTGCTGTGACCGGCTGACGAGCGCAGACGCAGATTGTCGGCAACGGCGGAACGCTCCGGTGTCCATCTCCTCGCCACGGTGTTACATGTTCCGGAGGCTGCTTGGGTTTCCTGATTCTTCCTCGTCGGCCTGTTCGGCCTCGGCTCAGTTGTCTCATTCGGATCGCAGGACTTCGGCCACAGGGCGGTTGGCGCCGATCAGTCAGTGAGCACGTCGACTGTGCACCGAAGCCCCGGGGCGCGGGCAAGGCGCAGGTCGCTCGTGACCAGTTCGGCGTCGAGCATCTCGGCAAGCACGACGTAGCAGGCGTCGTACGCCGTGACGTTCTCCCGTAGCTCCCAGACTCGGCGCAGGAGCGGCTCGTGGTCCCACCGCGTGGCCGCGAGGTCGGCGAGATCGGCCAAGACTTCGACAGCGGTATGGGACTCGGTCTGACCGAGGTGGACCCGTCTGCGCAGTGCCGCGGTGACCTCCACGTCGAGTAGGTGTGGCACATGTAGGTCAGGATCTTGACGAAGCCGCTCCCTGGCACGAGCCCCGGCGCCGCTGGTGCTGAGCAGTGCCGAGACCACGATCGAGGCATCGGCGACGATCACTCTGGTGGGCGCTCGGCGCTGATCGCCTCGCGAGCTTCAGAGAATGTCATCCTGTCGCCGTTGCGGCGTGCGGCTCTATCCAGCAGGTCTGCGAGCGAGGGCCGTCGAGCCAGCCGAGCCAGCTCTTGCCCTGCGAAGTCCGACAGGCTCATCCCGGCGGCCGAGGCGCGACGGCGGAGTTCCGCGTGCACGTCGTCAGGGACGTCTCGCACTTGCAGCATCTTCGTCATGGTTACATGTTAATCACATGTGTCTACATGTATCGAGCATGTGCAGCCTGCTGGTAGGGGTGCGGGTCAGCGATCGACTACTGCGACGGGCTGCCAATGGGGCTGTAGGTCAGCACGCCTTAGCCGTAACGGGCGAGAGTCGGTAGCACGTCGCGTTCGACGCCTCGGGTGAGGATCGAGTAGGTGGGCTGCTCGGTCCACGGTCTTTTCAGTGCCCGCCGCTCCGCGATCCATTGGGCCTCGATGATCGGCGAGACCAGCCAGGTGGAGTGCCCGAAGTAGCGGATCTTCCAGGCCCGGACCAGTTCGGTGAGCGCCCCGAGAGTGACTGCGAGATCGACGGCGGGGTCGTAGCGGTGGACCTGGTAGACGTCGATCCAGTCGGTGCCCAATCGGCGCAGCGAGGCCTCGACCTCGGCGATGATTCAGCGGCGGCTGTTCCCGCATGGACTCGCCGTGGTCCTTGGTGCCCCACTCGCCGAAGATCAGCGCCGCTTGCGCTTGGTCCCACGCACCCCTACAACGCTGGCCAGTTGTAGGGATCGGGGTAGGGATGGCCTCCCCGGAAACAGAACAGCCCTCCCGGTTGGGAGCTCCGAACTGTTGTTTCTTTGGTGGCGGGGGTTCACGACCGTCGGGCGACTCGGGGCCTCGAATCCGACGAATCTACTGGCAGACGGACCGTACATATGCAGCGCCCGAGCAGCCGCCTGTTCATCGGAACCGATCTAGGTTGTTATCTTCGCGTATCGCTTTGCCGACACCACTGGTACGATGTCGACCATGAGCACGACGAGCGTGGCACCAGAGGTCCGCAAGCGGGTCCTCGGTTCGCGGGACCGTTTCTGGCGTCCCGAGGACTTCGACGGCTCCCTTGATGCGGTCGCCCAAGCCCTGTCGCGGCTGGCCCGTTCCGGGGAGGTGCGCCGTGTCCGGCGTGGCCTCTACTGGCGCGGCGCGCCGACCCGGCTCGGCATGGCTCCCCCGCCACCGGGTCGCCTCGCCAGCGCGGTCGCGGGCGGGACGGGCTCCGGACCGGCAGGATGGAGCGCCGCCCTGGCGCTCGGCCTGTCCACCCAGGTGGCCCGCCGGGAGGCGATCGCGGTTCCGGGAAGATCACCTCGCAGTCCCGGCTCTGTCCGCTACGTCAGCCGAGCGGCCAGCACCAAGCGTCGCGACGAGCGCCTCCGCCCGACCGAGGTCGCGCTATTGGAAGTGCTGCGGGACTGGGACGGCCTCGTCGAGGTCTCCCCCGCCGACGCCGTCGCGCGGATCGCTCGGCTCGCCGACGACGGCACGGTCCGCCTCGACCGGGTCGCTCGGGCATCGGAGACCGAGCCGCCCCGGGTCCGCGAACGGCTGCGCCGCCTCCTCGTTGCGCTCGGACGGCCGGATATGACCGACGTCGTCCGCCCGGCGCGCAGCCGGTCCGTCCGCCGCGACCCGACGCTCGCCGGCTGAGCCGGTGGCCCGCTTCGCGGACCTGGCCGAGTTCGCCCCGACGCTCGATGCCGCCGCCGAGCGGCTCGGCATCAGCCCCACCGCGGTCGAGAAGGACTACTGGGTGAGCCAGGTCCTCCGAGTGCTCGGCCGCGACTTCGGCGGCGCCTTCATCTTCAAAGGCGGCACCAGCCTTTCCAAGGGCTACCGGCTGGTGGAGCGCTTCTCGGAAGACATCGACGTCCTCGTCCTGCCGGGAGAGCGAGGCCGCAGGACGACCGACAGGCTCATGAAGGCCATGGCCGACGCCGCGGCCGCAGATGTCGGAGGCTCCGCCGTTGGGGTCCGAGGAAGCGAGACCGGCCGGCACCGTTCCTACGAGATCGCCTACCGCGCCACCCGAGCGCCGACCGCGCTCGTCCGCACCAGCGTGCTCCTCGAGATGGGTGTCCGGGGCGGGCCCCATCCCCACGCGCCCGTGCCGATCAGCTCCCTCCTCGGCGACGTGCTCGAGGCCGCCGGGACCGATCTCGGCGAGTTCGACGACCTGACGCCGTTCGAGGTCGCCGTCCTTCACCCGGGACGCACGCTCCTCGAGAAGCTCGTCCTCGTCCACGCCCTGGCCCAGCAACTCGCCGCCAGCGCCGCTGCGTCGATCGACCGGCGCAGCGGCCGGCACTTCTACGATGTCTACCAGCTCTTGGGGAACCGACAGGTGCTCGACCTGCTCGCGGATCGAGATCAGACCGAACAGGTGATGCGCAGCGTCGAGGAGATCAACCGAGCCTTCTTCGGCGGCGACAACATCGAGGTTCGCCCGGCGGGCGGCTTCGCCAGCTGCCCAGCATTCGATCCGACCAGCGACATCTCGACCCGGCTCCGAGCCGCCTACGAGTCCACCATGCCCGAGCTGTACTTCGGCGCCGGCCCGCTTCCTACCTGGAACGAGATCTGCGGTCGTGTGGCAGAGCAGCACGCGCTGCTGTGAGCATGCCTCGCCCGGTGGCGTGAGCAATCTCGCTGCACCACAACGAGACGAAGCCGAACGGGTCATCGCCCACCTGATCCTGAGCGACCCGATCCTCATCGTCGCCGCCGATCGCCTGCTCGCCGGAGCCGACACCGTCACCGTCGACAACCGTCACACCATGGACGACGACGCCATCGCCACGCTGCTCACCTCCCTCTCCCACCCCGAACGCATCCACGCCCTCAACCACAACGCCAGCGAGCTCATCGACCGGCATCGCCGGATCCCCGACACCGCCGCCGCCACGACCGTGCGCCTGCTCCTCCACGCCCGGCACGGCCAGCTCACCAACCAAAGCACCACCACCTGGACCGAGCTCCTCACCGCACGAGCGGACCAGCACCTCCCCGGCCACGCCCGCACCCTGCGACGCATCGCCGGTCCTCGTTCGTGACGCCATCCGGGACCAGCCGGCCCCCCGGGCCGGACCAGCGCTACACCAGGGGCCCCTTCGGAGTCGCGCCTTTTAGCTCGGGTTAGCTCGGGCCTTCAGCCCGCGAGCAGCTGCTCGGCTCGGGCGCGCACGACGTCGAGCGTGTCGACCGTGGCCTGCATCGCGGCCGGGTCGATCCCGTCGGTCAGCGCCCGGGTGATCTCGGTGACCGTGCCACGGCAGCGGTTCAGCTCCTCGCGCCCCGTTCCCGTCGGCAAGCCCTCGACGTCGAGGAGACCGGCATCGACGAGGCGGACGCGCGCCGCGACAACTACCTCCCGGGGTGCTTTGAGTGCATCGGCCACCAGCTCCTCGACCCGCGCCGGGTCGTCGGCCCGCTCTTGGACGTTGAGGTAGACCCACTCGTCGTAACCGGGGATCAAGCTGGCGGCCAGGGCACGGCCGAGCAGCGGCCGCAGCGCGTTCTCGGTCGCGCCGACCGCGGCGGGAAGGGGTCGAGCGGGCATGGCAGGCCTCCTGTCAGCTAGCGTTGGTGCCACCAACAATATCGGATCACGTTGGTGACACCAACGGCAGGCGAGGGCCGATGAACGCTGACATCACGGCGCGGCTGGCGAACCTGGGGACCTGGCAGCTCTCCCAAGCGTCAGCCCGCTCGCACAAGGTGCTGCACGCGCGCCTCGCCCGGGCGGGAGCGAACGGCTACGAGTACCGCATCCTCGCCGTGCTCGGCGACCTCGGAGCTGTCAGCCAGGCCGATCTCGGCCGCGCCGCCGTGCTCGACCGCCGGGATGTCACCCACACCGTGCGCAACCTCCAAGCACGCGCACTGGTCACCCGCCGGTCCGACCCAGGCGACCGGCGCCAGACCCTTGTCGAGCTCACCGCCGCCGGCGCCTCGACGCTCGAACGGCTCGACGCGGTCCTCGCCGAGGTCCAGACCGAGGTCTTCGCCGCCTTGAGCGCCGACCAGCGCCGCACGCTGCTCAACCTTCTCCAACAGCTCTCGTAGACCAAGCGACGGCGACACGTCGACGACGACACCGGGCCGGACGAGCAGCCCGCCCCGAGTGTGCGATCCAGCACGCCGACCCGCCTGAAAGGGGACAGCTCGGTGGACATAGCGGCTGCTCAACCGCCCGGGTGAATTGCAGTGCCGTCTTCCCGGCATCCGCTCGCGGTTGAGCCTCCCCCTATCCAGCCGTGACCATCACCCCCCACCGGGTCGGCTGAACCGACCCGACCTCAACTGAGTCGCCTACCGGAAGAGCGATGCCGAGCTCGCGTGGCTGCCCCGTGCGCAGGCCAGCCGTACCGATGGGCGTCGATGGTCGACGAACCCTGCCTGATGGCGACGACCGACCGGCACCGTCTGGCCGACCGGTGCTCGGTGGACTGCGACGATCTGCTGGACGAACCATTCCGCGCCCTCCCCGAGAGCGGCGGTCCGCTGCATGACGAGTTGACTGACTGCCGACCACCGCCACGGCCGCACCCCGATCATCGGCGCCGAGATCACGAGCGTCGACCAGACTACGAGTCCCTCGCAGACGGGCGGGGGGTCTGCCTGCTCGCGAGCGGCGATACGCCCTTGGTCGCTCCGGGCGGCGTCCATCGTCGGGTGGACGACAGAGCGTGGCTCCGGGTGGGTGCCGGCTTCATCTTCGTTCACCGCAGCAGCGGTTCGCTCCTGTTGAAAGGAATGGCGCGCCCGCCGCGGGTATTCGAACGAAGCATGAAGAAGCCGGGCAGCGCAGGGATCTGGGTACGCCATTCAGACGTCAACCCGCAGGTCGCCGGCGAGCTGGAGCGGCTCGGCTGCTCGACGCTCTGGCTCGGGGCCTCCCCGCCCGCTGAGCTCGAGGTGGTCGATCCCCTACTCGGGGCCACCGAGACCCTGGTCGTCGCACCAGCATCGTGAACATGTGGACAGCGCCCGCCGCCTCGGTAGCCGTATCGTTTCCATCGCCTGGAGGCGAAGTACCCGGAGCGGTTCGTTCTCGGGATCGGTGGAGGACACCGGGAGAACGAGCAGGACTACCGCAAGCCCTACGAGGCACTGGTCGACTACCTCGACGAGCTCGACCACGCCGGCGTGCCGGTGCAGCGCCGAGCCCTGGCCGCGCTCGGACCCCGTGCCTTAGACCTCGCCCGCACCCGCAGCGCCGGCGCGCTCCCCTACCTCGTCACCTCCGAGCACACCCAAAGCGCCCGCTCCCGACTTGGCCCCAACGCGCTCCTCGTCGCCCCAGGCCGATATCTACTGCGACGGTTTACCTAACCGGGATCACGGCCAGGCGCGGTGGCTCAACACCAGGCGGTAGCCGTCCACCTGGACCACTTGGTAGGACGGTGTTCTGCGTGGGCTGACTCAGGGCTGGGCGGTGGGTCTGATGAGGATCTCGTTGATGGTCACTCGGCGGGGCCGGGTGACGGCGAAGGCGATGATTTCGGCGATGTCGCCGGCCGTGATCGCCATCTGCTCATACATCTGCTCGGCGGCCTGCTTGGTCTCGGGGTGGGTGATGTGGTCGGTCAGCTCGGTTGCGACGGCGCCGGGCTCGATGACCATGACTCGGACGTCGGGGTGGAGTTCTTGGCGGAGGGATTCGGACCAGCCGTTCATGCCCCACTTGGTGGCCGCGTAGACGGCGTTGCCGGGCCGTGCGGTGCGCCCGGCAACCGAGGAGAGGTTTACGAGGTCGCCCCGCTTGGCCCGGAGTTGGTCGAGGAACACCTCGGTTGCGTTCATCGCGCCGAGGAGGTTGGTTTCGATCATGCGGCGATGGTCTGCGTGCTGGGCCGGGTTGAAGGGCGCGAGGAGCATGATGCCGGCGTTGTTGACCAGTACGTCAGCGCCGCCCATCTCGGACTCGACACGCGTCGCGGCGGCGCTGAGGGAGTCTGGGTCGGTGACGTCGGCCTGGATGGCGAAGGCGGAATCGTCGAGTTGGCCGGCCAGGGCCTGGATGCGATCGGCGCGTCGGGCCAGTAAGACGACGGACAGGCCGGCGCTGGCGAGGGCTCGGGCGGTTGCCTCGCC
Source organism: Actinomycetes bacterium (assembly GCA_021809105.1). Lineage (GTDB taxonomy): Bacteria > Actinomycetota > Acidimicrobiia > Acidimicrobiales > Palsa-688 > Acidiferrimicrobium. The sequence goes on from JAKBAM010000037.1 coordinate 24,972, forward strand.
GATGCCGGAAGACGCTCCGGTGATGACCGCGACTCGGCGGGCGGCGGGCTCAGGGGTAACGCTCATGTTCTGGGTCTCCATCCGGTTGGCGAGCGGTACGCGACTCGCTCGTTGGTCATTTCAGAGGTACAGGTTCGCTAGGTCTACCCGGCGCGGCTGGCGGCCGTAGACCCGCGAGTCGAAGCACCAGACTTCCTCGGGGAGGATCTTGAAGCTCTGCCATCCGTCGCCCGAGGTCTCGGCGGCCAGGTGTTCGGCGCGCCCGCCTATCTGGAGGCCGAGGTTGCCGTCGGGGGGGCCGGGATGGCGGTAGATGGCGACAGACACCCGGGGGTCGCCGAGCAGGTTGTGTACGTGTCTGGTGTCGGGCATGGACACGAAGAACAGTTCGAGCCGCTCGTTGTGGTGGTATTGCACCGGGCTGGTCCAGGGGCCGTCGGGGCCGATGGTGGACAGCGCCATGACCTGGGTGCGGTCGAGGGCTTCGCTGACCCTGCGGTTGAGGCCTTCGTCCATGGCTGTCACGCGGCCCGGCTGGAGGCGGGGCGTAGGCCGATGGTGGCGATGGCGGTGATGGTGACGAGCACGGCGGCAGCGGCGAGGCTGACGCGCATACCGGCCATGAACTGGCCTTGGGAGGCGATCACCGCGCCGACGGCGGCGACGCCGAGCGAGCCGCCCATCTGGCGGAAGGTGTTGAGGACGCCGCTGGCGGTGCCGGCTCGCTCGGCGGGCAGGCTGTCGAGTACCAGGAAGGTCAGGGGGGGTACGGTGAAGGAGCCGCCGACTCCGACGGGGATCATCACCAGCGCGACCGCCCAGGTCGGGGCGGCGACGGGAAGGACGGCGACGGCGATGAGCCCGGCGACCATCACCAGCTGCCCGCCGACGATCGGGGTGCGGGGCCCGAACCTTGCTGCCATGCGCGCCGCGGAGGGGTTGAGCGCGGCGACGAGGGCGGTCATGGGCAGGAACAGCAGCCCGGTGGTGAGGGCGCTTTGGTGGCGGACCTGCTGGCAGTAGAGGCTCTGGACGAACACGACCCCGTAGAAGCCGACCATGCCCATGAAGGCGGCGGCGAGCGCGACGGCGACCTGGCGGGATCGGAACAGGTCGAGGGGCACCATGGGGTGGCGGCCTCGACGTTGAGCGGCGAGGAACACTGCCAGCGCGGCTACCGCCAGGGCGAACGACGCTTCGATCGAGGCTCGGGCGAACCCGCCGCTTCCTCCTTCGATGATGGCGTAGGTCAAGGCGGCCAGTCCGATGATGGCGGCGACCTGTCCGGTCCAGTCGAAGGGGACCCCCCGGCTGGGCGACGGTGCCACCCTGGCCAGGATCGCCAGGGCGGTGGCGCCGACGGGGAGGTTGACGAAGAAGATCAGGCGCCAGTCGACTTGGGTGAGCAGGCCGCCGAGGATGGGGCCGGCGGCGGCGGCGACCGAGCCGCCCATGGCCCAGTAGGCGATGGCCCGGGCCCGGGTCGCCTGGTCTGGGTAGGCCTGGCGGATGAGGGCCAGGGAGGTTGGGGTGACGAGCGCGGCGCCGGCTCCCTGGACGAACGGGCGGCGATGAGCAGGCCGAGGTTGGGGACCAGCCCGCAGACGGCGGAGGCGGTCACGAACAGCGACATCCCGAGCCCGTAGGCCCGCTTCGCGCCGATGCGTTCGGAGAAGGTGCCGGCGAAGAGGATCAGGGTGGAGAAGGCCAGGGTGTAGGCGGCGACCACCCACTGCAGGCCGGACAGGCCGCCGCCGAGGTCGGTTCGGATGCTGGGCAGCGCAATATTGACGATTTGGGAGTCCATGGCGACAACGAAGAATCCGAGCATCGCCACCCCCAACGCCGCGGCGGGCCCGTGGCCGTCCCTCTCGGGCGGTTTCGTCCCCGCCTGGGTGGTGGCGGCAGAAAGCTCAGCGGTGTCGGTCATGGTCTCGCTCTCAAGTCGATCTCGGTCGCACGGCGTCCCTGCCATACGCGGGGTGCTCGACATGTGCCCAGTGTCGGGCATGCGCTCTGACCGAAGAAGTGGCCGCTTACCCGTGTACTGGCAGCCCGTGGTTGAAGGCATGGCCTCGGCGTAGCCTGGCTGGCATGGACCACCACGACGAGGTCAGGGACTTCCTGCGGACCCGGCGGGCCCGGGTCACCCCGACGGAAGTCGGCCTGGTTGCCGGCGGCCGGCGGCGGGTGCCGGGCCTGCGCCGGGAGGAGGTCGCCCTCCTAGTGCTGCGTCACGCTTTTGACTTGTGACAGGGTTTTGCGGCCTCGGCGTACTTTTTCGAGGATTTCGTCGGCCGCCGCGTGCCACACGAACGGTTTGGGATCGGTGTTCCAGTTGCCGACCCAGGTGGTGATGGCGTC
>JAKBAM010000038.1 GCA_021809105.1 Actinomycetes bacterium
GTGGGGAGACCAGCCGCCGCCGCGACGGCATAGGCGCACCGGTCGGCAGTGACAGCCTTGGCGGTGGCGCCCAGGTCGACCGCGGTACCCGGAGCGCGCGTAATGCTGCTCGAGGCCCGGTCGAGGGTCAGCGCCCGCCAGCCGCCGACCGGGGCGGCAGAAACCTCGCCCGGACGGTCCGGGGGCACCTGGCCGATGTCGCGGTCATAGCCGGCCGCCGCCACGGCACCGGCGACAGTGGGGTCCGTCGCCCCCTGGGTCGCCTCCGCCGCCCACAGCGCCGACGCGATCAGCTCGAAGAGCTCCGCGCTGATCACCACCGTGTCATCGGGGGAGCGGTTCAGAGCCATCAACTCGGAGTCGTCGCGAAAGCGTGAGGCCAGGAGATCGATCCGGTCCAGCTCGCGATGCAGGATGGCTGCCAGCTCGGGCGCCACGTGGTCTGCCGCCACCGCCAGCACGCACCCGGTGCCGATGGCCTGGCACTCGTACCGGGCGACGGGCGGCACGTTTCGAGGATACACGGGGCTTTCAGCTGCCGCCCGAGGTGGCGACGGGAGGCTGGTAGGTGACCTGGGGCGCCTGTGTGGTCGGGGTGATGGTTGCCGGAGTCGTGGCCTGGCTCGACGGCGAGCTGGCGGTCGACTGAGGGGTGCTGGACGACGTGGCCGGGCTGGAAGACGACGCAGCGGGGCTGGAGGACGACGTGGCCGGAGCAGTGGCGGCTGCGCCTGTGCCGGCGGCAACCACCTTGCGCGTGGAAGCGTGGGTGAAGACCAAGCCGAGCACGCCGGCGCCGGCCACGGAGAGGACGCCGACGGTCTTGGTCGCGGTGGTCACGCGGCGGCTCGCCTGCTCCCGAAGGCGCTGGCGAGCCAGCCGATCGGATGATGACGGGGGGATCATCGGGACGAAGCTACGAGAGCGATCTGAAGATTCGGTGAGAGGAACCTCAGAGTTGCGCCACTTGCGGGTGACGGGCGTCGCACGGCGGCTGTTCACCTGTCTGCATCGTCGACCGTCACGACGCCGGCCGGCTTGCTGCTCGTCGACGTCAGCGAAGCCAGCGACGGGCGTCGGCTCGACTTAAGGGAGAAGCTTCTGGAGCTCCTGGCCGAAGTCGAAGCAGACCAGGCTGCCGGGCGCTCCTTTGCCCTCGAGACCGTGAAGCTCGCCGGCCACGCCACAGTTCTATCCGCCCTCGCTCCGTGGTGGATGACCTGGGGCTACGCGACGCCCACCCCTGAGCAGATACCTCCTAGTATGAGTCCTTGACCTGACACTTGAACCATGCTCTAGTGCGTACCGAGGACAAAGGGTCCCGACTTTGCAGGAGGAAGTTTGTCCGAAGTGAGAAGAATACGAATAGCTGTCGCGGCGGTTTCCGTGGCGGCAGTCTGCTCAATAGGGTCGGGGTCAGGGCAGGCGTTCGCCAACTCAGCACCGATCTCTAACACCCAAACCGTCGCAACGCACCCGGCGCCGAACGCCTCAGCGGCCGTCAGAGATGCGGCTTCAAAGATTGAGACGGAGGCTGAGTTGGCTGCGGCGGGCCCAGCCGTACGTGCTTACGTCCAGGCTGTGACCAAGGAGACGGTGACTGTTACCAAGGTCGCTGCAGGTACGAGGAGCCCAACGGCCAGCGGTGCTGTGAGCCCAAATGTTTCGGTCGGAAGCCCTGGCTGTTATTACGTGGATTCCTACTACAACTTCACCAACGTCTTCGGCTGGACTCTTGCGAGCACAACGCTCCACATCGACAACTGGTGCTGGGTGTACAACCTCTACGGGTACTGGGTCATCTACTCTCAGCCCAACGGGTACTTCGAAGTGAGTACTCACTGGGGTTACGCCTACTGCGGCAACGACAGCTGGCATTCCGACTGGGTCTTCGGCGGCTGGGAGTATGCTGACGGAGGGACAACGTACTTCTATCCCGGTGTCTGCAGTTACCCGGGGATCGAACCGCACATGAACCTACAAATGCAAGTTTACGGTGACGGAACGTACTACTCACAGTCGAACTCGTAGGAGGCGAAGGTGCAGAAATGTTCATGGGAATTCTGACGCTAGTGGTTGTCGCCTACGGCGTCAGGTGCCTCGTCCGATCAGCGCGTCAGCACGGTTGGATGGCTCGGAAGATTTGGCTGGTTATCGGGGCACCGCTTGCCGTGGCTGTACTACTGCTAGGAACAACCTGGGCACCGCTTGGCCATTCGGGTGGGAGTGGAGCCGTGCGAGTCGAGAAAATAGGACCCTAGCCCGGCTGTTGCGCGCGCCTGGGGGCTGACCGGCGTGTAGACGCGAGCGCCCCGGTATCGAGGCGTTCAACTCCCGGTCAGGGCGGCCTGCCGGCAACCGCCGGTGAGCGTGATGACCATGCGCATCCCCCGGCTTAGGGCCCGGGGTTTTCGGCTCCGATTTTCGGCTCGCCCTTCGAGAACGGGGCGTGATGATGCAGGCTTCCCACGCTCGATGACGCCCGTTGCAGGGGTTGTCGCGCCCTCCGGGTAGTGTCCGGCTGATGTCGTCTGGAACGCCGCGGGGCGCCGAGCCTGAGGAGCGCGCCCGTCAGCTCAGGGAGCTCATCGAGCACCACTCTCGCCGCTACTACCTGGACGATGCGCCGGAGATTGCCGACGCCGAGTTCGACGTGCTGGTCGACGAGCTGGCCGTGCTGGAGAAGGCCCATCCCGAGCTCGCCCGGCCCGACTCGCCCACCCAGCGGGTGGGCGGCGCGGTCTCGGCCCTCTTCACGCCTGCCGCCCACCGGCAGCCGCTGATGTCGCTGGACAAGACCACCAGCTACGAGGAGCTGCTGGCGTGGGCCAAGCGCATGGAGCGTTACGTCAGCGGCGAGGTCCAGTTCAACTGTGAGCTCAAGATCGACGGTCTGGCCATGAACCTGCTCTACGAGGGCGGCCGCCTCACCAAGGCCGCGACCCGGGGCGACGGGCTGGTGGGGGAGGACGTGACCGCCAACGTCGAGACGATCGGCGCCATCCCGCGCACCATTGGGCCTCGAGCGCCGGATGTGGTCGAGGTACGGGGCGAGATCTACATGGGCACGACGGCGTTCGACGCTCTAAATGGGCGGCAGGCGGCATCGGGGGAGCGGACGTTCATCAACCCCCGCAATGCCGCGGCCGGATCGTTGCGCCAGAAGGACCCGGCGGTGACCGCCTCGCGCGACCTCTCGTTCTGGGCTTATCAGCTCGGCGCGCTCGAGGGGGGTCCGCGCTTCACCCGGCACGGCCAGACGCTCGACTGGCTGCGTGAGACCGGGTTCCCGATCAACCCGGAGATCCGCTTGCTCGACGACCTCGACGCCGTCGACGGTTACTGCCGTCACTGGCTCGAGCACCGTCACGAGCTGGACTACGAGATCGACGGCACTGTGGTGAAGGTCGACGATCTGGCTCAACGCCAGGAGCTGGGCGCCACGTCCAAGGCCCCCCGGTGGGCGATCGCCTACAAGTTCCCCCCGGAGGAGCGCACCACGCTCCTGCGCGGGATCATGGTGTCGATCGGGCGCACGGGCAAGGCCACCCCGTTCGCCATGCTGGAGCCGGTGGTGGTGGGGGGAGCCACTGTCTCACTGGCCACCTTGCACAACGAGGATCAGGTGGCGGCGAAGGACGTCCGGCCGGGCGACACCGTCGTGGTGCGCCGGGCCGGCGACGTCATCCCTGAGGTCCGGGGGGCGGTGCTGGCCGCCCGGCCAGAAGGCCTGGCCCCGTGGGTGTTCCCGGCGGCCTGCCCGGCGTGCGAGCAGCCGCTGGTCCGTCTCGACGGGGAGAGCGACACCTTCTGCATCAACGTCGATTGCCCGGGTCAGCAGGTGCAGCGAATCGCCCACTTCGCGTCGCGCGGCGCCATGGACATCGAGCACCTGGGCGAGCGCACTGTTCGAGCCTTCGTCGATGCGGGCTTGCTAGCCGACGTGGCGGACATCTACACGCTCGACTACGACCGGGTGGCTACCTTCGAAGGGTGGGGGCAGACCTCTGTCGACAACCTGCGCCAGGCGGTCGACGCCTCCCGATCTCGCCCGCTGGCCAACCTGCTCGTCGGCCTCTCGATCCGGCACCTCGGATCGACAGGCAGCCGGCTCTTGGCTCGGGCCATGGGCGACATGGACCGGATCCTCGCGGCGTCGACAGAGGAGATGGCAGGCGTTGAAGGCGTGGGCCCGGTGATCGCGGCGAGCGTCCACCAGTTCTTCGCCCTGGACCGCAACCGCAGCGTCGTCGAGCGGCTCCGGGCTGCCGGGCTGGCCATGGAGGGCCCGGTGGTGCCCGACGCTCCCCAGGTCCTGGCAGGCAAGTCCGTGGTCGTCACCGGGACCCTCGCCGGCTGGAGCCGCGACGAGGTCGAAGAGGCGATCAAGGCCCGGGGAGGCAAGGCGCCGGGCAGCGTGTCGAGACGGACCACCGCGGTGGTGGCAGGGGCCGAGCCCGGGGCGGCCAAGCTGGCCAAGGCGACCGAGCTGAGGATCCCTCTCCTCGACGAGGCCGCCTTCGCTGTGCTCTTGGAGACCGGCGAGCTCCCCGGCGACGGGTCGACCGACGGCGGGGACACGGCCGGTTAACATCCGGCGGTGGCGACCCGGAACGTAGCGCTGGCTGTCGTCATCCCGACCTACAACGAAGCCGACGCCATCACCACGCTCCTGCGGCCCCTCCGGGAGATCGTGACCTTACGGCCGGGTTTGCAGACGTCGGTGTTGGTGGTCGACGACAACTCGCCCGACGGCACAGCGAAGGTCGTCGAGGAATTCGCAGCGGCCAACAACGACCATCTCTTCAGCGTGGAGGTGCTGCACCGCCCCCGGAAAGAAGGCCTGGGGCGCGCCTATGTCGACGGTTTGCAGACGGTCCTCCGCAAGGGGGCGCCGGACTTCGTGCTGCAGATGGACGCCGACATGTCACACGACCCTGCCCACATCCCCAGCTTCCTGGACGCCGCGCACGACGCTGAGCTGGTGGTGGGTTCTCGCTACGTGGCTGGGGGCGCCACCGCAGACTGGGCGTGGTATCGACGGGTGCTGAGCCGGGTCGGCAACGCCTACGCCCGAGCCTTCCTGGGCTCGGCGATATCCGACTACACGGGGGGCTTCAACCTCTTCAGCGCCGATCTCCTGCGGCGCCTCCCCCTCTCCGAGATGCGGGCCCCCGGCTACGGCTTCGTGGTCGAGTTGAAGTACGCCGCGCTCCGCCAGGCCCGCCAGGTCAGGGAGGTCCCGATCGTGTTCGTCGACAGGCGTGAGGGTGGCTCCAAGATCCCTTCCAGCACGATCCCGCGCAACCTTCTCCTCGTGCCGCTCATCCGCTTCCGCCGCCCCGTCATGCGACCGGCGAGTTGTCCGGACCCGCCTGGGACGGGCGCAGCGGCCGGTCGTCCATGAGCAAGATGCCCAGCTCCTGCGCCAGTCGGGTCGTCCGGGCGTGGAGCCGGGCGACGGCAACCGAGAGTTGCAGCACGAGGAGGACGAGGAAGACCACTGCGGCGCCGAAGAGCAGGTCGGAGCCGTAGCGGACACCGACCGCGCGAGCGATGTGGTCGAGGAGGTGGAAGGGCAGGGCTACCCCCATCGCCAGCATGGCGACGCTCACCGCCAGCCACAGCACCGCCATCTGGTCCCTCAGGGCCCGACGCCGGATGGCGACGAGGATGACGAGGAGGAAGGCGACGCTTACGCCAAGGCCCAGAGCGAACGGCCTCATCCGTGCCCCCGTCCGGGCTGCCCGAGCAGGAGGACGAGGAGGACTCTCAACATGTAGTAAAGAGAGCGAAGGCCCGCGATGCTCGAGCGTCCGTGGGCTCTCGCGTGCATCCTCACCGGGACCTCGCAGATTCGCAGGTGGCGCTTGGCGGCCAGGATCAGCGTCTCCACCTCGGGGAAGTCAGCGGGGTACTCGTGGGCGAACAGTGCGAGCACCGACGGGCCGGCGGCCCGGAAGCCCGAAGTGGTGTCCGTGAAGTGCTGCCCGGTGCGCCAGCTCACGATCCTGGCCAGGATCCGCATCCCCACGCGCCGGTTGGAGGGGGCTGCGTAGTCACCGCGGCCGAGCCAGCGCGAGCCGACGACGAGGTCGGCACTCCCGTCGAGGACCGGCTCCAGGAGGCGGGCGATCTCATCGGGGTCGTGCTGGCCATCGCCGTCGACCTGGACCGCCACCAGGCAACCGGAGCGCAGCGCGTAGCGGTAGCCGGCCTGGACGGCCCCGCCGATACCGAGGTTCACGGGAAGCGACAGGACCGCCGCGCCGGCGCTGGCCGCCCGGAGCGCGGTCTCGTCGGTCGACCCGTCGTCGACGACCACGACCCGGCAGGCCGGGATGGCGGTGCGAATGTCGGAGACCACGCCGGCGACCGACGCGGCCTCGTTGAACGCCGGTACGATAACGCAGAGCTGGCCGCTGTCCAAGGGCTCCATCCGTCGCCGGTCGGCTGGGATGGTGACCTCCAGCGCGCTCGGGGAGGAGGAGGTAGCGGTCATCGCGGCCCAAGGTTAGCCACGTCGTCGGTCACCGGGTCGGGGCGAGCGCGAGGGTGGTCGCTAGAGCCATCCGCCGATCGCGGTGACCGCGTCGCTAGCCTCAGTCCGTGGCGCCGTCACGCAGCGTCGAGCTGGTGGGTCGCGTCCTCGGTGGCCGCTACCGCCTGACTCGCCCCATAGGCACTGGCGCCAGCGCGCACGTCTACGCAGCGGATGACGTCACGCTGCGCAGGCGAGTGGCGGTCAAGGTCCTCCACCCCGGGCTGGCCGGGGACGAGGCGTTCACCCGACGCTTCAGGGCCGAGGCCCAAGCAGCGGCAGGGCTGCGTCACCCCCACATCCTCCAGGTGTTCGACTCAGGGCAGGACGACGGTACCCCTTACCTGGTGATGGAGCTTCTCGAGGGCGGAAGCCTCCGAAGTCTCCTCGATCGGGGACAGCTGCTTACCCCGTCGCAGGCGGCTCGAGTTGGTACCGACGTGGCTCGGGCCCTCGCCTACGCCCACCGCCACGGCGTGGTCCACCGCGACATCAAGCCTGCCAACCTCATCTTCGACGAGGAGGGACGGGCCACCGTCGCCGACTTCGGCCTAGCCCGGGCGCTGGCAGCCGCCACCTGGACCGAACCCATCGGCGGGATCCTAGGGACCGCGCGCTACGCCGCCCCCGAGCAGGTCCGCAACCGGGCGCTCGACGGGCGCGCCGATGTCTACGCCCTGGCTCTGGTCCTAGTCGAGGCGGTCACCGGCACCGTGCCCTTCGCCTCCGACAACACTGTCGGCACAGTCATGGCGCGCTTGGAGCGACCGATCGACCCCGGATCCTCATTAGGGCCTCTTGGCGAGGTGGTAGCCGCCGCCGGCACCGTCGAGAGCGAAGAGCGCCTCGACGCCGACGCCATGGCGAGCGCACTCGAGGGAGCCGCAGTCCGCCTGCCCACCCCCGGGGCCCTCCCGTTGGTTGGGCTCTTCGAGCGCGAAGGCATCGACCGCGACGACGTACCGACCGAGATACCGGGTGGCCGCCCGGTGCCGTTCGACATCGAGGCCGTCGAAGGCCGGGGGTCCTTGCCCGACGACACGGCGGTGCTGCCCCTCGTGGCCGCGCTGGCGGCGGGCGATGCTCCGCCGCCGTTCGACGATCCGTCTGCGCTGATCGATCCAACCCTCGGCGGTGATCCAACCCTCGGCGGTCCCACTGACCGCGCTCACGGCGACGGCGATACCACCCCCGTTCCCAAGCGGCGACGCTGGCGGCGGTGGCTGCTGGCAATGCTGGTGGTGATCATCCTGGGTGGAGGAGGGGGAGCGGCGGCCTACGTCGCCACCCGGCCGCCCCCGAGCCACCCGGTGCCGGCACTGGCGCGCATGGATCAGGGACAAGCCCAGGCGGCGCTGTCGGCGCTGCACCTCCGCCTGGCAGTCGCCGCCCGCTCCTACGACCCGAGTGTCCCAGCGGGAGACGTACTGACCCAGTCCCCTGCGGGCGGGAAGCTACGCGAGGGCGCCACGGTGAGCGTCACGCTGTCCCTCGGCCCCCAGCCGATACCGGTGCCGGCGGACCTGGCAGGCAAGCCGCAGGCCGACGCCGCCAGCATCCTGACCACGCTCGGGCTGAAGGTCGGGTCCGTCACGCCCGCCTACAACCTGACGGTGTCCCAAGGCGACGTGATCAGCTCGACGCCCGCCTCAGGGACTCTCCTCCCCGGACAGGCAGTCGACCTGACGGTTTCGCAGGGCAAGCCCATAGTGACTGTGCCGGCGCTCAGCTCCACCTTCGCTTCCGCCCAGGCGGCCCTGTCTGCGCTCGGGCTGCCCTCCAGCGAGAACCTCCAGTTCAGTGACACGGTTCCAGACGGCCAGGTCATCGCCACGTCGCCGACCGCCGGCACGCAGGTGCGGGTGGGCGCCGCGGTCAGCGTCGAGGTGTCCAAAGGGCCCGACGTGGTGACGGTGCCTCCGGTGCCGGGCTCGACGGTGACTGCGGCCGCCCAGGCGTTGGCCAACGCCGGGCTGTCGGTGACGGGCGTCTCGGGCAACCCGACCGCCGCCGTCTCGGGAACCTCGCCGGCGGCCGGCACAGTGGTCCACCGCGGGAGCCAGGTAACCATAATCACCGGCTGACCGTCATCCCGGCTGCTCGGTGGTGTCCGGCTACGCGGTGTCCGGCTACGCGGTGTCCGGCTACGCGGTGATGTCTTGGATACGCCGCCCCAACTCAACCGCAGCGGCGTCGTCGGAACCGGAAGCCCCGCCCGATTGCAGGGCCAAGAGTTTGGTGATGTCCCCGTCGACCTTGATCCGGCCGGCCATGAACGCCTGCATGGCAGCCTGGGCATCGCCATCCACCAAGATGGCACGCGCCGTCTCGTAGTCGACGGTGATCGTCAGATCCGGCGAGTCCAGGTGGCCGGTCTCGAGGTCTAGATCTCCAGAGGTCGTGTCGAGGTGGGCCTCGAGAACGCCTGAGCCGAACGGGACACCCTTGACCACCTGGTTCATGCGGATGGGTACGGCCGGCGTCGGTAGGCGCCCGGCGAACTCCCCCCGGATGCGCCTGGCCTCCTCGACCCACCCCTCACTCAAGAACGCAAACTTGGCCACTGATCCTCTTTCGCCGCGGCCCACCGGCCACTGTCCTGCTCGACTGTCGAGATGTCCCGCCGACCGTAGCAAGGGCGCGGCCTAGCATGACCGGCCATGGCGACCCCCATCTCCACCGCCGACGTCGCCCACGTCGCCCGCCTGGCCCGCCTGGCGCTGAGCGACGAGGAGCTCGATCAGTTCACCGGGCAACTGGCAGCCGTACTGGCCCACGCGGCAGACATCGAGGCCCTGGACACGGCCGGCGTCCCCCCGACGGCCCATGCCCTGCCGATCCACAACGTGCTGCGCGACGACGTGGTCGTGGCGGGCGTCGACCGCGAAGAGGTGCTCGCCCAGGCCCCCGCCGCCGAGTCCGGCCGCTTCCGGGTGCCCCGGATCCTCGGCGAGGCTCCGTGACAGCGAACCCGGCAGCCGACATCGCCGGCGCGATCCGACGGGGCGAGAAAACCGCCTCCGGCGTGCTTGAGGAGCACCTGGCTCGCGTGCAGGCCCGCGAACCGGAGATCCACGCCTTCAACCTGGTCCTCGAAGAAAATGCCAGGGACACAGCCGCCCAGATCGACGCCGCCGTGGCCCGAGGCGTCGATCCAGGCCCGCTTGCCGGGGTGCCCATTGCCCTCAAGGACAACCTGTGCACGCGCGGGGTGCCGACCACGTGCTCCTCCCGCATGCTGGCGGGATGGAGACCGCCCTACGACGCAACGGTCGTGGCCCGGGTGACGGCCGCGGGTGCCGTGGCGATCGGAAAGACCAACCTCGACGAGTTCGCGATGGGCTCTTCCACAGAGAACTCTGCGTTCGGGCCCACGCGTAACCCCCTAGACCCCAGCCGGGTCCCCGGCGGCTCCTCTGGGGGCAGCGCGGCGGCGGTGGCGGCCGGCTTCGCCCCACTGGCACTCGGCTCCGACACCGGAGGATCGATCCGCCAGCCGGCGGCGCTGTGCGGGGTCGTCGGGACCAAGCCGACCTACGGGGTGGTGTCGCGCTACGGGCTGGTCGCCTTTGCCTCGTCCCTGGACCAGATCGGACCCTTCGCCCGTAGCGTCGGGGACGCGGCGCTGCTGTTCGATGTCATCGCCGGGCACGATCCGGCGGACTCGACGTCTCTCGCCGGAGCTCCCCCTGTGGCCTCCGCGGCGCTGGAGCACGGGGTCGACGGCCTACGGGTCGGGCTGGTCACCGAGCTGGTGGGTGCCGAAGGTCTGTCCGGCGAGGTCGTGGCCGGCACCCGGGCCGCGGCGGAGGCGCTTGCTTCTGCTGGGGCGAAGGTCGAAGAGGTGAGCGTCCCCGCCACTGTCTACGGCCTCTCGGCCTACTACCTGATCGCCCCCGCCGAGGCCTCCTCCAACCTCTCCCGCTACGACGGCGTCCGCTACGGCCACCGGGCCACCGGCGCCGCCGACATCACCGACATGTACATCGCCAGCCGAAGCGAGGGCTTCGGCCCCGAGGTGAAGCGGCGGATCATGCTGGGCACCTATGCCCTCTCGGCCGGCTACTACGACGCCTACTACGGGCAGGCCCAGAAGGTCCGAACCCTCATCATCCGAGACTTCGAGGTCGCCTACCAGTCATTCGATGTGCTGCTCTCGCCCACGGCACCAGGGACGGCCTTCCCCCTCGGAGCGAAGACCGCCGACCCTCTGCTCATGTACCTCAACGACGTGTGCACGATCCCCTCCAACCTGGCCGGGCACCCGGCCATGAGCGTGCCGTGGGGCGCCGGTGCCGACGGCCTGCCTCTCGGCGTCCAGGTGCTCGCGCCGGCGCTCGGCGAGACGGTCATGTTCCAAGTGGCGGCCACCCTGGAGCGACTGGCTCCTGCGGCGGGACGAAAGGTGGAGTCGTGAGCAGGTCGGAATGGGAGATGGTGATCGGACTGGAGGTCCACACCGAGCTGCGCACCGCCACCAAGTTGTTCTGCGGCTGCGCCAACCACTTCGGTGACGAGCCCAACACCAACGTGTGCCCGGTATGCCTGGGTCTACCGGGCTCGCTCCCGGTGCTCAACCGGACCGCAGTCGAATACGCCATACGCATCGGGACCGCGCTGCACTGCACCGTGCAGCCGTCACTGTTCCACCGGAAGAACTACTTCTATCCGGACATGCCGAAGGACTACCAGATCAGCCAGTACGACGTGCCGATCAACGCGGACGGATGGCTGGCGCTCCCCGACGGACGCCGGGTGGGCATCGAGCGGGCCCACATCGAAGAGGACACCGGGAAGAGCACCCACGTCGGTGAGAGCGGGCGCATCCACGGGGCCGACCACAGCCTGGTGGACTACAACCGTGCTGGGGTGCCGCTGGTGGAGATCGTCGGGCGGCCCGACCTGCGCTCCGGCGACGACGCCAGGATCTATGTGGACGAGCTGCGGGCCATCCTCGTCGCCACCGGGGCATCGGACGGCAAGATGGAGGAAGGATCCCTCCGGGTGGACGCCAATGTGTCCGTGCGCCCGCGCGGAGCAGCTGACCTGGGCACCCGATGCGAGATCAAAAATATGAACTCGCTGCGCAGTCTCGGCAGGGCCATCGAATACGAGGCCACCCGCCAGATCACCCTACTCGAGGAGGGCGGCACGGTCAGCCAGGAAACCCGCCACTGGGACGAAGGCACCGGCCGCACATCCACCATGCGTTCCAAGGAGGACGCCTACGACTACCGGTACTTCCCGGAGCCGGACCTGGTGCCGATCGTTCCCTCAGAGGAGTGGATCCGCGCGGTGGCCGACGCACTGCCGCCGATGCCGGGCGATCGACGCAGCGCGGTTGCCGCCGCAGCGAAGCTGGCGCCCGACGCCGACCCCGTGGTGACTGTGGTGCGCCTCGACCTCGACTCCCTGCTCCACGCAGCTGTGGCGGCGGGCGCCGACGGCGGCCTAGCCGTAAAGCGCCTGGCCAACGAGGTCGCCTCGTCGCTGGAGCGGGCCGCCGTCCTCGACCCGGTCGCCTTCGCCACGGTGGTCCAGATGGAGAGCCGCTCTGCCCTGACGCCAGCCCAGGCTCGCACGGTGCTCAAGGATCTCCTCGAAGGCGGCGGTGACCCGGCGGCGATCGCCAAAGCCCACGGATTCGAGGCGATGGCCTCGGACGCCCTCGCCGACGCCGTCGACCAGGTGATCGCCGAGAACCCGGGCGAATGGGAACGGTTCGCCGGCGGCGAGGACAAGGTGCAGGGCTTCTTGATCGGCAAGATCAAAGCAGCGACGGGCGGCAATGCCGACCTGAAGGAGGCCAGCGCGCTGCTTCGCGGCCGGCGGTCGTAGGGGCGCCTCCGCGGAGTCGACGCCGGTTTGGTGGACTCGTCCGGCAGCGAAAGTATCGGGCGCATGGTGCCCGGTTCGAGCGTCTCTCAGCCGCCGCCCCCTATCGTTGAGCCATGCCGATCGATCGCCGTCCCCGCAGCCACGATGTCACAGACGGCTTCGAGCGGGCGCCGGCCCGGGCCATGCTGCGCGCAGTCGGGATGACCGACGGCGACTGGGACAAGCCTCAGGTCGGCGTGGCCTCCTCGTGGAACGAGGTGACCCCCTGCAACCTCCCCCTCGACCGCCTGGCCAAGCGGGCCAAGATCGGGGTCCGTGACGCCGGCGGCTTCCCCCTCGAGTTCGTCACCATCGCCGTCTCCGACGGGATCTCCATGGGCCACGAGGGCATGAGGGCCTCGCTGGTCAGTCGCGAGGTGATCGCCGATTCGGTCGAGACGGTCATGCACGCGGAGCGCTTCGACGGGCTGGTGACTTTCGCAGGCTGTGACAAGTCTTTGCCCGGCATGCTCATGGCCGCCGCCCGGATCAACCTGCCGTCGGTGTTCCTCTACGGCGGCTCGATCCTTCCCGGCCGGGGCCCCAAAGGCGAGGCGCTCGACATCACGTCGGTGTTCGAGGCCGTCGGAGCCCGGGCGACCGGCGGCCTGACCGACGAGGAGCTCTCCCTCATCGAGCGCAACGCCTGCCCGACCGAGGGCAGTTGTGCCGGCATGTTCACGGCCAACACGATGGCTTCGGTAGCCGAGGCGCTCGGGATGGCCCTCCCCGGGAGTGCCTCGGCTCCCGCAGTCGACCGGCGCCGCGACGACTACGCCTACGAGTCGGGCCGGGCGGTCATGCGCCTGCTCGAGGCCGGAATCCGGCCCCGCCACATCCTCACCAAGGAAGCCTTCGAGAACGCCATCGCGGTCACCATGGCCCTCGGGGGCTCCACCAACGCCGTGCTGCACCTCCTGGCCATCGCCCACGAAGCCCGCGTCGAGCTGTCACTGGACGACTTCACGAGGGTCGGCCGCCGCACCCCCCACATCGCCGACACCAAGCCTCACGGCCGGTATCACATGGTCGACGTCGACCGCATCGGGGGGATCCCGGTGGTCATGCGTGAGCTGCTCGAGGCCGGGCTCCTCCACGGCGACTGCATGACCGTCACCGGGAAGACCATGGCCGAGAATCTCGAGGCCCTCGACCCGCCCGCCCCCGACGGGTCGGTAGTGCACCCCCTGTCGGCACCCATCCATGCGGACGGCGGCGTAGCCATCCTCCGCGGGTCGCTCGCGCCCGAGGGAGCGGTGGTCAAGGTTGCCGGTATCGACACCGACCGCTTCGAGGGACCCGCCCGGGTGTTCGACGGCGAAGACGGCGCAATGGAGGCCATCCTGGCCGGCAGCATCGACCCGGGCACCGTGCTGGTCATCCGCTACGAAGGCCCGAAAGGCGGTCCCGGTATGCGAGAGATGCTGGCGGTCACCGGGGCGATGAAGGGGGCTGGGCGCGGCGGCGACTGCGCCCTGCTCACCGACGGCCGCTTCAGTGGTGGCACCCACGGGTTCTGCATCGGCCACGTCGCCCCCGAGGCCGTCGCCGGCGGCCCCATCGCGTTCGTCGCAGACGGCGACCGCATCACCATCGACGTGGCGGCGCGCAGCATCGACGTCGCCATCGACGCCTCGGAGCTGGCCCGGCGTCAGGCCGATTGGAAGCTGCCCGAGCCCCGCTACCGGACGGGGGTCCTAGCCAAGTTCGCCAAGCTGGTCACGGGCGCCGAGCGGGGTGCGGTCACGGAACCCTGAGCGGGGTCGCCAGCGCGCGCCCCAGCGCCGGCGCCGGGGTCGTCAGCGCTGGGGCCGGCTCCGGGTCGTCAGCTCACCGTCCAAGGTCCATTTGGATACCGCATGCGGCATCGAAGTGGCACCTGGAGCGCGGGGCTGGTTGCAGGCGCGAGACGGCTGTGGCAGAGTTGAGGGCGTGACCGGCTCACGCCTACTCGTACTCATCACCTGACGCACGCCGGTTGATCCGTGCGTGCGTCCGACGACCTCCCATACGGGGGGTCGTTTTCTTTTGCCTATGGCGCCGACGTATCCACGGGTCGACGTATCCACCCATCCACCCATCCACCCATCCGAGCCTCGTGCCCGAACCTCCCGCGACAAGGACCGCAATGAAGCTGACCGGAGCACAAGCGCTCATCAAGAGCTTGGAGATGGAGTCGGTCGAAGTCGTCTTCGGCCTTCCTGGCGGCTGCATCCTCCCGGCTTATGACCCACTGCTGGATTCCCCGATCCGCCACATCCTGGTCCGCCACGAGCAGGGCGCGGGTCACATGGCCGAAGGGTATGCGCATGTCACCGGGCGCCCGGGCGTGGCCATGGTCACGAGCGGCCCGGCGGCGACCAACATGGTCACGCCGCTGTGCGACGCCTACATGGACTCGGTTCCGATGGTGGCTATCACCGGCCAGGTGGGCCGCCCCTTCATCGGCACTGATGCCTTCCAGGAATGTGACACGGTCGGTATCACCCGGTCGGTCACCAAGCACAACGAGCTGGTGATGGATCCCCACGAGCTACCGCTGATCATCCGCCAGGCGTTCCACCTGGCGACGACCGGCCGCCCCGGGCCAGTCCTGGTTGATGTGCCGAAGGACGTCCTGCAGGCCGAGATCGATTGGTGGTGGCCGAGCGATGCCGACCTTGCCGCCTCGCTGCCCGGTTACCGGCCCACGACCAAGGGCCACCCGCGAATGATCAAAGAAGCGGCTCGCCTCATAGCGGCGGCCGAGCGGCCGGTGATCTACGCCGGCGGCGGCATCCTCAAGGCTCGGGCGGCTGAGGTGCTGCTCGAGCTGGCGGAGACGACCGGTATCCCGGTGGTCACGACGCTCATGGCTCGCGGCGCCTTCCCCGACGACCACCCCTTGTGCCTGGGCATGCCCGGAATGCATGGCAACTACACAGCCATCACCGCCATGCAGCAGTCCGACCTGCTGATAGCCCTGGGTACCCGCTTCGACGACCGGGTCACCGGCCGCGTCGGAGCCTTCGCCCCCACCGCCAAGGTCGTTCATGTGGATATCGATCCCGCGGAGCTGGGCAAGATCCGCAAACCGGATGTCCCGATCGTCGGTGACTGCCGGCAGGTGATCGGGGAGATCGTCAAGGCCCTGCGGGTCCTCGCCCAGCCCGGTTCGGGTGTAGCCCCCCCCGACCGCACACCGTGGCGTTCGCAGCTCTCTGGCTGGCAGGAGCGCTTCCCCCTACACTACGACCCCCAGGTCGAAGGCGATGCCTTGAAGCCCCAACTCGTTATGGAGACATTGAGGGACTCGGCGCCCGATGAGACCATCCTGGTGTCGGGAGTGGGACAGCACCAAATGTGGGCCAGCCAGTTTTGGAAGTTCAACCACCCCTATACATGGGTCAACTCCGGCGGGCTCGGCACGATGGGCTTCTCCGTGCCCGCGGCCATCGGTGCCAAGGTCGGCCGGCCGGATCGCACCGTGTGGGCCGTCGACGGCGACGGTTGCTTCCAGATGACCGCCCAGGAGCTCGCCACCGCCGCGAGTGAGCGCATCCCGGTCAAGGTCGCCATCCTCAACAACGCTTACCTGGGCATGGTCCGGCAGTGGCAGGAGATGTTCTACGAGGAACGGTACTCCGAGGTCTACCTCTCGCCCGACCTCCCCGACTACGTGAAGTGGGCGGAGGCCATGGGCTGTGTCGGCATCCGCGTCGAGCACCCCGAGGAGGTGCAGCCCGCCATCGACAAGGCCAACAGCATCGACGATCGACCTGTGGTCATCGACTTCCGCACCGACGCTCGGGAGAAGGTGTTCCCGATGGTGCCGGCGGGCGCCTCCAACGATCAGGTCGTGGTGCACCCCTCGCAAGCTCCCGGCGGGGAAAGGTTCGTGCAGTGAGGTCCGCTGCCGGCCGGGCCTGCGTCAGGGTGTTCGCATGAGCAACCCACGGCCCACCCACCAGACGCTATCGGTGGTGGTGGAAAACCGCTCCGGCGTGCTCGCCCGGGTCAGCTCCCTCTTCGCCCGGCGCGGCTACAACATCATCTCTCTCGCCGTGGCCCCCACCGACGATCCCGCGTTCTCCCGCATAACCATCGTCATCGACATCGAGACCACCTCCGTGGAACAGATGACCAAGCAGCTGTTCAAGCTGGTCAACGTGATCAAGATCACCGAGCTCGACCCGTCCGACTCGGTCGAACGGGAGCTACTGCTGGCCACGGTGTCAGCATCGGGTGAGGCCCGCAGCCAGGTCGTGGAGTTGGTCGGTCTCTTCGATGGCAAGATCGAGGACGTGGGCTACTCCACGTTGACGGTGATGTTGGCCGGCGATCCTGCCAGACTCGACGACCTGGAGGAACTTCTGCGACCCTACGGGATCACCGAATTGCAGCGCACCGGACGGGTGGCGCTGCCCCGACTCGAGCGACAGGCGCCCCGCCTGCGCAATGCCACAGGAAAGGCGAGCTGAGATGGCCGCGACCGTGTACTACGACAACGATGCCGATCCCGGCCTGATCAAGAGCCGCAAGGTGGCGATCATTGGTTACGGGTCGCAGGGTCACGCCCATGCCCTCAACCTGCGGGACTCTGGCGTGGATGTGGCGGTAGCGCTGCGCGGCGGGTCGGGCTCCGCGTCGAAGGCAGAGGCGGCAGGCCTCCGGGTACTGTCGATCCCGGATGCGGCAGAGTGGGCCGACGTGATCATGATCCTGGCACCCGACACCGACCAGCAGGCTATCTACGAGACGTCCGTGGCCCCACACCTCAAGCCCGGAGACGCCATCCTCTTCGCTCACGGCTTCAACGTCCGCTTCGGGCTGGTACAGGCTCCTGAAGGCGTCGACGTGGCGATGGTGGCGCCCAAGGGCCCCGGCCACCTGGTACGGCGGACCTACGAGGGAGGCGGAGGGGTGCCGGCGCTGATCGCTGTGGCGCAGGACGCCACCGGCAAGGCCAAGGAGCTGGCGCTCTCGTACGCGCACGCCATCGGTGGCACCCGGGCCGGGGTGCTGGAGACCACCTTCGCGGAAGAAACTGAGACCGACCTGTTCGGTGAGCAGGTCGTCCTCTGCGGCGGCCTCACGGCGCTGATCCAGGCCGGCTTCGAGACCCTGGTCGAGGCGGGATATGCCCCCGAGTCGGCGTACTTCGAGTGTCTGCACGAGGTGAAGCTGATCGTGGACCTCATGTACGAGCACGGGATCTCCGGCATGCGCTACTCCATATCCACCACCGCCGAGTACGGGGATCTGACCCGAGGCCCGCGTATCGTGTCCGACGGCGTCAAGGCCGAGATGAAAAAGATCCTTGATGAGATCCGCTCGGGCGCTTTCGCCGAGGAGTGGATCGGTGAGTACAAGGCCGGTGGCAAGCGGTTCGATGCGCTCCGCAAAGCCGGCGAGCAGCACCCCATCGAGGTGGTAGGGGCGCAGCTCCGCGGGATGATGCCCTTCATCAACGCCGGCTCCAGCCGTCCGCAAGACGTCTCGGGCGGTTGAGTTGGGCGGTTTAGCCGGCAGCTGACCTGCGTGTGAGCTAGCGGCGCCCCTATGACGGGGAGGCGGAGCCTCCCGCCGACGGCGCTGGCGACTCCCGGGCGCCCGACGGGTGCAGCTCTCGCCAGGAGGCGCCGGCGTCGATGACGGCGTCGAACGGCTGCGGGATGCGGACGCCGCCGGGAGCTCGCGCGCTGCCGGGGGGCAGGTGACCTGCCTCGTAGGCGGCGAGCGTGTCGAGGATGAGTCGCCGGGCATGGGCGACCGCTACGTCGCTGGAGGACAGATTCTCCTTCGTGCGATCGACGACAGGACCCATGCTCACCTGCACGACGGTGTCTTCCTCGATGGCGCTGCGGGCGAAGCCGCTCCAATGCCCGCTGCGCATCAGCTCCCGGTCCTGGCCCCACCGGTTCGCCCGATCACCCCGCAACGACGCGAAGTTGCGGAGATCGGGGAGCGGGCCCTCGAGTGCTCCACTGACCTCGCGCAGGGATAGGGGCGCCTCGCCGTAGTTGCCGAAGAACACCAGGTGGTGGGTGTCGTCGACTGGTGCGAAGCAAAAGAGGTGGGTGGCGCTGCCATAGCCGTTGGGCACGACGATGATCAACGGGAAGAAGTAGTGGCCGACCCGGACGTATGTCCGGTCGTCGGCGGCACGGCGGAGGGATGCCTGACTCATGCCGAACGACGCCGCTTCGGTCTCGTAGAGAGGAGGTGCCGCGATGGTCGCCTCCACGCCGCGCGTATCGGTGTCCCCTTTGGCCTCGAGGGTCGCCTCGATCACGGAGCGGTGCAGGATGGGTGCGTGGGCCGAGTCCATCCCGCCCTCAAGGCCCTGAAGCCAGTTGGCGTCTACCATCGAAATGGTCATCACCATCTCGAGTCCGTAATCGTCGTTGAAGGGCACGTCAGGAAACGGAGGCGTCTCCCCCCCGCCGAGCCACACCCACGCGATCCCGGCCTCCTCGTGCACCGGGAAGTGGACGACGGGTACGCCGGCACAGAACTGCGTGTGCCGCACGGCCTGGGTGGGTGCCTCAACGACGCGTCCCGACACATCGATCTTCCAGCCGTGGTAAATGCAGCGCAGACCATCACCCTCGGCTCGGGCGAGAACGAGCGATGCTCGGCGGTGGGGGCAGCGCTCGTCGAGGAAGCCGATGTTGCCGTCGGGGGCCCGGAAGGCGACGTAGCAGTTGCCGAACAGCCGCACGGGCGTAGGGCCGTCGCCCGCAACCAAGTTCTGCGACAAACCGAACGGGATCCAGTAGTTCTCCCGCATCAGCCGGCCCAAGGGCGACTCGCCCTCGACCCGGGTGATGAGCTCATTCTCTGCCAGCGTGACCATCTTTGTCCTCCCGGTTCCCGGATGAAGAGAGACCGAATGCAGCCAGTCGTCCGGCGGTCCTTCGCCCGTACGTGCGGTACTGGCGCCGGGAGAACCTCCAGGTGCCCTCGAAAATGACGTACTCGTCGTCGTAGACGCCGTAAAACTCGATCCACTCTCGACTCTGGGCGTCCTCGGCGACCTCGAGTGAGTAGGTCCGGCCATGGGCCGTGCCGCCGGGGTCGATCGTGACGACGAAGTTGAGGGGGATGTATTCGTAGAAGGCGAAGCCGGCGGTCATCTTGGCGCCGAAGGCGGCAAACTCGGCGGCTCCCTCGATCTCGAACAGTTTGCCCGAACGGGTGTCGAACGATACGCAGGCGTCGGGAGTGAGGATGGATGTCATTTCCTCGAAGGCATGCCGAGTCGAGATATCGGCATAAGCACTTTGGAGGCGCTGGACGGAGAGATAGGCCTCAGCCGCGTCGTTCATGAAGGTCGACTATCGCAGATCAGCGGCCGGGAAGGCGACTGTGCGGATGCGGCCGGTCGCTCGTCAGGGGGGTCACTCTCAGCGCGTGAAAGTGAAGTCTTCGCGGACCAGGACATCGATCTCCTCCCGATCGAACGGTTCCCGCGGCTTGAGATAGCCACTGCGGGCATCCCAATTGGCCAACAGCCTGGGATCGAGATCGGGAATGTCACCGGCTACTTCCTCGACGGTGGGGCCGATCCGTTGGGCTATCGCGGAGAGGCGGGACCGGTTGAGGCCCAACATCCGGATAGCGTTTTCGCCGAGCATCATCCGCAATTCGTTCTCGGGAACGCCGGCGAAGGCGTCATTGAGCCAGTCTGCCGTATTCGGCCAGGTCCCCTCCGCGTGAGGGTAGTCGCGCCCGAAGAGGATGGTCTCGACGCCCACCTCGTCACGCATCGCAACTTCGGACTTGTGGACGAACGAAAGGGACACGAGACATTGCTCATGCCACACCTCACTCGGTCGCCGTCGGGCCGGTATGTCTAGGCGATTCTGCTCGAAGACCGCATCGAGGTGCTCCAGCGTTTCGGGTAGCCAGTCGCCTCGGACCTCGGTCATGACCAGCTTGAGCCGTGGGTGGCGATCGAACACGCCGCCGAGCATGAGCTGCCACATCGCCCGTCGCGGCCGCATGTCCTTGGAGAAGAACCGCTCCGAGTTGTTGATGATCTCGGTAAGGAGGTCATTGCGGCCCTCGGCCTCCATGTTCCTGCGCAAGGCCTCGACGCCGCTCAGGAACTCGCACTGCTTCTGCCCGTAGCCGGCATGGATCACGGCGGGAAGCCCCGACTCGGTGAGCCGGGACCAGAACGGATCGAAGTACTCATCGTGGATAGGCGGCAGATCGGGGCGATGGAAGTAGCCAGGCACGTAGGCGCCGGCAAACCCACGCTCGACGATCCAGTCGAGCTCCCCGAGCATCCGGTCCAGGTCCGGCTGGCTCCCCGGGTCGCCGACACACAGGATCCGGTCGCGCTCCGCACCGAAGGCATCAGCTGCCCACCGGTCGTAGGCGCGCACCCCGGCGGCGACGGCGTCTTGCGGCAGGTGCCGGAACTGCGGGCTGAGCGGGCTCAGCGCTCGCGGGTCCCCCGAGTACACAAGCTCTGCGGCCACGCCCTCCCGATCCATCTCGGCGATGCGTCGGGCGGGATCCCAGCACCCGAGATACCCGCCCGAGCGCCAGACATCATCGGGGTCCATGACATCCAGGACCTGCGGGGAGAAGTCGGCGAACAGCCCGAGCAGCTGCTTGTACCGCTCGTTGTCCTCGTGCATGCCCGCCAGGTACGGGTGGTACTCGGCCTCGACGTAGTCCGGCCACACCTCAGGCGGAGGAACTGCATGCGAGTCCCCCGAAACCACAATCAGCTTGTCCATGCTCACCCCCGAGCGAATCGATCTCGTCGGCGCGAGCGTACTGCTCCAGTACCGTGGCCGGTTGTGGCCGCCACCGTCGAGGAGATCTCGTTCGACCGTGCGGCGGCACTCACCCTCGCCGATCTGCGTAGGGCCCGCCGCAAGCGCCGGACCGCTCAGCTCGACATGGCTGAAGCGTTCTACCGGGTCTACATCACAGCCATCGTCCTGGGCATCGCTGTGTGGCTCCTGTCGGGCGTTGTCGGCGACCAGCGCCTCGGCGCGTCGGCGGTGGCCAAGGTTGCCTCTCGGGGGCCCCAGGTGGTCGGCGCGGTCATCGGAGCCGGCTTCGCCGTGGGCCTGCGCTCGGGAGGGCGCGGCGGGCCGCTGGTCGTCGAAGCGGCCGAGGTCCGCCACGTCCTGCTCTCGCCGGTCACCAGGGTCGTCGCCCTGCGCCGTCCCGCCCTGCGCCAACTGCGCTTCGGCGCCGCGGTCGGCGTCGGGGGCGGCGCTCTCGCCGGGCTCCTGGCGTACCGCCGGCTGCCTGGTGGCTTCCCTGCTTGGATTGCATGCGGGGCGCTCGTCGGTGGCATAGCCCTCCCGGCCGGGCTGGGCTTGGCGATGCTCGTCTCCGGGCGCCGGTTGGGGCGGGTGATCGGCGGGGTCCTGGCTGCGGCGGTCGTGGGGTGGTCAGCCGCCGACCTCGTGGCCCGGACCTCCACCTCGCCGGCGACCTTCCTCGGTGACGTGGCGTTGTGGCCGTTGCGGTTCCGTGTGGCCGGCCTGCTCGGCGTCGGCCTCGGCGCGGTGGTGGCAGCGGCTGGGTTGATGGTCGTCGGCGGGATCTCGATCGAGGCCGCCGAGCGGCGGGCGAGCCTGGTCGGCCAGATCCGCTTCGCCGCCACGCTGCGCGACCTCCGCACCGTGGTGGTCCTTCGCCGGCAGCTCGCCCAGGAGCAGCCCCGACAGCGCCCCTGGTTCCGGATGCCCCGCAGCATCGCCTACCCGCTGGTGCCGCCGCCCCGCGATGCGACGCCGGGGACCGAGCGGGGGTGGCGCCGCCGGCACTTACCGCTGTGGCGGCGAGGATGGCACGGGATCGCCCGCTTCCCCGGGGTGCGCTTCTTGCGCATGGCGCTCCTAGGGGCGGTGGCCGGAGCCTGCACTGTCGGGGCTTATCGGGGCACCACGCCACTGTTCCTGGTCGCAGGAGGTGCTCTCTACGTGGCGGCCCTCGATGCCGTCGAACCGCTGGCCCAGGAGGTCGACCACCCCGACCGTTGGGACTCCTACGCCGTGGAGCGGGGCGTGCTGCTGCTACGCCAGATCGGGCCTTCTATCGTGCTCATGGTCCTGGTGGCCGGGGTCGGTGTTCTCACGGCCGTGGTCGTGGCCGGCGGCAACATTCTGGCCGCCCAGATCGGCGCGGTCATGTTGGTGCCCGCCGCCCTGGCGGGCGCGGCGGGCGCCACGATCAGCGTGGTCCAGGGGGCGCCGGCCGCGTTCTCGAGCACTGACAGCCTCCTCCCGCCCGAAGCTGCGGGGGCCCGGGCGATAGGCCGGATCATCATCCCACCGGCTGTGGCGGTGGTCGGCGTGGCACCGGTCCTGGCCGCCCGCAGCCCCTCCCACTTGGCCGGACCGGCCGGCGCGGCGGGAAGCGTCGTGGCGCCGGTCCTGCTCGTCGTGGCGCTCGTGGCGTTGTGGATCCGGTACCGGGATGCCGGCCGGGCCTGGTTCAAGGCGGCCATGGACGAGGCCGGCGCCACCCGCAAGGCTTCGGCCGCTGGCGGTGCCGGGCACTCGGGCCGCACCCCCGGGCAGTAGAGTGAGCGCTCCGATGGTTACCGGTCGTGCCGCTCCGCCTGCTCCGGATCGGGCGCCCGATCCCGCTGCCCTGGCCACGAAGGGGCTCACCAAGGCCTACGGCGACTTGGTGGCGCTCGAGCCGATCGACCTGGTGATCCCCGACGGTCAGCGCCTGGTACTCGTCGGTCACAACGGATCGGGCAAGACCACCCTCTTGCGGATGGCCGCTGGGCTGCTCGAGCCGAGCGATGGCAGCGTCGAGGTGTTCGGCTCGCCGGCCGGCAGCGACGACGCCCGTGCGGTGCTGTCCTACCTGCCCGACAGCCCGGTCCTCTACGACGACCTGTCGGTGCTCGAGCACATCGAGTACACGTGCCGGCTCCACGACGCGGAGGGCTGGGAAGATCGGGCCGTGGGGCTCCTCACCGACCTCCACCTGACCGAACGGGCGGACGACCTGCCGTCACGGTTCTCTCGAGGTCTGCGCCAGAAGACGGCGATCGTGCTAGCCCTGATCCGACCCTTCGGCCTCCTCCTCGTCGACGAGCCCTTCGTCGGCCTCGACCCCCCCGGACGCGAGGCGTTCGTCGAGCTCATGGACGACGCCGCCGACGCCGGGGCGACCATCGTCGTGGCCACCCACCAACTGGAGTACGTAGCCAAGGCGGATCGCTGCGTCGCTCTTCGCGATGGGGCGGTCGTCTACGACGGGCCGCCGGGCCAGGTGGACGTGCTGTCGCTGGTGGGCTGAGGCGCTTCGCCGCCGGGGGACAGTCCACCCTGGGAGCTTTCACAACCTGGCGGCTATCAGCTCAGGGCGCACACCACGAAGTCGATGCACGCCGTGAGGGCCTCGACGTCGGCCGGCTCGACGGCCGGGAACATCCCGATGCGCACCTGGTTGCGACCGAGCTTGCGGTACGACTCGGTGTCGACGATGCCGTTGGCCCGGAGCACCCCACTGACGGTCAGGGCGTCGACCGACCCGTCCAGGTCGATGGTGCCCACCACCGGCGAGCGGTCATCGGGCTTGGCCACGAACGGGGTGGCGTACGCGGACGACTCGGCCCACCCGTAGAGGATCGCCGCTGATCTGTCGCAGCGCCCGGCTGCCCATTCGAGCCCACCCCCGGCCAGCATCCAATCGACCTGCTCTGCCATGAGGACCAGGGTGACCAGGGCCGGGGTGTTGTAAGTCTGGTCCCGGGCGCTTTCCTCCACGGCGATGGAGAGATCCAGCGAGGCCGGCATCCACCGTCCCGACGATTTGATCCTGGCCACCCGCTCCAGGGCGGCCGGGGACAGGGCCGCCACCCACAGCCCGCCGTCGGAGGCGAAACCCTTCTGCGGGGCGAAGTAGTACACGTCGACCTGATTCGGGTCGAAGCGCACCCCGCCGGCGGCGCTCGTCGCGTCCACCGCGACCAGAGCACCCGCGTCCGTGCCCTCCGGCCGGCGCAGGCCCATCACCACCCCTGTCGAGGTCTCGTTGTGGGTCAAGGCATAGAGGTCGACGCCCTGCGCCGCGGTGCAGTGGCTGGTCGTCCCGGGTGCGACTGCGATGACGTCCGGCCGCTCCAGATGGGGGGCGCTGGCTACGGCCGCGGCAAACTTGGCAGAGAACTCACCGAAGGTGACGTGCTGGCTCCTGTGCTCGATGAGCCCGAAGGTGGCCACATCCCAGAACATCGTCGAGCCGCCGTTGCCGAGGACCACCCGGTAGCCCTCCGGGAGGGCGAGCAGCTCGCTCAACCCCCGGCGGAGGCGCCCCACCAGCCGCCTGACCGGTGCCTGGCGGTGTGAGGTGCCGAGCAGGGTGGCGCCGAGGGAAGACAGAGCGGCGACAGCTTCGGGCCGGATCTTCGACGGCCCCGACCCAAACCGCCCGTCGCGGGGCAGCAGGTCAGCGGGCAGGCGTATATCGGTCGGGACGGCGCCGGTCACTGTGCCAGCATGGCAGTAATGGCACGCATCTCACAGCGCATTGGTTCCATCGCCGAGTCCGCCACGCTGGCAGTCGACTCCAAGGCCAAAGCCCTCAAGGCGGCGGGCGAGGACGTCATCGGGTTCGGGGCCGGAGAGCCGGATTTCCCGACCCCCTTGCACATCGTCGAGGCGGCGGCTGCGGCCTGCCGCGACCCGAAGAACCACAAGTACAGCCCCGCGGGGGGCCTGCCCGACCTCAAGGCCGCCATCGCCGCCAAGACATCCCGCGACTCGGGTTACGCGGTGACGCCGGCGCAGGTGCTGGTGACCAACGGTGGCAAGCAGGCGGTCGAGGAGGTGTTCGCCACGTTGCTCGACCCCGGTGACGAGGTCCTCCTCCCGGCTCCCTACTGGACCACCTACCCGGAGGCGATCCACCTTGCGGGCGGTGTGGCCGTCGAGCTGGCGACCACCATCGAAGACGGGTTCCGGGTCACCGTCGAGCAGTTGGATGCCGCGCTGACCCCGCGGACCAAGGTGCTCCTCTTCGTCTCCCCGTCCAACCCGACCGGCGCGGTCTACCGGCCGGCTGAGGTCGAGGCGATAGGACGCTGGGCCGTCGAGCGCGGCGTGTGGGTGGTCACCGACGAGATCTACGAGCATCTGGTCTACGGCGACGCCGTGTTCACTTCCATGCCGGCGCTGGTGCCCGAGCTGGCGGACACCTGCGTCGTGGTCAACGGGGTGGCCAAGACGTACGCCATGACCGGGTGGCGGGTCGGGTGGCTGCTCGGGCCGGCGGACGTGGTCAAAGCGGCCACCAACCTCCAGTCCCACGCCACCTCCAACGTGGCCAACGTCTCGCAAGTGGCCGCTCTGGCCGCGGTCAGCGGTCCCCTCGACTGCGTCGTCGAGATGCGAACCGCCTACGACCGGCGGCGCCAGACCATCGTGACCATGCTGAACGACATCCAAGGGGTCCGCTGCGCCCCGCCCGGCGGTGCCTTCTACGCCTACCCGGACCTCTCAGGAGCCCTCGGCCGCCCGCTCAACGGCCGGACGGCGAGCAGCACCCTGGAGCTGGCCGAGATAGTCCTGGAGGAGGCCAAGGTGGCGTTCGTGCCGGGAGAAGCCTTCGGCTCGCCGGGGTACGGCCGGTTCTCCTATGCCCTGGGCGACGACGCGCTGGTCGAAGGGATCACTCGGGTCGCCAAGCTGCTCGGCTGAGCGGCGATCAGAGGCAGCTACGGGGTCGCATCAGGCTACGGGGTCGCATCGGTGGGCACGGGCGGCCACGGGGTCGCCGGGCGTAGCACCGGCCCAGGCGGGACCGTGAGTGCCCGCCACCACCGCTGCGACCCCCAGAGCGCGCCGCTCATAATTGCCAGCCAGAGGACCCGGCGCAGGGAAGGTCGCACCCTCCCAAAATAGTGCCCGGCAGGGTCAGGCCGACGTCGGCATCCAGACCGGCCGGCGCTTCTCGAAGCCGTCGATGTCGTCGCGGTGGCGGAGGGTCAGGCCGATGTCATCCAGGCCCTGGAGGAGCCGGTGCTGGATGAACGGGTCGAGGGGGAACGCGGCCTCGATGCCTGCCGCGGGCGCGGACAGCGTTCGCCGCTCCACGTCGATGGTGATGTCGAGGGTGGGATCGGCGACGACCGCCCGCATGAGAGCGGCGCTCGTCGTTGCGTCGACTTGGACCGGGAGGAGGCCGGACTTCGTGGCGTTGTTCTTGAAGATGTCACCGAAGCGGGGTGCCACGACGGCTTGGAAGCCGTAGTCCATGAGCGCCCAGACTGCGTGCTCGCGTGACGAGCCGACGCCGAAGTTGGGGCCGGCGACCAAGATGGTGGCCCCGGCGTGCTCGGGCTTGTTGAGCACGAACTCCCGGTCGTCGCGCCACTCACCGAAAAGTCCTTGGCCGAACCCGGTGCGCTCGA
>JAKBAM010000086.1 GCA_021809105.1 Actinomycetes bacterium
GCCATCCCCAGGATCTCGGTGTCCTCCATCGTCGCGTCGACCTCGACAATGTGCATCGCTCTCTGCTCGGCGGAGCGTCGCTCCTGCATGGCCACGAAGGCCTGCCGCCTCGGGTCGCCGGGCTCCTCGCCGGCGACTGGCGGCGGCACGGGCCTCGCCTGCTCCCACCCGGTGAGGCATCGGAACTGCGGGTCGAGCGACAGCATGTCTGCCAGCGCCGTGGTCCCGGTGCGGGGCAGGCCGTTGATGTCGACCGGGCCGCTGATCCGGACTTCCTCGACTTCGGGGTGCTCCGAGTACCAGGCCTCGACCTC
Organism: Actinomycetes bacterium; assembly: GCA_021809105.1. Classification (GTDB taxonomy): domain Bacteria; phylum Actinomycetota; class Acidimicrobiia; order Acidimicrobiales; family Palsa-688; genus Acidiferrimicrobium. The sequence continues at coordinate 315 of JAKBAM010000086.1, forward strand.
GAGGCGGTTGACCAGCCGCCGGCGCAGGTCGCCCACCACGGCGGCGTCGGTGCCCGGATCGAGGTCGCCATCCGCTTCGAGGCTTTCGAGCAGGACGGCGAGGCCGTCGCGGAAGTCGCCAGGGCCGAAGTCGCCGCAGCCGGCTTCGGCCGCTGCTTCCTCGAGGAGCTGGTCGGGGACGGGATAGCGCCTCATCGGACGCGATCGGGGAAGTAGTGCGCCGCCATGGCCCGGAAGCCATCGCGCCAGTCGACCTGGCAAGGCCCGGTGATGGAGGAGCGCTTGGTGTGCTCACCCACCGAACCGACCGACGCGCCGGGGACGACATCGACCTGCATCTCGGCTTCGACGCCGAGCAGCTCCCCGAAATACTTCGACCATTCCTGCACCGTGACGGGCACATCCCCAGCCCAGTTGACGATCGTCGCCGGGGTGGACGCGGCATCTATGAGCGCCTCGACCTGGGCGTTGATGTCGTCGTAGTGGATCGGGCTGTAGGGAAGCGGATCCCAGCGGGCTACCACCGGCTTGCCCTCGGCGATGGCCCGGAGATGCCAGAGCGGCAGCCCGCCCCGATCGCCGTAGGCACTACCCATCCGGGCGATCGTGACCGGCAGGCCGAACTCCCGGGCGCAGTAGCGGGCGACGGCCTCCTCGGCGATCTTGACGATCGAATAGGGCTTCGGGGCCGGCAGCCCTGCGTCGCCGATCGGATCGCTCTCGCAGAAGGCGTGAAAGGGATCCGGATGCGGCTTGTAGACCGTCACCGTCGACATCACCAGCGCCGCCTTCGCCCTCCGGCAGTGCGACAGCAGCAGCCCTGTCCCCTCTGCGTTGACCCGCAGCCCCCGCTCGTAGTCCTCGCCGAAGTCGGCGGCGATGTGCAGCAGGTAGGTGAAGTCCGACGGCAGATCGGCGAAGTCAGGATCACCCAGATCGATCGGCCGGGTCGTGACGCCGAGCCCCTCCACCTCGGCGCGCGACGCCGGATCGGAGAAACGGGCGATCCCCCACACCTCGTTGTCCGGGGCGAGCGTCTCGGCGAGGCCGTAGGCGATCCGCCCCCCGGGGCCGGTGACCAGAATCTTCTCACCGCTCAACATGACCCTGATCTTTGATCAAATCGAACCACGGAGGCATAATAGCCGTGTGCCGGTAACCGATTGAAGGCCGTGGCGGAACCTACCTCGAGGGACCAGCGGCGCCTCGTCCGCACGAAGACGAGCGCCGCGGTCGTCGACTACGTGCTTGAGCAGCTCTTCACAGGCGTGCTCCAGTCCGGCGACCGCATCGATCTGGACGAGATCGGCGATGCACTCGGGCTGAGCAGGCTGCCGGTCCGGGAGGCGCTCGTCATGCTCGAGCGCGACGGGATCGTGTCGACGCGCTACCACCGCGGTGTGTTCGTCGAGCCGTTCGACGCCGCGTCGATCCTCGACGATTTCGAGATCATGGGTTTGCTCAGCGGACTGGCCGTCCGGCGGCTGGCCGAGGCTCCCCGTCCGGAGACCATCGCGGTGCTACGAGGCCTCGTCGGCCGGCTGCGAGCCACCAAGCCTGCGGATCGCGACCAGGTCTTCGGGCTCGTATCGGAGATCATGACGACCGAGCACCGCTCCGGGGGGTCACGCCGCCTCCGCGCCGAACTGCGTGCCCACGCTGGATTTCTTCCACAAGCGTTCCAATACATCGATCGCAGCCACAGGGCGACAGTGAGGGCGCACACCCAAGTGCTCGATGCCGTCGTGGCGGGCCAGGGAGAGCAGGCCGCCGCCTACCGGCTGGACGACTTCCGGGATGCCGGGCGCACGGTGGTGCGCGAGCTCCAGCGACGGGGAGTCATCGGAAGGCAGTAGCCCGGCTGGGCTTGGGTTTGGCGCCGTCCTGCCTCGGTCCTACACTCGTGTTTGATCAAGGATCCGATCTGCGGTAGGTGTGCCCATGGATGTGTCGAATCTCGAGGGACGTGTCGCCATCGTCACGGGTGGCGGTACCGGCATCGGCGCAGCGACAGCATCCAAGCTGGCGATCCACGGCGCTTCCGTGGCGATCGCGGCGCGGACGGTCGGGGATCTCGAGCGGACGGCCGCGTCCATCGAGACCCGCTCGGGGCGGCGTTGCTTGGTCGTCCCGACCGACGTGAAGGACGAGGCCCAGGTAATCCGGATGGTCGAGCGCACCGTCGAGGAGCTCGGCCGGGTCGACATTTTGGTCAACAATGCCGGCGGTACTCGCATGGGTCCCCTGCGCAACCTCCCCACTAAGGCGTGGGACGCCAGCTTCGATCTCAATGTCCGGTCCGCTTACTTTGCCACCCGCGAAGCCGGGGTCCATTTCCTCGAGCAGGGCTCGGGGACGATTGTCAACGTGTCGTCCGACGCCGGCCTCTACGGCGTCCGGGGCGGGGCGCACTATTCGGCGGCGAAGGCGGCGCTGCAGATGTTCACCCAGGTGACTGCGGCCGAATGGGGGCCGCACGGGATCCGGGTCAATTGTGTCGCCGTGGGCGGCATCGCCTCGGAGCGAGCGTCGGCGGCGTGGGAGAGCGCCGGCATCGATCCGGTGATGATCGGGGAGGGGACCATGCTGCGGCGGGTGGGGCGCCCCGATGAGGTGGCCGCGGCGATCGTCTTCCTCGCCAGCGACGCCGCTTCTTACATCACTGCCCAGACCATCTCGGTGGACGGGGGGCACCCGATGGGCGGCATCCCCAACGCCTGAGCACGATTTCTCCGCCGGGGGGCTCCGGGCGGCTGCCAGGAAGTCGGATCAGGTTTCGATCCCTAGGTACTTCTCGTAGATCTCGTCGGTGCCGATCTCGCCGGCCTTGCCCACGTGGATGATCTCACCGCGACTCAAGATGTACACCGTGTTGGCGAGCTCGAGCACCCTCTGCACGTACTGTTCGACGACGACGAGGGACATCCCGCGTTCCACGAGGCGGCGCAGGACCTCGTAGATCTTGTCGACCACCAAGGGGGCCAGACCCAAAGAGGCCTCGTCCACCAGTACCAGCTTCGGGTGGGTGAGATATGCCCTGGAGAGCGCCAGCATCTGCTGCTCGCCGCCCGAGAGGCTCCCGGCAGTCTGGCGGAGGCGGCTGCCGAGGACCGGGAAGAGCTCCGTGGCTTCGGCCACCGACTCGCTCCGGTCCCGGGACCGGGCCTGGATCGTCAGGTTCTCCTGGACGGTGAGGGAGGGGAAGATGCCCCGCCCTTCCGGGAGGTGGCATACCCCGCGCCGGACAAAATTGTGAGGCGCGCTCTTCGTGAGATCCTCGCCATTGAGCTCGATGCGGCCGGATCGGGCCTTAACGAATCCCGTGGCCGTCCGCAGGAGCGTGGTCTTGCCGGCCCCGTTGGGTCCCAGCAGGGCGACGATCTCCCCGTCGCCCACCTGGAAATCGACGCCACGCAGGACCGTCGTCCCGCCGTAGCCGGCCGTGACCTCGTGTAGTGCCAGCATGGCGCGACCTACTCGCTGGAGTCGAGCGGCACCCGCTCGACCTCGGGGGACGGCTGGTCGTCGGCGCCGACCGCGACCGGCAGGGCGTCGCCGAGGTAGGCGGCTCGAACCTGATCCGACTGGTTCATCTCGTGGGGCGTGCCCTCGAAGATCATGATCCCGAAGTCGAGCACGTAGACATAGTCGCAGACCCCGCGAATCAGCGTCATGTCGTGCTCGACCAGGAGGATGGCGCAGCCCCTCTCATCGATCACAGAGCGCAGGACCCTCCCGAACTGCTCGGTCTCGTGTCCGTCGAGGCCCGACGACGGCTCATCGAGCAGGAGGACGTCGAAGGGTCCTGCGAGGGAGCGGGCGAGCTCGACCAGGCGCCTCTGCCCGATGGGAAGGAGCCCTACTTGGGTGTCGGCTATCCGCGTTGTCCCAGTGAGCGCCAAGGCTTCGTCGGTGACGGTGGATATGAGCCGGCTCGAGTGCCTGGATCCGACGATCTGCGCCAACGGGTTGACCCCGGCGATCGGGGCCTCACGGCCCAGCGCGATGTTCTGCCTCACCGTCAGGCTGTCGAACAGCTCGGTGCGTTGGAAGGTACGGCCCAAGCCGCGCCTCGCCCGGTGGGCCGGTCCTTCGCCTGTCACCTCCGCCCCGTGGAGGAAGACCTTCCCGGCTGTGGGCCGGTTGAGGCCGCTGCAAGCGTTGAAGGTCGTGGTCTTGCCGGCACCGTTGGGACCCACCAAGCCGGTGATCAAGCCCGTCGGCGCTTTCAGGCTCACACCGTTGACGGCCCGGACACCGCCGAACTGGACGGTGAGCTCCTGGACGACCAGGCCTCCCCGCGCCGCCACCGCGTCGCGGTCCGCCGCACGTCCTCGGGCCACCGCAGCCGGTTCGGCTCCTGCCGGTGTGGGCGGCGAGGATCCGACCGCGGCTTTCCTGCGGTCGCCGACCCGGTCCAGCAAGGACCTGACCGCCTGTGGAGTGGTCCCGCCCCGAGTGCCGTATGCAGCGGCCGCGGCGCCCAGCCCGAAGAGCAGGTTCAACACGTTGCTGGTCGTGAGGCCGGTGATGTATCCAGGGATGACCGTGTAGCCGATGGCCCCGATCACTGCGTACCACGGCTCGCCGACGGTGATGATCACCACCAGCGCCACCAGGGTCAGGGAGCTGAAAGACGGGAAGTAGCTGCCGACGCCGAAGTGGTAGAGCATTCCGGTGAGCGCTCCTGCCAGGGAGGCCATGGCAGACGCTATGCAGAAGACGATCACCTTCAAGACGCTGGAGCTGGTCCCGTGGGTCTCCAACGCCAATGGCGAGTCCGCCATCGCCTCCAACAGGCGGCCTAGCCGTCCGTTGCCTATTGCCGTCACGGTGATGACCACCAGCACCACGATCACCAACAACAGGTAGTAGAACCCCTTGTCCGAGGAGAGGTTCAAACCTGCGATCGACACGTTCGGGCGGGGATCGGCAATGCCCAGTGGCGACCCTCCGAACATAAACTCTCGGGTATAGAAGACGTGCTCTACCAGGATGCCGAAACCGAGGGTCGCCAGCGCCAGAAATACGCCTGAGACCCGGACCGCCGGGATGGCGACCAGGGCGCCCACCGGCACGGCGACCAGCGTGGCCAGCACGACCGCCAGCAGCCAGGGCATGTGGCTCGCCGCGAAGTGACCGAAGGCGCCCGCACCCACAGCGGCGAAAGCGAGATGGCAGAGCGAGATCTGGCCGGATCGGCGTACGAGCAGGCCGAGGGACAAGAACAGGATCATGTCGATCAACGCCGCCGACCACACAGCCAGGTGGCTGGCCTGAAGCTGCGGTACCACCGCGAGCAGGACAATGGCCACCGCCCCGGCTACGAGGCGAACGGGCACCGGTGCGTGGTAGGTGTTCCGCGCCTGCAGGCGCACGACGGAGCGCACCTGGGCGAGGCGGCGCCGCGGCGTCACGATCAGCACGATGAAGAGCACCAGGAAGGGCAGGGTCGGGGGCAGCCCGCCGATCCAGGAGATAGTGGCGGAGTACTTGTCGACCAGAGCACCGGCGATGCCGATCAGCAAGCCCCCGGCGAAGGTAAGTGGAAGGTTGGTGAAATAGCCGATCGCCGCCGCCCCGAACGCCGCGAAGACCGCCGTCGTCAACGTCACCCCGTCCAGGTTCTGCGATGGCGCCAGCATCAACCCGGCGACGGACGCGAACATGGTGC
>JAKBAM010000039.1 GCA_021809105.1 Actinomycetes bacterium
CCGGCCCAGCAGGACATCGACCGCATCCTCCCGGGCCGGCAAGCCCACCCGGTGGACCCTTCGATGTCACACCCAAATGTGAACATGTATGGAGGTCAAACGTGAAGACCTCGTCGGTGCTCCCGGCAGGACTCGAACCTGCGACGCACGGTTTAGGAAACCGACGCTCTATCCTCTGAGCTACGGGAGCTTGGCACGTCTGACCTGCAGTTTTACGGCGTATGATCGTCGGTATGAGGCAGATCAAGCACCGCGCGTCTAGGACGCGTCTAGAAGTCTAGGGTTCGTGGCGTGAGGGGCACCAAGAGCGAGGTGCGGGCGGGCGTGTGGCGGCTGCGGGTGGTCACCGGCTACGACCAGGTGTCGGGCCGGCCCCGCCAGGCCAGTCGAACCTTCACCGGCTCCACGCGGGAGGCCGACTCGGCGCTCGCCGCCTTCGTCACCGAGGTCGACCGAGGCACGGCCAACCTCGACGGTCACACCACACTGGCCGACTTCCTCGAGCGGTGGCTCGACACGATTGAGCCCAACCGGTCACCGACGACCATGCGCGGCTACCGGGACAAGGCCAAGCGGATCAACGCCGAGCTCGGCCGGGTCCGGCTCCGCGCGCTGACCGCCCAGCAGCTCGACCGCACCTACCGGGGCTGGCTCGACGAGGGCCTCAGCCCCAACACCGTGCACCACCTCCACGCCCTCCTGTCGGCTGCGCTGCACCAGGCGGCCAAGTGGAGCGTCGTGTCGCGAGCCGTCACCGAGCAGGCCAGCCCCCCGCCACTTCGGGTGCCGGCCAAGCGAGCCCTCGGCGTCGCCGTCGTCCGTGACCTGGTGGCGACAGCAGAAGAGACCCACCCGACGCTGGCGGCGGCGGTCGCCGTCGCGGCCACGACGGGACTGCGACGGGGGGAACTCCTCGGCCTGCGATGGGGCGACGTCGATGCCGACCTGGGCGTCCTGCATGTCCGGCGGGCAATCAAGCATGGACTGGCGCGCAGTGATGTCGTCGTGGGTGACACCAAGACTCACCAGGAGCGGGTCGTGTCCCTCGACGCCTTCACCACCACCGTGCTCGCCACCCACCGGGCACGCCAACAGCGCCGGGCGGCCGAGGCCGGCGTCGAGATGGTCGATGATCCGTGGGTGTTCGCTCCGGACCTTGCCGGCGCAGAGCCGATGCGCCCCGACGGGCTCGGCCAGGCGTTTTCCCGGCTTGCCAAGCGGGTCGGGGTCGACCTTACCCTGCACGACCTGCGCCACTTTGCCGCCACCACCATGATCGCCGGGGGGATCGACGTGCGCACCGTCGCCGGCCGCCTCGGTCATGCCGACCCGGCCGTCACCCTCAAGGTGTACGCCTCTTTCGTCCAGGCCCGGGACCGTCAAGCGGCCGACCTGCTCGGCGGCCTGGTCGGTGGGACAGTTACCAACGGCGGGCTGCGTCAACCTGCACTGACCCCTGAGTAGACGAGGCGCTCGCTGATGCAGCTGATCTACGTCGACGACTCGGCCGGCGCCGGGCACGACCTGCTCACGGCTGTCATCGTCGACGCCCGCAGGTGGGCCCCCTCCCTCGGCCGATGGCTGAACCTGCGACAGACGCTGGCCTACGAGTACGGGCTGGCGAAGACTTGCGAGCTGCACGCCGGCAAGTTCGTCTCCGGCCGGGGCTGGCCCAGCCAGGCCGACCCGGGGGCGGCCATCAACCGCGACCACGACCTGCGGCGAGCGATCTACTTCCGGGCCCTCGACACCATCGCAGCCGATCCCGACCTCGCCGTGGTGACCGTCGACCGCCTCGGTGGCCAGGACCGGTCGGCGACCTACCTCGGTCTCCTCGCTCACCTGCACCGCTGGCCGGCGGCCCACGACAGCCACGGCCTCGTCGTCATGGACGGGGAGGACCAGCTATACCCACGGCTGCACCGGACGTTGCCGCTCGAAGGCCGCCGGATCGTCGAAGACTCCTGGCTGCAGGAATCGCGCACCAGCCAATTCGTCCAGATAGCCGATCTGGTGGCGCACGCCGCATTTCAATCGGTCGCCCATCAAGCATCCCGGGAGTGGATGTGGTCCTGGTATTCGGAGCGCTTCGCGCCCATCGTGACGCTCGAATAGCAAAGGCCCCGGGCTGCAGCCCGGGGCCTTCCGATCAGCGAAGCCCGGTGCACCCCGTACGGGGGACCCGACCTCGCACCATCACTATACTGCGCCGGGTTCCCCGGCGACGGCGGGCCACTCCATGTCGCCGCTCGGCTACTAGGAGGCCTCCGGCGTCTGCCCGAGGAGGTCGTCGATGGCGGCCCTCGGGACCAGTATGCGCCGTCCGAGCCGCATCGGCAGGTCGCGGCCGGTCACCAGCCCATAGGCGTGCGAGCGCGAGATGCCGAGGATGGCCGCCGCCTCGGTGACCGAGAGCGCCCGTCGTCTGTCGTCCATGTGCTCCTCCTCAGGTGTGGATGTCCGGGTGGAGGCGGCTGGCCGTATGCGCCTGATTGCCTCCACCCCGTACCGGGCAGCCAGCGGGGCGCCTGTCGGAGAGTTCGGTCCCACTCCGCCTGTCGGCTGTCGCCCCGGCCAGTCGTGGCGTCCCCTGGCGGAAGACCGAGCGGACGGCTGGGGAAGTTTGCGGGGAACTCCCGGCGGGTGAGCAACGATCACCAGCCGGCCGACGACCTTCCCCACCGCGTCCGCCCGGTCCGTGACGTCCGTCCGCTGCTGAGTCCGTCTGCGTCGATCTCCCCCAACCAGCGCCGGGCTCCCCCACGAGCGCGGTCCTGCCCCCCGACTCATGCCCGAGGCCGCCGGCCGCCCCTTACCACCAGGACGACTCGTCGGGCCTCCGCCTTATCTTCCGCCCGATCGTGCCGACGCCGGTTGCCGCCCACGTCCGAGCTCTCATCGGGGCAGGAAGGCCTCTTGCCACCACTCCCAGGCGTTTGCGACGGGTCAGCGTTCCCGCCGCTGCTGGCGTTGAGCCTGGCGGCGAGCCGCCCGGTTGCCCTCGTCGGGACGAGCCACCGGAAGCGTTGCCAGACCATTCACAACGACGAGCTGCGAACGCAATGCCCCCTCGACGCCCCGCAGCACGTCGATCTCGTCGAGCGCAGCCCGCAATTGGCCGGCAAGCGCCCGGCGACCTTCCTCCGCCTCACTCCTTCGCCGTTCGGTGTCAGATGCCAGTGCCTGGGCGCTGGAGGCCCGGCGCTCTGCCGTCACGAGCGCTGCCTCGAGGACACGCAGCCGTTCAACGACAGCGTCACTGCCGGCCAGTGCCCGCCGCTCAGCAAGGCCGGGCGCGGTAGGCCGCTTGGCGCTCGGCGTTCGTGGCGTGCCGACGTGGCTGGGGCACTTCCGCTCTCCTCCCGCCAAGCGTAACGTTGCGCCGCAATCATTGGCAATGCAAGGGTGCGGGGCCGATCGGTTGTCTTCCCCAGCCGTTCGGGGGGCGTGGGGCGCGTGCTGGCGATCGGGCGGCGTATTGCGCACGACCATACCGACCAGCCGGAGCCACCACGAGCAGGCAAGGACCGAACGGGCCGACCAGCGCTTTCCGAGACTCGGTTAGTCCTTGATAGTGAGCCCCTGCACCCTCTCGTCAGCGTCGGGAGTAGCGGTGAGGCCTCAGTCTTCCGACGCCCACCTCTCCCACGACGACGACGTCCCACACGGCGTCGGCAACGTCGAGCCGGGTGGGATCGGCACCTCCGAGCAAACCGCCCACTCGCCGGTGCTCGGCCACCGATCGACCCAGCGTAGCCGTGCGTAGTATGTGTGCTACGGTGTCTGTGTGAGCGAGGTGGCTTCCCGAGCGCTGCGCAACGACACCAGAGGGCTGCTCCGCCGCGTCGCTGCCGGGGAAGACATCGTCGTAACCGTCGACGGTCACCCCGTCGCCGAGCTGCGCCCCATCGCCGCTCGACCACGATGGACTGCAGCGTCGGACTTTGCTCGACGCATCAACGGGCGCCAGGCTGATCCAGGCCTGCTCCACGAGCTCCGTTCCTTGTCGCCGGACACAACCGACGATGTCCGAACATGAGCAGAGGCCTGGCTGACACCACCGTCTTCGTTGCACGAGAGTCCGGTCGGCCACTCGACTCGTCGGCACTGCCGGGTGAACTGGCGGTTTCGGTCGTCACCGTCGGCGAGCTCCGGGCCGGTGTTCTGGCGACCGGGGACCTGCGCATTCGCGCGCAACGCCTTGCCACCCTCACCGAGGCGCTGGCATTGGACCCTGTGCCCGTCGACGACCACGTCGCCGAGCAATGGGCACGCCTCCGCGTGCTCTTGCGCGACGAGGGAAAGCGCATGCCCGTCAACGACTCGTGGATCGCGGCGACGGCCATGGCGTTGGGCGTGGCTGTGGTGACTCAGGATGACGACTACGTCGAGTTGGACGAACTCGACGTGATCCGAGTCTGAGCCACACGCCGCCCACCAGGTGGGTGTCCATGGTCAGCAGTAGGAGAGGTCGGCAGCGCTTCAGTCTCGACACGCCAACCTCTCCTACGATGCCGACGCTGGAGTGGACCGGCGTGTCCTCCGGGCTGGGCTGAGCGGGGACCTCAGGCGTCGAGACCGAGGTTTCTCGCGATGGCCGGGATGGCCGCGGATTAGGAGAGAGTCCCTGGGCGGGCAACCCATTCACAGGGCTGGCCGGTGACCTCGGCGATGAGGTCATAGTCGGCGTCGTAATGGATGAGGACCATGGCGTGCCGCTCGGCGGTGGCGGCGATCAGCAGGTCGGGGAAGGTGACCGCCCGCAGCCGTCCTCGCTCGGAGAGCGCTGACTGCACTTGAAGGGCGCGCATCCAGACTTCGTCTGGCATCGGGACCATCTCGTAGCCGAGGCTGCGGTCCCGCCTGATGCGCTCGAACTCGTCGTGGGAACGAGCCGAAAAACGCATCTCCAACTCGATGATGCCGCAGGTGCCTACGACGCCTGCCTCGATCATCGGTCCGAGGCGGCGGGGACGATCGGGTTGCCCAGCCGCGCCAGCGCGCTCTTGTCGGCCAGGTGGGTGGCTACCGCCACGCCGATCGGTACAGGTCGGCGTCGAGGAGGTCCGAGGGTTGACGGCCGTTTTCTGTGTGGATGATGGGGCGATTGATCCCAGCGACGGCGCCTGGTTGTACCAAGGCACAGGATTGGGAACATCTGACCGAGTACGTCGCTGAGGCTGTTGCGAAGGAGGACCTCCACCATCCCGATGGCGTGGAATACCACAGCGGAAGCGTCGGTGTCCCACTCGTAGAGGGCCAGCGCTGTCGCTCTCTCGCCGGTGACCGTCTCGTACGGGGCGAAACGAGGCAGCGACCGCCTCCTTAGGGCTGCTTCGTAGCTGTACCCCGCTGCGTAGTCGACATCCTCGGCCCGTCTGATTAGGGGTGCTACTTGAAGACCCCGGAACGGTCCCTGCCGCAAGGCACACCGCCGGGGTTACGTTTTGCTCCGTTGTACACGGCGTCTCGGTCCTGGGGTCCCGAAACCCCTTGTCACATAGTGCGGACGCTGCCCTAGTCGTCAAGTTCGACATCGGCGGCGCTGATCGGCGCCCGGAGCTGCGGTCGGCCCACCCGAGGGTTGACGACGTGAGACCTCAGGGTCGCCCACGCACCGCGGCGCCAGCTGCGGCATCGCTGCCTACGTCAGGCACCGGCGCTCAGCTCGTGTCGACCACCGCCTCGATCCTGCAACGAGGCCCGGTCGCACGAGCCAGGCGCACGTCGGTGGTGATCAGCGTCGCGCCGAGTGCCTCGGCCAAGGCAACGTACATGGCATCCCAGCCCCGCACCGTGGCCCGCAGCTCCCACGCCCGATCGAGCAGCGGCGCGTGCCCGAAACGTTCGCCACCCCAGCTGCGCAGGTCCTCGACCGCTTGGTGGGCGGCAGTGTCGTCGAGCCGGCCCGCCAGGTGTTCGCGGCGCACGACCCCGAACACCTCGACATCGATGATGTGAGGCGCGACCTGGTCGTCGTCGGACTCAAGTCGTGCAGCTATCCTGCTCGCGCCTCGGCCTTGGACCAGTACGTCCGCAAGGCAGGACGCGTCAACGACCAGCATCGGGCCATGGTCCTCGCTGCTCGTCGAGGGCTTCGACGATCTGCTCGGTGGTAATGGTGCTTCGACGCCGTCCGACCCGTTCGAGCCAGGCGGCCGTACTCGGCCGGGCAGCCAGGCGGACCGCCTCGGCACGCAGTAGCTCGGGCACGCTCACACCGGTCTCCGCGGCGCGTCGGGCCAGGGCGTCGTAGACAGCATCGTCGAGGTCACGAATCTGCACCGATCTGGGCACAAGAAGATCGTAGCCCGATCTTCGTGCAACATTGCATGACAAGATGCAGGTCTGCTGCAAAGGGGGATGCTCCGGCTGCCAGTTGCAACGGGAGTGCTCAGCGCCGAACTGCACATCCGTAGTCGGTGAAGTCAGCGCTGTGACGCTGAAGCCCTAACGTTGACCTGTCCCTCCATGCTGCTCCCGTTTGGGGAGGTCAAACGTACCTCGATCAGCGAGGGGGCTGCGGTGTAACGGCAACCCTCCACGGGGTCTTCTACGAGGTGCCCCGGGCGCGCCCGTTCGGAGGCCCATCGATCAGCGGGACAGACCGGGTAACACCGGGTATACTGGCGGTCATGGCGAAGGTGATGATCTCCCTACCCGACGAGTTGCTCGCTCGCATCGACGCTCGAGCCACGGAAGCGGGCATCACGCGCAGCGCGACGCTACGTGCGCTAGCCGAGGCCGCGCTGGGTGAGCGTCAACGCCAGCTCTCGGCACGGATGGTCGAGCTTCAAACCGGTCTGACCGGCCACGGCGGTGATGTCGCCGCCGTGATCAAAGCCGGACGACCGGCTTGATCTTCCTCGATGCCAGCGTGCTGCTGGCCGCCGAGGACACCGACGATGTGCATCACCAGGCGGCCGCTGCGCTCCTCGAGACCGGGGCGCTGGCGACGATCGAGCTGGCCGCCTACGAGGTGATCAACGTGGCAGAGCGCCGCTGGCATGACGCCGACGCAAGCGCTCGCTTGCGGCAGCGGCTATGGGCGATCGCCGATCTCGGGACACTTGTGCGCGCCGACCCGCAGCTGACGGAGCGCACCGCCGTGCTGGCGCGTGAGCATCAGCTCAGCGCCTATGACGCCGCCTACGTCGCCGCTGCTCAGCGCCTTGGCCTTCCGCTTGCGAGCTGCGATCAGCGCGACCTCGTCTCTCGCGGACTGGCGCAGCTGCCTGCGGCCCTCCTCAACCAACGGACCCAATAGCCGATCGGCTTACGAAGCCCAGGATCATCCCCAGAAGATCGCGGTCCAGGCACCTCCGCTGCTCGCTCAGCCCCCGCCGTAAGAAGGAAGCCGGTCTGAGCTGGGTCCTATAGTCGGGCGGCCTGCGGTGAGGCGAGCTGGTCAGCTCCAGCCCCCCTGGCAGTCACGGGAAGGCAGGCACCGATGTCGGACATGGAGCGTTGGGCGGCGGTAGACCGGTACGTGGACGATCTGGTCGTCCGCCCGGATCGCACGATGGAGCAGGCAGCTTCCGCCACGGCGGAGGCGGGCATGCCGCCGATCGCAGTGTCAGCCGCACAGGGCAAATTGCTCCATCTCATTGCCAGGATGAGCGGTGCCCGGCGAATCTTGGAGATCGGCACCCTGGGGGGCTACAGCACGATCTGGCTGGCCCGCGCCCTGCCTCCCGAGGGGAGGCTGATCTCCTTGGAGATCGACCCTCGCCATGCCGAGGTGGCTCGCGCCAACCTGGCGGAGGCGGGACTCGCAGACCGCGCAGAAGTGCAGGTCGGGCCGGCCCTGGCCACGTTGGAGAAGCTGGCCCAGGATCGCCAAGGCGACTTCGATCTCACCTTCATCGACGCAGACAAGGTCAACATCCCGGAGTACTTCGGCTGGGCCGTCACGCTCTCCCGCCCCGGCGCGGCGATCGTGGTGGACAACGTCGTGCGCAATGGCGAGCTCATCGACACCGGGAGCCATGATCCAAGCGTGCAGGGTGTACGGCGCTTCCATGAGCAGCTGGCCGGCATGGCTGACCGGGTGTCCGCCACGACCATCCAGACCGTCGGCTCCAAGGGCTACGACGGCTTCACGCTGGCCGTAGTGAGCTAGCCGCGTGACGTACGACTGGGTACTGCCCCCGACACGGACTTCCTCACGCGCAGCGTCCGAGGAACTGCTGGCCAGCCGCTCCATGGGCGCCGCCAGACCTCCATGGGAACCCGACCCGGCAGTAGCTGTCCGGCCGACGGTCATCGGAGGCGTCTCGTGCGTGGTGTGCGAGCCGCCGTCACCTAGATCTACTTCCGTGTACTTCCACGGGGGCGGCTACCGCCTTGGGTCGGCGGCATGGTCGGTGCCCTTCGCCACCCGCCTCGCCCGCAGTGCCGGCAGCACCGTGGTGGCGGTCGACTATCGCCTGGCGCCCGAGCACCCCTTTCCCGCGTGCATTCACGACGCCACGGCCGTCTACGAGAGCCTCCTCGCCGGCGGCGCCAGTGAGGTCGTGGCGGTGGGCGACTCGGCCGGCGGGGGGCTGGCGGCGGCCTTGGTCGTGGCGGCTGACGCCTCGAGTGTCCCTCTCCCGGCTGGGCTCGTCCTAATGTCACCTTGGCTGGATCTCACCTGCACCGCGGCCACGTTCGCCTCACGGGCCGCCTCCGACCAACTCTTCTCCTTGGACTCAGCATTGGCAGCGGCCGAGTTGTACTTGCAGGGGCACGACCCAAGCGATCCCCTGGCTTCACCGGGCCTCGCACGCCTCGGGACGTGGCCCTCCACGCTGGTGGTCGCCAGCACCGACGAAGTCCTACTCGGTGACAGCACCTCGTTCACCGCGGCCGTCGCGCTGACCGGCTCACCGGTGAGAGCGATCTTCGAGCCGGGGCGACCTCACGCATGGCCGGCGGTCTTCCCCGATCTTCCGGAATCAGAACGCGCCGTGGAAGCCATCGGCGCTTACTTTGCCACCCTCGGCGGGCGCGAGTCCGACGGTTAGAAGCTGGTGATGACCCCGCGCAGGTTCAGGCCGTTTCGCATGTCGTCGTAACCTTGGTTGACCTCGTCGAGTGAGTAGGTCCGGCTCACCAGCTCATCCAATTTCAGCTGACCAGCCCGGTACAGGCCGAGCAGGCGCGGGATGTCGATTCGCGGGTTGGCCGAGCCGAACAGCGAGCCGACGAGCTGCTTCTCCATCAGGGTCATGTCCAACGCCGAGAGAGACACCTCGGTCTCCAGCGCATTGTGCAGGTTGGTGATCACCACCCGCCCGCGCTTGGCGGTGATGGCCAGGGCTTGGGCCACCATGTCACCCTTGCCCAGGCCCATGGTCATGATGACTTTGTTGGCGTTGCGGCCCCAGGTGATGTCGCCGATCTCGGAGGTGGCCTCCTCGAGGGAGCCGAACGCGTGGGTGGCCCCGAACTCCAAGGCCTTCTCCCGCTTGAGCTCCACCGGGTCGATGGCGAAGATGTGTCGAGCGCCTGCCAGCTTGGCGCCTTGCACGGCATTGATGCCGATGCCTCCGATACCGATCACCGCCACATCTTCGCCGGGCTTGACCTCGGCTGCGTACACCGACGATCCCCAACCGGTAACCACTCCGCAGCCGAGCAGGCAGGCCTTGTCCAGGGAGATGTCGTCGTCGATCTTGATGCAGCTCGCCTCGTGGACGACGGTCCGCTCGGAGAATGTCCCGAGCAGGCACATGAGGGTCAGGTCCTGGCCGTGGGCGTGGTGGCGGGAGGTCGAATCGAACACCTGGGTGCCGATCCCCATCTGCGCGCCGTAGTCGCAAAGGTTCTCGTGGCCGGCGGCGCACGACGGGCAGCGCCCGCAAGCCGGGATGAAACCGAAAATCACCTTGTCACCGGGCTGTAGCCAGGTGACGTGAGCACCGACCTCCTCGACGATCCCCGCGCCCTCGTGACCGCCGATCATCGGCAGGGGGAACGGCAGATCGCCGGTGAGGACATGCTCGTCGGAGTGGCACAGGCCAGAACCGACGAGCCTGACGAGGACCTCCTGCTCCTTGGGAGGGTCGAGGTCGATCTCCTCGACACTCCAGTCCTTTCCGTACTCCCACATGATCGCCGCTCTGGTCTTCACCCCAGCCACCTCCATGATCGTCCGGGGACGCTCGGAGGGACGCCCGAGACCCGGTGCGAGCTGCTGGGGTGAACCCTACCCGTCACCAAGGGCGAGCGCCCCGAGCAGCTCCGCCTGGACCCCCGCTTCCGGCCCCGCCATCGGCCGGTGCGCTCCCACGTGGGCGACGGCGTCCTCGACCGACATTCCCACGTCTATCAGCAGCCCTGCGGCGATGGTGCCGGCCCGCCCGATGCCTGCGCCGCAATGGAGCAGCACGCCGTGCCCAGCTGCCAGGCGGCGGCGCAGCTCGGCGATGAGCGACGCGGCGTCCTCGATATCGGGTGCGTGCAGGTCGGGGATGGGCCACCAGAGCGCTCGGTCCGGCTGGTTTTCCTGCAGCCACGTGACGTAGCCGGGGTAGCGGCCGGCCAGCTCGCCCTGCTCGTTGAGGCAGACCACGGTGTCGGCGCCGATCCCGGCCAGCGCTGCCTCAGGGTCGGGCGCGACGAAGTGCTTGCCGCACAGCCACAGGCGACCACCGCCCCCAGCCGGCAGGGGGATCTCGTCGACGCCGCCGTGCAGAGCGCGCCCGCTCGGCCAGATACTCACCGGCCGGAGGCTACCCCCCCGGCACCACCGGCCGGTTCCTAGGATGCGCAGATGAACGCCGTGCCGCCGTCCTGCCGCCGGCGGGCCTGGGGTGGGGTGGCCGGTCCGCTCGGGTTCACCGGCGCCTGGGTGGCCGCCGCCGCCCTGCGCCCCGCCTACCATCCAGTCGAGGACACCATCAGTCGCCTGGCTGCTGTCGGTGCGACCAACCGCTGGCTGATGACCGCTGGGTTCGTGGCGCTCGGCGTGGGCGTGCCCGTCTACGCCCGGGCGTTGCGCGAGGCTGTGCCCGGGTGCGCATGGATGGCTGCGGTCGGGACTGGGGCCGCGACCCTTGGGGTGGCGGCCGTCCCGCTCGACGTCTCTGGCGCCGTCGACACCCTCCATGACATCGCGGCTGGCGCCGGCTACGTCGCCCTGGCTGCCATCCCCCTGCTCGCCGCGCCCGCCCTCCGGAACGGGCGGCGACGGCGGGCGGCGACCATGTCGACGGCGGCGGGGGCTAGCTGCGCCGTGGTCCTCCTGGCCAGCCTCGCCGGCACAGCCACCGGCGCCCTGCAGCGAGCCGGGCTCGGCATCGGTCACGCCTGGGTTGCAGCCAGCGCTGTGTGGATCCTCGCCGGCGGTCGGATCATGCCCGCTTCGGACCTCGCCTCCCCCGCAACCGAGGGGGCCTGAGACACGCTGCACCCCGAGGCAGACTGGCACGGTGCCGCCCACCGCCAAGCCCCTCCCGGTCGATGCGGTCCTACCCGAGCTGCTGGCGGCATTGGACGCCACTGGCATCGCCGTCCTGCAGGCGCCGCCGGGTTCAGGCAAAACGACGAGGGTCCCACTGGCCCTGGTCGGCCGGCCGTGGTTGCAGGACCGACGCGTCCTCGTGCTCGAGCCGCGGCGGGTAGCGGCCAGAGCTGCCGCCCGCTGGATGGCGGGGGCGCTCGGCGAGCAGGTTGGCGGCCGCGTCGGCTACCGGATCCGCCAGGAGCAGGCCATCGGCCCGAAGTCTCGGATCGAGGTGATCACCGAGGGTGTGCTGATCCGAATGTTGCAAGCCGACCCTTCCCTCGAGGGTGTCGGGGCGCTGGTCTTCGACGAGTGGCACGAGCGCAGCGTCATGTCGGACCTCGGCCTGGCTCTGAGCCTCGACGCGAGAGATGCCCTGCGCCCTGACCTCCGCGTCATCATCATGTCCGCCACTCTCGAGGCGGCGTCCGTCGCCCGCCTGTTGGGCGGGGCAACAGTCATAGCGGCGACGGTCGCTCCCCACCCGTGCGAGACGGTCTGGGTCGGCCGACCTGGCGGGCGTATCGAGGGGGCGGTGGCCACCACGGTGCGCCGCGCTCTGGCCGAGAGGGCAGGAGACGTCCTGGCTTTCCTGCCCGGCGCGGCCGAGATCCGCGGCGTCGAGCGCCTGCTATGCGATCCGAACGAGGACCCGGTCTCGTCTGGGACTGAAATCGTGGCACTCCACGGATCGCTGAGCGGCCGGGATCAAGATGCCGCCCTCCGGCCGGCCCCAGACGGGCGGCGGAAGGTCATCCTGTCGACCGCAGTGGCGGAGACCAGCCTGACCATCGACGGGGTGCGGGTCGTGGTCGACTGCGGGCTGATGCGGGGGCCGCGCTTCGACGCGGCCTCCGGGATGACCCGGCTGGTCACCCTCCCGGTGTCGCGCGCTACGGCTGACCAACGCCAAGGCCGTGCAGCTCGCCAGGCGGCCGGTGCCTGCTACCGGTTGTGGTCAGCCGCCGACCACCGAGGTTTGCCGGCGAGTGCACCGCCGGAGATGCTGGTTGCCGACCTGGCGCCCCTGGCCCTCGACCTCGCCGAGTGGGGCGTCGACGACCCCGCCTCCCTGGCGTGGACCGACTCGCCGCCCGCCGGCCCGCTGGCGGCCGCCCGCCGGCTTTTGAGGGAGCTCGGCGCCCTCGACACCGCGAACCGCATCACTCCCCACGGCCGAGGCATGGCGCGCCTCGGTGTCCACCCCCGCCTGGCCCACCTGCTCCTGAGGGCGGGCCCCGGCCAACCCAGGCGGCTCGCCTGCGAGCTGGCGGCCATCTTGAGCGACGGCGACCCGTTGCGAGGTGACGCCGGCGGCCGCGATGTGGACCTGGCCGCGCGCGTAGATGCGCTGCGGCGGGGCCGGGCGCCCCAGCACGCCGGGACCGCGCGCAGGCTGGGCGCCCTGGTGGGGTTGGGGACCCACCCTCGGCAGACCCCTGGCGGCGCGGCGGCGCCAGGGGACGTAGGGCGGCTCGTTGCGATGGCCTACCCCGACCGCGTAGGGCGGCTGCGCGACGGCCGGCCGGGCCACTGGCTGCTGCGCAGCGGGCGGGGTGCGTGGACCGCCGAGACCGACCCGATGGCCACCGCCAAATGGGTCGTGGCCGCCGACCTCGACGGTGATCGCCGAGACGCTCGGATCTGGCTCGGCGCGCCGCTGCACCCCGACGACGTCGACGAGCTGTTCGACGCCGACTTCCGGACCGTCGACCGGGTCGGCTGGGATCGTCAAGCGGAGGACGTCGTCGCAGTCCGAGAACGCCGGCTCGGCGCCATCACCATCGCCAGCACCCCACTGACCGACGTGCCGGCCAGTCGGGCGATCGGAGGACTCATCGAGGGCATCCGAAGCGCCGGCCTGGAGCTGCTGCCCTGGACCCGTGACCTCCAGGCGCTCCGGGACCGGGTGGCTTTCGCCCGCACGCTGGACCCCGAGCGCTGGCCCGACCTCGGCGACGTCGCCCTGCTCGACGATCTCGATGGGTGGCTGGCGCCCTGGCTCGAGGGGCTGGCGACCGGTGGCCGGGCCTTGCGCCGGGCGGACCTCGGCCGGGTGCCGCTCGGCGACGCGCTTTGGGCCCGCATCGGCTGGGAGCGGCGAGGTGAGCTCGGCGCCGTGGCTCCGACCCACCTCAGGGCACCGAGCGGGCAGCGCCACCGCATCGCCTACCCCCCCGGCGGCCCGCCGACCGTGGAGGTGCGACTGCAGGAGCTGTTCGGCTCGACGGTGACACCGACGGTCGCCGACGGCCGGGTACCGGTGCTCCTGCACCTGACCTCGCCTGCCGGTCGCCCGGTGCAGGTCACTTCAGACCTGACCAGCTTCTGGGCCTCCGGGTACCCGCAGGTTCGCGGCGAACTGCGGGCCCGCTACCCCCGACACCCTTGGCCCGACGACCCCCGCACCGCCGTCCCGACCCACCGGGCGACCCCTCCGCGACGCTGAACGCCAGCGTCGGCCGACCTGTCGGCAAGTGCCCGGCCCGGTGAAGCGCAGAGTCAGCCGGTGAGGATCTCGATGCCCACATATGGCACCAACGCCGGGGGCAGGCGCACCGTACCGTCCGGCTGCTGGCCGTGCTCGATGATCGCCGCCCACACCCGCGGCGTGGCCAGCCCGGAACCGTTGAGGGAATGGACCAACGCCGTGCCGCCCCCGTCCTTGCGGTACCGGATGGCGCCCCGGCGGGCCTGGAAGTCGGTCACCGAGCTGACCGACGACACCTCCAGCCACTTGTCGACGCCCGGGCTGTAGACCTCCAGGTCGAACACCTTCGACGCGGAGAAGGTGAGGTCGCCGGCACACAGCTCAACGACCCGGTAGGGCAGCCCGAGCCCCTGCAGGGACCGCTCACAATCTGCCAGCAGGGCGGCCAGCTCCGACTCGCTGTCCTCCGGGCGGCACAGCTCGGCCAGTTCGACTTTGTGGAACTCGTGCAAGCGCTGGAGACCGCGGGTGTCCTTGCCCGCTGCGCCGGCCTCCCGTCGCCAGCACACTGTGTAAGCCATGTACCTGAGCGGTAGGTCTGTTTCGGGGAGTATCTCGCCTTGGTGCATGCCCATTAGCGGCACTTCCCCCGTCGGGATCAGCCAAAGGTCGTCGTCGCGCAGCTTGTAGGCTTGCGACTCGAACTTCGTGAGGTGCCCGGTACGGGTGATGACCTCGCTTCGCACCGCGTGGGGTGGCGCGATCTCCAGGTACCGGTCCCGGTGGAGGTCGAGGGCGTAGTCGACCAGGCCGCGGAGGAGCCTGGCTCCCCCGCCGCGCAGCAGCGAGAACATGCCACCCGACAGCTTGGCCGCCCGTTCGCCGTCGTAGATCCCGAGCCGGGCCGCCACCTCCCAGTGGGGCTCGTAGGTGTGACCCTCGTAGTCGGCCGGGTCGTAGCCGTGGGTCCGCAGGAGGCGGTTGTCCTCGTCTGACGCGCCGTCGGGCACCGCGTCGTCGGGCAGGTTGGGAATCCGGGCCGCGACCTCGTCGAGGGTGGCCTCGATCTGTCGGCGCTGAACCTCGAGTGTGTCGATGCGGTGGCGTGTATCGGCCAACCCCTCTTTCAAGGCATCGGCCTCCTCGCGCCGGCCCTCCCGCATGAGGCGCCCGACGGCCTGTGAGCCCGCGTTCATCTCCTGGCGGGCGTCGTCTACCTGGCGGGTCACCTGCCGGCGGCCCTCTCCCAGGTCGCGCGCTTGGACCAACAGGTCCCGCGGTACCCGCTTTCGGGCCAGCCGCGCCGCGGTGGCCTCGAAGTCGTCGGTCAGCAGCTTGAGGTCGATCATCGCCGGCTCAGGGGTGTTGGGGGTGCGGACTAGCGCGTGGCGAGGAGGTCGACGACGAACACCAGGGTCTCGCCGCCCTTGATGACACCGCCGGCCCCCTGCTTGCCGTAACCCAGGTGGGCCGGGATCGTCAGGCGTCGCCGGCCCCCGACCCGCATGCCAGCCACGCCCTGGTCCCAGCCCTGGATCACCTCTCCGCCGCCGAGGCCGAACCGGAACGCGTCGCCGCGGTCCCACGAAGCGTCGAACTGCTCGCCGGTCGACCAGGCGACACCGACGTAATGGACCGATACCTGCTGACCCGGGTTCGCTTCGGCGCCTGCACCGATCGAGAGGTCCTCGACGAGGAGGTCGGCAGGGGGCTCGGTATCAGGGATGGCCACATGGGGCTTTTCGGGGCGGGCATCATCACCGGTGGGTTCGAGGGGCACCCCGCCACCTTAGGGTCTTGCCCACTCGACGCATCAGGGCGCGCCGGTGCGGTGAGGCTGTCGGGCGCCGAGATGTCAGTCGGGGGACGGACCGCCCCTGAGGTGCGCCTGCTCGTCGCGGAACCGCTCGAGGCGCCCCGCCGCCAGCCGAGCCGACAACCCGAGGCCGGTGACCGCCAAGGCCACGCCGAGCACGCTCAACGCCAACGACACAGCCAGCCCTAGGACGACAACCACCAAGCCGGCGACAGTGAGCAGCGGTCCCCACACCGCCGGCCGCATCGATAGCCAGAAACGGGAAGCCGCAGACGTGGCCCACGTCAGGTCCCGCTTGGGAAGGCCTCGCAGCCGCTCCTTCGATCGCAGGCCCCGCAGGTGGCTGGCCAGGCCCGGATCATCGGCAACTGCACGTGCCTCCAGGCTCGCCAGCGCCGCTCGCTCTTGTGCTGTAAGCATCCCTTCGTCAGGACCGCTCATCGCACGTCCCACCTACTCTCTTGCTACCGCGCTGCCGACCCGGCAGCCCTCTTCTGTCGGTACCAACTGGTCCCTCCCGGACCGTCGGGCCAGGAAGGGCAAACCTGCTGCTAGAAGCGTACATCCGTCCGGCCGTTCAGGACAGGGAGACTTTGGCCCGTTCGGGATCACCCATCCTGGCAGGGGCCGGGTGGGAGACTGCTGCGATGCGCCGGCAGCACGAAGAGCACGATGCGACCCGATGAGCTGGTCGACCTCCTGGGCCTCCGCCCCCACCCGGAGGGTGGCTGGTACCGCGAGAGCTGGCGCGATCGTCACGGCGCCGGGTCGGCGATCTACTACCTGCTGGCGGGCGGCAGGCCGTCGGAGTGGCATCGGGTTCACGACCGGGCGGAGGCCTGGCACTTCTACAACGGCGCCCCCCTTCGGCTTCACGTAGCGCCGGGGCCGCCGCAGGTCCTCGGCACCGACCTGCTGGACGGCCAGCGCCCGCAGCTGGTCGTCCCTCCGGGGGCCTGGCAGCGCGCCGACAGCCTCGGGGACTGGACCCTGGTCGGCTGCACAGTCGCCCCCGCGTTCGAGTTCGACGCCTTCGAGCTGGCCCCTCCCGGGTGGCAGCCCGAGAGCGGTGGCCCAGCGCCCTCTACTGTTGGCACCATGGTTACCACGCCGCCCGAAGGGGCCGCGTCCCTACATGGGGCGCCCAGCAGCCACAACACCTTGGCGATCGACATAGGCGGCACCGGCTTGAAGGCCTCGGTCATCGACGACTCGGGTGCGATGGAGCACGACCGGGTCAGGATCGACACCCCCTATCCTCTGTCCCCCGAGAAGCTGGTTACCGTCCTGGCCGACATGGCGAGGTCGCTGCCCGACTATGACCGGGTCTCGGTCGGCTTCCCGGGGATGGTGCGCGGTGGGCACGTGCTGTCGGCCCCTCATTTCGTGTCCCCGAAGGGTCCCGGCGGCGTGCCGGCCCCGAAGTTGGTCAAGGCGTGGCGCAAGTTCAACCTCCAGGCGGCGATCAGCCACGAGCTCGGCAAGCCGACCAGGGTGGCCAACGACGCAGACCTGCAGGGCTCCGCGGTGGTGGACGGCGACGGGCTGGAGCTGGTGATCACCCTCGGCACCGGCGTGGGCACAGCGCTGTTCTACGAGGGTCGCTTGCAGCCGCATCTGGAGCTTGCGCATCACCCGCTGCGCAAGGGGCTGACGTACAACCAGGTCCTCGGCGACGCGGCCCGCAAGCGCGACGGTGCGAAGAAATGGAACAAGCGGGTGGCCGAGACCATCGAGGTTCTCCGGGCCCTGACGTTCTTCGACCACTGCTACATCGGCGGCGGCAATTCCGCCCGCGTCGACATCGACCTCCCCGGCGATGTGACCCTGGTGGACAACAGCGCCGGCATCACCGGCGGCATCACGCTCTGGGCCCGCACGCCGTGAGGTTGCCGCGCAGCTAGGCGAGGACATCGCGTGTGGTGAAGCGGGCCCATGCTGCGGTACCGAACACTGCCACGTAACCGGCCTGCAGGAGAAGGTCCTTGCCGATGTTGTTCCATCGGACCGGGGCCCGGAGCAGGTCTCCGAACGCCAGCTGCTGGTGGGTGAAAAGCCACGGGTGCACGAACGCCACCTGCGGGACAGCGTCGAGGATGAGGGACAACACGGCGATGCCCAAAGTGACCGCCATGGCCCCAACGGGGACGTCGGTGAGCGTAGAGACGAACATGCCGATAGCCGCCAACCCGAGCAGGGAGGCGCCGACGATGACGGCGGCCAGGAGCGTCCGCCCGACGCCGTCCACCAGCGACAGTGACGTACCCGACAGCGAGATCACCCGGCCCAGCGGGAACAGCAGGGCTCCCCCTACGAGACCTCCGACAGCCACCGTCAGTGCGGCGGCCAGGCAGTAGGCCACGGTGGTGACGGCCTTGACGCCGAGGAGGCGGGCCCGTCCCGAAGGACGGGTGAGGAGGTAGCGAAGGGTCCCGATGCTGGCCTCGCCGGCGATGGTGTCGCCGGCGACGACGGCAACGGTGAGAGGCAGGAAGAACGGGATCGTCACCGTCAGGCCAGCCAGAGCGGCGAACACGCCGTTTTCGGAGACCTGCGCCAGGAACGTCGGCCCGTTGCCGCCCGACGGGCCGCCGTTGACCTTGACCGCCACCGCCAGCAGGAACGGGATGGCGAACATCACGACGAGCAGGGCCCGGACCCGTGTCCGGTGGAAAAGGTGGCGCAGCTCGGCGATCAGCACGGCTCACAGCTCGTCGAGTAGGGGCTGGGCAAAGGAGCGCCACAGCTGCTAGCGGGCGACATCGAAGCCCTCACCGGTGAGCGAGACGAAGAGGTCTTCCAGGCTGGGGCGCTCCACCGAGAGAGCCCGCACGCCGATGCCGGCCTGGACGAGATCGCGGTTGCAGACCTCGGGCGGCTGCCCGTCGAGCTTGGCGGTGACGATGTCACCTTCGGTCTCGATGTCCCCGAGACCGAGGCGGGCGAGGACCGGACCGGCGGCCACGGGGTCGTCCACTTCGACCCGCAGCCGGGATCCCCCTTCCGACCGCAGCTCGGTCAGCGTTCCCTGGGTCAGAAGGCGGCCCTCCGACATCACGCCGGCGTGGGTGCAGATCTGCTCCACCTCTGCGAGGAGGTGGCTGGAGAGGAACACCGTCGTGCCCTCGCTGGCCAGCTCGGCCACTAAGTTGCGGATCTCTCTCGTGCCTTGGGGATCCATGCCGTTGGTCGGCTCGTCGAGCACGAGTAGCTGGCGGGTACGGAGTAGGGCGGCGGCCAATCCGAGGCGCTGGCGCATGCCGAGCGAGTAGGCGCGGTACTTCTTCCCGGCTGCCGCGGTCAGCCCTACGCGCGTGAGGGCCGCCTCGATCCGAGCCGGCCGGGTGCCCCGCTGCCCGTCTGGGCCGGCTGCGTCCAGGCGAGCGAGGTTGTCGCGCCCGGACAGCCACGGGTAGAACGCTGGCCCTTCGATGAGCGCGCCCACCCTGGTCAGGGCGTCTTGGGCGTGGGCGGGCATGCTGTGGCCGAGCAGCTCCCAGGTCCCCGCCGTCGGATCTATCAGCCCGAGCAGCATCCGGATGGTCGTGGTCTTGCCCGAACCGTTGGGCCCGAGAAAACCGTAGACGCTCCCGGCTGGCACCTCGAGATCCACTCCGTCGACTGCTGCGACACCGTCGAACCGTTTGGTCAGGCCGCGGGTGGCGATCGCCACCCCGGAAGAGGCTCCGATGGTGCTAGCCCGCGCTCGGTAGGGCGGAGGCGGCGGCCTCGAGCGCGCTAGGAGTCACGAAGCCTGCCAGGACTGTGCCGTCGGGTAGCAGGAGAGCGTTGAGAAGGTTGGAGCTGACCACCCGACCGACACCCGCGGCGGCCGGCTGGCTGGCCTGGTCGAGGCGTTGGGCCACTCTGGGGCTGACACCGTTGAGCACCGAGATGGTCGTCCAGTTAGAACCAACAGTCGTCGGATGGCCGCTCGAGACGCTCGACGGCGTCGGACCGGGCATGCCCGGCGGCCCGCTGACCTGGGACCCGCGGCTGATCGACTTGGTCACGGTCGTGGAGCCGTGAGGGGCGGCAAAGTTGCTCGCAGACGGCATCGAGAAGTCGATCTTGGTGAAGGACAGCGACAGCGCCGCCGCGTTGGAGCCCCGTGGGAAGACCTGGACCCTCAAAGGCATCCCGTTGGCGGCATCGACGGCGATGCGCACCGATCCGATCGTCGACTGCGACGCTCGGGGGGTCAGCACCAACTGGTAGGCGGACTGCTCGGCCACGTATACGGGTGTGACGACGTTGACCGCTGTGGACGGGTCGAGGTTGCCGAGCAGCTTCTGAGCGACCTGGTCCGGCGTGAGCGGGGTCCCGGTGGCATCGCTCGGGGCAGAGCGCCCGGCGGACGGCCCGAGGCCGGTGAATACGGTGACCTTCTGCGTGGTGCTGTCGAAGTAGTAGAGGCTGGTGCCGTTGTGCACGACATCAACCTCCGACAGCGAACCGGGGAGCGCCAGTCGCTGCTGGCCGGGCCCGCCATCCCACACCGAGATGTCGTGGCTCCCCGACAGGAGGCTGGTCGGATCGAAAGCGTGACCGCCGCCCTGGCCGCCCACGCCGCTGGTCAGAGCGGACAGGTTGGGGAGGCCCAGGTTGGCGCTCCACTGCACCGTGCCCGAGAAGCCCGGAACGTGGGATGCCTGGGCCTTGGCCACTAGGGCCTGGGCACTGATCGGCTGGAGCGTGGGGGTCGCTGCCGCTGCCGAGGTGACGCTGGGAACCCACGCCGCGAGAGCAATGGCCCCGGCGACGCCAGCGGGAGCGAGGAGGCGATAACGCATACCTCTCACGCTAGGCCGAGCGAGCGACAACTGTCCGTCAGGGGTTCCCTGGATGCAGGGGCGGCGCACAGGGACGGGCTCATCCGCGTCGCAGGGCGCGCCCCAGGAGCCCACGGGCCGGCGTGGAGGGGGCGGAGGCGGAGGCGAGGCCCCTTGCTGCGGCCAACCGCTCGACGCGCAGGGCATCGCTGTCGCGGTCGTCCAGGGGCTCGAGAGGACCGAGGACCGAGGACAGGACGTGGTCTGCCAGCGCCGGGTTGCGGGCCAGGACCGGTCCGTGCAGGTAGGTGCCGATCACCCGGCCGGACACGGCGCCGTCGGTCCCGTCACCGTTGCCCACCCCGCTGCGCACCCTCCCAGCAGGCCTGGCGCCGTTACCCAGGGTGGTGACGCCGCCGTGGTTCTCGTAGCCGGTGAGTACCGGCATGCCGAGGGACGGGTCGGGCTCGACGACCATCTCACCCACGGCGCGCTGACCGGGACCTTGGACGCTGGCGCAGTCCAGCAGTCCCAGGCCTTCGGCGCGGATCCCGTCCGGCCCGACGAAGCTGGTGCCCAGGATCTGTAGCCCTGCGCACACGGCCAGCACGGCGGCGCCGGCGTCGACGGCCCGGTGGAGCGGGCCGTACCCCTGCACCGCCCCGAGCTGGCGGGCGGCCAGTGACTGGGGCAGGTCCTCCCCGCCCCCCACGACGTAGAAGTCGGCGCTGGCGGGCACCGGATCACCGGCGAGCACCGTTACCACCTCCGCGGGGCGCCCCCGCCACCGGAGCCGTTGAGCCAGGATGGTGGCGTTACCGGAATCTCCGTAGGTGCCGAGCAGGTCGGGGTAGAGCAGTACGATCCCCGCTGCGCCACCTGAAGCGCTCATCGCCGCCCCAACCGGCTGCGCAGCTCCTGGAAAGGGGTGTAGTTCGCGACCACGTCGATCGTGGGGCGCCTTCGCCCGTGGGCGCCCGATCCTTGCTGCTCCAAGCCCGCTGCGTAGTGACCGGCCTCGCGGATCGCCACTATGAGATCCGGGACACGCGTGTGTTCGATCTCTGCGTAGTGCAGCCGGACCGCCAGGTCGGCGCTGCGCTCGCCGGTGGCGACCACCTGACGGCCAGCCAGGAGCTCGAATGGGACATCCCACAGCCAGGACGGGTCCATCCCGTCGGCGATCCGGGCATTGATGGCGACCACTACCGGTGCCGGCGGAGGGGCCAGCATGTCGAACACCTCGAGCCACCCGGCCGGGTTCTTCGAGAGCAGGAGGCGAGCGTCGACAGCGCCGGCGTCCACGGTCCGGTAACGACCTACGACCTCCTCCGTGGAGGCCATGGCCCCCATGGCGCGGCCCGGATCCGCCCCCAGGCGTACCGCAGCGGTGAGCGCCAGGGCGGCGTTGGCCTGGTTGCACCGACCCGGCAAAGCCATGTCCAAGGACACAGACCACCCGTCGATGCTCACCACCTGACCGTCCTCGATGTTCACGTCGAGGGCGGGTCGGCACAGGTCGCAGGAGGAGCAAGCCCAGCCGGCGGCATCGAAAGCAATCCGGGATCCGCATTTGGGGCACCCCGACGCGTCCGCAGTCCAGGGCTGGCCGGCGCCGACCCAGACCACTTCAGCCGCCGCCGCCGCTCCCCACACCACCAACGGATCGTCGGCGTTGGCGACGACGGTAGTACCGGGCCGGTCGGCCAAAGCGGAACGCCAGGCCGATGACAGGCGCCGGACCTCGTTGTTGCGATCCAGTTGGTCACGGCTGAGGTTGAGGAGCACCACGACCTCCGGGGCGGTGTCGTCGGCGACGGTCTTCAGCCATGCCTCGTCGACCTCCAGGGCGGCGGGGGCGCCGGGCGGCCCGGCAGCCAGTGCTGCGGCCACACCGGCTGGAAGGTTGGCACCGAGGAGGTTGGTGACGACCGGACCGGTGGTGGACAGTCCAGCACGCAAGAGGCTGGTGGTGGTGGTCTTGCCGTTGGTACCCGAGACGAGGACGACGGCGTGGCCGAGCGCCAGGTGCCGCAAGGCGTGGGGATCTATGGCCAGGGTGGCCCTGCCGCCCACCACCGAGCCACCGCCCCGTCCGAGCAGGCGCGACAGGCCCCCGATCGCTGCTCCGGCGCCGGCCGCCACCCGAGTACGGGCAGGCAGGGCGCCCCAGTGGGGTGGGAAGAGCCTCTGGCGGATCGCGGCGATCCGGAAGGGTACCTTGTGGTCCGGCGTGGCCCTTCCGGCGCCCGCTCGGCGGGGCGGGAGCGCGTCGAAGGGGGACGGATGGCTGGCCGCGGCCGCGGTGGCGCTAGGTTGGCGGAGGGGACGGATCCGCCGTGCCCAGAGGAGGGTTTCGAGGATGGCCAAGGCCAACGCGAGGCGGGCCGGCACCGATCTCCCGGCGCTGATGCTGCGCCTCACCGTCGGGCCGATGATGGTCATCCACGGGCTCAACAAGGTCCGGGGTCCCGGCGGCCTGGCTGGGACAGCCAGCTACTTCGAGTCGCTCGGCCTGCAGCCGGCGGCGGTGCACGCCCGGGTCGCAGCCGCCACCGAGATCAGCACCGGCGCCATGCTCACGCTCGGTGCGGGGACACCGTGGGCGTCCGCTGGCGTCATCGGCGTGATGACCTCGGCGGCAGCGACGGACCACAAGGGCAAGGGCTTCTTCATATTCAAGGGTGGTTGGGAGTATGTCGGAGTGGTCGGTGCGGTGGCGGCGGTGATCGCCGCCCTCGGGCCCGGTCGCTTCTCGGTCGACCGGGTCCGAGGCAAGGACAAGGGGGGGCTGCTGCGGGCCGTGCTGGCGTCGGCCGTCGGCATCGGAAGCGCCCTCGGAGTGCTGACCGTCGGGCGGCGCCCTACCGATTCCCCGATCGGCTCGGACGGCGCCTGAGAACTGCGGCGTCGTTCAGCCTGCCGGGCGGCGCCCAGACACCGACTGAGGTTGCAACACCGTTGGCCGCCAGCCGGTTCACATGCAGGACGGCACCGCCAGGGCCGCACCTGTAGCGGCGTCGGTCTTGACGAGCCTGACGGTGCCAGGGCGCACGCGATCGCTGACGGAGACCGACTCAGGACTGGCGTGAGCCGGCCCGCCGCCGCAGCCGTGCGTCGCGATACCAGGGGCGAAGGCGCAGCCGGATTGCCGGCAGATGGCCGTACACGAGGACTCCCTGGCCTGGTGGGATCCGGCGCAGAACGTCGGGGGATGCCAATCGCCGGTAGACGACCGACGATGTCGTGGTCCGTCGTCCATCGCGCGAGTCAGTGCTCACGCTGCACTCGCGCACCGCCGCCTCGCCGGCCAAGCCGGAGACGAGGTCGAGAGTGGAGAGGTCCGACACCCCGGAGAGGACCAGCTTGGCCCGGTGGTTGTTGGCGATGGTCCGAGCCCGGTCTTGGCCGTAGCGGGAAGCGAGTTGGGCCAGGTCCTGGCAGACGGTGACCAGTTGGATGCCGAGCCCTGCAGCGGTAGAGGCGAGGGTGTCGAGATCGCGAAGCGGCGCGATGTTGGCCGCCTCGTCGAGGACTACCAGCAACGGCGGATCGAGGGCCCGGCCGCTTCGGTGTACATGGTCGACGGCCGCGGCGATCACCGACGCGACCAGGGCTGCGAACAGGCCTTGCACCCGAAACTGCTCGTGGCTGGGACCGCAAAGGTAGAGCGTGTCCCGGCCGGTCACGAGGCGCCCGACGTCGATCTCGGTCCGGGCGGTCGCGGTCACCACGGCCGGGTCGGCGAATGGCACCAGGACAGTCTCCAGGGTTGTCGCCACGGAGCTGCGGAGACGATCGTCGCGCCCGGCACAAGCCTCGAGCGCGACGAGTGCCTCCACGCAATCGGCGTCGTCGAGGACCCCCAGTGGCTCGCGGTAGTCGCCTAGGTCGCTCCAGCGCACGACATCGGCCATCGTCGCGCCAGCCCGGTCTGCAGCCAGCAGCAGGGGCCCCAGGAGCTTGGCCGCTGCTGAGAACCAGAACGCACCGTCAGACATCCCGCTGCGAGCAGGGGTGGACTCGACCAACCACGATGCTATGCGCTGGGCACCGGCCCAATCGCCGGCCTCCGCCAGCGGCGACCAGGCGGCCCGGCCGGGCAGGCCGGAGCTGGCCGTCGGGTCGAAGACCCATGCGGTTCCCACTGCCGCCCTCCATGACCGGGTGGCGGCAGCCAGATCGTCCTTGACGGAGGTGGCGACGACCGGGCCATCCCATTCGAGGATGGCCGGTATGGCCAGGCCGGTAGTCTTGCCCGACTGGGTCGGCCCGACGACCAGCAGCGAGTGGCGGGCCTCGGTGGCGACGAGAGTGGTCCCGCTGCGCCCGAGCACGAGCCGCCCGGGTGCCCCGCGCCGGATCCGCAGCGTTCGCAGGTCTGATCGCCGGGCCCAGCGCGCACCGCTCGGCTCTGCCCTGCTTCCGGTCGCCACCGTCCGCGGGGCAAGCGGAGGCGACCTATCTCCGGGATCGGCCCACCGCCGGCGCAAGGCGACCACCGCAGTACCGGCGCCGACCACAACGGCGGCGAGGACCAGCGCGACCGCCACCATCGCCGCCGTGCCAGGCAACGCCGAGCGCGCCGGTGGCGGCCACGCCGCACTGACGTGAGGCCACGCGAAGGGCAGCCGGAGCAGGATGCCCGGTACGTCCCATGGGGCAACTGGCGGCCATCGACCGGCGGCGAGGCGCCCCGCCACCTGTCCCGTCGCCCAGACCCAGCCGCCCAGACCGGCGACGCTGCCGGCAGCGACCGGATTGAGCCGCCCACCGTCGCGGTGATGGGGGTGGGGACCTGCCCGCCGCCCCGTCACTGGGCCGGCCCCTCGTCAGCTACGGCGTCCGTCGGCGGAATCTCTGCCCCCACCCCCAGTTCGCCGACGTGGACTCCCTTGCCCGCAGCGACACCGGCAATCACCCTTCAGGTCCCGCAGTTTTCAGTCGGAGCTCCACCGAGCTCACGGGGGATCTCGAACATGGCGGCATCCGTGTCGATCAGCTCCCACTCCGATCCGTGCGGGCGGTGGCGGACCAGATCGGAGCGTTCACCGACCTTCCAGACCGCGACCCCGCGCGGCAGCTGAGGCAGCAGCTCCTCCTCCGCGCTCGACAGCCCGAGGAGGTCGCGAGCGGAGGCGCATTCCGACGGCGGCTGGGCGAATACGATCCTGGTCTCGGCGTCGGAGAGCAGGCCCTCGGCCAGCTGGCGCTGCTCGGATCCCGCTGAGCCCGCCGCCTGGAGGTCCGACAGGCGGTGGAGGACAGCGATGTGGGCAACCCCGAGGGCGCGGGCGAGTTTGAAGCTGGCCTGCAGCCAACGGGCTGTTGCCAGATC
>JAKBAM010000040.1 GCA_021809105.1 Actinomycetes bacterium
CCGGGTGTGACGACGTCTGACAGGTTGCCCCCCATGATCCGGGCAATGTCCGACTCCGGAAGCCCCTCAAGCTCTTCGAGATAGGACAGCGGCTCCGCAAGTCCCTCGGGGTGGGGGAAATCCGAGCCGAAGACTACCCGGTCCGCACCCACCAGATCGATCAGGCCGCTCGGATCCTCCTCGTGGAAGGGGTGGACCCAGACGTTGCGCTTGAGGACTTTGAGCGGGTCTTCCTGGTAAAGCCCAGGATTGTGAGCGTAAGAATGGCCCAGCGCCTCCACCAGGGGCCGCACCCAACCCGAGCCATTCTCTACCGGAAGCATCCTGAGGGTCGGGAACCGGGACAGTAGGCCGTGGCCGATCATCGAGGCGACGCAGTCGAATATGCCGCGACTCTGGTAGTGCAGGATGTCGCCGAAGGCGCTCGGCCCAGCAAAGGGAAGGTACTCGCTGTCGCCGCCTCCCTCCCAGAGATTGAGGTATCGCATCTGCCCGTCGTCGGAGGCGTGCAGGCCCACGGCGATGTCGGCTTCGACCACCTTCTGCCAGAACGGGTCGAACTCGGGCAGGGCGAACGAGCGATGTCCCTCGAACCCAGGGACAGGAGCAGGCCTGATGAGCACGATCTTGGCGCCCCGCTCGGCCAGCCACTCGAGCTCCCTGATCGCCTCGGACACGACGGGCAGCGTGATGACGGGAGCGGCGAAGATCCGGTTCTCGTAGTTGAACGTCCAGTGCTCGTGCATCCACTGGTTGAGAGCGTGGATCACGACATGGCTTGTCTTGGGATCGTTCCGCAGGCGCTCCTCCAGCAGGCTGGCCAGGGTCGGCCACATGATGGCCCGATCCACGCCCAGCTCGTCCATCAACGTCAGTCGTGGGCCGGGAGAAAAGAAGGCCTCTGGCGAACGGATCGCCTTTCCCATGATCTCCCTTCGCGACTTGCCTTCAGGGTTGCCCTGCTTGAAGTATTCCTCCTGCGCTCCAGGCCGCGCCACGATCTCGAAAGTCGGATTAGGGATGTACTCCGAGATGACGTTCTTGATAGCGAGCTTCGTGCGGCCGTTGACAGTGACGTACTTGATGACGCCCTCGTAGCCGGACGGCAAGTA
Organism: Actinomycetes bacterium; assembly: GCA_021809105.1. Lineage (GTDB taxonomy): Bacteria > Actinomycetota > Acidimicrobiia > Acidimicrobiales > Palsa-688 > Acidiferrimicrobium. Next base: position 1,113 of record JAKBAM010000040.1, read on the forward strand.
TTTGGTGAAAGCGTCGACAGTCTCATACATATGATTGTCGGCGTCGAAGACGGGAAAATTTACGGCGTTGCCTGACATGACACCTCCGAATGGAATAGATTCTATACCTAGATTAACCGATTTCGATGCCGACGTCAACTGTTTGGGGCGGCACAGCGGTGTATCGTGGCGCCCATGGCTCCGATGCAATTTTACCTCTTCCTGCCACAGATGCGTATGGGGATGCCACAGCTGGTGGACCGAGCCCGGTCAGCCGAGCAAGCCGGATTTCTGGGTATTGCTGGGATGGACCACCTGGCACCCCCCTTGGCGGACACTGCGCCCATGTACGAGGCCATGGTCACCAACGCATGGCTGGCAGCTCAAACGCAGAGCCTGAGGGTGGGATCGCTTGTCCTGTGCGATTCCTTCCGCCATCCGACCGTACTGGCGCGGGAGGCGGTGACTCTCGACCACGCCTCCGGGGGACGGTTCGATCTCGGCATCGGCTGGGGGTCCGTCACAGCCGAGTTCGAGTCGTTCGGTGTAGGGACGATCGAGCCTCGGGCGCGAGTCGGACGGCTCAAAGAGACCCTAGAGATCGTCAAGGCGCTCTGGTCGGGAGATGCGGTCGACTACGCTGGCGAGTACTTCACATTGAAGGGGGCCAGGCAGGCACCAGCTCCAGTTGGCGATATTCCGATCGTGATCGGGGGCGCCGGGCGCCGAACGATGGAGCTGGTGGCCGCCCACGCAGACTGGTGGAACGTGCACGTCGGCATCCTCGACAGGTTGGAGCCCATGCGACCGCATGCCGGCAACGCGCGCGTTTCGTTGCAGGTGCAGGTCGGCTACGTCCACTCCGAAGACACCCGCCAGGAGACTACCGAGTTGGCACGGCGCCGGTTCGGACCGGGCCCGTTCGTCGGGTCAGCGCCCGAACTGGTCGACTACTTCTCGTCGTTGGCTGAACAAGGCATCGAGCGCGCCTATGTCTGGTTCTGTGACTTCGCTCCGACGCACACTCTCGCCGCTTTCGGCGACAGTGTCATCTCCCAGTTGGGTCATGCATAGATCGGCGTCGCCCAGCAGCCCGCGCCGCTACCCGGCGGTCGTGCCCCAGGTCGGATATCGCTCGTAGCGATCCCCTTGGACCAGCAATTCGAAGATCCCATGACCAGCCATGCCGTCCATCTCGAAGTGCATCAGCTGATCGAGCGACACCGTGCCAGCCTCAACCTCACTTAGATCGGCCGGGTCGGTGCTGTCCCACGAGTAGTAGCTGACCTTGTCACCACGCTTCCTGCGCGAGGAACCTGTCCCGTAGTACACACCGACGTCGAGGTGGCGCGACTCGGCGGCTACGTCGTACCTCCGGCCGTCTTCATCAGTGAAGACCACGTGAGCTCGGGCCGGCCGCTTCCGGTTGGCGTCGAAGGTGACGTCGTGCTCGAACTTGACGAAGCGCTTTGACTGCGTGCCGTCTTCGAAGGTGATCCCGCCGTCGACGTACTGCACAGTCCCGTCGGCGGACTCCAGCACCCAGGCCTCGATGGCGCGGTCCTCGAGCCCAGCTTCGAACCACAACCAGAAGTCGATCTGATCGGCGACCCGCACGCCGAAGGTGCGGTCTCGGCCGCCGTCGAAGCCGTCGACCGAGATCCGCTCCCCCCCGATGCTTATCCAGCCCTTGTAACGGCCGGGTTGCTTAATGTGCTGCATATCTACGATCGTGCGACCCTTCTTGCGCATCGTGACGGGCAAGAGCTCCCACAGCGGGGCACGCGATTCGTAGTGCAACTCGCACTCAACGCCCGAAGCGTTGGGGCCGACCTCGATCGTCCAACGCTTCAACGGCTCCATGCAGAGCCATCTCATGGGGCCGGCACGCAGGTCACCACGGTCGCTGGTGCATCGGCGAACGGAATCGAGGTCCCAATGCCGCCCATCCGCCAGAGCCAGCTTGAAGTAGCCATGCGCAGTCTGTGAGTTGGGATTGTTGCCATAACCTGTCACGGCCAACATTGCACCGTCGGGTGAGTGGAGATTGAAATAGCACCGGTCGGACCAACTGGGCTCACTGTCGCTGACGAAATCGAGTGTGCGGGGCAACTGGTGTATGAAATACTCGTCCCAGGCACTGTAGGGCATTGTGGTCCTCTCGCGTTATTCTCCGACGGCACCCCAATCGAGCATGGCCCCGGTACGCCAACCTCGGATGTGGTAAACGTTGAGTCGCCATGATAGACGACCAGGCCCTATCTCTGTTGAGGAAGTGGTTCGCATCGCAGATGCCAGACTCCCGCAACCTCTCTATCGTAGGTATCGACCAGGTCGCCTTCGGTCATTCTGCCGAGACGCTGCTGCTGACGCTGGTGTGGGACGAGGGAGCAGCCCAGCGCCACCAGGACGTGGTTGTGCGGGTCCGCCCCCCCGCGCCCGGTCTGCTCGAGCCCTACAACCTGGAACGCCAGTTCCGAATCCTCAGAGCGCTAGAAGGCACCCCGGTACCCTCACCTCGGGCTTTGTGGTACGAGGGTTCCGGGGAGGTCCTCGGACGGGAGTTCTACGTCATGGAGCGCCTGGCGGGTGCCGTGTACGAGATGGATGTGCCCGCGGAGTTGCAGGAGGCCCCCGAGCGCCTGGCCGCCATGTCCCGCAGTCTGGTGGACACACTTGTCGCCATCCACAACGTGCGCCCCACCACCACAGACCTCAGCTTCCTGGACAGCGAGGACTTCCTCCAACGCCAGCTCGACCACTGGCACGGGCAGATGGCGCGATACCAGAGGGGCGCGCTTCCCGCCCTCGAGCGCCTCCACTCGGAGTTGATCAGGCAACGACCCGCTGCCTCTCCAACCGTCACGCTAGTGCACGGCGACCCGAAGCCCGGCAATTTCGCCTACCAAGACGACCTCGTCAGCGCCGTCTACGACTGGGAGCTCGCCACTCTCGGGGATCCGCTCGCCGACGTGGCTTGGGCAGAGATCAATTGGACGACGCCGGGTTTCTTCACCAGCTTGCCGGGGTCTCTGACCGTTGACCAGTTTATTCGGCGATATCAAGACCTTACGGGCTTCGAGGTGAGGCACCGTGAGTGGTACAGGGCTCTTCAAGGCTTCAAAGTCGCGGTCATCATGTTCGTCGGAGCCATGTTGTTCGACAATGCCGTGAGCGACGATTTGCGCCTCGCCGATATGGGCCCCGCAGTGCACTATTACACGGTGAGGGCGTTGGCCGAGCTCGGCGTCGAGGAAGGGATCGACCCCGGGCCAGTGACCGCTGGCAAGGAAAGGTATCGCTCCGTGCGGGATGCGAAGGTATGAGCGTCGCCGCGAGTCCCCCTATCTCGCGCTAACGGCCAAGGTCAGGACTACCTGCGCAGCTCCGAGGACGAATCGCCAGCCCGACAGGGGGGACGGGCGAGCCGCGCAAGTAGTCCTGGCCCGAGCCTTAATCGAAGAGGATGACGCCGCGCAGGTTGCGGCCCTCACGCATGTCGTCATATCCGGTGTTGATATCTTCGAGCCCATAGGTGCGCGTCACGAGCTCGTCGATCTTGAGCTTTCCAGCGCTGTACATCGCCAGCAGGTTCGGCACGTCGAAACGGGGGTTGCCGGAGCCGAAGATGGTTCCTTTCACCTCCTTGTTCATCATAGCGAGCGACATGAGGTTGATCGACGCCTCGCCTTGGAGCATCGGGGCCACACCTGCCACCACGCACGTACCGCCTTTGGCGGTGAGGGTCATCGCCTCCGCCATCAACTCTCCGTACATCACGCCCGGGACCATGATGACCCGCTCCGCCATCTCCCCCCATGTCATCTCACGGACCAGCTCTATGGCCTCGCTCATGCTCGCGCAGGTGTGAGTAGCACCGAACTGCGTCGCCGCCTGCCTCTTCATCTCGACCGGATCGACGGCGACGACGACCCTCGCCCCGGCCATCGCCGCCCCCTGCACCGCGTTCATCCCCACCCCGCCGCACCCGACGACCACCACGACGTCCCCGGCGACAGTGCCGGCACGATGGACTGCTGCTCCCCATCCGGTGGCGACACCACAGGAGACGAGCGCCACCGCAGCCGGCGGGAGAGCAGCATCTACCTTGATGATCGACTGCTCCGCCAGTACCGAGTGCCGGGTGAAGGTGCCGCACTTCGAGTAGAGATTCAGCGGCTCGCCCCGGCAGAAGTGACGGACGACTCCATCGGTCATCTGGCCGCGCTGCATGAGCGCGGCGCCCTGCTTGCACAGGTACTGCCGCCCGGTCGCGCAGAACCGACACCGCCCGCACGATGGCATGAAGGATGCGGCGACCAGGTCGCCCGGAGCCACGTCGGTCACTCCCACCCCGATCTCCGCCACGACGCCCGCCCCCTCGTGGCCGCCAAGCAGCGGGAAGGGGCTCGCCTGGCCAGCCTGCTGGCGCATGTCGTCCGGGAGGACCATGTCGCCGGTGACGAAATGCTCCTCGGAGTGGCAGAGCCCCGCGGCCTTCCACTCGACCAGCACTTCGCGCGGCCCGGGAGGGAGGACCTCGATCTCCTCGACCGACCACTTCTGACTCAGCCCCCAGAGCACCGCAGCCTGACTCTTCATCACAGCCTCCCCAGCCTCGGTCAGGACCCCGCGGCATCCCGCAGTGCGTCCGTGTATCGATATCTAGATCAGCTTAGCGTCCCGGCCACGACGGGCGCGTTGGCGATCTAGTGTCCCCCGCAGCCCGGGTGGTGCATACGGTGGCAAGACAGGATCTCAGGAGGTCACATGACAAGCGGCAAGGGCGGCGCCACATTCGCGTTCACCAAGCTCGTGGTGCACGACCTGGACCGGGCGGCCGCCTTCTACCGCGCGGCCTGCGGGTACACAGAGGACGACCTGTTACAGGCTGATCTGGACGGTCGACCCGTCGAGGAGATTGTCCTACGCACACCCGAGGGCGCCCTGGACCTGGTCGTCCTTCGATATCCGAGGAGTCCGCCTCCGTCCCGGAGCGACGTGATCACCGGGCTCTACACTCCGGATCTGGACGCATTTCAAGAGCGTGTCCTCGGCGCCGGCGGCACGGTCGTGCACGCCATCAAGTCGATCGAAGTGGGCGCGCACCGGATGCGGATCGGCTTCTTTGCCGACCCCGAAGGCAATCTGTTAGAGGTGATGGAGCGATGACTGACCAACTACCTGTGACTCCAGCTTCGAGGGTCCCGGCACCGTCGGGCATCAGCCCTGAGGCCCAACGGTACCTCTCCCTCGAGGATCCCTTCGGCGACAGCCCGCTGCCGGCCGACTCGACCGATGTCGAGGCTTGGACCAGTTGGGTGGCATCGCGAGACCGAGCCATCGTCGAGCGCATCGGATCCTTGATGCCTCCCGATCTTCCCCTGGAGCGCAGCGAGTTCCAGCTCGACGGGGTCACCACCTACGTGATGCGGCCCACGCATGTGCCTGATTCGCCGGCCACGCCGATCTACGTCGAGATCCACGGAGGGGGGCTGATCATGGGCGGCGGCGACGCCTGCCGGCTCATGGCGTCGGGCGGCGCCCTCGGCCGCTCGATGATCACGTGGGCGGTCGACTACCGCATGCCGCCGCGGCATCCCTACCCGGCGGCCCTCGACGACTGTGTCGCCGTCTACCGCCACGCCCTCGACCAGCGAGCGCCTGAGGACATCTTCGTCGGCGGTGGATCAGCCGGCGGCAACCTGGCCGCTGCACTTATGCTGCGGGCGAAGGACGAGGGCCTGCCGATGCCCGCCGCACTGGTGCTCGGCACTCCCGAGGTCGATCTAACCGAGTCGGGTGATTCCTTCCGGACAAATCTCGGGGTCGACCACGTCCTTTCCCCGCTGATGCCCGTCAACCTCCTCTATGCCGGCGGGCACGATCTGACCGAGCCGTACCTGTCACCGCTGTTCGGTGATGTCACTGGCTTCCCCCCGACCTTCCTCCAGACAGGGACTCGGGACCTGTTCTTGTCCAACACGGTGAGGATGCACCGCAAGCTGCGCGCCGCCGGCATCGAAGCCGAGCTGCACGTCGGGGAGGCCATGCCGCACGGCGGCTTCGGCGGCACGGCCCCCGAGGACCGGGAGCTTGCCGCCGAGCAAGCACTATTCCTCGAGCGTCACCGGCGGCGCTGAAGACATCGCCGGCGTGTGGCGTTGGGTGAGCCCTAGCCCACAGGCCCGCGGACCAAAGCCTCGTTGGCGTCTTCGGGCAGAGACATGAGGGGATCGCGGATCTCGGCCACGGTGGGACCCCATTCCGCGGCCAAAGGCTCGAGCGCACCCAGATCGAAATCGTAGACCCGGCTGGCCCCGCCGGCCAGGAAGCCCCGAAGCTCTTCCTCCGACCAGTCGTCGAAGAGCTGGCGCAGGTGCTCGCGGGTGAAGGGGGCGGTCCCTTCGTCGTGGGGGTAGTCGGATCCCCACATGAAGCGCTCGAGGCCCAGGTGCCGGACCGCTTCTACGTCGGGCGCCTTCGGCGAAGACACCGCCACCCAGCAGTTGCGCTGGAAGTACTCGGTCGCGGTCAACGGGAGGATGGACTCCTTGCCGTAGCGCAGCTCGCCGGTTTGACCCGTCTCACGGATGCGCACGATGGCCTGGTCCAGACGGGTCAGCACCGGAGGGAGCCACGACGCCCCCATCTCGGTCATCACGAACTGGAGGCGGGGATGGCGTTCGAACACCCCAGAGAGCAGTAGGTGTAGGAAGGGGCGCTGGGAGTAGTAATGGAACTCCCCTATATAGAGGAGGGCAGCGGCTGGGACCTTGCCGAAGTCAGGCACTCCGGTACCGCCGTGGATGTTGACCGTCACCCCGGCGTCTTCGCAGAAGGACCACAGCGGCTCCCAGTACGGATCGTAGACCTGGTGCTCGATCCACGTCGCGTCCGGGGGAATGTTGGGCAGCAGGATGCCACCGCGCAGGCCGTGCTCGGCGATCCACTTGGCATCCGCCAGGGTGTCCTCGAGGTCGTTGGTAAAGATCTGTCCTACGCCGGCGCGCTGTGCGGGGTAGTCGGAGCAGAAGTCGAGCAGCCAGCGGTTGTGGGCGCGGATGCCGGCGAGACGGTGCTCGTACTCGTCAGGCTTCGGGGGTGGGGCGGCCAGCACGAAGCTGGGGAAGAACGGTGGGATCGTGTTGGGGAAGATGACCTCGCCTACCACGCCGTCGCGCAGCTGCTGGCCGCAGCGCATCTCGTTGTCCCAATTGCGCAGGCGCCGGTCGTCCCCGAGATCCTTGAAAGGGTTCCGGTATTTGGATCGCCACGCGTCGAAATCCTCGCGGTACTGCGGATCGAGGTACTCCCGGTACTGGGCGTGGCTTCCGCCTGCGTGCGTGTCGGCCGAAATGATCGTGTAGCGATCGGTCACCGTGGGTTCCTCCGAACAAGAACTATCATTGACATCGGTGTCGAGCCTATCTCTGGGCTGGGGACACAACAGCCGCCGGCCTGGTGAACCAACGTCATCGGGGCAGCCCCAAGCCACGCTCGGCTATGGCGTTGCGCTGCACCTCGTCGGTGCCCCCGCCGATGCGCAGGCCGGGGGCGAAGAGGAGGCGGTCGAGCCACGGCTGGGCGTGCGGCAGCACTTCGGCGGTCATGGCTGCCCCTAGCAGGGAGGCCCCGGCTTCAGCGCTCAAGCGTGCGTGCTCGCTGTACATGAGCTTGGTCACCGAACCCCCACCCGGCACGGCTACCCCGCTCGCCATGCGCGCGCCGGTCAGGTCGAGGACCCTCTCCCGGGTGTAGGCGCTGGCCAGAAGCTGGCGGACATTCGGGTCGTCGTGGCGTCCCAACGTTCGGGCCAGCTGCGCCAGCTGCGAGGCCGAGCGGGCGCTCGTCCCGCCACCGATGGCCGCCCTCTCACTGGCCAGCATGGTCCGCAGGACGGCCCGGGCACCGCCGAGCTCGCCGATGAGGGCGTCGCTCGGCACGAGCACATCCTGGAGGAACACCTCGTTGAAGTGGTAGGCGCCCGACATCTGGCGAAGGGGCCGCACCTCGACGCCCGGGACCGACATGTCCACCACCAGGCAGGACAGGCCCGCCTGGCCGGGCGTGTCCAAGTTGGTGCGCGCTATCAGGAGTGCGAAGTCCGCCGTGCCGGCGCCGGAGGTCCAGACCTTCTGGCCGGTTACAGCCCAGCCGCCGTCGACGGCTCTCGCGTAGGTCTTGGCGCTGCCGAGGTCGGAGCCGGCGTCGGGTTCGGACAGCAGCTGGCACCACGTCTCCTCACCCGCGAGGACGGCAGGCAGGTAGCGGAGGCGCTGCGGGTGGCTTCCGTGAGCCATGAGGACCGGGGGCAGCATCTCGAGGGCGACCGCCAGGACCTTGGTCGACACCCCGTACCGACCCTGCACATCGGCGATGACCTCGTCCTGCCACGCCGGTGCCGCTTGGCCGCCGTACTCCACCGGCCAGGACCTTCCGGCCAGTCCCGCCCCGTGCAGCTTCTTCTGCCACTGCAAGCTGGTGGCCAACGCGGCGTGCGCCGTGGCCGTGTACTCCTTGATGGATCGGCCCGTGACGATGTGGACGGCGGAGAAGTCGTCAGCCGATCCCTTCCGGGGGGCGTGGGCCTCGAACCACTCCTCGACCTCGCGGCGGAACGACGCGGGGTCCGTCGGCGAGTCGAGGCTCACGAGATGTCCAGCGCGAGACCCGGGCGGGGCCAACGGCAACGGGCCAGGCGGCCCGAGCGGGACAGGGTGATGACCGCGGTACGCATGTCGGAGCCTCCGAAAGCGATATTGGTGGTGACATCACCCGGTATGGGGTGCACGTCTACCTCGTCGCCGTCGGGGGTGACGACGACTATGCCGTCCGCGATGGCACCGATGGCGATGCGGCCGTCCTCCTCCACCGCCAGGGAATCGAAGGAGTAAGGCGTCGCCACAACGCACCGGCCCCCGTGGCGTGAAGCCAGGTTGCCCGGAGACGGCGCCACCACCCCGGGCTCGACGAGGTCCCATGCCAACAACCGCCCAGTGTGCGTCTCGGCCACGTAGACGATGCTCCCATCGGGGGAGATCCCGACCCCGTTGGGGCCGAGAAGCGGGAATGCCACCCGCTTCAACTCGCCGTCGGGCGTGGCGTAGAAAAGTGCGCCCCGGTCGACGCTGTCGAGGCGTCCTTTGCCGTGGTCGGTGAACCACAACCCCCCGACGGCGTCGAACACCAAGTCGTTCGGTCCGCGGAGGGGACGGCCCTCGAACTCGCTGTCATGACGGGTGACCCCGCCGGTCTGGAGATCGATCTCCTCGATCCACCCGCCGGAGAACCCCGGCGGCTCGTTGGTATGGGTGGCGTGATCGATCGGGATGCTCGCGCCATTGACCGTCGTCCACAAGAAGCCGCCGTTGTTGGCAACGACGGCAGTGGAGCGATCACGGAGGGCGAGACCGTTCGGCCCTCCGCCCGGGGTCGCCACGACTGAGACCTTCCCATCCTCTACGCGCACGACGCGCCCACCCTCGATGTCGACGGCCAGCACGGCGCCGTCGTCAAGGATCACCGGACCTTCCGGGAAACCCAGATCTGTGGCGATGACCTCGAAGTCGAGGGGTTCGTGCAAGGTCCCCCTCATCTCTCACCTCCGAGTATCGAGACCGTCGAGGCCGGCATGTCCCTCCCTTTAATCGACACCGATGTCAGGTTAGCACCACCGATCTCAGACGACCGAGGGAGGATCCCGTTCCATGTTGGGCTGCCACGCTAAGGTTGTCAGCCAGGCACCTTGTGATGCCGACTCGAATTGTCATCACGATGTCAATCCGTTGAGGAGCAGAGAAGGCCCCCCTTTTGCCGAGGACTCGAACCACCGCAGCGACGATCACACCCGTCACCGCTCTCAATCGACCCCGCACCGTCAAGGGTGCGCAGACCCGTGCTGGGCTGGTCAAAGCGGCCAAGGACATTTTTGAGCGAGATGGCTTCCTCGAAGCGCGGATCTCCGACATCGCCAAACGGGCGAAGGTTTCCTACGGCGCCTTCTACCACTACTTCGATTCCAAGGAGCAGATCTTCCGGGAGGTGGCGGAGGCCGAAGAGGAACGGCTCACCGCATCGCCCGACGAACCTTCCGCGCCGGACGAACAGCTGTCGCCGCACGACCGGATCCGGCGGTCCAACCGCCGGTACCTGGAGCGCTACCGCAGCGAAGCGAAGATCATGGGCGTGATCGAGCAGGTTTCGCGGTACGACCCTTACGTCAACGCTGCCCGCATGGCGAGCCAGAAGCACTTCGTCGAGCGATCCGAGCGATCCATCAAGCGCCTGCAAGCGGACGGCCTGGCCGACCGGCGGCTCGACCCTGCCATCGTCTCTGACGCGCTGGGTGCCATGGTGGCCCGGTTCTCCGAGTTGTGGCTCACCCAGGGCTACCGGTCCTACGACTTCGACGTAGCGGTGGATCAGCTGAGCATCATATGGGCCAATGCTCTCGGACTGCCGCCGGAGCCGCTCCCGGTCGCGCCTTCGGCGTCGAAGCCTGCGCGCAGGAAGGCCAGCGCCCAGAGCGCTTAGCCCGACGGCAGGCACGCTGACCCGGCCGCGTGCTGGAAGTCGATATCAACGTCATAATGATGGGGTGGAACCAGCTTCGAGTGACACCACCATGTCTGCCGATGCCGACGAGGTAGCCATGCTGCGCTCGAGCGTGCGGGCATGGCTCGGCAGCGAGCCCACGCTGGCCGAAGCCGGTCAAATGGGGCTGCTGGGGCTGCTCACTCCGGAGCGCTCCGGCGGGAGCGGCTGGCTGCCCGCCGAGGCTTGTGTCGTCGCCCGAGAGGCGGGTAGGGCACTGTGCCCTCTGCCTTGGACCGGGAACCTGCTGGCCGCAGCCGCACTGAGCGCTGATTCACGCCACGCTGGGATCTCCTCAGAGCTGCTAGCCGGAACGGCCGAGGCAGCCGTCACCCACCGAGGGCTGGGGGCCCTGAGCAAGGGCGGGGGCATCCTCGCCGGACGCGTGGAGGTCACTGCCGCCGCGCCGGCAGTGCTGGTTCTCCTCGATCCGTCCACCACCGGGATCGTGATGCTGGACTGCCGTTCGGATGAGGTCGGCTTCGAGGCATCCGACTCGATGGATTCGTTGCGACCGACGGGCACCCTCGTCATACGGGCGGCCGACGCGCAAGGCGTCGACGGTGCAGACGTCTCCCTGCTGGCTGACGCAGCCACTCTGATCGCATGCGCCGACTCCCTGGGCGCGCTGTCCTCCGCGGCCGACCGCGTCCGCAGCCACCTAAGCGAACGGCTCGCCTTCGAGCGGCCTCTGGCCAGCTTCCAGGAGCTGCAGCATCGGCTCGCTGACCTGGCTGTGCTGGAGGCGGCGTGCGAGGCCTTGATCAGGCGCACGGTCCGGGCGCTCGATCCACACGCCGACGCCAGCGCGCGGCGCAACGCGGTAAGAGCCACCCACTCCTTCTTCGCTCGTCGCGTCACAGCCGCTCTGGACGATTGCATCCAGCTCGCCGGCGGCATCGGCTTCACCTGGGAGTTTCCCATCCACCACGCCATGCGCCGGTCGGCCGCCAACACCGTCGCCGTTCGCGACCACCGTTCGAGCCTCGGTGCGCTCGACGTGGAGGCTTTGGCCGACCCGGGCGGCGGCACAGAGGAGGGGTTCCGCCGCCGGGCCCGGGCGGTGATCCGTGAGCACATGCCCTTCGCGATGCGCGAAGGGCACCGTGCCCCCGAGTCCAAGGAGCAAGAAGGAGGGCTCCGCCGCTGGTACCGGACGCTGTTCGACAACGGGTTGCTCGGCGCTTCTTGGCCGACCGAATGGGGCGGGGACCCAGAGCACCAGCCCCTGCACGATCTCATCGTCACCGAGGAGCTGATCAGGGCTCGATCCCCCCGGCCGATCGATCAGGTACAGCTGGCCGCCCACGTCCTGCTCCGGTTCGGCACGGACCGACAGAAGGCCAGGTACCTGCCGCGCATCCGATCGGCCGACGACATCTGGTGCCAGCTCTTCAGCGAGCCCGACGCCGGCAGCGATCTCGCCGGGATAAAGGCCCGCGCCGAACAGCACGACGACGGCACATGGCGGCTTGCCGGCCAGAAGACCTGGACCACTGACGGCCACTGGGCGCAGATGGGTGTCGCCTTGTTGCGCACCTCCACGGGCGCACGCCGCCACCACGGGCTGACCGCTTTCGTCGTCCCCATGGACACCCCTGGGATAGAGGTCCGGCCGAAGATGACCATCGGGGGGGCCTACGAGTTCAACGACGTCTTCCTGGACGGGGCGGTCCTCGGACCCGAGCACGTGCTCGGCACCGTGGGCGAGGGTTGGGCGGTGGCCATGTCGGGACTGGAGATAGAGCGCTTCGGGGTGGGCGGCAACGTCCTCCTCCTCGACCTGTTGCTGGCCGACCTCTCCGACGTAGCCCGCCAACTGCCGGTCGACGGCCAGACAGCGTACGACCACGCTGATATCCACCATGCCATTGCTGCCCTGGCGTCTGACGCCTACGCAGCCCGGTCGTTCGTCGCCGACCACGTCGAGCAGGCCTTGGGAGGCACGGACATGCCCGGCGATGCGGCAGTGGCCAAGCTGCTCTACACCGAGACCTACAACCGGATCGCCCGCTACGGGACCGAGCTCGTCGCAGAGCACGGACCGGTCCCGGGAGCGGTGCGGGCTCAGTCGTCACGCCTCATGGACGCCTGGCTGTGGTCGCGGGCGCTGACCATCTCCGGGGGCAGCTCCGAGGTCATGCGCAACATCATCGCCAAACGCCGCCTCGGGCTACCCCAGTAGGTTGCGGCCATGACCGGAGCACTGGAGGGGCGGGTCGGCTTGGTCACGGGAGCGGCCCGGGGTCAGGGCCGCGAGATCGCTTTGCGCTGCGCGGCCGCCGGCGCCAAGGTCGTCGCGGGCGACGTGCTCGACGATGTCGGGTCCCTCCCAGCCGAATCGGGGGGCGCCATCTGGGGCGCCGAGCTCGACGTCACCGACGCAGATTCCTGGCGGCTAGCGGTGGGCGCCACGATGGAGCGTCACGGCCGGCTCGACTTCCTGGTCAACAACGCCGGAGTCCTTCACCGCGCCGACATCGAGGACGAGACCGCCGAGGCGTTCGAACGGGTCTGGCGGATCAACTGCCTCGGACCGTTTCTCGGGATACGGACCGCCCTCCCGCACCTCCGTGCGTCCGGCGTGGCTGCGGTAGTCAACACGCTGTCGACGGCCGCTATCACTGCCTGGAGCTCCCACGGTGCGTACGCCTCCTCCAAATGGGCCCTCCGAGGATTGACCAAGGTGGCTGCGCTCGAGCTCGCCCCGCATGGGATACGGGTCAACGCCATCCTGCCCGGGCCCGTGCTCACTCCGATGGTGCTGCGAGACGACGACCCCGGAGCGGCCGAGCGCCTTTCGCATACGCCCCTCGGGCGGGCCGGGGTTCCGGCTGACATCGCCGAGCTGGCGTTGTACCTGGTGTCGGACGCGTCGTCGTTCGTCACCGGCGCGGAGGTGGTGATCGACGGCGGCCAGACAGCTGGGACGCTCATTCGGACAGCCACTCCGGATGAATGACTCAGACGGTTCCCGGACGAGAGGAGCAAAGCAATGAGCACGCAGCTCGCACAGGACGCCTTGGAGGAGCCGGCGCCGCGCACCCGGCATTACACCGTCATCTCGGTCGACGACCACCTGGTCGAGCCGCCCGACGTGTTCGAAAAGCGCGAGCCCACTGACTGCAGCGGCCGGTTCCCGCGTGTCGTCGAGCTCGAGCAGGGTCGCACTTACAGCCGGGAGCACAGCGACCTACCCCCCCTGACCATCCACCAGGAGGGACGGCAGGCGTGGCTGTACGAGGACCGCGTCTACCTGCAGATCGGGCTCAACGCGGTCGTCGGCCACAAGGACCACTCCCGGCTCAGGACCGAACCGTCGACTTTCGCCGAGATGCGCCCCGGCTGCTACGACATCCACGCCCGGATCCGGGACATGGACATCGCCGGCATCTGGGCCTCGGTCAACTTCCCGTCGCAGATCACCGGCTTCGCCGGCGCAGTGTTCTCGCAGTCCACCGACCCCGCTCTCGGTCAAGCGGTGATGCGGGCCTGGAACGACTGGATGTTCGAAGAGTGGTACGGCCCCTACCCGGAGCGGATCGTGCCGATGGGCATCACCTGGCTGTCCGACCCTGCCATCGGAGCGGCGGAGATCCGTCGCAATGCGGCCCGGGGCTTCACTGCCGTCTCCTTCCCCGAGATGCCTCACCGGCTCGGCTACCCGCCCGCACACGATGCCTACTGGGATCCGATCATCCGCGCCTGCGTGGACACCGGCACGGTCCTGTGCCTCCACGTCGGCTCCTCCGGGATGCTCCCGTTGCCCCCAGACGGTCCCCGGTTCGAGAAGAACGTCACCCTCTTTCCCGCGCTGTCGCTCCTGGCCGCGGTCGAATGGCTCTGGTCAGGCGTCCCGGCCCGCTACCCGGCGCTGAAGATCGCGTTGTCGGAGGGCGGCATCGGGTGGGTCCCGATGCTCATGGACCGGTTGGATTTCATGACCTCGCACGCCGGCCGGACCGCCGACTACGACAGATGGGTGGGCAAAAGAGCGCCGAGCGAGGTGCTGGGAAGCAGCTTCTACTTCTGCTCCCTGGACGACCCTTCCGCCCTCCGGCTCCTCGACCGGATCGGGGAGGACCACGTGATGCTGGAGGTCGACTACCCGCACTCCGACACCACATGGCCCGACACCCAAGAGATGCTGCGGGCCAGCTTCGACGCAGTCCCGGCCCTGACCGCCGATCAGATCAAAAAGTTGACGTATGCGACCGCGGCCGGCGTGTTCCGCCATCCCCTCCCGCCAGGCCCCCACTGGCCCATGCGGTGACGGCCCACGAGGCCCTCTTCGAGTCGAGATCTTCGCTGTTCTTCCCCACCCCGGCCGCTCGAGGCCCCTGGGACGAACGCTCACTGCACGGGGGGGCGGTCGCCGCGCTGTTCGCCGGGCGCATGGCTGTCCCCGGCTGCACCATGGCCCGGCTGACGATCGACCTGCTGGCGCCGGTCCCCTGCCTGCCGCTCAGCCTGCAGGTCGGACAACCGGTCGGCGGCCGGAGAGCCGTGCGCCGGGAGGCGGTCCTGACCCGTGACGGAAGGGTAGTCGCCATCGGCCGATCCCTCCACGTGCGCTGCGCCGATCTGGAGCTGCCCCCGCAGGTGCTCGATCACGTCTCGCCATTCGACCCGACCCAGGCACCTGCCCTGTGTGCGCCGCGCCGGGAGATCGCCGACATGATCGGCTGGGAGAGCTTCGACAGCGCCGCACTCGTGACCGAGCGGCTCGCTGTCCCCGACGATCCGGATTCGACCTACCTGTGGGTGGGCCTGACAATTCCCGTCGTGGCCGGCGAAAAGCTGGCCGGCGTGGAGGTGGCCTCAGCAGCCGCAGACTACGCCCAGACTGCGGCCGGGCGACAGCTGCCGTTCGATCACTGGCGGTTCCTCAACGCCGAGCTGACCCTGCATCTCACCCGGGCCCCCAACCCGGACTGGATCGGCCTCCGATGTGAGTGCCTGGCGCAGCCCGTCGGCACGGGCCTCAGCTCGGCCGTTCTCTATGACGGTGCCGGCCGGATCGGCCAATCCGCTCAGGCTCTGGTGCTAGAGGAACGCGCCCTGCCACGACGTTGACACGATGTCTCGATATCGATGTCAGGATGTGCAATGCTACACCGCACACGGCGACGGGGGTTCGCCACCTATCAGAGGGGTCAGAGTGAACGTTAGGAAGAAATTGCTCCCGTTGGGAGCGGCCGGACTATCGACGGCGCTGCTCCTGGCGGCATGCGGCTCCAGCAAGCCAACCTCCACATCCCCGAGCAGCGGGTCCAGCGGGTCGACAGCAGGTTCTGCCGCAGCGCAGCCGACGGGAACCCCGATCAAGGTCGGCATGATCTGCACCTGCTCCGGGCCACTGGCCTCCTCAGGCGTCGATGTCCCGAAGATATACCAAGCCTGGATTGATACCGTCAACGCCTCGGGTGGCATCAACGGCCACCCGGTCCAGCTGATCCTCAAGGATGACGGGGGCACCCCGGGCACCTCGGTCAGCGACGCCCAAACCCTGGTCGGGTCCGATCACGTGGTTGCCATCGTCGATGCGACGAACGTCGACGAGACTTGGGCCTCCTACGTCCAGGCCCAAAACGTGCCGGTGATCGGGAGCGGTACGTCGACCACTCCGATGTACACCAATCCGGACTTCTACCCCGAGGGCCAGACCGAAGACGCCCTCTTCCCCTCCATCATCGACTCGGCCAAGGCTGCCGGAGGGACCAACCTCGGACTGCTGTACTGCGCCGAGGCGGTCCAATGCCAGGAAGGCATCGCGCCGCTGAAGCAGGTCGGACAGAAGCTCGGGCTGCCGGTGACCTACGCCGCTCAGGTGGCGGCCACGGCCCCCAACTACACCGCCCAGTGCGTCGCCGCCCAGCAGGCTCACATCACTGCCCTGTTCGTCGCCGACATCCCTTACGTCGCCGAGAAGGTGGCCCAGAACTGCAGCCAGCAGGGCTACCACCCGATCTACGTGATCGACGGTGAGAGCATCGAGCCCTCGCTAGCCACCACCGCCGGGATCAAGGACAACCTGGTCGGCCCGTCCCCGAACATCCCCTACTACGCATCCTCGCCGGCCCTAGACGCCATGAACCAGGCGCTCGACAAGTACTACCCGGGGCTTCGTCAGAACGGGAGCAGCTACACGGAGGTTGCCATGGAGGCGTGGCCCTCGGGCCTCCTCTTCCAGGACGCGGCCAAGGCCGGCGGCCTGGGCGCCAACGGGACGGCCCCGACGGCCGCGGAGGTGGTCAACGGCCTCCACGCCCTCAAGGGTGACACCCTCCAGGGCATGGCCCCCCCGCTCACCTTCGCTACCGGCAAGGCCAACCCCGTCGACTGCTGGTACAACTTCTCGCTGAAGAGCGGGACCTTCGGCCTGCCGAACGGCGTCAAGACCACCTGCGAGTAAGGCTGATCCCCCCGGCCGGCGCCACCGCGAGACCTGCCCCTACCGTAGGTCCCGCGGTGCCCGGCCCCAGTGGGATCTGAAGGAGGGATCAAGCATGCTGGATGTGGCGATCGTCGGCGGCGAGGTGATCGACGGGACCGGTGCGCCCCGAAGACGGGCCGATGTCGGGATCAGGGACGGCCGGATCGTCCAGGTCGGATCTCTCGACGAGAAGGCGCATCGTCGCATCGACGCGGAAGGCAAGGTGGTGACCCCTGGCCTCATCGACGTCCACACCCACTACGACGCCCAATGGGCTTGGGATGCCACCCTGAGCCCGAGCCTCTTCCACGGGGTCACCACCGCCCTCGCCGGCAACTGCGGGTTCACGCTGGCGCCGATGGAGGAAGAGGCAGCCGGCTACCTGACTGCGATGTTGGCGCGGGTCGAGGGGATGCCCCTGGCCAGCCTTCGCCAAGGGCTCGACATCCACTGGCGCAGCTTCGCCGAGTTCCTGGGCGCGGTCGACGGCAACGTGGCCATCAACGTCGGCTTCATGGTCGGGCACTCCACCGTGCGCCGCCTCACCCTCGGGGACGATTGGAGGCGGCCCGCCACCGAGGCAGAGATCGCAACCATGGGTCGGATGGTGGCCGACAGCCTGGGAGCCGGAGCGCTCGGTTTCTCCTCGTCCTGGTCCGAGACACACAACGACGCCGGTGGCGACCCGGTGCCATCGCGCTTCGCCACCGAGGACGAGTTGGTGCAACTCAGTTCCGAGGTGCGGTCACATCCGGGGACGTGGCTCGAGTTCCTTCCTTGGGCCAGCGGCCCCTTCCCCGACGATCGTTCACTCCTCATGGCCAAGATGTCTGCGGCGGCGAAACGCCCCCTCAACTGGAACCTCCTGACCGTCCGCCCCGAAATCTCCGACGAGGCGATCGGCAACCGCCTGGGCGCTTCCGACCTGGCCAGGCGACACGGCGGAGCGGTCTACGGCCTGACCCTGCCGGTGCCCCAGACCCTCTACCTCAACCTGGGGTCGGGTTTCCTCTTCGACTCGCTCCCCGAGTGGGCCGAAGTGCTCGCCCACCCGCACCGCGAGAAGGTGAGGCTCCTCGCCGATGCCTCCGTCCGCCGGCGCCTGGTGGACGCGGCCGGATCGGCACCGAGGATCTGGTACGACCACGACCGGCTGCGCTTCGAGCACGTGGACTGCGATCGCTACTCGGATGCGGCGGGCCTGACGGTCGCCGATGCGGCCCGGCAACGCGGCAGCGACCCATGGGACCTGTTCTTCGACGTGAGTGTGGCCGACGAGCTGCGCACCGTCATGGTGGTCCCCCCCCAAGGTGACGACCCGGAATCCTGGCAGCGCCGCGTCCGGCTGTGGCGGGATGACCGCACGATCATCGGTGGGTCCGATGCCGGGGCTCACCTCGACATGCTCGACACGTTCGGCTATTTCACCGACTTCCTCGGCCCGACCGTCCGTGACCGCCAGCTCCTTCCCCTGGAGGAAGCCGTGCGGATGGTCACAGACGATGCAGCACGAGCCTTCGGTCTCACCGGCCGCGGCCGGGTGGCAGAAGGTTACGCGGCCGATATCGTCGTCTTCGACGAGGACCGGATCGGCAGTGAGCCGGTCCATGCCCGGGTCGACCTTCCCGCTGACGGCATGCGGCTTTATGCAGGCGCCACCGGGATCGACTGTGTGTTGGTCAACGGAGAGCCCGTAGCCGAGTCCGGGGTAGCGACCGGGGCCAGGCCTGGAACCGTGCTGAGATCCGGCCGGGACACACACACGGTCCCCATCCGGGCCTCGTGATCCGGGGTCGATCGGCGGTCGCCGGAATAGGCGAGCTGCCACCGCGACGTGACACGGGCGACGAGACGGTGGTCGAGATGCTGAGCCGGATCGCCGCCTTAACGGTCCGTGATGCCGGTATCAGCCTTCGCGACGTGGACGGGCTGGTGGTCCACGACACGGGCGCCGCCATGGGGGCGGTGATGATGGTCGAGATGCTCGGCCTTCGAGCCAACTTCGTGGATCGCGTCGGACACGGCGGGGCGACCGGCACAGCGATGGTGGCTCGGGCGGCCATGGCCGTGGCCAGCGGGATGTGCGACACATGTCTCTGCCTCACCGCCTCCACGCGCCGGGCCCGGTTTACGGGCTATCCGATCGTCGACTCGTCGCCCACCGCCGAGTTCGAGGAGCCTTACGGAGGATCAGGGCCCAACTACGGCTACGCCATGATCGCCCAGCGTTACAGCCACGAGTACCGGCTCACCCCCGAGCAGCGGGCTCTAGTCGCCGTCCAGCAGCGCTACAACGCGTGCGCCAACCCCGACGCCATCTTCCACGGCCAGCCGCTCACCGTCGACGACGTGCTCTCCTCGCCGATGATCGTCGACCCGCTCCACCGCCTGGAGATCGTCCTGCCGACCGGGGGTGCGGCCGGGGTGCTGGTCACCACTACCGAGCGCGCCGCCCACCTGGCCCACAAACCCGTACCGGTGCTCGGGGTCGGCGAGCACGTGAGCCACTGGTCGGCGACCTACGCCCCCAACCTGACCGTGTCGTCGGTGAAGCCCGCCGCCGACCGCGCCTTCGAGATGGCAGGGGTCGGCCGCAAGGACGTGGGCCTCCTGTCCGTCTACGACTGCTACACGATCACTGTGCTGCTCACCCTGGAGGACGCCGGGTTTTGCGACAAGGGGACGGCGGGACGCTTCGTGGAGGAGCACGACCTGCGCTGGGACGGGGACCTGCCCGTCAACACCCACGGCGGCCAGCTCTCCTACGGCCAGTCCGGCATCGCCGGGGGGATGAGCCACGTCACCGAAGCTGTCCGCCAGCTCCAAGGGCGGGCGCCGCAGCGGACCATCCCTGATCTCGAGCGGGCGTTCGTGCACGGCAACGGCGGGGTCATGGGCGAACAGGTGAGCCTGATCCTCGGGACGAGGGAATGACCGAACGACCGCTGCCCCACCCGTCGCCGCTCACCCGGCCGTTCTGGGAGGGGGCCGCCAGGCGCGAGCTTTGGATGCAACGCTGCCACGCCTGCGGACATCGCGTCTTCTACCCCCGGCACCTCTGCCCGGTGTGCGGCGGCGACCAGCTGCCCTGGGAGCGGATGTCGGGCGGAGGGACCGTGTTCACCTACACGGTGGCCAGGAAGCCGACCCATCCGGCCTTCGCCGGCCGCGAGCCCTACGTGATCGCCGTGGTGGAGCTGGACGAGGGCCCCAAGCTCACCACCAACATCGTCGGCATCCCCCCAGAGGACGTGTCCATCGGGCTGCGGGTGCGGGCCGCGTTCGAGGACGTCGGCGACGTCACCCTGGTCCAGTTCGAACCAGAGGCGACCTGATGCCAGCCACGACGCTTCGCTGGTCGCCGGGACCGGCCCTCACGCCCGAGCGGCGAGAGGAACTGATGGGCCCGGGCGCTCCCTTCGAGATGGCGGCAGGCGAGGTGCTCGGCGCCTCCCACGACATCTTCCTGGACCGCCTCCCCCACCTGCGGGCACTCCTCCTGACCGGGGCGAGCCGCGACGCCGACCGCCCCTACCTCGTCGACGGCGATACGACAGTCACCTTCGGGCAGGCGGCCGAGATGGTGGCCAGCACCGCGGTGGCGCTCCGCGACGAGCACGGGATCGGCAAGGGCGATCGGGTGGCGCTGGCGGCCGCCAACCGCTTCGAGCATGTCATCGTCGCCTGGGCCGTCATCGCCCTCGGCGGGGTGATCGTCGCCCTCAACGGCTGGTGGACCGGCGCCGAGCTCGAATACGGCATCGGGCTCACATCCCCCAAGCTCCTCGTGGGAGACGCCAAGCGGCTCGCCCGTCTCCAGGGGATGGCGGGCCGTCCCCCCGCTCGGGATCTCGACGAGGCCTGCCCCGGGTGGTTCAGCGGGGGCTGCGCCATGCCGGGCACAGCCATCGAGGAGGACGACCCGTTCGTCATCCTCTTTACGAGCGGCACCACCGGCCGGCCGAAGGGCGCCGTGCTGACCCACCGCAACCAGCTCCACTGGATGCAGTCCATCGCGTTGCGCCAGGCAGCCGCCGGCACCACGCCCACCGACGCCTGCGAGATAGCCGCCCTGCCGCTGTTCCACCTCTCCGGCCTCAACTCCCAGGCGATCTCCTCCGTCGGCACCGCCACCAAGCTCGTCTACATGCCGAGGGGGCGCTGGGGCCCCGAGCAGCACCTCCGCACGACTGCGGAGCACCGGGTCACGACTTGGAGGCTGGTGCCCACCCAGGCTTGGCGCCTGCTCGAGTTCCCGGAAGTAGATCGATACGACGTCTCGAGCCTCCGCTCCATCGTCGGCGGCGGATCCGTCTGGGCGCCCGCACTCCTCGAGCGACTGGCGGAGAAGTGGCCTCACGCCAGATCGGGGCTCGTGGTCGGCTACGGCATGACCGAAACCAACGGCACGGGCGCAACCGCAGTGATGCCCGGACTCCTCGCCCGCCCCGGCAACGTCGGAGGGCCGCCACCGGCAGCCACGATAAGAGTTTGCCGCCCCGGGACCGACTCGCAGGTAGAGGACGGTGCCGCCGGCGAGGTCCAGATCCGCAGCGCTTCGCTGTTCGTCGGATATCACGCCAACCCGGAAGCCGACACGGCGGCACTCAGCCCCGACCGTTGGTACCGGACCGGCGATTTCGGGCGGGTCGTCGACGGCCTGCTCTTCCTCGACGGGCGGCGCAGCGACCTCATCCTGCGTGGCGGTGAGAACATCTACCCAGCAGAGATCGAGGACCGCCTTCACGCTCATCCTGACGTCACCGACGCGGTCGTGGCGGGCGTGGCGCACCGCGTCCTCGGCCAGGAGGTCAAGGCGTATGTCGTTCGGTCCCCCGGCTCGGATCTGGACACCGAAGGCGTCCGGGACTGGGTGGCCGCTGTCCTGGCGCCGTTCAAGGTCCCGGCCCACGTGGAGTTCCGGGATGCCATCCACCGCAACGCCACGGGCAAGGCACTCAAGCACCTGCTCGACGATGCCGGGGCGCCCCCTCCCTTCGCCGGCGAGGACTGAGCCGGCTAGGACTGAGCCGCCGAGGCCGAGCTAGACGGGCAGCACCACGTCGATGCGGCCTTCGGCGTGGTGGCCGAGGCTGTTGTGAGCCAGCACGTCGATGCTCGTCGCGCCCGTAGCGTGGTCGCACGACGACACGTCTGCGATGACGGTCAGCGAGTCGCCCGGATAGCTCGGCACCCCGAGCCGTACCGACATCGAACGCCAGAGGATGTCGGGCCCCAGCCAGTCCCCTACGCAACGTTGGAGCAGGCCGAGCGTGGTGTGGATATTCATGAAGATGTCGCGCGATCCGCGCCGCATCGCCGCGTCCCGGTCGTGGTGGGCGTCGAAGTAGTCCGAAGTGGCGAGGGCTCCGCCGACGATCAGGGTGGCGCTCACCGGGATCTCGACCACGGGGAGCGCCGATCCGGAGCTGAGGGCGCCCGCCACGACGGTGCCCGTCTGGTCGCGCCGGACGTCTCCCGCATGCCGCCGCCGGCGTGGCACCCCTGATGCCCCGCTCCCCGAGGCACGCCTCTCCCCGCTCGGGCGGAACTTCATCACGGTGAAGCGGGAGGATCCGACCGCAGTGCCGTCGACGAAGAACTCCTCCTTGGTCGTCACGAACCGGCTCTGCCCGAGCGCCGTGACCTTCTCGGATGTCACCGATTCGAGCATGATGCTCGACGTCAAAGTTTCGTCCAGAGACACGGGGCGAGACTGAACCAGTGCGGAGGACACGGCGACCGCCGAGGTAAAGCCTTCCCCGTCGAGCATCTCGAACGCCGATCCCAACGGATCCGCCGGGTTGCGGATGTAGGCGAGCCCAGGCTTGGTCCAGACGTCGAGCATGGCCAACGGGGCCACGACGCGGCCGAAGCGTGTGCGAGCCGCCACGTCAGGGAGGTTGTACAACGGGTTCTCCACGCCGAGGGCGTCACACCACCGCCGCAGCACCGGCTGGCTGACTGGATCCCGGGCGGTGCGAAAGGGGACCGCCCGGCCGAGGTCGAGCTGCGTGCTCATCTCTACGTGGCTATCTCAGTACTGACGCCAACCCCAGCTAGCTGGCCAAGAGATCGTGAGCGCCGGTGTCAGTGGAGGGGTGCCGGAGCTTCGAGAGGGCGGTCCGCTCGATCTGGCGGATCCGTTCCCTGGTCAGCTGCAGAGCGTCGCCCACCTCTTCCAACGTCCGGGGCTCACCACGATCGAGCCCGTAGCGCAGCTTGAGGATTTCCCGCTCGCGCTCGTCCAAGGGAGCCAAGAGCTTGTCGATCTCCTCCCCCAGCATGGCGCCGGCGACGACGTCGAAGGGTGAGGGAGCGGACAGGTCGGCGACGATGTCCGCCAACTCGGTATCGCCGTCGGTCCCGATCGGCGCCTCCAAGCTGACCGGCTCCGACCCGTACTGGAGTAACTCGCTGATCTGCTCCTCCGGCATCTGCATCGCCACGGACAGCTCTGCAGGGGTGGGTGAGCGGCCCAGCTCGCCCTCCATCTGGCCGCGCATGCGCAGCAGGCGACGGATCTGGTCGCCGGCGTGCACCGGTAGGCGGATGGTCCTGGAGGTGTTGTCGATGCCACGGCCGATCGCCTGGCGGATCCACCACGTGGCGTAGGTCGAAAACTTGAAGCCCTTCCGCCAGTCGAACTTCTCGACTGCGTGGATGAGTCCGAGGTTGCCCTCCTGGATGAGGTCGAGCAGAGGCATGTCGGCCGACTGGTACTTCTTGGCGATGGACACCACGAGGCGCAGGTTGGAGTTTACGAACTGCTCCGTCGCCTCAACGCCGGCACGGCTCGTGCGTCGTAGATCCCGTTTCTTCGCCGCCGTCAGCTTCTCGTCGCTATCCAGCGCCGAAGCTGCATCGCGCCCAGCCTCCATGAGTTGCGACAGCCGCACCTCGTCTTCCTTGGTCAACAGCGGGTACTGCCCGATGCCGTCCAGGTACAAGCGGACCAGGTCCTGTTCTCCTGCTTCAGACCGAGCCTTACCCATGGGTTCCCCTCTGCGTAGTTAGCTGGGGTCTACCCCGACTCGGCGGCAACGACACCTCCCCCTGCCGGTGCCATCCGGCGCCGGTAGCCGGTGCCGTCGGCCCCCGTCGCCGGTGCCATCGGCCCCGGTGTGGCAGACTGTCGGCCCTTGGTGGCCGTAGCTCAGTTGGTTAGAGCGCCAGGTTGTGGCCCTGGAGGTCGGGGGTTCAAGTCCCCTCGGTCACCCACCGGGCCCCACCCGCAGCGGACGGCACACCCCGCTCCGCTAGGGTGGTG
>JAKBAM010000041.1 GCA_021809105.1 Actinomycetes bacterium
AGCCGCTCCAATCCCACCGACGATCGCCACCAACCCCGTAGTCCTAGCGCAACAATTCTGGCAGACCATCCCGCTGCCCGTCCCACGACCCGCCGTGCCACCCGGCTTCGCGGTGACCGGCAAACCGACCTATCTGGTCACCCACGGCACCACGACACCGCCGTCGTGGACCGACCCGACGCCGCTCGGGCCGCTCACCGTCACCGCACATGGCAGCTATACCGTCGACTGGGGCGACGGCACCACCACCGGCCCCTACGACACCGAAAGCTTCCCTTACCCCAACGGCACGATCAGCCACACCTACGACAACGTGGCAACGGTAGCTCTGACGCTCACCGAGAGCTGGACCGCCACATGGAGCCTCGGCCCCGCCGGCGGCACACTCCAGCAACTACAGACCGTCGGAAGGATCCCGGTCCTCCCGATCGAGCAGATCCAGGCCGTCATCACCCACTGATCCCCACCCCGGACCGCGCGCCGCCGAGAGCTCAGTCACACCCCTTCGCTACGTTGGCTCCAGCACTCGGTCCAGGCGGGCCCTGACAAATGCCGGTGGGTCACACCGGTAGGGCACGTCGGCGATCAGGCCGGCGGGATTGGATGGCAGGTTCCGATGGAGACCGTTACCGACAGGCTGGAGGCTGATGATGCCCGCCCAGGCGCATCCGGTTGGGAGCAGCCCAGCCTCAGCGACAGCGCAGGCGACTGGCTCGCCGACCACAAACGCTGGCTGGACTCCGGTGAGGCGGCGTGGCTGGAGGCCTTGGCCGATTTCGATGCCTACCGGGGCTGGGCCTGCGACGGTCAGACGACCTGTGCTGACTGGCTGATGTGGCGCTGCGGGCTGGCGCGGACAACCGCTTACGAAAAGCTGCGCGTGGCCCACGAGTTGCGCCGGCGGCCGGTGCTGGCTGAAGCACTGGCCGGAGGGCGCGCCTCCTACTGCGCGGTGCGGACCATGGTGAGGGCGACGGGGGCGTCACGAGAGGTCGACGAAGCTTTCGTAGCGGTAGCCGAAGCCGGCACCGTGACCGACGTCGAGCGCGCGGTCGCCGCATACCTCCTGCATGCCTCCCAGCACAACCCACCCGACGACCGACTCAGCCGGCGCGGGTTACGGGTCGTCCCCCGCGGCGACGGCACCTGCAAGGTGGAGGCGATCCTGACCGACGAGGAGGCGGCAGAGCTGGACGCAGCTCTCGGCGCTCATCTCGAGCGGCCCGAGCGGCCCGAACGCCGTCAGCCTGTGGACGAGTACGCACGTGCGGACTCGCTGGCCGGACCGCAGGACGCTCCCGACTGGCAAACGATGCGAGCCGACGCGCTCATGTCCTTGGTGCGAGCCGGGATGGCCGGTGGACACTCACCCGGCAGCGACCGCTACCTCGCCCACATCATCGTCGAGCACGACCACGGATGCCTGCTCGGCGGCCAACCGCTACCCGACGCTGCCTTCCAACAGATCATCTGCGACTGCTCCACGGTTACGCACCACGTCGACCCTGATGGCGTGCCCTTGGCGCTCGGGCGCAAATCCCGCACGTGGACTACCGCACAGCGCCGAGCAATCATCGTCCGAGACGGCGGTCACTGCCGCTGGCCCGGATGCCGACGCACCCATGTCGACGTCCACCATCGGCTGCCCTGGGATGACGGCGGCGGGACCGATGTAGACAATGGAATAGCTCTGTGCGCCAGACATCACACGGCCATCCACCGCAACTTCTACGTAACCGGCTCTGCGAACTCCACCCTCGACTTCCACCGCCAGGACGGGAGTCTCATCGGCAGCAGCCCGACCGGGGTACACCGATGAGATCAGGCGAAAGGATCAGCGAAAGGATCCGGCGGGCGGCCCGCCGCAGTCGCGCCACCGGCAGGCTCCTCCATGTCCTCCGCCCATCCCGCATAGCCGGTGCTCTCCAGCTCATCCGCCAGCTCCGGGCCAGCGCTGGTGACGATACGGCCCTTGGACAGGACGTGCACCCGATCCGGGTGGAGCTCCTTGAGCAGGCGGGTGTAGTGGGTGATGGCGAGGACTCCAAGACCGGATTCGGTGGTGGCGGCCTCGATACGTCGGGACACCGCGCGCAGGGCGTCGACGTCGAGGCCCGAGTCGATCTCGTCCAGCACGGCGAAGCGGGGGCCGAGGACGCCAAGCTGGACTGTCTCGTTGCGCTTGCGCTCGCCGCCGGAGAGGTCGGCGTTCATGGATCGGAGCAAGAAGCGCTCGTCGAAACCGACCCGCGCGGCTTCTGCTCCGACGAGCGCCGGTACCTGGGTGGCGTCCCGGCCGGAAGCGGTGAAAGCTTCCGCCAGCACATCCCGGAGGGACACGCCGGGGACCTCGATCGGGTACTGCATTCCGAGGAACAGGCCGGCCTGGGCCCGCTTCCAGGTCGGCAGCGGCAGCAAGTCGACGCCGTCGAGGAGCACCTGGCCGCCGGTCACCGTGTAGCCCGGCCGTCCCATCAGCACGTGCGACAGTGTGCTCTTGCCGGCGCCGTTGGGGCCCATGACGGCGTGGACTTCGCCACTATGTACCGTCAGATCGACGCCACGCAGTATCTCCCTGCCGGCGACTGTGGCCCGTAGCCCTTCGATGACGAGGGTGCTCATCAGTAGGTCACCACTACCTCGTCACCCTCCAGGGCGACCTTGTAGACCGGCACGGCCGCGATCGCCGGCAGGGACTGTGGCTGACCGTCTTCCAAGGAGAAGGCGCTGCCGTGCTTCCAACACTCGATCCAGCGATCATCGGGGTCGATCTCCCCTTCGGAGAGGGAGACGTTGGCGTGGCTGCATCGATCACCGATGGCGTAGAAGCTGTCCTCGATCCGCACCAGGCACACCCCGCCAGGGCCGGCGTCGAGACGCACGGCTGTACCTGGCTTGACGTCGGCGACAGGGATCCGAACCTCGCTCACCCCGCCACCTCCCTCTCGGCCACGCCGACCAAGGAGGCTTCGATGCTCTCCGCCTCGTCGAGCTTTGCGGCCAGCGCCAGGCGCAGCGGGGCCGCGATGGCCGGGACGGGGAGCCGGTCCAGGACCTCGTCGAGGAAGCCCAGGGCGATGAGGCGGCCGGCGGCCTCGGTGGGCACCCCTCGGCTCTCTAGGTAGAAGAGCTGGTCTGCATCGATGGGCCCGACGGCGGAGGCGTGGCTGCAGCGTACGTCGTTGTCCTCGATCTCGAGGTTGGGCACCGAGTCGGCGTGGGCACCCTCGTGCAACACCAGGTTGCGATTGGTCTGGAAGGCGTTCGTGGCGCGCGCGCCCTTCTCCACCCGGATGAGGCCGGTGTAGACCGATCGGCTCCGGTTGGCTACCACCCCCTTGAAGTAAAGGTCCGAGGTGCTCTGAGGGGCTCGATGATCTTGATTGGTCCGTAGATCGTGCATTTGATGGCCGTCGGCGAAGTACACGGCCAGGAGCTTGCCGGTGCTGCCCGGCGCCACCAGGGCCGAGTCCGTCCGCATTCGGGCGTAGTCACAGCCGAGCGAGATCGCAGCTGAGGTCAGCGTTGCGTCGCGGCCGACGGCGCTGGATTGAAGGGCGATCTGCCAGGTCCGACGCCCGAGCATCTGGACGTGCACGTAGGCGAGCCGGCCGGCGTCGTCGACCTGAAGCTCGGTGACGGGAACGACCAGGCTCTCCACGTCGGAGCCGGCCAGCACTTCCACGATCGAGGCGTCGGCGTTGCGGGCGACGCGCACCAAGAGCCGAGGGAAAACTGCAGCCCCGTTCGTACCGACGCGGTGCACGACGATGACCGTTGGCACCGCTCCTGAGCTGCGGCCGACGTCCACCACCAGCGGGGCGGCGGCCAGCGCCAGGTTGAGGCTGACGAGGGCGTCGGGCTCTCCGGCTATGGCGCCGATGGGGGCCTCTGGGGAGTTGTCTGCGGCGAGATCGGTGACAGCCACGGCGGGGTGGTGGCCGGTGACGGCGACGGTGCCGTCCATTCCGACCTCGATGGCCACGGCGTCAGGCAGGGCTGACAGGATGGCGTCGAGCACCGGGTCGGACACCGTCTCGGAGGAAGAGATGGGGCCAGCGTCGGTCACGGGCGCATAGCGGTCGAGGTCGAGCTCGGCGATGCGGCTGTAACGCCACTCCTCTGCTGCTTCGGTCGGCAACGGGCTGGAGCTGTACCGCTCGAATGCCGCCGAGCGAAGCGCGCCCAGCCAGGAAGGGCCGCGCATGGCGGTGACAGTCTCAGTAGTGAAAGAAGGCAGGTCAGGCTCCTCGGCGTGGGGCGTCGAAAACCGTCAGGCGCGCCGGACTGGACAGTCTACGGGCCGATGTCTCCGATCGGCCACCGAGTCCGATCGGCCACCGAGTCCGATCGCTAGCCGTCCGACGAGCGGTCTTGGTCCAGGACCACTTTGTGGTGGTCCTCAGGGTTGTAACGCACCGGAACAGTCCCCCCGACCTTGACCCTCGATCGCGCATCGGGTGTCTGGAAAGCGTGGCGGACCGTGACCTCCCAGTCCTGACCGTCCACCGACAGGGCGAGCACCAAGCGGCTTCGGGTGACCGGTCCGAGGGTGCGTTCGTCCACAACGGAAACCACCTTGGCCTCGGCGTGGGCTCCGGTGCGGAGGATCTCCGGGCCCTTCCACTCGGGCTCGGGATCAGCGGGGGGAGGGGGGGGCGGAGGGGGGGCCGGCGCCGGCCGCCGGTCCCGGACCCGCCGGGTGCTCGGGCCGGGCGCGCGCGGCGGGGATTGCACGGGTCGCTGTGTCTGCATGGCCAGGCTCATCCCGGCGACGGCGATCACCAAGACGACGGCGAGGGCTACCGCTCCGGTCATCGAGGCGATCCTACCGCTCAGGACGAGTGGGGATCAGCGGCGCCAGCGCGGGGACCTCCGCAACTTCCTCCACCAAGCCTCGCTTCGGGCCGCCTCCATCTGCTCCAGACGTCGCTGCTCAGCGATGATCTCGGGCCCAGCCGCGTTGATAACGTCCTCAGCGGAGTCGAGCAGCGCTGCGATCCCAGCAGACAGCTCCGGCTCGGGGCCGGGAGCCGGCTCGACCAGCGCCCCGCGTGTGAACCCGGCATCGCCGACGCGCTTCTCGAAGCGGCGGCAGCCCTCCGGGCAGCGCCAGGGCGCCTCCGGGGCCAGGTCGAGAGCGCAGAAACGCGCTACATCCCCCGACTTGTAAGTGCGGCTCTGGAAGAACTTGCAGTCCTCTCGCATCGGCACACCGCCATGGTGCCATCAACGCTGGCCTGAACCCAACGGCGATCCGATCCCGCTGGCGGTGCTAGCCGATCGAGCCTTCCATCTGCAACTCGATCAGGCGGCTCCACTCGACGGCGTACTCCATCGGAAGGGTCCGGGTCACCGGCTCTATGAAGCCGTTGACGATCATGCTCATAGCCTGCTGCTCGGAGAGACCCCGGCTCATCAGGTAGAAGAGCTGGTCGTCGCCGATCTTGGAGACGGTGGCCTCGTGGCCCACCTGAGCATCCTGCTCCCCCACCTCGATGTAGGGGTAGGTATCGCTGCGCGAGAGGTCGTCGAGGAGCAGGGCGTCGCAGCGCACGAACGACTTGGAGTGGTGAGCACCCGGCTCGAAGCGGACCAGGCCGCGGTACGAGGTCCGGCCTGCATCCTTGGAGATCGACTTGGAGATGATCGTCGAGGTGGTCTCGGGGGCGGCGTGGACCATCTTGGCCCCGGCGTCTTGGTGCTGGCCGGCACCGGCATAGGCCACCGACAGGACCTCACCCGAGGCCTTCGGGCCCATCAGGTACACGGCGGGGTACTTCATGGTCAGTCGGCTGCCGATGTTGCCGTCGATCCACTCCATGTGGGCTTCGGTGTCGCAGCGGGCTCGCTTGGTGACCAGGTTGTAAACGTTGTTCGACCAGTTCTGGATGGTCGTGTAGGTGACCCGGCTGGACTCCTTGCACACGATCTCCACGACGGCGGAGTGCAGGGAGTCAGAGGTGTACACGGGGGCCGAGCAGCCTTCGATGTAGTGCACCTGCGCGCCTTCGTCCGCGATGATCAGCGTGCGCTCGAACTGCCCCATGTTCTCGGTGTTGATCCGGAAGTAGGCCTGCAGCGGCATGTCTACCTTGACCCCGGGCGGGACGTAGATGAAGCTGCCCCCCGACCACACCGCGGTGTTGAGCGCTGCGAACTTGTTGTCGTTGGCCGGGATGACCTTGCCGAAGTACTGCTTGACCAGGTCGGGGTACTCCCGTAGGGCGGTATCCATGTCGCAGAACAGCACGCCCTGCGCTTCGAGGTCCTCCCGGTTGCGGTGGTAGACGACCTCGGACTCGTACTGGGCGGTCACGCCGGCCAGGTACTTGCGCTCGGCCTCCGGTATGCCCAGCTTGTCGTAGGTGGCCTTGACCGACTCTGGAAGCTGGTCCCAGGCGCTGACCTGCTTGTCTATGGGCTTGATGTAGTAGAAGATGTCCGAAAAATCGATCCCGGACATGTCGCCGCCCCAATTGGGCATCGGCCGCTTCAGGAAGTGCCGGTAGGCCGTGAGGCGACGCTTGGTCATCCAGTCCGGCTCGCCCTTCATCCACGACATCTCGCGGATCATCTCCTCGTCGAGGCCCTTCTTGGGCTTGTAGACGTAGAAGTCTTCGACGTCGCTCCAGCCCAGCTTGTAGCGGCCTAGGTCGAGTTCCGAGGTTGCCATGACGTCACCTTCCGAGGGGAGGGATTTCTCCTACGTCGATAGTAACAACCTCTCCCCGGTACCTCGGCGGTCATCGCCAAGTCGTGCGACGGGGGCCCTCACGCGATCGGCTCGCCGTCTCTCCACCAGGTGCTACGAATGGTGTGAGCAAAGGAGGGGCGAATGTCCTATGACCGGCTCAGCCCGCTGGACGCATCATTTCTCCACATCGAGGATGACGTCAGCCACATGCACATCGGCGCAGTGTGCGTGTTCGAGGGCCCTCCACCGACCTACGACGAGATGCTCGCCACCGTCGCCGGCAAGCTGCACCTGGTGCCACGATTCCGGCAGGTGGTGCAGACAGTGCCGGGCGAGCTCGGCCGGCCGGTGTGGGTCGACTATCCGCACTTCAACCTGGAGTACCACATCCGCCAGTCGGCGCTCCCCTCCCCTGGCGGAGAGGAGGCATTGTGGCGCCTGGTCGGGCGGGTCATGTCCCAGCAGCTGGACCGCTCCAAGCCGCTCTGGGAGCATTGGATCGTCGAGGGACTGGAGGGCGACAGGTGGGCGCTCATATCCAAGACCCATCACTGCATGGTCGACGGCGTGTCGGGCGCGGACATGCTGGCGGTGGTGCTCGACATCACACCCGACGCACCGACCGCGCCGCCGCGCGAGTGGGTCCCCCAGCCGCAGCCGTCGGCGTTCCAGCTGGCGGCCGACGCCGTCGTTTCCACCGTGAGCAGCCCCTTCGAGCAGCTGCGAGTCCTGCGCTCGCTGACCCGGGTGCCGCGCCGCGCCGCCGCGGATGCGGGGCAGGTGTTTCGCAGCCTGTGGGCCGCCGCCGGTGCGGTCGGCCGGTCGGCGCCCCAGACCAGTCTCAATGGCCCCCTGGGACCGCACCGCCGGTGGATGACCGTTGACTCGTCGGTCGCCGACGTCAAGGCGGTACGCCAGGCTTTGGGGGGGACGTTCAACGACGTCGTGCTGGCCGCCATCACCCGCGGTTTCCGTGACCTCTTGCTGTCACGAGGCGAGTCGGTGGACCGCAGCATCCGCACGATGGTCCCGGTGTCAGTCCGGGCCCGCAACGACCAGGGCACCGCCGTCGGCGACGGCAACTACGACAACCGGGTGTCGGCGGTCTTCGCCGAGCTACCGATCGACCTCGACGACCCGATCCAGTGCCTGGCCTCGATCTCCCTGCAAATGGAGGGGCTCAAGGAGTCCAAGCACGCCATGGCCGGTGAGCGCCTCACCGAACTGACTGGGTTCGCGCCCCCGATGCTGCTGGCGGCCGCCGGCCGGATCGGGACTCGATTGCCGCAGCGGACGGTCAACACGCTTACGACCAATGTGCCCGGGCCGCAGCTACCGCTCTACGCGCGCGGCAGGAAGATGGTCGTTGCCTACCCCTACGCGCCGCTGGGTGCCCAGCTGCGCATCAGCGTGGCGATCTTCTCCTACGACGGGAAGGTGACCTTCGGGATCAGCGCCGACTTCGACTCCAACCCCGACCTGGCGGTGCTGGCGAAGGGGGTCGAATCCGGGATGGAGGAGCTGGTGGCAGTGGCGCGACGCGCTCAGGTACGGTCGTCGCGCCGAACTGGGCGGGCGCCGGCGACGAGAACGCTGAGGGCCATGACCACACCCACCGCGAACACGATCCATCCCGTCGTGCGGGGATCGCAGAAGAAGCTGAAGACGATCGCCATCACCGACACCGCCATGGCGAAGCCGTAATCCAGAGGCGCCTTTAGAGCCGCGGGGACCATGGTCGTGGAGTGTAGGCCGGGCGCGCCCGAGGCTCAAAGACCGGACCTGGATGCGGTCAGCCCACCATCTCCTTGACCGTCGAGATGAGCTCGGGCACCGTCTGGTCGCCCACGGGGACCGGAGTCACGTTGAGATGGGTCACTCCGGCCTCCTTCATCGCCGCGATCCGCTCGGCGACGAAGCTCTTCGGGCCGGCGAGCGACACTCCGGCCACCAGCTCGTCAGGGATCTTGGCCGCGGCCTCGTCCTTCTTGCCGCACAAGTAGAGGTCCTGGATCTCGGCGGCCGCCTTCTCATAGCCGTAGCGTTGACAGAGCGTGTTGTAGAAGTTGGTGCCCTTGGCGCCCATGCCACCGATGTAGAGGGCCAGCTGCGGGCGTCCCATCTCGCGCACTGCCGTCACCTCGTCGTTCTCGCCGATGGCCAGGACGCCTCCGGCTGCGATCTGCAACGGGGCGAGGTGAGCGCTGCGCTTCGCGCGGCCGGCCTCGAGGGATGACTTCCACACGTCCCGGGCCTTTTCGGGGACGAAGAAGATCGGCAGCCAGCCATCGGCGACCTCCGCGGCCAGCGATACGTTCTTCTCGCCGATGGCGGCGATCCACACCGGGATATCGGGGTTGGGGCGGCCGATGATCTTGAGTGGCTTCCCGAGGCCGGTGCCCTGATCCTCGGGGAGGGGTAGGTGGTAGTACCGGCCTTCGTGTTCGAGCGGCGCCTCCCGAGCCCAGACCTTGCGGCAGATCTCGATGATCTCCCGGGTGCGCCCGAGCGGGGCGTCGTAGGCCACGCCGTGGAAGCCTTCGATCACCTGCGGCCCGGAGGCGCCGAGGCCGAGCACGAACCGCCCGTCGGACAGGGCGTCGAGCCCCGCGGCAGTCATGGCGAGCAGCGTGGGGGTCCTGGTGTAGATGGGCAGGATGCCCGAGGCGATCCGGACCCGCTCGGTGACCGCCGCCAGGTAGCCCATCACGCTGACACTGTCGAAGCTGTAGGCCTCGGGTACCCAGACCATGTCCAGGCCGGCCTTCTCCATCTCGACGACCTGGCTGGCGGCCTTCTTGAAGCTGCCTGCATAGCCGAGCGTCATACTGATGTGCATCGGTGCCTTCCTTGGGATGGACGGCGCCGCCGACGGCAGTCGGACGTGGCGCGGTGGCTCGCTGTCGTGCGATTGAGGTGAAGTATCCCGCGCGAAGACCTCGGCTGCCATCTCGGCGGCTGCTGCGCGGTCGGCGGCTGAGTCGGGATCCCCGACGAAGACCGCCAGCCTCCCAGGCCCGGAGGCAGTCACCGGGTGCGGGTTGGCAGTGAGCATCACCACATCTGTCCCTGACCTGATGGCAGCCGCCGCGGATCCGGCGTCGGAGCAGACGATGGCGGGCCGGCGCACCCCACCGTGCTAGCAGAACCGACCCCCCGGGATCGGGCAAGCTGGCCGCCATGCCTGACGCACCCACCCCCCCGGCGGCCGAGCGCCGCCCACACCGGCTCGAGGCGCACGGAGAGGTCAGGCACGACGACTGGTATTGGCTGGCCGATCGCGACGACCCGGCCGTCATCGCCCACCTCGAGGCGGAGAACGCCTACACCGATACCGTGCTGGCCCCGACGGCGACCCTGCAGGAACGGCTCTTCGATGAGATCAAGGGTCGGGTCGTGGAGACGGACGTGAGCAGCCCCTCACCGCTCGGTGGTTGGTGGTACTGGACCCGCACCGACGAGGGCAGCCAGTACCGCAGCTACTGGCGCAGGGCCGACCCCGACCACCTGCTCGACGCCTCCACTGTGCTGGCGGACGCCACCGCCGCCCTGGATCAAACCGCGACCGGGCAAGCGGGGGCGTTACCTGGCGCGGGCCAGCTCGTCCTCGACGAGAACACCCTGGCCGAGGGTCATGAGTTCTTTTCCCTCGGGGTGTGGGACCTGAGCCCGGACCAGACCGTTCTGGCGTACGCCTCCGACACCGACGGGTCGGAGAGATACCGGCTGCGCTTCCGCGACCTGGGCCGCGGGCACGACCTCGACGACGTCGTAGAAGAGGTGTCCTACGGTTCAGCGTGGGCCCGGGACGGGCGCACGTTCTTCTATGTCCGCCTGGACGAAGCCATGCGACCTTTCCAGGTGTGGCGTCATTCGCTCGGAGATGATCCGGCGGCCGACTCCCTTGTCTACCAGGAGGACGACGAGCGCTTCTTCTTGTCGGTGGAGCTCACCCGCTCGGAGCGGTTCGTGGTCATACACCTGGAATCGAAGATGACTTCCGAGGTCCGGTGGATCGATGCAGCCCGGCCCGGCGCAGAGCCGGCCGTGGTGCTCGCCCGCCGGCACGGGGTCGAGTACGACGTCGAGCACGCCGTGCTGCCAGGTGCCGGTGACGTCTGGTTGGTGCGGACCAACGACGGGGGCGCCACCGACTTCGCGCTGGGGACGCTGCCCGTGGGCGGCCAGCACCACGATTTTCAAGTCGTCGTGCCCCACCGCCCCGGCACCAAGCTCGACAGCGTCGATGCGTTCTCCGGACACGTCGTCCTCGGCGAGCGCGCCGGTGGCCTCGAACACCTCCGGATCGTGCCGGTAGATGCTTTGACGAGCTCCTGGGCGGAGGGCCACGTCATCGAGCAGCCCGACCAGGTGTACAGCCTCAGTGGGGGCGCCAACGGCGATTGGGAGACCACCACCTACCGCTACGGCTACACGTCGCTGGTGACCCCGATGTCGAGCATCGATTACGACGTCGCGTCGAGGCGTCTGAGGGTGGTCAAGGTCCAGCCGGTACGGGGCTACCGAAGCGAGGACTACCGAACGGAACGCATCTGGGCCACAGCTGGGGACGGCACGGCCATCCCGATATCACTCGTATGCCCGAAGGACCAGCCCCTCGACGGGAGCGCTCCGTGCCTTCTCTACGGCTACGGGTCCTATGAGATCACCATGGATCCGGCCTTCTCCCCGGCCCGCGTCAACCTTCTCGAGCGGGGGTTCACCTTCGCCATCGCCCACGTGAGAGGAGGTGGGGAAATGGGCCGGTCGTGGTACGAGCAGGGGCGGCTCGGCCACAAGTCCAACACCTTCACCGACTTCATCGCCTGCGCCGAGCACCTGGTAGCGACCGGGTGGACCGCGACAGATCGCCTGGTGGCCCGTGGGGGCAGCGCCGGCGGCCTCCTGATGGGAGCGGTGAGCAACCTGCGGCCGGACCTCTGGCGCGCGGTGGTAGCCGAGGTGCCGTTCGTGGACGTGGTGACGACGATGTCGGACACGTCGCTGCCGCTCACCGTCACCGAATGGGAGGAGTGGGGCAACCCACTCGACGATCCGGCGGCTTACCGGACGATGAAGGGCTACTCTCCCTACGACAACGTCTCCACCGGTGCCTATCCGGCCTTCTACGTCACCGCCGGCCTCAACGATCCCCGGGTAGGTTTCTGGGAGCCCGCCAAGTGGGTGGCGAAGCTGCGCTCCGCCCGCACCGACGAAGGCCTCACTCTGCTGCGCACGGAGATGGGCGCGGGCCACCAGGGGGTGTCGGGACGCTACGAGGTCTGGCGCGACGAGGCGCGGGTGCAGGCGTTCGTCCTCACATCGGTCGGGATCGACGAGTAGCCCCCCGGCGGGCACATTCAGCCGGCGTCGCCCCGCTGGACCTCCCGCTCCCCCATAGCGCTCAGGTCGATCACCCTGGCCCGGCGCGCCTCCTCGGCGGCCCTGAGGACATCGCCTATCTCGTCACCGATTAGTTCCTCCCGTTCGAGAAGCGCGTCCCGCAGCGACTCGATCAGGTGCCGGCTGTCTCCCAGCAAACGGCGGACCTCGTCACGGGCCCGGCTCAGGATCACCTCGACCGCGTCGGCGCCATCCTCGTCGGCGAGGACCTTGGCCACCAGGTTGGGGGCGCCGGGAGTTTGCACCGCCTCTAACGATCGGAGGCGGCCGGCCATACCGAAGGCTCCGACCATCTGGGCCGCTGTCTCGGTCGCCGCCTGCAGATCCCCCGATACCCCGCTGGTGGTCTCACCGAAGAAGAGCTCCTCGGCCACCATCCCGCCCATGGCGATGCGGATGAGGCCCTCGATCTCGCTTTGAGACCGAGTCCAACGCTCCTCGGACTCCGAGTGGGCCAGCAACCCGAGCGCCGACCGGCGCTTGATGATCGACAGCACCTCGAGCTTGCGGTGGGGGGCGGTCAGCCACGCCACCACGGCGTGACCCGACTCGTGGGTGGCGATGGTGCGCCGCTCCGCTTCGACGTAGGCGACCGGCTGTGCCAGCCCGAGCTCCTCGGTCATCTTGGCCCGCTGCACGTCCTCCCACGACAGGCGGTCGGCTCGGCGGCGCAGCGC
Source organism: Actinomycetes bacterium (assembly GCA_021809105.1). Lineage (GTDB taxonomy): Bacteria > Actinomycetota > Acidimicrobiia > Acidimicrobiales > Palsa-688 > Acidiferrimicrobium. The sequence goes on from JAKBAM010000041.1 coordinate 12,778, forward strand.
CCACACGAGGGCCTCGTCGAGTAGGTGCTCGAGCATCACCGGCGAGTACCCGAAGGTCGTGGCGGCCAGCGTCTCGCGACGAGCCGGGTCGTCGAGGTCCCCGTCGTGGGCTTTGCGCTCGAGGTAGTAGTCGAGGATCTCCCGCCGCCCCGCCCGGCTAGGCAGGTCGACGGTGATGGTGCGGTCGAAGCGGCCGGGGCGCAGCAGCGCCGGGTCCAGGTCCCCGGCCCGGTTGGTGGCGCCCACGACGAGGATGTTGGCGGGGGCGACGCGCGGCTTGCGCAGGCGGCGGCCGGCGGGCAGCCACCGGTTGAGGGCGTCGATCAAACCGCTCAGCAGCTGGGTCGAGCGGGGCGGCTGGTCGAAGGACTGCAGCTGGATCAGCAGCTCGTTGACGACCCCCGACACGCCCTCGCGCCCGCCTCCCCCGCCCATGCTCGTGCGAGCACCCCCGATGGCGTCGATCTCTTCGATGAAGCCGATGGCGCCGCCTTCTCGCCGGGCGTGGGCCCGCAGTGCCTTGAAGTACGAGCGGATCTTCCGGTTGGTCTGGCCGTAGTACATCGACTGGAACGCCGAGGACGACACGAACAGGAACGGGACGCCGGCTTCCGCCGCCATGGCCTTGGCCAGGTAGGTCTTCCCGGTCCCGGGCGGTCCCTCGAACAGCACCGCTCGCCGGGGCGTGCCGCCCATCCGGTCCCTGAAGGTCTTGTGGGCCAGGAACAGGTTGAGGGTTTTGATGACCTCCTCCACCACCGCTCCGGCCCCGACCACATCGGAGAGGGTCGTGTCGATCTCGTCGGGGCGGTAGAGGACGTGGGGGGAGCGCCCAGCCCCGAGCAGCGGGACGGCCAGCACAGCCACCAGGACCAACATCAGCAGGGCCGAGGGCAAGTAGGGCGCCCAGGCCGCAGGGACGCCTGGGTGCAGACCGAAGTAGGAGTGGCCCTTCGGGTGGCCCTCGGCGGCCGCGACGACCATGACCGCGGCGCGGGCCACGAGGGGGATGGCCACGACGAGGAGGACGCAGGCCAGGCGCCACAGGCGCCGGCGCCGCTGCGCCTCCCTGGTCTCGCTCACGTCAGCGACGCGCAGGACCTCGGCTCTGGCCAGGTGTTCGAGCTCCAACTGGACTCCTCGGTCGGGTTAGATCCCTACGGTAGGTACCGCAACCGAGTGTTCCGACCCGATTCGCACAGTTCTGCGCGATCCTCCGGTGCTAATTCTTCCCCAATGCTCACAGCGGTCGCTCGAACGGGCTCAGAGGTGGATGCGCAGACCTTCGTAGGCGGCGACGACCTCGGGCCCGGTGGGTCCGGAACGCTCGCGGGCCTCGGCCAGCAACCGGTCCATCTGATCATCGTCGTGGGCCGGGTCGTGGTGGAACATGACCAGCGTGGACACGCCCGCGGCGCGCGCCACCCGCAGCGCATAGTCGATGGTGCAGTGGCCCCAGTGGGACTTCTCGGCGAACTCCGATCCGGTGTACTGGGCGTCGTGGATCAGCATGTCGGCGCCGTAGGCCAGCGCCAGCACCTGGTCGTCGACGGCCTCGAGGTCCGGCGGCGCCTGATGGTCGCTGATGTAGGTGACCGTGGCGCCATCCCACGACACGCGGTAGCCGACGGTGGGGCCGGTGTGAGGCACCGGCCGCACGCGGACCTTCGCGTTGCCGATCACCAGGTCATCGTCGGTCACATCATGGAAGGTGATGCGCCCCCGGAGCTGGTCGAACTGGACGGGGAAGTACGGGGGGCGCATGAAATCGCCGAACACCTCACCCAGCGTGGCCCCGCCCTGGGCGGGTCCGTAGACGTCGAGCTCGGCCCCGACGCGGTCGGCCGGCGGGAAGAAGGGAAGTCCCTGGATGTGGTCCCAGTGGATGTGGGTGACGAGGGCGGTGCCCCGGAAGCTGCCGTCGGTCGGCTGCGTCTCGCCGAAGCGCCGCAGCCCCGTGCCGAGGTCCAGCACGATGGGAGGTTCGCCCGGCACCTGGAGGGCCACGCAAGCCGTGTTTCCGCCGTACCGCTGTGTCCTCTCGGATGGGCAGGGGCACGATCCCCTCACCCCGTAGAACTCGACTTCCACCGGTCCCCCTAGAGAAGGCAGGGTGAGCCTCTGCACCTAGCGTCGTGAGGATACCGACCGGTCGGCCCGCCGAGGGGTCGATGTGACCTAAAACTCACCCGATCGGTCGCTCCACGAGCTCCCTGCATAGGGCCGTCGGCGTTGCGGAGCGGCGCCACGCTTCCACACCATCACCTTGCGCTTGAAGTAACAGACCTCCTCGCCGTGCTGGTTGAATGCCTTGGTCTCGACGGTCACCACACCTCGGTCGTGGCGCGACGAGGATGGCTTGACGTCGAGGACCCTGGTCTCGGCGTAGATGGTGTCGCCGTGGAAGGTCGGCTTCGGATGGCGGAGGCTCTCGACTTCGAGGTTGGCGATCGCGGAGCCCGACACGTCGGGAACGCTCATGCCGAGGGCCAGGCTGTAGACCAGGTTGCCCACCACGACGTTGCGGCCCTGCACGCTCTCGTTCTCGGCGAACCAGGCGTTGGTGTGCAACGGGTGATGGTTCATGGTGATCATGCAGAACAGGTGGTCGTCGTACTCGGTGATCGTCTTGCCCGGCCAGTGGCGGTAGACATCCCCGGGCGCGAAATCTTCGAGGTGGCGGCCGAAGGGGCGTTCGTGGGTCGTCATCGGAACCGCAGCGTAGGGTCTGGCACGAATCGAGGAGATGCCTGTGCTGGAGTTGGAGCTTCGAAACGACGTGTACCGCCGTCCGCTGGCCACCGCCCTGGACCGCCTTGGGCTGCGGGAAGGGTGGCGCTGCGTCGACGTCGGCGCCGGGGCCGGCGATGTCAGCGTGGCGCTGGCCCAGGTCGTCGGGGCGGACGGGCGGGTGTACGCCGTCGACATCGACCCGGCCACCCGTGACGAGGTGGCAAGCGCGGCGGCCGAGGCCGGCCGGGCGCAAGTGGTGGCCCTGACGCAGGCGGCCGAGGAGCTGACCCTGCCGGAACCGGTGGACCTGGTGTTCTGCCGCTTCCTGCTCCTACACGTCCACGCACCGCTGGTGGTGCTGCGCCGGATGAGGGGGGCCGTGCGCCCGGGTGGTTGGGTGGTGGCGCAAGAGCCGATCACCTCCGCCGGGCGGATCGATGGGAAGCCTTTCTCCCACCTCGCGGCCAGGGATCCCGACGTGGGCGCCCGGTTGCCGGCCCTGGCTCGCCAGGCCGGCCTGGACCTGGTCGACGCCTGGGCGGAGGCGCCGGCATGGGCCGGCCCGGGGCCTGTCGCCGACTACCTCGAGACGGCCACACAGGTCGCCCCCGGCGACGACGCGGTCGTGTTGCCGCCGCTGGTAACGGTGGTGGCCCGCCGGCCCGCGGGCCTTGGGGACGACGACCGGGGGCGCCGGTAACGTCTCGCCATGCCTGCCGCCGATCTCGCCCCCGCAGCCGCCGCCCTAGACACCGCCCGAGGAGTGGTCGAGCGCACGGCCCGTCACCTGGCCGGGCAGGGGCCCTCGGCGATCGACGACAACCAGGTGGTGGCCTACGACCTGGCCCACGCCGCTTCAGGTCTGGCCACAGCTCGCGCCGGGCTGGCATATGGTGCTCACGGCGAGGAGGAGGCCAACCTGGCTATAGCCTTCGCCGCCGAGGCGGTGGCCGACCTCGCCGCTCGAGTAGCGGCCCGAGAGAGGTCCTGGGGCATCGAGGCGGGCGCTCTGGACCGGGTAGGGGACTTCCTCGTGAAGCGGCGGGACCCGACGTGGCTGGCCGGGCTCGCCGGCATCGAACCGCCCCGTCACCTCGACTCGGACTTCGATCTGGTGGCCGGCACCTTCCGCCGTTTCGCCGAAGAGCGCATCGCCCCCCGAGCCGAGCAGATCCACCGCCAGAACACCGACATCCCCGATGAGATCATCGACGGGCTGGGCGCGCTGGGGGCCTTCGGCCTGTCCATCCCCGAGGCCTACGGCGGGTTCGCGTCCGGAGGCGAGAGCGACTACCTGGGCATGGTCATCGCCACCGAGGAGCTCTCGCGGGCGTCGCTCGGTGCCGGCGGATCTCTCATCACCCGGCCCGAGATCCTGGCCAAGGCCCTCTTGCGGGGCGGGACCGAGGAGCAGAAGCAGCGGTGGCTGCCGAAGCTGGCCACCGGCGAGATCATGGCCGGCGTGGCTGTAACCGAGCCGGACTACGGCTCCGACGTGGCCGGCCTCGCAGTTGCTGCGCGGCGCGACGGCGACGACTGGGTGATCTCGGGCACCAAGACCTGGTCGACGTTCGCCGCCCGCGCCGACGTGCTCATGCTGCTGGCTCGCACCGACCCCGACCGCGGCCGGGCCCACCGGGGCCTGTCGATGTTCGTCGTGCCCAAAGAGCGCGGTGACGGGCATGGCTTCGTGCTGGGCCAGGCGGGAGGCGGTCGCTTGGAGGGCCGGCCGATCGACACCATCGGCTACCGGGGCATGCACTCCTACGAGCTGTCCTTCGACGGCTGGCGGGTGCCGCATGCCAACCTGATCGGCGGCGACGGGGGCATCGGGCGAGGCTTCTACCTCCAGATGGAGGGCTTCGAGGCCGGGAGGCTGCAGACCGCGGCTCGGGCGGTGGGCGTCATGCAGGCGGCTTACGAAGCGGCCCGGGCTTACGCCTCGGAGCGCAAGGTGTTCGGCAGGCCCATCGGCGACTACCAGCTGACGCGGGTGAAGCTGACCCGGATGGCGGCCAGCATCGCCGCCGCACGCGAGCACATGTACGAGGTGAGCCGCCTGATGGCCAAGGGTGAGGGGGCGCTCGAGGCGTCGATGATCAAGGCCTACGTCTGCCGCGCCGCGGAGTGGGTGACGCGGGAGGCCCTCCAGATCCACGGCGGTATGGGCTACGCCGAGGAGTACCCGGTGAGCCGCTACTTCGTCGACGCGCGAGTCCTGTCGATCTTCGAGGGCGCCGACGAGACCCTGGCCCTCCGGGTGGTGGCCCGGCGGCTGGTGGCCGACGCCGCCGGGTGATCTGCGGCCCAATCTTCAGGAGCGGCGCAGCCCGGCCCGCTCACCGCGCACCACCAGCGTGATCGCCACTTTGCGCGACGCCTCGTCGATCATCTCGTCGCCGAGCATCACCGCACCTAGGCGGTCGCCGTCGGTGGCCTTCTGGTAGGCGTCGAGGATCTCCCACGCCCGGTCGAACTGCGCCTGCGTCGGGGAGAACACCTCGTTGAGGACGGTGACCTGGTCGGGGTGGAGGCTCCATTTGCCGTCGAAGCCGAGGACCTGGGTGCGGGTGCAATAGTCACGGAAGCCCTCGGGATCACGCACTTTGACGTACGGCCCGTCGATGACCTGCAGGCCTGCCGCCCGGCCGGCCATCAGGATCTTCATGAACACGTAGTGGAAGTAGTCCCCCGGGTATTCGGGGATCTGCAGACCACCGGCCAGGGACGGCATGCCCATCGAGGCCGAGAAGTCCACCGGCCCGAGGATCAGAGTCTCGAGCCGGGGCGAGGCGAAGGCGATCTCCTCCACGTTGATCAGGCCCTGGGCCGTCTCGATCTGGGCTTCGATGCCGATGTGGCCGATTGGCAGCCCGGCGTTGATCTCCACCTGGGTGAGCAGCAGGTCGAGGGCGACGACTTGGGCCGCGGTCTGGACCTTGGGGAGCATGACCTCGTCGAGGCGCTCGCCGGCATTGCCGACCACCTCGATCACATCCCCGTAGGTCCACTTGGTGTCCCAGGCGTTGACCCGCACGCACAGGGTGGCCTCGCCCCAGTCGAGCGACCTGACGGCGTCGACAACCTTGGCGCGCGCCGCCTCTTTCTCCAACGGAGCTACCGCATCCTCGAGGTCGAGGAAGAACATGTCTGCGGCCAGCCCGGGCGCCTTGGCCAGGAACTTGTCGTTGGAACCGGGGACGGCATGGCAGGACCGTCTGGGCAGGGCACGGGTGCGCGCGGACATGGCGCGGAGCCTACGGGCAGCGCTCCTCAGGCTGCCAGGTCGGCCGGTGTCAGCTGTTCGCTGATCAACCGGGCGAACCTGGCGGGGTCGTCCGCCACGAAGCGCCTGCAGAGCGCCACCCCGTCGATGTAGCAGAACACGTACGCCCGCCATGTCGGGTCCATCAAGAACTCGACCGCCTTGTCGGCTCGGGCCTTCGTCGTCAGCGACCACCGGGCGACGTAGGCCGACGCCTCCTCCGGCGTGGCCCCCCGATCGTGGAGCATGACTGCGGCGTTGCCCCGGACGGCGCCGAGGACCTCGCTGGCCTCGGCCACCTCCCCGACCACGCCGGCGTCGTAGGGGATCCCGAGAGGATGCAGGTGGGCGGCCAGGACCGGTTCAGGGCGTCGGCCCACGATGACCTCTAGCCCGAGGTCGGCGAGCCCTTCGGCCAGCAAGCACTGCGGGGTCCCCACCAGGAAGAGCGATTCCTCCAGCTGATGGCGGCCCCGAACCAGGCCCACCTCCTTGCGGGCGTGCTCGGTGTGATGGCCGGGATAGGCCTCGTGAGCGACCAGGTGCCCGAGGCCGGTCGCCAGCACCGGCAGGTCGGTGTTGATGGCAACCCGGCTCCGGAGGCCGCCGAGGTAGTAGTTGAACCCGGACCACGGCTGACCGGAGACCAGTTCGAACTCGACGTGCTCGCCCACGGGTAGACCGAAGAGGCGGTCGGTGCGCTCCCGGAAGTCCTCGGCCAGCGAACCAACGGCATCGTGGAGGCGCTCCGGCGGCACGGTCTGCGCTTCCCGCCAGGCGACGAAGCGCTCGGCGAGCGGTCCTCTGCCGGGCAGGGCGGCGTCGAGGCGACGATGGGCGCCGGCCAACTCGTCCTCCTCGACGACACGAGGCCTCACCCCGTAGGCGGCCTCCACCTCGTCGAGGTACCCAATAGCAGCGCCGGTCAGGGTGAGCGCGGTGGTGTGAAGGCCGCCCACCTGAGCCTCCAGCCAACGCCTCCTCTGCGCGGGCAGGCTCCGGTCGGCCGCCAGGTCGCTCCGCAGCCGGGCGGAGCGCTCCACCAGGGCGGCGGGGGCCTGGAGCGGCTGGGCTGCGGCACGGGCGGCGATCTCCGCCGGCCCGTAGTAGGCGTCGACCAACCCGTCGATGTGGCGGCCGACAGCCAGGCCCAGGTCCAGGTACTCCTCCACCACTCCGGGCAGCTTCACCGGGGGTCGTGCAACAGTTCGGCTACCGGTGGTGCGTCGGAGCTGTTGAGCGCCACCCCGACCTCCGCCAGGCCTTCCGGACCGATCACGGCCGTGAGCAGGGATGAGGGGACGAGCTCGGTCTCGCGTTCCCACGGCTCCAAGCCGCCCGCGTCGATCCTAGACAGCAGCTTGTCCCACAACCGACCCGGTAGGACCGTGCCGACGGTAGCGACGGCCCAGACCGGGATCCCGGCCGCCGCAGCCACTGCGGCGGCGGCATGGCTGCCGGAGCTCGCCAGCACCCCGCTGGGCCCGGCCGCTCGAGCCTCGATCACCACCAAGCCCGACACGACGGCGGCAGCCGCCACGCCAGAGTCGGGAACCGCGGTGGCGTCGGTCCCGCCCTCCTCGAGTCGCCGGGCCAGCACGGATCCGTCCCCGCCGGCGTCGGCCACCAGCACCTCCAGGTCACCCCTCCGGCGCAGCGCCGACGCCGTGGTATCGGGCCAGCCCACCACCAAAACCGTCCCATCCTCGGGCAGCTGGTCGACCAGGGCTCGGCCGGTGCGGTCTTCCTCCAGTGCCGCGATGGCGTCCCGCGCCGCTCCCTCGGGATCGTCGCTTCCGAGCATCCGAGCCGACAGCCACCACACCGGCCCGGACGTCAGGTGCCTCCCGATCAGCCGCCGGCATGCCGGCACCAGGCCGGCCGGCTCGTCCACGGCGACCTCGGCCAAGGCCGATGCCGCCTCGCGGGCCACCAGCGAGGGGTCGGCGCCAGCTGCCTGGGCGACGTATCGGAGGCGCTCTATGGGATGCATCAGGCCCCCGGCTTGAAGATCATCAGGTACAACACGACGACCACTACGAGGTCGAACGCCCCCCACCCGAGCGAGATGCGCTTCGACAGGCCGTCGAGCACCGCTACCTGTGGAGGACGCTCCCGCTCGGTCAGGACCGTGACCTGGGACAGCTCCTCGGCGGTCGCCGCGTAGCGCTTGCGGGCGGGGCGTATGACGCCGTGGAGCAGGCCGAGGTCGACCACGTAGAGGGCCGCCGCGACGCTGACCCACGCTTGCCCGAAGCCGTACTTGGACTTGCTGGCGCCGATGGCTGCCAAACCGAAGAGGAATGCGCCGTAGACCAACAGCTCCGCCAGCTGCGCCACCTGCTGGTTGACCTGCAACACGGCCACGCCCTCGAGGCCGCGGCGGCTGGCCAGTGCCAGCGTCAGCCCGTTGTAAGCCAGGCCTCCGAAGCCGCCGACGACGCACACCACGTGCAGGAGGACGAGGACGTCGTAACCGGTACCCACAGGTGGCGACGGTAGCCCCGCCCGGGTCACTTCACGATGCCCCCCTTGGTCATGGCGACGACATCGAGGGCGCGGTCGACCTCTTCTTCGGTCATCAGGCCCCGTTCCAGCACCACCGTGCGCAGGTCCTTGCCTTCCTTCATCGACGCCTTGATGACCTTGGCTGCCTCCTCGTAACCGATGTAGGGATTGAGGGAGGTGCCGATAGAAGGTGATGAAAGGGCGTACTCCCGGCACCGCTCGACGTCGGCCTCGATCCCGTCGATGCACTTGTCGGCGAACACGCGGCTGACCGCCGCCAGCAACCGGATCGACTCGAGGACGTTGCGGGCGATGACCGGCAGCATCACGTTGAGCTCGAGGTTGCCCGCCGCCCCACCGAAGGCCACTGCGGCGTCGTTGCCGATGACCTGGGCCACCACCTGGGACACGGCCTCGGGGATCACCGGGTTGACCTTTCCCGGCATGATCGACGAGCCCGGCTGCAGGTCGGGGATGCGGATCTCGGCCAGACCGGTCCGGGGCCCGCTGCCCATCCAGCGCAGGTCGGTGGCGCACTTGTACAGGGAGACCGCGATGGTGCGCAGCACACCCGACGCCTCGACCAGGGCGTCCCGGGCTCCCTGCGCCTCGAAGTGGTCCCTCGCCTCGGTGAGGGGGAGGCCGGTGTCGTTGGCGACCCGCTTGATCACGCCGCGTGCGAACCCCCTCGGAGCGTTGATGCCCGTGCCCACCGCAGTACCGCCGAGGGGCAGCTCACCGATGCGGGGCAGCGCCGCCTGGAGCCGCTCGATCCCGTGCTCCACCGCCGCTGCGTACCCCCCGAACTCCTGGCCGAGGGTCACCGGCGTGGCGTCCATCAGGTGGGTTCGTCCCGACTTGACTACCGCCTTCCAGGCCCGGGACTTCTTGCGGAGGGCCTTGGCCAGATGTTCGAGCCCGGGGATCAACGCGTCGGCTATCTCGCTGGTGGCCGCCACGTGGATCGCGCTCGGGAACATGTCGTTGGACGACTGGGAGGCGTTGACGTGGTCGTTCGGGTGGACCTGCAGGCCCTCCGGGCCGGCTCCTGCGAGGCGCTCGGTGGCCAGCGTCGCCAGCACCTCGTTCATGTTCATGTTGGTCGACGTCCCCGAGCCGGTCTGGTACACGTCGATCGGGAACTCCGCGTCCCATCGCCCACCGGCCACCTCTGCGGCCACCTCCGCTATGGCGCCGGCGACCGCCTTGTCGACGGTCTTCAGGCGGGCGTTCTCCAAAGCCGCCGCGCCCTTGAGGCGGGCGAGCGCCGCGATCAGGGACCGCTCGACTGTGGTCCCGGAGATCGGGAAGTTGTCGACTGCCCGCTGCGTCTGCGCCTGCCACTTTGCGGCGGCAGGTACGCGCACCTCCCCCATCGAGTCGTGCTCGATGCGGTAGCCGCCGCCCGCTGTCCCGTCACTGTTTGCCTCGCTCATTCCCGGACCGTACCTCCCAGGAGCGCTCAAGGGGTGAGTGGTGACCTCCGATACCCGTGAGGTGTATGTGAGGGATGTGACCTTTGGGGCTAGTGTGAGTGGCGACCATCGGTCCTGGAGATTGGGGTCCCGCTCCGGGGGGCGCCAGGACGAGTATCAGGAGCCGCCGCGGTGACCGCAGCGCCGACAGCCATTAGCACCGGACGCCGAGCCCTGACGGCCGCGATAGTGGCGGTCGCCGCACTGTCCGCCGGGTTGAGTCCTACGGCTTCCGCTTCCCCCGCAGTTGCTTCCTCTTCCTCTTCTTCCTCGGATCTGGCGACAGAGCAGGCCCAGGCCACACAGCTGGCCACGCAGATCCGGGTCCAGGGGCGCCAGGTCGAGCAGCTCTCCGAGCAGGCGGACGCGGCGACGATCCGAGTCGCCGAGGTGGAAGGATCCCTCGCCGCAGCTCGTTCCCGGGCCGCGGCCACCGCCAAGGCCCTGGCGGCCGCTCGCGCGCTGCTGGCAGAACAGGCCCTCGACGCCTACACCGAAGGCGGAGATGCCACCCTGGCGCCGATGTCGGAAGCTGCGCAGGCCATGGACCCCAGCCTCATCGGCGCTTACGGAGAGATCGTGGCCGGGACCGAGCGCGATGCCATCACCGCCTTCCGACTTCTCCGCCGGAAGCAGACCGTGGAGCAGGCGCAGCTCACCGCCGCGGTACACGACGCCCAGGCAGCGGCCACCCAGCTGCGGGCTGACCGCGACGCGGCGCGGGCGGCAGCATCCGGCCAGCAGGCCACTCTGGCAGGCATCCAGGGCCAGATGGCGATCCTCGTGGCCGACGCCCAGGCCGCGCAGGCCCAGGCCACCGCCACCCAGGAAAAGGCCAACCTGGCCAGCCAAGGCCAACTGCCGCCCTCCACGCCGGCGGTCGTCACGGCGGCGCCTGTCCCCTCTCCGGCGTCGTCGCCAACCCCGGAGCCGGCTCCGGTGCCATCCCCGCCGTCGGCTCCGGCGCCGACTCCGGCGCCGCCCACCCGGGCCACCCTGGTCACGGCGCCCCCCACGACGGAGGCGCCCACTCCGACTACCGCGCCGGCACCCCCGACCCCCTCCCCCGCTCCCAACCCACCCCCCGGCAACACCTCGCAGGCCCAGATCGCCATCGCCTACGCCCAGGCCCAGCTCGGCAAGCCCTACCAGTGGGGCGGGGCCGGCCCGGCCACCTTCGACTGCTCCGGCCTGGTGATGGACGCCTACGCGGCGGCGGGCGTGTACTTCCCCCACCTGGCACAGTCGCAATACGACATGACCGCGCGAGTTCCTCTCGACCAGCTGCGGCCCGGGGACCTGGTCTTCTACGGGACTCCGTCCGACGTCTACCACGTGGGCATCTACATCGGAGGCGGCGACATGATCGACGCACCAGCCGCTGGCGACTACGTGCGGATCGAGAACATCTACTGGTCTGACCTGCTGAGCGGGGGGCGGGTCAGCTGATGCGCGCCGCGACCATCGTCGGGCAGGCCATCGAGATCCGGGAGCACCCCGACCCCGCTCCCGGCGCGGGCCAGATACTGGTACGGGTGCAAGCCGCCGGGCTCAACGGTGCAGACATGTTGCAAAAGCGCGGCCGCTACCCACCTCCTCCCGGGGCACCGGTCGACATCCCGGGCCTGGAGCTGGCCGGAGAGGTGATGGCCCTCGGCGCAGGCGCCACCCGGTTCTCCGTCGGCGACCGGGTGATGGCCGTGGTCGGCGGGGGAGCCCACGCCGAGCTGGCCGTTGTCCACGAGCGCGAGGCGATGCCGGTCCCCGATACGCTCACGTGGGTTGAGGCCGGCGGGCTGCCCGAGGTGTTCACCACGGCCCACGATGCCCTCTTCTCACAGGCCGGCCTGGCTGTCGGCGAGCGCCTGCTCGTACACGGGGCGGCCGGGGGCGTCGGCACCGCAGGCGTGCAGCTGGGCGTCGCCGCCGGGGCGACGGTCACCGCCACGGTCCGCCACGAGGCCTCGCGCCCGTCCGTCGCCGAGCTCGGGGCCCGGGTCATCGACCCGTCCCAGGCCAGCGACCACGGGCCCTACGACGTGATCCTGGAGCTGGTGGGGGCGGTCAACATGGCGGCCAACCTGGCATCGCTGGCCACGTCAGGGCGCATCGCGGTCATAGGCGTGGGGGCGGGCGCGAAGGCCGAGATCGATCTCATGGCAGTGATGGGCAAGCGGGCGCGCATCTACGGCTCGACACTGCGGGCCCGGCCCCTCGAGCAGAAGGCCGACGCCGCCCGCCGGATGGAGGCCCACGTGCTGCCCCTCTTCGCCGCCCGCCGCGTCCGAGTCCCGGTACACGCCACCTTCCCCCTCGACCACGCTG
>JAKBAM010000087.1 GCA_021809105.1 Actinomycetes bacterium
ACGACGACAGCCACGGCCACGGCCACGTAGACACCCTTCGGGGCGGAGGTGGTGAGGTTGCCAAAGGTCGCCACGTACTCGAGCAACCACCGCGGCACCTCGTCGACCACCAGCCGGAGGTGATGCAGAGGCGACCCCCGCAGCGGCGCCCCCGACGGCAGCGCCGCCAGCGCGTTCTCAGCCAGGATCCACACGCCCGCCGCGACATAGGCCGCCACGACGGCTACCAAGCACCAACGCACGTCGCGGCGGCGCCACAGTGCCGAGATCCGGGCGCGCGACGCCAGCGGGGCCAGACATGCGGCGATCACCGGCGGCCACAGCGGCGAGTCACCCCGGGCCAGGACCACCACCACGGCGCTGATGCCGGCGACGGCCACCATGCCGCCCACCCCGTTCACTCCCCCAGGAGCGCCAGAAGCGGCGCCCCTCCCACTGACCAACGCGGCGAGAGCCACCCACAGGCAAAGGGCGGCGGAGATCTCCAGCCCGTTGGGGTTGACCGTCGCCGCCAGGTACAGCGCCGTCGGGGTGGCCGCCAGCGCCACACCGGCATACCCCAGCGGGCCGGCCCCCCGCCAGCGCAGCACCACCACCGCGGCCGCAAGGAACGCCGAGCTCAACACCACGCTTACCAGCCGCATCCAGTAGACGACGCCGGGGGTGCGCACGGCCAGCGCCGGCAACCCCACCAGCGCGTAGTACAGAGGTGGATAACGCCCGGTGTAGATGAGATGGGGCACGAGGCGCCCCGAGCCCACCACCCGGTTGACGCATGTCGCCGGCACTGCGGGCGCACGGTTGACGCAGGCCGCGTCGGACTGAAGGGCCGTGATGCCGGCGGGCACCTCGACCGCAGTAACCGCCGCAGGTTGGGGGATCCCCGGCACCGTACCCACCAGCGAGCCGTGGACCAGGGCGTAGGCCCGGGCGACATGGCTCGCCTCGTCGGGAGGCGACGCCAGCGGCGTGGCCAGCGCCCAGGCCGAGCCGAGGGCCACGAGGCCGACGAACACCGCCAGCCACAACCGTGCGCCGCTCGCCGGCAGACGACCCGCAGCCGGGCGAGCCGCAGCCGGGCGAGCCGCAGCCCCGCGAACGGTAGCTCGACGCACCCGCCAACCGTAGACGGCACCGCTCCGGGCGGCTCGGCACCTGCCTCAGCGGCCGGGCGCGCTCTCGATCAGGTCGAGCACCTGCGCCGGCCCGAGCGGCAGGCGGGTGATGGTCACCCCGAAGGGTGAGAGGGCGTCGGCCACGGCATTGACCACCGCCGGCGGCGACCCGATCGCACCTCCCTCGCCGACCCCCTTGTAGCCCCCCGGCCCGCCGCTGGGGGTTTCGATGTGGCCGTGCTCGATGATCGGCACGTCAGCGGCGGTGGGCAGCAGGTAGTCCATGAACGTCGTCGCAACCGGATTCCCGTCCTGGTCATATGCCAGCTCCTCGAACAGGACGCCGCCGATGCCCTGCACGGTCCCACCGGCGATCTGGCCTTCGACCACGTTGGGGTTGATCATGGGCCCGCAGTCCTCCGAGACGATGTAGCGGAGGATCTTCACCGCCCCGGTGGTGACGTCCACCTCGCAGGTGCAGGCGTGGGTGGCGTTGACCCAGATGCCGGCGCGGGTGGTGTAGCGGGCGCTGGCCTCGAGGCCGGCGGAGACCCCGGGCGGCAACGACAGCGGGTCGAAGTAGGACATGGCCGCCACCTCGGCCAGCGACAAACCGATCGAAGGGGTGCCCCGCACGCTGGCCCGGCTCCCGGCCAGCTCGATGTCCTCGGGGGCCGCCTCCAGCTTGTGGGCGGCGATGGCCACGATCCTCTCCCGCACGACGGCGGCGGCCTCTCCTATCGCGCCGGCCGACATCGATCCCGACCGGCTGCCCGCCGCCCCCGCCCCGAACCCGGTGAGCGCGGTGTCACCCTGGATGGTGGCGACGTCGTCGATGTTCACCCCGAGGGCGTCGGCCGCCAGCTGCACCACTGTGGTCTCGATGCTGTTGCCGGTGGAGCCGCCGGCCATGTAAACGTTGACCTTCCCGGACGGCTCGACACGGATCGTCGCCGCCTCCGTGGCGTAATAGCCGAACGCCGGCGTCGACGGCTCCACATATGTGGATACCCCCATCCCTATGTAACGGCCGTGGGTCCGGGCTTCGGCCTGCTCCCGCCGGAACGCCGCAGGGTCGAGCATCTGCAGCGCCTGCTCGAAAGTCTCGAGGGGGGCGATGCGGTCGTAGGTCATGCCGTTGGCGTTGGCGTACGGCAGCTCGTCGGCGCGCAGCAGGTTGCGCCGGCGCAGCTCGAGAGGATCCATGCCCATCTGCCGGGCGGCGATGTCGAGCAGCACCTCGCGCGCCAGCGACTCGAACTGCCACGGGCCGCGGTAGGCGGAACGCCCGGCGGTATTGGTGTAGACGCACTTGGCCGCGAAGCTGGCCTTCGGGACCCGGTAGGGGCCGGGGAAGAGGACACCGACCACGGCGGAAGTGCCGACCGGCCAGGGAGTCGGGTACGCCCCGCAGTCCGACACGAAGTCGATGCCGACCGCCTGGACGGCACCCTCCGCGTCGAAGGCCATCTTGACCGCGGCGTGCTCGTGCCTCGACTTGCCGGCGGCGAGAAGGTTCTCGCGGCGGTCCTCGACCCACTTGACCGGCGCGGCCACCTTGCGGGCGGCGAGCATCAGGACCATCTCGTCGCGCTGCACCATGATCTTCTGGCCGAACGCCCCGCCGGTATCGCGCATGACCACCCGGATGCGGTGCTCGGGCATCCCGAGCAGGCGGGAGCAAAAGAGCCGCACCTCGTGCGGCGACTGCGTGGCGGAATAGATGGTGAGATCGCCGGTGGAGCGCGAATAGTCCACGACCAGCCCGCGGCCCTCCATGGGCACCGCGGCGTACGCCTGCTGGTAGATGGTCTCGCTCACCACATGGGCCGCCGAGTCGAACACACCCTGCAGGGCGGAGGCGGGCAGGCCGGCCATCTCGCCGATGACGTTGGACCCGTGGCTGGCATGGACGAGCGTCGGCGAGCTTCCGGCGCTCACGTAGTCGACCACCGCCGGCAGCGGCTCGTAGTCCACCTCCACCAGCTCGGCGGCGTCCTCGGCGATGTAGCGGGTGTCGGCCACCACCAGCGCCACCGGATCCCCGGCGAAGCGCACCTCGTCGTCGGCGAGGGGCGGCCGGGGTGTCTCGGGGCCGTCGGGCCCGATGGAGGTGTGCCATTGCTCCCGGACGTCGGGATTCAAGTCGGCGGCGACGAAGACGTGGTGCACCCCGGCGAGGGCGCGCGCCGCGGCGACGTCGACAGTTTTCACCGCAGCCCGGGCGTGGGGGCTCCTGACGAAGCAGGCGTGCAGCATTCCCGGTAGGGAGATGTCGTCGACGTAGGTGCCCGCTCCGGTCAGGAGGCGGGCGTCTTCGACCCGCGGCACCCGGGCCCCGGCGTAGCGGCCGGCGGTCGCGGCCTCGACGGCCGTCACGCCCCGGCCGCCTCGCGCAGGGTCCCCGCCGCCTGGTGAACGGCTCTGATGATCCCCTGGTAGCCGGTACAGCGGCACAAGTTGCCCGACAGCGCGTCGAGCACCTCCTCGTCACTCGGGCCCGGGTTGTCCCGCAGGAAAGCGGTGACCGACACGACGAAGCCGGGGGTGCAGAACCCGCACTGCAGCCCGTGGCAGTCCCGGAAGGCCGCCTGGACCGCCGACAGCTCCCCGTCGGGATGGGCGATCCCCTCGATCGTGGTCACCTCTGCCCCGTCGGCCTGGACGGCAAAAGCCAGGCAGGACCTGACCGCGGCGCCGTCCACCATCACCGTGCACGCTCCGCACACGCCGTGCTCGCAACCGAGGTGGGTGCCGGTCAGGTGGCAT
The DNA here is from genome assembly GCA_021809105.1 of Actinomycetes bacterium. Lineage (GTDB taxonomy): Bacteria > Actinomycetota > Acidimicrobiia > Acidimicrobiales > Palsa-688 > Acidiferrimicrobium. The sequence continues at coordinate 3,885 of JAKBAM010000087.1, forward strand.
TTCTCCCGGAGGAAGTCGGCGAGGGTCAACCGAGGCTCGACGCTCGCCTGGCGGACCTCCCCGTTGACGGTCATCCTAACTGAACGCTCACTCACCGCACGCCTCCTTGCTCGCGGCGGCCCACGCCCGCGACACCATCTCCGCGCCGACCCGCCGGCGGTAGGAGGCGGAGCCGTGCAGGTCCGCCGGCACCGACTCCAGGCCGTCGACAGCCCGCCGGCCGATCTCGGCGGCGTCGATCTCACGTGCGGAGCTTCCGACCGCAGCGGACTCGGCGCCCCCGGCCCGCAGGGGGGTGGATCCGAGGCCGATCAGGCCGATGGCGCAACGCTTCACTTTGTCGGCCTCGTCGACCTCCAACGCCACCGTCGCGCCGGCCATGGCAAAATCGCCGTGCCGGCGGGCGAACTCCTCCACCCCGAACCCGCACCGGCCACCCCATACGGGGAAGCGCACCGCGGTCAGCATCTCGTCGGGCGCCATGGTCGTGCTCCACAATCCGTCGAAGAAATCGCCCGCCGCGATCTCTCGCCGGCCGCCCGGGGACGCGACCTCCATGGTCGCATCGAGAGTCAACGCCACCGCCGGGTACTCCGCCGCCGGATCGGCGTGGGCGATCGAACCGCCGAGGGTCCCCCGGTTGCGGATCTGGAAGTGACCGATCAGCGGGGTGGCCCGGGCCAGCAACGGTACGCTGCTCGCCACCTGCGCGTCGGCCCCGACCGCCGCCTCGGTAGTGGTGGCACCGATCCGCAGGGAGCCGTTACGGCGCTCGATGCCGGCCAGCTCCGCGATGCGCCCGATGTCGACCAGGTTGGCGAAGACCGTCAGGCGCAGGGCCAGCACCGGGATGAGGCTCTGGCCGCCGGCGAGGACCTTCGCCTCGTCGCCCAGCTCCGAGAGCAACGCCAGCGCTTCGGGCAGCGACTCGGGGGCGTGATATTCGAACGGGGCCGGCTTCACCGGCTATCCCTTACCGCAACCTTGCCTTCAGACCTTCCCACGACGCTCCCCGTTGCCGGCCGCCAAACCCTTCCCGACGTGCTGAGCGCATGCTTAGCAGATGTCGGGAGCGATCCGCCTGGTTCACTGGACAACCCGTCAGGACCGGTCGATCTGATCGCCGGGGTTGGAGCGCTCCAACATGCCGTTGGCCGTCTCGCCGTCCCACGTGTAGCGAGCGATGCATTGCTGCAGCCAGAAATCCGGTACGTGCGGGCTCATCTCGTGGAACGTCGACAGGATGGTCTCGCCTTGAATCGTCGTGGTGCCCCTGTCGGTCTCCAGCACGACAGAAACGTCCTCGCCCTTCGGCTGGAGGCGGCGCAACCACGGCGCCTCGACGACGCGCGCCGGGATCAGATCTCCGTCGCCGTCGAAGATGAATCCCTCGTTGAATGTGGGCTTGCCGTCCGCGCGCGGCGGGTAGACGCAGTGCCCGAAGGCTCGCCCGCTCGGGAAGACACTCGACTGCCAGGCGTGGCCGCGGAAGGTGCCGAGCCGGCGGACACCGGATCGGCGCACGCGCAGTCCTCCCCCGTCGAGTCGGAAGGTCTCGTCACCGACGCGTAGAGCGCCGGTAGCGCGGAAGAGCTGCTCGAAGCGCGGTCCGCCCATCAGGGCGCCTTCGTCCTGGGTGGCCAGGACGTGGGCGGCCTCTTCCCTCAAAGTGCCCCACTCGGCCGG
>JAKBAM010000088.1 GCA_021809105.1 Actinomycetes bacterium
AGCTGTCCGCTAACAACGCGGTCATCACCGCGGCGCCGATCCGGCCCGAAGCGCCAAGTACTGGTGCTGTGCCGTTCGCGCGGCAACTTACCCGCCGGGAGTGGCCGCCCGGGATCTCCTACCGGACGCCCCATCTCGCCGTTCAGTCCTCCAGGTCGACCGCCTCGTGGAACGCTCGTGTCAAGTCGTGCTCTTGGTCATCCAGCAGAGTCCCGACGGGACGTACCAAGTCGGCCCGAGGGATAGTCGCGATCGAATCGAGGTTGATGGCCGAGTCGTGGTCAAGGCCGTTACGTCGGTCGACGAGCACCTCACTGCGCAGGCCTCGCACCGTGCTGGTGATGGGTGCGACGGTTACCAGGTGGCGCACCGCCCGAACCTCCTCCGGGTGAGCACCAGTACGGGGCGCGTTTTGTCGAGCCGGGCCAGCCAGATCGGATGCATCAGCCATCAAGTTCTGACCATGCCCGGCCGGCGTTGCCGGCCGCCCACGCGATGTACGCGTCCGACTCCAGGTCGGGGTGAGCGTTCGAGGCGTAGATCTGTGCGTCGCGCTCGGCGGCTCGCCGCCGGACCTCCCGCTTGATCACCCGGTTGATCACGTCAGCACGGCTGCCCTCACCGGACTTCGCTGCCTGGTCAACAAAGGCGGCCACGTCGTCGTCCACGCGGATCGTCATCTGCACGCTCATACCGAAACAATACCATGAGGTATGGATGCTGGCCGCCGTTGTATGTTGGCTCGGAGGGGAACTCCGTGCTCGATCACTACGATCACCTGCGGCGCGCCCTTCGATGGCGGCAACGTCTCGTATGTCGCCGAGGTGGTCACCCTGGAGGGGACCGCCGCGGTCCTGAAGGTCGCGCTGGCGGCGGCCGGAGTGGCCGGCTTCTCTCCCTTCGAGCAGGAGTTGGAGACATGTCCTCGTGAGCGGCGCCGGCACGGTGCTCGGCGCTGAGGGTGTGCAGCTGCTCCGCCGACTCCACATGAGCCCAGTGCTCTGGCGAGCGGGCTGCGCTCGAGAACTTGGCCAAGACGTCCGCGTTGCAACGGTCGGCTACCGGAACCCTCGTACGGGCAGATGTCGTACAATAGGTGCGTGAGCAAGACCGAACGCATCGAGCTGCGTGTCTCAGCCGAGGACAAGGACAACATCGCCGCAGCGGCGGCGATGGAGCACACCACGACCACCGAGTTCGTGCGAGAAGCGGTGCTCGATCGCGCTCAACACGTCCCGGCACGCGCCGAGCGCACTCTGATGCCGGCCGAGCAGTTCGACGCGCTGGTCGCCGCTCTTAACGTGGCTGATGACACCCCCAACCTTGCGCAGGCTTTCGCCCGCAGGCGTCGGTTCGTCCAGCGTTGAGTGTCGAGTACGACTCCGTTGCGCTGTCGGGGCGCCACGACGTCGCCAGCTTCGATTGCGGTGTCTTGTCGCTGAACGTCTGGCTGGCCGAGCAAGCACTTCGCGCTCAACAGGCGGGCACGGCACGCACGTTCGTGTGGGTCACCGCCGAGGAGCCCGACAGGGTGTGGGCGTACTTCTCGCTGGCGCCGACCGAGGTGGCTCGCGACGTCCTCTCGCGTGGTCAATCCTCGGGCTACAGCACCGTACCCGGCTATCTGCTGGCCATTTTGGCAGTGCACACCAATCTCCGCGGGGTGGGCTTGGGAGGGCAGGTGCTCGTCGATGCCTTGAGCCGCGCGGCGCGCGCGGCAGAGGCCGGGGGTGGCAGGTTGGTGGTGGTGGATGCGCTCGACGACGCCGCAACGAGCTTCTACCGGCACTACGACTTCACGCCGGTGAAGGGTAATCCACGCCGACTCGTCTTGAAGATGGCCAGCGTCCGCGGGCTTCTCGCACCGCCCTGACCAGCGCCCATGTCGTGCTCGCCCCTTCAAGCAGTCGACTTGGCGGTGTCGCTGGGCGACTTCGGGTTCAAGGCCGTTGCGCCGCCCTGATCGGCGAGCGGATCACCGGGCCGGTCTGCGGAACGGCCGATCAGGCAGATCGGCAGGCTGGCGTGTGTTGGTCGGCTACAGGTCGAGCACCATCGCTAGGGCCTCGTCGACCCGTTGCATCTCCTCGATCGTCAGGAAACCGATCGGCTCGGTGAGGCGGCTGAGGTCCACGGTCGCAAGCTGGTCGCACATGACCAGGGTCTGCTGGTCGGCGATGGCCACTGGCGGGCGGAAGCTGGTCTGGCGTGCCCTGGTGCTGGTGAAGGCGACGATCCAGGTGCTGAGCGTGAGCCAGTCCGGCTGGACGACGACGGCGTAGCGACGACCCTTCTGCTCGTGGCCCTTGCCTCGCGCCGGCAGCCGGTAGACCTCACCTCTCATGCAGGGCGGCCATGTCCCGCTGGATCTCGCGGAGTTCGGCGAGGTCAGCCGGGTCGTCCTTGATGGCCCGGGCTTCTGCCGCAGCGACCTTGCGTCGTTCGTCGCGCTCCATCGCTGCCAGCGCAGCCAAGATGACCTGGTCGGCGCTTTGATGCCGGGTGGCTCCGATCTGGAGGAGGAGGTCGCGTGTGCTGGTCTGGACCTTGACGGTGGTGGTGCCGGCCATGCCGGAAGTCTACTCGGAGTAGACCAGCCCGCCGAGGATCTGGTGCGTCCATGCCGACGTGCCCAGGTAATCCAGTCAGGCTCACTTCGCATCGCGGCGCCTCGTCTTGCGCATCATGCAAAGCGTTGGCGATTGCATGTCGGATCTTTGCGAAGGCGGCGGTGTCCGCCATCCCTACGATCCGGGCGCGGCACCGGTGCCTTCGTCGCCGGGGGAGGAGCCCGTCGGCCGGGACAGCAGGCGAGACGCTCCCGCAGGGCTGGTCGACCCCCCCTGGGAGGCGGCCGGGCCTGGCCGCGGGCTGGAGAGGAGACATCCGGGCGGCCCGTCTTGGCGGCGGCGGCCCGGGTGGTGGGAGAGGGGCCGGCCGCCCCGGGAGTGGTGCTGCGGTGGTGAGTGTGTCGGTGGGCCGATCCGTACTCGACGCCCACGGTGGTAATCCGGACGGAATTGGCACTGGCGAGCTAATTCAGGCTCCATGGTCCGCCGTGCCGACGGACCTACTCGATGATCCGGCGCAAGCCTTCCGCGATCTCGGGGACGGAGTGCTGACCGGCGGCCACGTCCATGACGAAGTCGTACACGTCGTCGTTCGACGCATTGGTTGCCTCGACGCCGTTGAGCTTTAGGAACACGGCGGTGGCCAGCCACCCGAGGCGCTTGTTGCCGTCGACCAGAGCGTGGTTCTTCACGACCGACTGCAGCAGGGCCGCCGCCTTGAGCCAGATGTCGGGATAGGCATCCTCTCCAAAGGCGCTGGCGGCGGGACGGGCGGCCGCCGACCCGAGCAGGCCGAGGTCGCGAACTGGAGGCGGGTCACCGAGGAGCTGCGCCGCAAGGGCGAGGAGGTCTTCGACGTCGAGGTACTCCGTTCCGCTTTGTTCAGCGGCCAAGGCGCTCCAAGGCCTCGGCGTGGACCTCAATCACTCGCTCGGCTGCGCGGCTGACCCGGCCGCGGTGTTCGGCTCGGGCCACGTATTCCCGGACCGCCTGGCGCGCTGCTTCTTGCATCGAGATCCCATCCAGGTCGGCCCTTCGCTGCAAAGCCGCTTGCTCCTCGTTGGTCAGCCTCAGGGTCATCGCCATATGGCCTATGGTATCATCTTGACACCAAAGGAGAGAGTCCCGACTGCAACTTTCGGCGCTTCGACGGCATGAGATCCTCCCCGTAGGCGGTCACGGGACTCCCCGGTAGCGGCCACCGGTTTTCCCCGGTGGTGGCCACGAGATCTCCCCACGACCGTGTTCGTGCTCGCCGGGTCCACCGGTGGGCGCGGTCCCTCCCTGGACACCCTGGGTGTGTCTGACGCACCGAGCCCCAGGGAGGGACCAGTTGAAGTCTGCCGAGAACATCAGGTCAGGCAACCACCTGGGGAGCGAGCTGCCGGAACGCCTCGGCGGCGTCGGATCGGATCAATGGCGCGCCACTCCGCTCCCGCGAGTGGAGAGCGACCGGCAGGGGCGCGCTCGCGGGAAAGTCCTCCAGATCGCCTGTCGGCTCCAACGAGCGCCGCACCCGAAATCAAGTCGGCCAGGGATACACGGGTCGGACCACCGGCTGCGGCTGGCCCCCTTCCCAAGCCCGGAGACCCGCGTGCGCTACGCCGCGGTAGCAAACGAAATCTGTGAGTGATATCGGTGGCCCCCCATGTTCCGTGAGGAGGGCGGTTTGGACGTCCAAATCCGCATCGGGAGGATCGCTGTGATACGGGGCCATCGCTCGGGGGCCAAAAAGCACAATATTCGAAGCACCGGGCAACGCAGCTGATGGCACGATTAGGCCGGCGTAGTTCGGACGCATCTGTTGCGCAAGGGCCTGGCACGGGCCGTGGTCATCCCCCACAAGTTGCTCCGGCCTAATTCCGTTCTGCAACGCGTTGTCGAAGGTCAATTCCAAGACGTCGCCGGGTTCAAAGTTCAGACGTGCTGCCCACATCCGGGACCTGATTTCACGAAGGTCCGCCCAGTCCGTGACATGGAACATCCTGGCGTACTCTGCCCACGGGCCCAGAGGATGTGTCGTCCAATACTGCGTAGGATCGTCGCCGACGGCATGCCACCTGCCCGACGAGCGGTTGGGATTCACCCAGAGCGGCGTATCGTAGTCGGCCCAGCGAAAACCGACAACCTCCATAGCGCCCTAGGAGGCGACCATCGCGCGCGTGGCAGCCGCCAGCTTCGGAAGCTCAGCGTAAGCACCCGGCTCGTCCAACAGTTCGGCCGGTGGGCGGCCCTTGAGGTCAGGATGTGGTCGTTCGAGCCAGCGCACAACGCCCACTGGCGTCATAGACCACCGAAGCTGGTCAATTATCCGAGCGAGTGTACGCATGCGGACTTCCTCCTCCCCCGAGGGTGCCGCCGCTTCGGAGGTAGAAATCCACCTTTGTAACGTTCTCGGCCCGACACGGACGAGGGCGGCGATGTCCTGCTGCGAGACGCCGGATACGTCAACCACCCACCGAGCAATTTCCTTGGACGGACGGTCTTGGGCGACGTAGCGCTCGGCGAGCAGGTCACGGAGCGCCTGCCTTGTCCGCTCGAGGGGAAGCCTCAACTCACGACGCTGCTTCTGTTCGTCTCCCACCCACAGCGCCTTGGCACAGCCCACAGCACCTACCAAAAAGGCCTCAGCCAGGTAAGGATCGCTTTCTCGAAGCACCTCGGGAGTTCTCTCGGAGATCATCTCGACGAGGCGCTCCATGGTTTCCAGAACGTCAGGGCCAATGCTGTTCGATGTCGACAGAACGGAGGTCGCTGCGTCGAGCTCCTCGAGCACGGCGGTCGCACTTGCCCAGAACTGCGAGACGGCTGGCGTTGTCGTGTCGTGGTCTACCGTCACCACTACGTCAGCATAGCGGGGCGTCGGGTCGTACCATTCGATCCGTGGTGGGGTCTCGTGACGCCCCGAAGGGGCGATCCAGCAGGTGGGGCCGTGGTCGTTGGGCCATTTTGGCTGTGCTCCTCCTGGCCGCCGGGTGCGCCAACGGCA
>JAKBAM010000042.1 GCA_021809105.1 Actinomycetes bacterium
GACGCCGAGGACCTCGATGAGCTGATCGGCTTTGTGGCGGCGGAGGCCAACCACGAGGACGACCGCCGCCGCCAGAAGCGTCTCGACAGCGCGTTCAACGCGTTGAGCGAGGTGCTCGAAGACCTCGACGGGGGCTGAGGCTGCCTGGCCTCATCCCGCGCTGAGCGGCGGCGGGCCCGATGCGGTCTTGGCCCAAGAATTGCCACGCAGCGTTCGGTCATACACCCCCCGCCCTACAAGGTGCCGACCCCGGGTGTGCTCCTCGACCAGGCCGGCGACGTCAGCGCGCCGACTGCAGCCGGCTGGCTGCGGGTGGTTCGTACATTGGTCACTCCTCCTTGGTAGGGGTGGCTCAGGCCCGGGGGTGTTGACGCAAGGCCCGGGCCACCTCAGGTTGAGGCGCTGGTGGGAGTCAGGCTGGGACGTCGTCGGCCTGGCCGAGGAGTTGCTGCACGCGTTGGTGGGAGACGCCGAGGATGTCGGCGGTGTCGCGCACCGAGAGCCGGGCGTCTCGGACCAACGCCAGCGCAGCGTCCCTGGTGGCGACGGCTGCGGGCTCGTTCCGGGAGCCGTACATCCTCGGCCAGGGCCACCTCGGCGGCGTCGATGTCGAACCACAACGCCGCAGCGTCTCGGATGTGCTCGCGGGCTTTGGTGAGGGTCCGTCCGTAGCTGTGCACGCGTGGCTCTTCGGCCAGTTCCACGATCCACATGCCGTGGGCGTCGCGCTCGAACACGGCCGTCAGGGGTCGTGGCAGGCGGCGATCTGCGCGCCGGTGTAGGGCTTCTTCGCCCGCTCCCGGGCCAGACGCGCCGGGGAGGGGCCGGCGCCGAGCCGGGCAGCCACATGGCGCAGGTTGGTGCGCAGGGTGCGGCGCGTCGGGCCCGACACCGTCGCCGGAGCGGCCGTGCCCACCGCACTATCCATCTAGCGCACTCGGCCCGTGGGTCAGCCGCGTGCCATCCGGATCACGTTCCACGACAGTGGCGGGAGCGATGCGGTGAGCCGGCCGCCGGCCAGGGCAGCGTCGCCGAGGCGGTGGGGGACCACGGTGTCGGGGTGCTCCGCGGTGTTCTGCGCCAATCGGTCCTCGTGCTCGAGCACGAGGTGCTCGAGCACCTGGTATCCAGGGACGCCGCGGACGTCGCCCTCGACCGGCAGCATGGCGCCGATCGACCGGTTGACGGCGAACAGGGTGAGCGAGTCGTGCTCCTCGTCGTTCACCGCAACGGCGTCGAGCAGGGGAACGGCGCCGAACTTGGCGCATTCGTAGTGCGGTGACCGTACCTGGACGTCGAGCGCCGTGCCTCGTCCGTAGCGGGAGACGTGGAGGTAGGGGTAGAAGATCGTCTGCCGATGGGCGGGGCCGCCGGCGACGGTGGTGATGGGGGCAATCGTGTTGACCAGCTGGGCCAGGCACCCGATCTTCACGCGGTCGGCGTTGCGCAGCAGGGTAATAGCCATCAACCCGACGGCGACGGCGTCCTCGAGGGTGTAGGGCTGCTCGTAGAGCGGCGGTGCCTCGGGCCAGTCCTCGCCGCCCATCACGGCGAAGTCGCCGTCGGTCATGCGCCAGACATTCCACTCGTCGAAGGATAGATGGACCCGCTTCTTGCTTCTCTTGCGAGCGCGCACGGTGTCGCACATGGAGGCCACCGACCGGATGAAGTCGTCCATCTCGACGTTCTGGGCGAGGAAGGAGCCGGGATCGTCGCTGCTCGGGAAGAAGTAGGTGTGCAGCGAGAGGTAGTCCACGTCGTCGTAGCAGTGATCGAGCACGGTGGTCTCCCACGTGCCGTAGGTGCTCATCTGGGCGCCCGAGCTGCCGCATGCGATGAGCTCGATGGTTCGGTCGACCGCCTTCATCGCCTTGGCGGCGTTGCTAGCCAGGGCACCGTACTCGGCGGCGTTCTTGTGCCCGACCTGCCAGGGGCCGTCCATCTCGTTGCCGAGGCACCAGGTCTTGATGGCATGCGGCTCGGTTCGGCCGTTTGCGATCCGGAGGTCGCTGTACCGGCTGCCGCCGGGATGGTTGCAGTACTCGACGAGGTTGCGGGCGCTGTCGACGCCGGCAGTGCCGAGGTTGGCCGCCATCATCACCTCGGTGCCGGCGCGACGGGCCCACTCGCAGAAGTCGTCGGTGCCGACTTGGTTGGTCTCGAGCGTGTGCCAAGCCAGGTCGAGTCGCTTCGGTCGGGCGTCGCGAGGGCCGACGCCGTCGAGCCAGTCGTAGGCCGAGACGAAGTTGCCGCCGGGGTATCGAACGATCGGTACACCGAGCTGGCGCACGAGCCCGAGGACGTCGCGCCGGAACCCCTGATCGTCAGCGTCGGGGTGATCCGGCTCGTAGATGCCCGTGTACACCGCCCGCCCGAGGTGCTCGATGAACGAACCGAACAGGCGGGGGTCGACCTCGCCGACGCGGAACTCGGGATCGATGATGATCCGACACCCTCCCGGGTCGCCGTCGCCTGGGGTAGCGCCTCTCCCACCTGGTCGCTTCACCATCGGCAGGACGTTAGCGGGAGATACCGCCCCGATCAGCCGCGGGCATCCCGCTCATCAGACCCCCTCGGCGCTGCAACCGGGAGTAGGCGTGACGAGCGGCTCTGGCACCTGAGGTGCTACCGGCATCCCCAGGACGGTCGTGTTGACGGCGTCGGCCATCGCCGTCTCGCCCGTGGCATTGGGGTGTAGGTGGTCTCCGGAGTCGTACGGGGGGAACATGGATGTCGGCACGCAGGCCCCGTTGTAGGCGTCGGCCACCACGGGGCCGAGGTCGAGCACCCCGTCGAACGCCCCTGAGTGCAAGATCCAGGCGTTGACCTGCATCAATGCCGCCTGCTGCGCGGGCGTCCACGCCTCGGTGGGACTGGTCTGGCGGGGCAGGAGGGTGACGCCGACGATCCGCACACCAGCCGTGTGCGCAGCGGCGATCACTTGCCGCATCCCGGCGATGACTTGCGCGCTCGACGCGCCGAACCAAAGGTCATTGGTGCCGAGCAGCAACACCACCGTCGACACCCCTGGCTGGGTGAGGGCGTCGCGCTGGATCCGGGCCACCCCGGCCTCACCGCCGCCCTTCTTGGAGTCGTCGTTGGGCAGCTCGGTCAGCGTGTTGGCCGTAATCCCCTCATTGACCACTGAGCGCTGATCGGCCACCGGTAGCAGGTCGATCCGCTGCTGCAAGACGTCGGTCCAGCGGACGGTGCTGTGGTAGCCGTCGGTGATCGAGTCACCGACGACGACGATGCTGCCGTTGCCGCCGGTCTGGAGCACGTCGAGTGCATCAACGATCGCCGGCCAAGGGCTGTGGTAGACGAACGGCGCGGTAGCTGTGGCCGCCGTCAGGTTGCCCCCGCCGTTGACTGTGCCGTAGGAGACGATCGGCCCTTGGCAGCAGGGGTGGACCGTGACCAGGTCTGGTTGGGCCACGAATAGGCTTACTGCCAGCGTCTGGCCGGCCTGCACGCTCACCGGCGTCGGATCGGTCATGGCCAGGCCCCCGACAGGGATCACGACCGTGGACTGGCCGCCGAAGGTCAGGGGCGTCACGGTTCCGGCCACGACACCGGCTGCCACCCCGCTGGAAGTGGCGACGGTCGCAGCGCCGATGGCCAGAGGCTTGTCGCCGTATTCGTTGGACAGCCGAAGCTCGATCTGGCTCCCCGCCTGATGCACCGGTATGAGCTCGCGCAGGGTCGCATTGCCTGTCGGCGCGTAACCCAGCGCCATACCTGACCCCCAACCGATCCGCCACGCCGATCCCGGATCGGTGGTCGACACCGTGGACGGCGGCACGGATCGGGGCGGCGGTGTCGTCGCCGGCACCGACACGGGCGCTGTCGTCCTCGTGTTACGCGTGGCGGTATTGGCTCGCCCGTTCGACCCGCCGAACGCTCCGGTCGCCACTACGAGCACCGCCACCACCGCCACGACGAGCGCGGCAACGACGAGCCCCTTCCGGGGTCCTGGCCCATGAGGGCCATAATGTTGGCGTTGTCGCCTCGTCGCACCTCGGGGCATCGATGCAGAGTAAGGGCCCGGCGCCCCGGAGTCGAGGCACTCTGTCGCCGACCACCGCCTCCGGCGGCTCCCGACCCGCCCTCAGTGCCTCAGGTGACTCCATTCCCACTCCAAAATGGAGCGGGCCGGAAGTTCTGGAATGGCATGGGCACTCGGCTCACCGGGAGGCCCTCAGCGCGCGAGCTCGCGGAGGACGCGCCCGATCGAGTCGCAGGCGAGCTCGCTGGCAACCTGCCAGGGCTGCCCGACGTCGGTCTCGACGGCTGCGGTGAAGTGCGGGCTGAGGTGGGCACCGACAGTGGCTGCCAGCTCGTGGGGCGGATCGCCATCGCCGCCGCTGGCGCGCCAGAGGATGCGAGCGATCGTGGCAGACGTCTCGCGGATCTTCCGCCTCCGCAATCGTTCAGTCGCGGCGAGGTCCGGCGGGAGGTCGGGGCGTGACGTCAATTCCCAGAATCCGGGCCCAACCGACGAGTTCATGCGATGGACGGCGTCGCAGGTTGACCGGAGCCAGCCGTCACGATCACCGTCGTAGCCCGGCAGCTCGTGCTGGTAGTCCTCCATCCCGGCCGAGAAGGCTGAGGCGAGCAGCCGTTCGCGAGTGCCGAAGAGCCGGAACAGGGTTCGGCGGCTGACGCCCGCAGCAGCGGCGAGCTGATCCATGGTGGCGTTGAGACCGTTCGCCAGGACCCAGCTTCGAGCGCCGGCCAGGATGTGTTCGATCGTGGCTTCGCGCTTGGCTTCCGCTAGTGGTCGGATGGTGTCGCTCACTCACTTCAACCTAGCGGTTGACATTAGTTAATGCTATTAACAACACTAGAGAGCGTCATATGCGAGCGAAGCGGCCATCGGTTGATACGGAGAACCGGACCACATCAAGAGAGGACCAAGTGAAGCCCTCGACAATCAAGGTGCCCGACGAGGTGCTCGTCGACCTTCGGGATCGGCTGGCGCGCGCTCGCCTACCGAACCAGATCGATGGGATCGGCTGGGACCAAGGGACCGACCGCGACTACCTGGTCGGCCTCTTGGAGCACTGGCGCACGACGTATGACTGGCGGCAGACCGAGGCTCGGCTGAACGCCATCCCTCAGCTCGCCACCGATGTAGAAGGCCAGCACATACACGTGCTCCACGCCCGATCCGAACGCCCCGGCGCCATACCTCTCCTACTCAGCCACGGCTGGCCCGGATCGGTGCTGGAGTTCCTCGACGTGATCGGTCCGCTCACCGAGGACTTCCACGTGGTGGCCCCCTCCCTGCCCGGTTTCACCTTCTCTGGCGAGACCAGCCAGCGAGGCTGGCACCCCCGGCGGATCGCTGGAGCGTTCGCCGAGGTCATGTCCCGATTGGGCTACGAGCACTACGGCCTCCAAGGAGGCGACTGGGGATCCCTCGTCTCGGCGAACCTGGCGGACCTCCACCCCGAGCGCATTATCGGACTGCATCTGAACATGGTCACCGCCGCACCTCCGGTGCCAGATGCTGCGCTGACTGAGGCCGAAACACAGGAGCGCGAACGAACGCGCCTCTGGCGGCGCACTGGCATCGGCTACCAGGAGATCCAAGGCACCCGACCCCAATCACTCGGCTACTCCTTGCAGGACTCGCCTGCCGGGCTGGCCGGGTGGATCGTCGAGAAGTTTCGCGAGTGGAGCCACGGCAGCATTGCGGAAGCCTTCACGTTCGATCGGCTGCTCGACAACATCACCGCTTACTGGGTGACCGGTACCGCGACATCCTCGCTGCGCATCTATTGGGAGATGCGCCAGGCCGGCCGTCAGGCGGTGCCCGAACGACGTGTGGAAGTCCCGACGGCGATCGCCATGTTTCCGGGCGAGATCGGTTATCCGCCTCGGGCCTGGACCGAAGCCGCTTACAACGTCGTGCGCTGGTCGAGCCCGTCGAAGGGCGGCCACTTCGCAGCCATGGAGGCACCCGCAGAGTTCGTCGACGACGTCCGATCCTTCTTCTCGACCCTTTAGGCGCCGTCCCTCCAGCCGGCGGTCAAGAGGTTGTCGCGAACTTGCAGTCCATGGCCTCTACCCCGTGGACGAAGGCGCTGAGGACGAAGTCCGGCTCGCCCACCTCGAACGCCGTGACCCGGGTAGCGAGCTCCCTGAACACCGACCGCAGCTGCGTCCGAGCCAGGTTCGCGCCGAGGCAGAAGTGCGGGCCGCCGCCGCCGAAGCCGACGTGGTTGTTCGGATGCCGCGTGATGTCGAAGGTCCACGGTGCGTCGAAGACACGCTCGTCGCGGTTACCGGACCCGTAGAAGAGGACGACGTGGTCGCCTTCTGCAATCGGCCGATCACCGATCTCGGTGTCTCGGGTCGCGGTCCGTCTGAACGTGAGGACGGGAGACGCCCAGCGCACGATTTCCTCCACCGCTGCCGGAAGGTGAAGCTCCGGGTTGCTGCGCAGAAGCTCCCACTGATCAGGATGGTCGGCGAAGGCCTTCACGCCGAGGGTGATGGAGTTCCGGGTGGTGTCGTTGCCCGCGACGCCTAGGAGGACCACGAATGCGCCGATCTCTTCGTCGGTGAGGCGTGTCCCCTCCACCTCGGCCTGCACGAGGTCGGTCATGAGGTCGTCGCGAGGATCGCCTCGACGCTCGGCGGCGATCTCCGACCCGAGAGTGCTCAAGGTGATTCCGGCGGTGAGGACCGCCGTGAACGGGTCGTCGAAGCGCTCGAGGGCCTCCGGCGTCTGCGCTCCCACCATGAGGTTGGCTGCCTCGCGAAGTTCGCGGCGGCGCTCCTCAGGGATTCCGAGCATCTCGGAGATCGTCCAGAGCGGAAGGCGCATCGACAGGTCGGCAACGAGCTCGCAGCTCGATCGCCTCAGGGCGTCGCTGACGATCTCACTGGCCTGACGCTGGATCTGGTCCTCGATCTGGCGGATCCGCCTCGGGGAGAACGCTCGGCTGATCAACCCCCGCAGGTAGGTGTGCCGAGGGGCGTCTGTCATCAAGAACGAGCCGAAAGGTTCGTTGAGCTCCGCCGGTATGTCGCTGAATCCCACGCCCCGTCCGCTGCAGAACCGCTCGGGATGGCGGCTGACGAACTGGATGTCCTCATTGGTCACGGCTGCCCAGAAGCCCGAGCCACCGCTGGTCCCGAGCTCGATCGGTGGGTGGAACGAGGGAGCCGGCTCGGCGCGCAGCGCCGCGAAGGCACGATCACGCTGGTCCATGGCCTGGTCCCAAAACGCCCTGCTCGAGATGTCGATCGTCACGATGAATCCTCCGCTAGTGCTGGTGTCGACCGTTCGACGTCGATATCAACCTAGCCCGGGGCGCGGATCGCTCACCGGTCCGCTCAGCGGACCGCGGCGATGAACCTTTCCAGCTCGCCCGGGATGTCCCGACCGGCCGGCTGGTAGAGGACTTCGGTGACGCCGTCTTGTTGGAACCGGGCGATTCGGTCCCGGAGCTGCGCAGGCGTCCCGGTGAGCGACATCTTCGGCAGCAGCTCGATCCCGGCGCGAACCGCCGGAAGGTCCCGATCGGTGACGCGGCTCAGGTGGCCTTCGTGGACTGCGAGGTGCCGCCGCTCGGGGGCAATCTGCTCGATCGCCTCCCGCCAGAGACGCCCCCCTGGGAGCCGGTCGACACCCCCAGCACCGCGGCGCTCCCAGGCGCCGTGATATGCGACCGCTACTGCATGTCCCGCGGCGTCCATAACGCGCTCGTCGGTCAGGGCCTCGTCGGGACCGAGGACGGTGCCGAAGGTCAGGACCCCGCGCCACGCCGGCAGGTCGTCTCCGGTCGGGGGCAGGCCCGATCCGAGGACGCCGTCGCCGAGCTCGGCCGCCACCGCTCTCCCCTTCGGTCCGTCGGCGCCCACCAACAGGGGAACGTCGACTGGTTTCCGCTCGAGCATCTTGGCCAGGGCCCCGTCCCATAAAACCTCCTCGCCGCGCAACAGTCCTCGGAGGGCCCGGATGTAGGCGGCCACGTCTGCCCATCGCATAGGCGGCTGGCCGATGGTGTAGCGGCCTGTAAACCCGGCTCCGATGGCAACCGCAACCCGGCCCGGCGCCAGGTCGGCCAGTCCGGCGGCCGCTGCGGCGCTCACCATCGGGTGGCGCAGCGAGGGGATCAGGACGGCTGGTCCGAGACCGATCCTCGATGTCCGCACCGCCGTCAGCGCCAGCACCATCCACACGTCGGGGTACAGGGCTGGGGAGTCATAGCACCACGCCCGCTGATACCCGAGCTGCTCGGCGACGACGATGTGGTCCGGGGTCGACGACGAGGGAGCGAAGGCGCAGGAGATGTCGATGCCAGCTGTACCCATCTTGACGGTGTTCACGTCGGTCATTGTGCGACGATGACGGCCGGCTCCGCCATTCATCGGGAGCGCCCCTGGCGAGCTCGGTCCCGTCAGCGGACCAGGTGGTCCTCGGGATCCGCGGCGGCGGTCATCTTCCAGTAGTCGACGAGCCGCCACGGGCAGATCAGGTAGACCTTGCCGTCGGCCGACTTGTACCACGAGTGCTCGATCGACGCGTGACCCCACATCATGGTCTGCACCTCGGCCTGGAGCTCCTCGTTGTAGCGGTCATAGGCCTCACGCGTGGGCTCGATCGACCTACAGCCTCCTGCGAGGAGGGTTCGCAGGGCGTCGCCGACGTAGCGCATCTGGCACTCGGTGGTAAAGATCACACTGCCGGCGTGTGCCAGCCCGGTGCCCGGGCCGCCGAGCATGAAGAAGTTCGGGAAGTCGGGGACCGAGATGCCACGGTACGCAGTCGGCTTGCCCTGCCAGATCTCACCGATGGAGATCCCTTCCCGGCCGACGATCTCCATCGGCCACAGCACCTCGCTGGCCCGGAAGCCCGTAGCCAGAATTACCACATCGACCTCGTAAGTAGCGCCGGCCGTGCTGATCGACGATCCGTTCATCTCGACTATCCCGTCGGTGACCAGATCGACATTCGGCCTCCTGAGGCACTGCAACCAGCTGCCGTTGTCCTGGAGCATCCGCTTGGACATCGGCGGGTAGCTCGGCATCACCTTTGCGAGCAGGTCAGGGTCGTCACCGACGTTGTGCACGATCCAGTTGGCGAACACCTCGCGCCTTCGGGCGCTGAACTCGTTGGCTGTCCGGGGGAAGTCCGGCCAGTCGGGGTCGATCCGGACCAGGTCGAGCATCTTGTCGCTCGACTGCCACATGAGCATAAACCGGAACCAGCGCCCGTACCCTGGCAGGTGGCGCATCGCCCAGCGCTCCCCCGGCTTTACCGCGGCGTGGTAGCGCGGGTTCGGCGCCATCCATTGCGGCGTACGCTGGAACACGACGAGTCGCTCGACCTCGTCGGCGATGGTCGGGGCGATCTGAAACCCGCTGGCCCCCGCCCCGACCAGCGCCACCCGCTTGCCCCGAAGGTCGACCGAATGGTCCCACTGCGCGGAGTGGAACAGGGGACCGCGGAACTGCTCCAAGTGTGGGATCGCCGGGATGAGAGGCCGGTTGAGGATTCCGACGCCGGAGATGAGCACGTTGGCCGACAGTGTCTCGCGCTCGCCGCCAGCAGCCCGGAGAGTCACATTCCACCGGGCTGAGTCCTGGTCCCACTCGGCCCGTTCGACCTCGGATCGCCAGCGGACGTGCTCGGCTATCCCGTGCTCATCCAGCAGTCCGCGGAGGTAACGGTAGAGCTCAGGTTGCCTGGCGTAGTACTCGCTGAACTCGTCGATCGGCCCGAACGAGAAGCTGTAGTAGTGGCTGGCGACATCCACGCGGGCACCGGGGTAGGTGTTCTCGAGCCAGGTGCCGCCGACATCGTCGTTCTTCTCGATGATCTGGAACGCGATCCCCGCGTCCTTCAGCCTCACGCCGGCGAGGAGGCCGGCCTCACCACACCCGATCACGAGCACGGAGAGGTCGGGCGGGGATGTGGCGACGTCGGCGAACTTCAAAGGGATGGCTCGCGGGTTGTCCCCGGCCAGGTCCATCTCTTCGATGTACATGTCGGCGTAGTCGTCAGGGACGCGCTCGCAGGCGATCCAGTCCATGATCTCGTGGATGGACACAGCGTCGAGCGGGTCACCGGGCGGGCAGCCGGCATCGCGCCAGGCTCTGATCACCTGGAGCGCCTGCGTGCGCAGCTCGGCCTTCTCCTCGTCGCTCATCTTCCCCTGGAACTCGTTCATGACGAACTCCCGGGGGCGGACGGGTCCTCGGACGTAGGACATGTCGCCGGTGATCTGGACCACCGATGCCATCAAAGCCGGGACCGAGAGCTCCTCGAGTGCCCCGAAGATGGCCGCGTCGTCGTCCTTGATCTGATCGGTCTGGATGTGTTGCGCCGCAGCGGTCATGCGTTGCGGATCGCGTTGGCGACGAGGCCGAGTGCCTCTCGGCTGCGAGGGAGGATCGTGTCGTCGAGGGTCAAGAAGCCGTGGAACTGGCCGGCGTAGAGGTGGAGGTCGACCGAGACGCCGGCAGTCCACAGATGCTCGGCGTAGGCGAGCCCCTCGTCAGCAAGCGGATCGCACCCACCGAGCAGGACCGTGGTGGGTGGCATGCCGGATACGTCTGCCAGCAGCGGTGCCACGTCGGGTTCGCTCCGCATGCCTTCGTCGGTCACGTACTGGTCCAGGAACCACGCCCGGTCGGCGTCGGTGAGCGGCCACTCGGAAGCGAACGGGTTGCCCGATGCTCCGCGATCGGCTTTCGCACCGGGGTAGGCGAGGATCTGGCGACAGACGAGGTGCCTCCCTCCGGCGACGAGACGTCGCACGGCGACCGTCGCGATGTTCCCGCCGGCGGAATCCCCGAGGACGAGCAGGTGCGCCGGGTCACCTCCCCAGGTGCTGGCGCGCCCAGCACACCACTCGATGGCAGCGACGGCGTCCTCGATCGCGTCAGGGAAGGGGTGCTCAGGTGCCAGGGCGTAGCCGACCGAGACGACGATCGCATCGGCGGCCTCGGCAAGGCGGCGGCAGAACGCATCCGAGGCGTCGACGCTGCCGATGACCCAACCGCCCCCGTGGAAGTACACCACTACCGGGGCAGCGGTGAGCGGACGGGCCCGGTAGATGCGCACCGGGACCGATCGGTCGGCACCGGGCACGGCATCATCGTGCGCAAGCTCGAGGCGAGGTCCCGGAGGAGCGGCCGCAGCACGCTCCTCCAGGTACGCGCGCGCTCCATCGACGCCGCGTTCGCACAGAGATGGCTGGCCGGTAGCCCTGATCTGGGCGACCAACGCCTCCGCGTCCGGGTCGCGCACCACCGGCGTCGCCAACCTCATCCGATCATCACCCAGGGCCTTTCCACGAGTCGAGACACATCGTAGTGTAAGTAATGGCACTCATAAGTGTCAACAGCACAGTTCGTCCGGGTGCAACCACATAGGGTGTAGGGAGCAGGAGGGCGCTACTCAGCCGGTAGCTCGACGTCCACCTTTGCCTTGGCCATGGTCGATCCGTCCTGGTTGGTCAGCTCTACCGCCACGGTGGCGATGAAACGGCTGCGGCGACCTCGCCGCTCCTCCCAAGTGTCGAGCACCCGTCCACGCATAAAGGTCGCGTCGCCGGTGAAGGCCGGGTAGCGGTACTCGGCCGCCGAGTGGGTGATGAAGCCCCATTCACCCGCCCAGGCGGCCACGTAGTCGAGAACCCACGCACCCATCGACGCGCCGTACCCGTAGCCGCGAGCCATACCGACATGGCGGGCATACTGAGGCTGGAGGTGTCCCCGGGACGGCCCGTAATAGGCGCCGTCGGTCAGTTCCGGGTTGAGGCGCTCCATCCTCCGATCCCCCTCGAACCCGGCCATCTCCTTGGTGTAACCGTGCTCCTCGGCGCTCATGCTGGAGGGCCCCTTGCTGGTGGCCCCCCACAGGGTCATCGGGTAGGCCCGCCATTCAGTGGCGAAACTGGCGAGGCTGTGCGGCCCGATGACGTTGGTGGCCAGCTCCTGTCCGGCCTCCACGCTCGACCACAGCCGCTTCTGGTGGTGCAGCGCCTGGATCTGCTCGATGAAGCCTCCCTTGGTCTCTTCGAGCTCGAGTAACTGCTCCTCTGACCACTCGGGCTGGGCCTGTTCGTCGAACGTCTGCCGCTCGCGCGCCGCGCTGACCGCATACCGGATGGCCGTTGACCGTTGCTGCGCGATCCGCTCGCCCTTCTGGTTGATGTAAAGGGTGTCGCCGCGTTGGAAGCAGGTGGGTCCGGCAAACTTCGTCTCGGTGACCCTGTAGTCGAACGGCATCCGGTGGCAGACCAGGCGGTCGCCCGGCTCGATGACCGGACCGAAGAACCACCACTCGTCCCCGCCGAACACCAAATGGGAGCCGGGGATCCTGCCGACCTGCGCCGGCGCACATCCATGGCTGGTGTCGCACGCCACGGTAAAGGACTGGGGAGCGACGATCCGGCCGGAGCGGCTCTCTTTGGCCCAGGTCTCGTCGTAGTGGAGGGGATTCGGGTAGTGCATCGCCTGCGCCCAGCGGCGGATGTCGTTGAGCGCCACCGGTTCCTTCAGCTCGCCGGGCATCATCGGAACACCGATGTGCCGGTCGAGGTCGGAGGTGTCGAGGGTCGGCTCGATGGCAGCGGTCATTGTGCTCCTCCTCGAGCGGCGAGGCGGCGCCCCACCAGGCTCAAAAGTTCGTCGTCGCGGACCTTCGTCGCGCTGGCGGTCATCGGGATCTCGCCATCGGCAAAGAAGAGCACCTCCTTGGGCACTTTGTAACCGGCGATGCGCTCACGCAGGAAGTCAGTGATGTCGGCAGCCGCCGCGTGGGCCCCGTCCTTGAGCACGGCGCAGAGAACCACCCTCTGCCCGAGGCGCTCGTCGGGGACCCCGACGACCCGGGCCAACTTGATCGGCGGGCAGGCTCGCAGGGCGACCTCGATCTCGGCCGGCGACACCGTCGTCCCAGCCGTCTTGATCATCTCGGTCCACCGTCCCGTCCAGTGGACGAACCCGTCCGTGTCGAAGTACCCGACGTCACCAGTGTGGAAGTAGCCGTGGTCGTCGAAGCATTCCGCTCGGTCGTAGCCCACGTAGCCCACCATCACCGTCGGGCCGGCGATGGTCATCTCGCCCACCTCGTCGGCTCCCAGCTCGCGGCCGTCGTCCACGTCGACGACGCGGAGCCGGCTCTCCGGGATGAGCCTGCCGGTGCTCGCCTTCAGCTGCTCGCGTGGGCTGTCGAAACGATGCGTGGCGAACCCGGTGCATGTCTCGGACAGGCCGTAGGCGACCGGCATGTTCCACCCGGTGTCTCCTGCAACCGTCGGATGGCGAGCGAAGGCTGACTTCCCGTACACGCACCTGAGCGACGACAGGTCGGTCGCCGCCCATGCCGGGTGCTCCTCGAGGGTGGCGGTCTGGTGCGGGAGGCAGTAGGGCTCGGTCACGCGTTCGGCCTCCATCAGCGCCAGCGCGGCTGCCGGCTCGAACGACTCCTGCATCACCCAGCACCCACCGGCGGCCAGCGTCGCACCCATCGCAGTGTTGAGACCGGCGGTCCAGAACAGGGGCAGGCTTGTCCACAGCCGCGTGCCCTCGTGGCGCCCGAAGACGCCCGCCTGCAACCAGAACTGCATGGTCGGCGCCCGATGGGAGTGGAGCACCCCCTTCGGTTGACTGGTGGTACCCGAGCTGTAGATCACGAGCCCCTCGTCCGACGGCCTCGTCCGGGCAATCCGCCCGTCCAGGCGCTCTGGCACGACATCGCGCCCGCTGGTCAAGAACTCGTCCCAGTCCTCCCCCACCGTCACGACCCGGCGGAGGTACGGGAGCTCACCGAGGAGGGAGCGCACGTCGTCGGCGTATCGGCGGCCGAGCATCTCGGCCTGCGTGAGCACGGTGTCGACACCCGAGTGATCGAGGTAGAAGCCGATCTCCGGGCGGGGCGCGAAGGTCGACATAGGGACGACGACAGCCCCGGCGATCGCCGCCCCGAACAGCCCGGCGACGGCTTCGGGGCGGTTGCCCATGAGGATCCCGACCCGGCCGAACCTCGCCGTACCGGACGCCACCAAGGCCCCCGCCACCTCGCGGGAGCGCTCCAGCAACTGCCGGTAGGTCCATCTGTCCTCGCCGAACACCAGCGCCTCGTTGTCTGCGAAGCGAGCGCAGACCTCGGACAAGAAGCCGCCAAGGGTCAGAGCCCCGACGCCGTCCCCAGGCGAGAGGTCACGCCCCCGCAGGACGGTCATCGGTCAGAACATGCCGATGCCGGAAGCCTCGTTCTGCTCGCGCCACTTCGCCCGGGACATCCGCGTGACGTCTACGTCCTCGGCCAAGCCCCGGAGCGCACCGACGGTGGCCTGATCCTTGGGCGTGTGCGCGAAGGGGTCCCAGTCGAAGAACCGGCAGGAGTTCTGCCAGGTCATCTTGTGGATCTCGTCGTCGCTGCACCCGGTGTCCTGGAACTCCTTCCAGGCGAACTCCGGTGATTCGGGCCAAGTGGTGTCGGTGTGGGGGTAGTCGCACTCCCAGGCGATGATGTCGGTGCCTATCCGGTCGCGCAGCAGCAGGCCGGACGGATCAGTGATGAAGCAGGCGAGGATGTGCTCGCGGAAGACCTCTGATGGCATCTTCCCCTCGAAGTCACGACCGCCATGGAGCCATTCCTGGTTCTGGTAGTGACGGTCGATGCGATCGAAGTAGAAAGGTATCCAGCCGATCCCTCCTTCGGAGAGGGCAACCCTGAGGCCGGGGAAGCGGCGCAGGGTGGGACCGAAAAGCAGATCCTGGGCCGTGATGGCGCTGATCTGGCAGGCCAACACCATCAGGTGGTCGACGGGGGCCTCCACCGGCTTTTGGATGACGTCGAACCCGGCGCCGATGTGGAGCGAGAGAACCATGTTCTCGTCGACAATCGCCTGGAACATCGGGTCCCAATATCCGGAGAGGAAGCTGGGGAACCCTTGCACGTGCGGCGTCTCGAGGAAGCTGATCGAGCGGCAGCCCTTCTTGCCCAGGCGCCTTACCTCCTGCGCCGCGAGGTCCACATCCCACATGGGGACGATGCCCTGAGGGATGAACCGGCCGGGGTAAGCAGCGACCCACTCGTCGATGGCCCAGTCGTTGTACCCCCGCAGCATCACCAGCGCCACCTCTTTGTCGCTCGACTCGGTGAACGTGCGGGCGTTGAATCCCGCCATGGTCGGGAAGTTGAGCGACGCCAGCACCCCGTTGGCGTTCATGTCCCGCACCCGCTCGTGGACGTCGAAGCAGCCGGGCCGCAACTCGGAGTAGGCGCCGGGGTTGAAACCCCATTCGTCCTTCGGCCAGCCGACCGTCGCCGCCATGCCGAAGGGCGTCCTGGTCTTCTCGCCCTCGAAGGTCCACTCGTCGACGCCGTCCTCGTTGCGGACCACCTTGGGGGCGCGGTCCAACCACTTCGCCGGCACGTGGTTCTTGTACATATCCGGCGGCTCGATCATGTGATCGTCGATGCTCACCAGGATCATGTCTTCGAGCTGCATGACCTCTCCTCCCGGCCCGCAGCAACGGGCAGCGTAGGTGCGAGCCACGCCTCATCACGCGTGGCTCTTCTTCGACGTCAAAATCTACTCGGCTGGGGAGCGAAGCGTCGAGCGCTCCCCGGACGTCCGATCCGCAGCAGACCGCCGCCGGGGCCCCATGGCCGTCCCGATCAAGGACTTGGCCGAACGCGCAGTGAAGAGGAGCGCCCCTGCGGCGCATCATCGGTCCATGGCAGCGGAGCTGATCATCGACGCCGACAGCCACGTCACCGAGCCCCCCGACGTGTGGACTTCGCGAGTCCCCGAGAGGTACCGGGACGCCGTCCCGCGAGTCGTGAGGGAGGGCACGGCGGACACTTGGGTGCTCGGAGACGAGCGCCTGGCTCCCGTCGGCGTCACGGCGCCGGCTGGCTGGCCCACCTTTCCACCCGATTATCCCCAGACCTACGAGGAGTGCCATCCCGGCGCCTACCACGCCGGGGCTCGCCTCGACTACATGGACGAAGCCGGCATCTGGGCCCAGGTGCTCTACCCGAATGTCGGCGGGTTCGGCAGCCAGAACTTCCTCAAGCTCGGCGACGAGCAGCTGAAGCTGCTGTGCGTGTCGGCGTACAACGACTTCCTGCTCGAGTGGTCGGCGGCCGACAGTCAGCGACTGCTCCCGGTGGTTGCCACGCCCTTCTGGGACGTCGATGCCACGGTCAAGGAGCTCGAGCGGTGCGTGGCACTCGGGGCGAGGGGCATTTTGTTCACCGGCGAACCGCAACGCTACGGCCTCCCGGTGCTCGGATCGCGCCATTGGGACCCCCTCTACGCCCTGGCCCAGGATGCCGGCCTGGCGATCCACTTCCATATCGGAAACGCCGGATCCACCCTGGAAGACGCTTCGCCGGAGCGCTACCGCGAGCACGGTATTCCGGCGGCCCAGTCGTACACCGCTGTGTCGCTGTTCATGAAGAACGGTGTGCAGTGCTCGGATTTGATCACCTCAGGAGTGTTGTACCGCTACCCGGACTTGAAGTTCGTGTCGGTGGAGAGCGGCATCGGGTGGCTGCCTTTCATGCTGGAGGCGACCGACTACAGCTGGCTCGGCGCCTTCCGTCCCGGACGCGAGCGGGCCCCCGGCGACGTGCTGCCGTCAGACCTGTTCCGCCAGAGCGTCTTTGTCACCTATTGGTTCGAGTCGGTAGCGCCGAAGCACTTCCTCGACGTCGTGCCAATCGACAACGTGCTGTTCGAGACCGATTTCCCACACACCACTTGCCTGTTCGGCAACATCCAGGAGACGATCGAGTCCGGGCTGGGGCATGTCGACGTCACGGTTCGCAGGAAGATCCTGTGGGAGAACGCCGCCCGCCTGTACCGCATCACCGAACCGTCCGAGTCGTGGCGGTCGTCAAGGGGAGGAAGCTAGATGGAGATGGACGACCTGATCCTCGTCAGCGTGGACGACCATGTGGTCGAGCCGCCCGACATGTTCGAAGGCCGGCTTCCGGCCAGGTACGCCGAGCTGGCGCCCCGAGTGGTCACCGACGAGGTGAGCGACAAGTGGGTCTTCGGGGACGGGGAGGTCCGCAGCTCCGGGCTCAACGCGGTCGCCGGCCGGGTGCCCGAGGAGTACGGACTGGACCCGGCCCGGTTCGACGAGATGAGAGATGGCTGCTACGACATCCACGAGCGGGTGAAGGACATGGACGCCAACGGTGTTCTCGGATCGCTCAACTTCCCGTCGATGCCGCGCTTTTGCGGGCAGCTCTTCGCCGCACGAGCCAAGCAGGACCCGGACCTGGCCCTGGCCCTGGTACAGGCTTACAACGACTGGCACGTCGACGAATGGTGTGGCTCCTACCCGGGGCGGTTCATCGCCTGCACCATCCCCCCGGTGTGGGATCCACAACTCATGGCCGAGGAGATCCGTCGCAACGCCGCCAAGGACGTCCACTCAGTCAGCTTCTCCATGAACCCGCACCTCCTCGGGCTGCCGTCCCTCCACAGCGACCACTGGGACCCGTTCTGGGCTGCGTGCGAAGAGACCGAGACGGTGGTGATGATGCACATCGGCTCCGGGTCCTCCGAGATACAGACGTCTCCCGACGCCCCCATGAACGTGCGCATCACCTGCTCTGGCATCAACATCTACCCCACCGCCGCCGACCTGGTGTGGGCCCCCGTGTTCCAGAAGTTCCGGGGTGTCAAAGTGGCGCTGGCGGAGGGGGGGATCGGCTGGATCCCCTACTTCCTGGAGCGGGTGGACTACACCTACGAGCACCACAAGGCGTGGACCCGGCCAAACCTGGGCGGACGTCTCCCGAGCGAGATCTTCCGCGACCACATCCTCACCTGCTTCATCTCCGACGACTTCGGGCTACGCAACCTCGGGGACATGAACGTCGACATGGTGTGCTGGGAGTGCGACTACCCCCATTCAGACAGCACCTGGCCCAAATCCCCCGAACTGGTCAGCAACAGCGTCAGCCACCTCGACGACGCTCTCGTCGACATGATCACACACGGCAACGCTCTGCGCCTCTTCTCCTACGATCCGTTCTCGGTGATCCCCCGGCAGGAGTGCACCGTCGGGTCGCTGCGCCGAAAGGCCCTCGGCCGTGACGTCTCCTTGGTGTCGCACGGGTTCAAGGAGCAGCGCATCAAGACGGTGGGAGAGTTCGTCCAGGCAGCCCGGGCCTGATGGCCGCGCCACTGGCCGGCGTCCGGATCCTCGAGGTCGCAACCCACGTCTTCGTCCCGATGTCGGGGGCAGTGCTGAGCGACTGGGGAGCCGAGGTCATCAAGATCGAGAGCCCCGACGGCGGCGACCCCTACCGCGGCCTGGTCACCGCCGGCCTCCACAAGATGCATCACGGTGTCGACGTCCACTTCCAGGCGACCAACCGGGGAAAGAGATCGGTGGCGCTGAACCTCAAACACAAGGACGGGCGCCGACTGCTGTCGCGCCTCATCGAGACGTGCGACGTGTTCGTAACCAACCTGAGGCCCGAAGCCCGCCGACGCCTGCGCATCGAACCGGAGGACGTCCGCGCCGACAACCCGTCGATCATCTACATGCGCGGCAGCGCCTTTGGCCAGCGCGGGCCCGAGGGCGAGCGCGGCGGCTACGACTCCGGGGCCTACTGGGCCCGTAGCGGCATGCAGCAGATCTTCACCGGACCCGACGCGAGCTGGCCGGCCAGCCCGCGGCCGGCCTTCGGGGATGTGGTAGGGGGCCTGACCATCGCCGGCGCCATCGGCACCGCCCTGTACCAGCGGGCCGCCACGGGCCACCCCCCGGTCCTCGACGTCTCTCTTCTGGCTCTCGGCATGTGGCAGGTGCAGATGGACGTCCTCAACGCCTCCTTGAGCGACGACCCCGCTCCTCGCCCCGTTCCGAACCGTTACGAGATGCCCAACCCCCTGATGCTCGCGTACCGCACCAAGGACGATCGTTTCATCAACCTCCAGCTGCTGGCTCCGGACCGCTTCTGGCCGGACTTGTGTGAGGTGCTAGGCCAGCCGCATATGGCAAACCACCCTGACTACGCCGACATCGACAGCCGCAAGGCCCATGCCCGGGCGTGCATCGAGTGGCTGGAGTCGATCTTCGCCGAGCGCACCTTCGACGAGTGGAAGCAGACCCTCCCCTCCTTCCCCGGCGAATGGACACCCACTGTGAGCCCGCACGAGCTGAAAGACGACCCCCAGGTGCGGGCCAACGACTACCTAGCCCGCATCGAGCTCGATGACTTCGACATGCCGGTCGTGGCCCCACCCGTGCAGTTCGATGCCCAGACGCCCCAGCCGACCCGCGCACCTGAGTTGGGCGAGCACACCGAGGCGGTCCTCCTCGAGCTCGGCCTCTCCTGGGACGAGCTGGGGACGCTCAAGGCGTCCAAAGCCATCCTGTAGGAGAACCACCCATGCAACTGGTAGCCCGAGCCCTCATCGACGGCACCCCCTGCCCCGGGGAGATCGCCGGCGATCGCTTCCACGTCATCGACGGCGACATCCTCGGGGAGCACCAACGGCGCGGACACTCCGTCCCGGCGCTCGAAGCAGTTCTCCTGGCGCCATTGGCCGGCGTGCGGTTCATCAACGTCATGGGTGGGTTCAAGATGCCAGGGGGCCTGGGCGCTGACCTGCCCCCGATGTGGCTTCCCAAAGCCAACAACTACCCGAGCGGGGACGGCGCGGAGATCCCGATCCCGGCCATCCTGACCGGTCCGGTGGTCATCGAGTCCGAGCTTGCTGTAGTGGTGGGCCAGCCCCTCCGCAAGGCGTCAGCGGACGAGGCACGCCGAGCCATCTTCGGCTGGACGGTGTTCAACGACATCACCGCGCAGGAGTACGGCCCCATGGGCTTCTGGGCAGTCGGCAAATCAATCGACGGGTTCGCATCCTGGGGACCTTGGATACGCCGAGACCTCACCGAGGAGCGCGTGCTCGACGGACTGGCGATCAGCTCCACGGTCAACGGTATCCAGGTGCAGTCAGGCAACACCAAGCTCTTCAAGTTCCCACCCAGCGAGATGTTGAGCCACATCAGCCACCGGATCACCCTGTTCCCTGGCGATGTGGTCGCACTGGGGACGCCCCCGCCGCCCGCCGAGGTCACCGCCGGCGACCACACCGTCTGCAGTGTGGAGGAGGTCGGCGCATTGAACAACCACTTCGTCGAGGACAGCGTGGTAAGCCACGGTCAAGCGCCGACGCGCTCCAGTAGCTCGCTGGCTCGCTCGACCGATCGCCGGACCGACGACCGATAGCCTTCCTCCTCGACACGCGGACCCATCACCTCGAGGTCGAACGAACCTTCGAAGCCGGCGTCGACCACCATGGCGAGGAGCCTTTCCAGGGGAATGTCGCCGTCGCCGGGCACCGCCCGGTTGCCGGTCTCGGTGGTCCCTATGACGTAGTCGGAGATCTGGGTCAGCCCGATCACATCCATGTTCTTGCGTACGACCTGCTCCAACCCCCGCTCGTACCAGCACGACTGGAGATCGAGCATGACCTTGGTGCCGGCACGCCGGGCCAGGTCCATGGCGTCGCGTTGCCAGAAGATGAAGCTGATGTCGGCCCTGAGAGGGTTCGTGGGCTCCAGCAGCAGAGGGACGCCTAGCTCTGCGCCGCGTGCCACCGCCGGTGCGACCAGCTCACAGAAGGCCTCTCCCGCCTCGTCCCAGGACAGTGTGGGAGCTGCGCCACTGCACACGTAGACCGAGGCCGCGCCGATCGACGCGGCGAACTCGACGGTATCGACCGTGCCTCGCTGGTCAGAGTCCCACCACCCGCGGGATCGCTCGGCATCGAGCGGCCTGTAGGTCGGACCGAAGATGGTCGACACCCTGAGTCCTGCCGACGTCACCATCTGCCGCGCCGCGTCCCACCCAACCTCCGTGATCTTCGGGAGGATCAGCGCCACGTGCTCGACACCGAGGTCCGACCACATCTCGATGTCGGCTGCGAGCGACTGTTGGTACGACGAGACCGAGTTGACAGAAAGGCGCGGATGCCCGAGCACCCCGGGTGTCCTCAAGTGTTGCGCCCACCGTTGACGCCGAGGATCTGGCCTGTGATGTATGACGCTTCCTCGCTCACCAGGAACGCACAGGCTGCGGCAATGTCCTCGGGCCGGCCGGGCCGGCCGACCGGGGTGGACGCGATCGAGCGCTCCATGCTCACTGATCCCTCGGCCGCTGCTCGGCGCAGCATGGGGGTGTCGATGAATCCGGGAGGGATCACATTGACGGTGATGCCCTTCCCTGCGAACTCCAAGGCCAGCGACTTGCTGAAACCGTTGACCCCGGACTTCGCCGCAACGTAGTGCGTCATGCGCGCCACGCCCCCGTGGGTGCTGGAGGAGGAGATGTTGACTATGCGACCCCAGCCGGCATCGAGCATGTGCGGGATCACGACCTGGCAGCAATGGAAGGTGCCGGTGAGGTTCACCTCTATCCGAGCGTTCCAATCTTCGATCGTGATGTCGAGGAAAGGCTGGAAACCTGTCAGGCCGGCGTTGTTTACGAGGATCGTGGGCGGGCCGATCTTATCGACGACGTCGCGGACCGCCCCCTCGATCGCGGGGCGATCGGTGACATCCACCTGGTAGCCGAGCGCTCGGTCACCTTTCCCGTCGATTTTGGCGGCCGCCGCCTGGGCCCCTTCCCCGTTGAGGTCGAAAATCGCCACGTTGTGGCCGTCGGCGACGAGGCGCTCGGCGACCGCCAAGCCCATACCCGAGGCGGCCCCGGTCACGATCGCGGTTCGCAAGTCAGTCACTTACTTTCCCCTTGTCATGGAACAATTTGTCTTGGAACATCCACGGACGTCTGCCACCCCCGCGGGAAGTTGGATGCGGGCAGCTTATCGACTCCGACGTCGATGTTGGACATCGAAGGCTCCGAGCATCCCGCCGAGGAAGCGCGCCAAGGATCGGGCAGGTCGAGGGGTGGCTCACACTCGATCTCGCAGCTCGCGCTTGAGCACTTTGCCGGACGGGTTCCTCGGCAGGGCATCCACGAAGGTGACCTGCTTGGGGACTTTGAACCGGGCCAGCTGGGCGCTGCAGTGCTCGATCAGCTCGTCGGATGTCGCGGTCCGGTCCGGCCGCACCACGACGAAGGCGACCGGGACCTCACCCCATCGATCATCGTGGCGCCCTACCACCGCTGCCTCGAGCACCGCGGCATGCTCGTAGAGCACACGTTCGACTTCGGAGCCGGCGATGTTCTCGCCGCCCGACAAGATCATGTCCTTCAGGCGGTCGACTATGAAGAGGTACCCGTCGCCGTCCCTGAGCCCGATATCGCCGGTGTGGAACCATCCACCGGCGAAAGCGGCGTCGGTCGCGGCGGGGTCGCGCCAGTAACCCTTGAAGACCTTGGGACCGCGCAGCACTACCTCGCCGCGCTCCCCCGGACCAAGCGGCGCACCCTGCTCGTCCCATATATCCAACTCGAGGTACAGGCAGGGGCGGCCGACGCTGCCCAGCTTGGTCACCGTGCTGCCCTTGTCCAAGAATGTGTCACCCGAGACCGTCTCGGTGAGACCGTAGGCATCGGCGAACCATGCAGAGGGAAAGGTCCGCCGGAGGCGGTCGATGAGGGGGATCGGCATCTTTTCGCCGCCGCCGATCACGAGCCGGACGGAGGAGAGGTCTCGCTGCTCGATGTCGTCCAAACCCATGATCGCGTTGACCATCGCCGGCGCCAGCCAGACAGTGGTGACACGTGACCGCTCGATCTCGTCCACGACATCGGATGCCACGAACCCCCGGTGGATGATGGTCGTGGCGCCCGCGGCAATCATCGTGGTGGTGGTGAGATCCAGGGCGCCGACGTGGTACATCGGACCGCATGCGAGACCTACGTCGGCCCCGGTGACGCCGAGCTCGACGATGTGCGCCTGGTTCTTCCATGCCAGGTTGGCATGGGTGAGCATGACGCCCTTGGGACGGCCCGTCGTGCCGGACGTGTACATAAGCCGATGCACATCGTCACCGGAGGCGGGGACACGCGGAGCTGGCTGCGCAGCCGCCCGGAGCTCAGCCAGGGATATCCATCCTTCGAGGTCGACCGGCCCGATGCAAGCCTTCACGAGAAGGCCTTCGCTTGCGTCGGTCGCTTCGTGTGCGAGGTCGACGAGGGATGCGTCGCACACCAGAGCTCTCGCTCCGGAGTGCTCGAGGATGTAGCGGACCTCCATAGCGGCGAGGCGCCAGTTGATCGGCATGGCGATCGCGCCGAGATAGTTGGCCGCGAAGATCGTCTCCAAGAACTCGCCGCAATTGTAGGAGAGAAGTCCAACCACATCGCCTGCGCCAATTCCCCGCCGGTGCAGCCCGCCGGCCAAGGCCACAGATCGAGCCGCCATCTCCGCGTAGGTGATGGCCTCGCCACCGTAGACACAGATGGGCTTCGCCGGCGTGCGGCTCGCGTGGTGTGCGAGCACGGCGAACCAGCTCATATCCGACTGTGTCAGCGCTGCCTGAGTCAATGGTTAGAGGAACGGTAGGCCGCCACCCAATCCTGCGCCGTCTTGTGCAGGTGACGGCAGAGAACCTCCTGGTCACCGAGCGGGAATGCGGTGAGACCGGCCGATCCGAGTGTCGCTTGGATGGACTCGATGAGGTTGTCGTCCTGCAGGGCGAACTCCTTCAGCGACACGGCGGTCATCTCCTGTGCCACCGCCTCGCTGGCGTTGCCCGGAGGGGCGAAATACAGCTTCCATTCGAAGACGTGCGAGTTGTAGGCGGTCGGCCAGTGCTGGTAGGTGTGGTACCACCCGCGCTCCCAGAGCTGGATACCGAAGTTCGGCCAGATCTCGAACAGTGCCACCCCCACGCTCTCGTGGCCGCCTGGGCGCATCCCATCGATCAGCGTCTCTGAGTGGAACTCGGGCGGATCCCACGGACCGAACAGCCCACCGCGGAGGAGCCGCTCCGATGGCTTTATCTGGTCCTCGGGAAGCTCCCAGGGCCGTATCCCGGGCGAGTTGAACATCCGGTGCGCCCCATCGATCTGATAGTGAGGTGCCTCGAAACCGCCCTTGTGAGCTTCGAAGGTCTCGGGTCGCTGGTTCCGATGGACTATCGGAGCGTGATATTGCTCTTGGAGCGCGTCCATGAACAGCTTCCAGTTGGCCGGCACCTCGGAACGAAAGCCGTAGCACTCGGTCAGCTTGTCGAAGGGGTAGTCCTCCACAGCCGTCACCATCGGCCCGAGGTACTCGCGCAACGGCTGAGGTGGGCTCCGGTCCAGGTTGACGAAGATGAAACCGGCCCAGGTGTCGCAATGTACGGGGACCAAGCCGTAATCGTCCTTGTCGAGATCGAAGAACTCGCCTTCTTGCTGGACGAAGGTGCAGGCCCCGTCGAGGCCGTAGCGCCAGCCGTGGTACTTGCAGGCGAACTGGCGGGCCATTCCGCTGGTCTCTTCCCGGGGGAAGTCGGTCCAGACCAGCTTGTTCCCCCGGTGCCTGCAGATGTTGTGGAACGCCCGGACTTCACCTCGCCCATCGCGAACCACCAGGACCGACGTGCGAGTGGCGGCGATCTCCCGGGTGAAGTAGCTCCCGCTGCGGGGTAGCTGATCGACGCGACCGACATGCAGCCAAGTTCGCCTGAAGATGGCCTCGCGCTCAAGCTCGAAGAACTCGGGCGAGATGGAATCGGCGTAGGACACCGCTGCGGTGCCGAGCTCGGGATAGTGCTCGGTCCAACTGCCTTCGGCCGGCTTGGGGAATTTGGCGATGATCGCCTCCTAGAAGATCGGTGAGGTGACGCGTGCGAGGCTCGCATCCCCAGCGTCAGGGATGCGGGGACCGTCCCACACTTCCACGGGAAACGACACCATCACGAACGAGAGAACGAGGTAGAGCAAGCTTCGGGCATCCTCTGGGAGGTCGTCGAGCGGGAAGCG
>JAKBAM010000007.1:0-11457 GCA_021809105.1 Actinomycetes bacterium
TCGCCGACGCCTCGTATCGCGCTGCGCTGGTCGAGCAGGGTCGCATCAACGTCGCCGGGTACTCCCCGGGTGCCGTGGCCGCCCGCTACGGCGCGGTCTACGACGAGGTGGCCAGACGCCGGTAGATGCCGGCCAGCCCCTCACCGGTGGCTTCCCAGCCGAACCTGGCCGCATGGCGGTGTCCCGCGTCGATCAGCTCCCGCCGCTGCGCCTCGTCGTTCACCAACCTTTCAATCCCCTCGGCCCAGGCGTCGACGTCGGTCGGGTCGAGCAGCTGCGCGCCGGGCCCGGCGACTTCGGCCAGGGCGCCGGCCCGGCTCACCAGCGTCGGCACCCCGAGGCTCATCGCCTCGAGGGGCGGCAGCCCGAAGCCCTCGTAGAGGGACGGGTAGGCCATCACTGCGGCACCCGCGAGCAGGGCGACGCGGGCTCCGTCGTCCACGGGGCCGGTGAGTAGGACCCGGCCGGCCACCTCGGGACCCAGGGCTGCCACCGCCTCCCGTATCGCCGTCGTCGACGGTCCCTCCGGGCCGGCCAGGACCAGGCGCAGCTCGGGGAGGGCGCCGCTGACTCGCCCGAAGGCCCGGACCAGCATGGGCAGGTTCTTGCGCTCCAACTGATCGCCGATGGCAATCACGTAAGGGCGTCCGGCGAGCGCTGCGCCGAGTCCGGCAGGTAGCGGCCCGGGGCGCCCCAACTCGGGTATCCCGAACGGCACCACGCTGACCCGTCCCGCGGCGAGGAGACCGGGCCCGAACTGCTCCTCGACCTGGCGCGCCAGGTGCGCGGTGGTGACGTGCAAGTGGGCCCCCCGTCCTATGGCCCGCCTCAGCATGCCGGCAAAGGTGGCGGTCACCGTATCGGTGGTGGAGGGGTGGAGGGCGAAGCCGATGTCGTGAACAGTGATCAGCGTGGGTCGCGTGGTCGGCCCGAGTGTGAAGTTGGTGGCGTGCACCACATCGGCAGGCGGGAGCCAGTGGTCCATCGACACCCGGCCCGAGCGCGACCAGATCTGCAGCAGCGCCCGGGTGGGCAGGCGGATGCGCCGGGTGCCGTCCGGGAGCTGCCCGGCCCCCTTGCCGCCCTCGATGCCTATCGCATACGGCACGGCGCGGACCGAGGGACCAAGGCGCCCGAGCGCGGCCCACATCTCCGCCACCGATCGGCCCATGCCCGTGCGGAATCCGAGCAGCGGGGTCACGTCGAAGGCGACCGCGACCGGGTCGTCGCCCGGGTTCGTCGGGCCGGGTGTCGTCGGGCCGGGTGTCATCGGGCCGGGCCTCGCCGGGCCGGGTGTCATCGGGCCGGGTGTCATCGGGCCGGGCCTCGCCGGCGTCTATGCCGGCGCCAAAGCGGGCACGGGGGGTGCCCGACCAATGCGTCGAACACCTCGCCGAAAGTCGCCCCGCCGGCCAGGTCGGGGATGAGGCGCGGGCGGTCCCGCCGGCGGGTCGCCGACGTGGCGGCGGGCAGCAGGTCGACGACCGCGGCCGCTGTGGCTCCCGGGTCGGAGAACGGGACCAGGCGGCCACCCCTATCCGTGACCTCTGCCCCCCCTTCGGGGACCACCCGTCGCAGGATCTCGACCGGGCCCCCGGCATCGGTCGCCACGACTGGGCATCCTGACGAGAGGGCCTCGACCAGGCCCAGCCCGAATGGCTCGGGAAGGGTGGACACCTGCACGAACACGTCCAGGTCGGCGAGCATTTCGGCCATGTCATGGCGCGCGCCGAGCCATCTGACGCCGAGCCGTTTCGCTCGGGAGGCCAATTCGGCGGCGTAGCCCTCCTTCCCGCCCACCGGATCGCCGGCCACGACCACCTCCAGCCCGGGCTCGGCTCGCCGGATGAGCGGCACGGCGTCGAGCAGGACGTCGATGCCCTTCCAAGTGTCGATGCGGCAGGCGGCGCCGACCAGCGGAGCGTCGTCGGCCACCCCGACGCGGGGGCGCCACTTGCCCGCACGGGCCGGGGCGAACTCCTCGGGGTCGGGGAGGTCGAAGGCGAGCACGACGTTGGCCGGGTCGAGCTGATCGCCAACGGCCCTCGAGATGGCCACGACGGTAGTGGCGTAGCGCCGTGCGAGGGCGCGCTCGAGGCGCAGAGCGGCGTCCGATTGAGCGACCACTTCGCGGGCGTGCCACACGT
The DNA here is from genome assembly GCA_021809105.1 of Actinomycetes bacterium. Classification (GTDB taxonomy): domain Bacteria; phylum Actinomycetota; class Acidimicrobiia; order Acidimicrobiales; family Palsa-688; genus Acidiferrimicrobium. Next base: position 2,148 of record JAKBAM010000007.1, read on the forward strand.
GCGGGCGCCGGACGAGCAGGGCGGCGGCCCAACCGTGGAGGTAGTGAAGGGAGTTGGAGTGGACGACGTCGGCCCGGACGCGCCGGGCGAGCAGGGCGAGTCGCAGGACCGAAACGGGCCAGCCGAGGACGAAGCGGACCATCCAACGCAAGCGGTTACCCGAAAGGGTGATGCGCTCCATCGGCACTATGTGGAGGATGGCACCGGCCTCGGCGTACTCGGCGGCCAAGCGCGGCGGGGAGGGAAGCGCCACATGGCACTCCCATCCCTCGGAGCGCAGCTGCCGGATCATCCGGATCAGCGCCGTCTCGGCGCCGCCCCCGTCGCGGATGGTCTGGACCGACAGCAGGCGCTTGGCACGCGAAGGGGTGGGGCGCCGCTCGCTCAAGGGCCATGACGGTAGTCGGGACGGCCGGCAGGTCAGGGACGGCCGGCAGGTCGGGGACGGCCGGCAGGTCGGGGACGGCTGGCGGGTTGGGGACTGCGTGACAGCAGGCCCTATCGTCGGAGCGGTGCGCGTGCTGGTGACCGGGAGTGCCGGGTTCGTCGGGGGCTGGTTGCTCCAGCACCTGCGCGCATGCCGCGACGACATCGTGGAGCTCGACCCGGCGCTGGACATCACCGATCGAGCAGCGGTGTTCAAGGCGGTTGCAGCAGCGGGGGCCGATGCGGTCTGCCACCTGGCAGCCCAGGCCAGCGTGGGTGGGTCATGGGACGACGGTGGGCGGACATTCGACGTCAATGCGATGGGCACCCTGCACCTGGTGGACGCCGCCTCCGGCTGCCCGTCGCCACCACGCCTGCTGCTGGTCGGCTCTGCGGAGGTATACGGGAGGGTCACGGGCGCGGACCTGCCGATCGGCGAGGATCATCCACTCCGGCCGGTGAGCCCCTACGCCGCCAGCAAGGCGGCGGCGGAGATGATCGGTATCCAGGCGTGGCTCGGTCGGGGAGTAGAGGTGATCCGGGTCCGGCCCTTCAACCACACCGGACCGGGACAGCGGCCGGACTTCGTAGTGCCGTCTCTGGCACGCCAGATCGCCGAGGCCGCCCGAAGCGGGGCCGGAGCCCTGCACGTAGGCAACCTGGCTGCTCGACGGGACCTCACCGACGTGCGCGACGTCGTGCGGGCGTACCGGGCTCTGCTGGAAAAAGGGGTCCCCGGCGAGGTCTACAACGTCTGCTCGGGGCGGTCGGTCGGCATCGACCAGGTGGCCCTCCGGCTCATGGAGCTGGCCGGCATAGATATCCCGATGGTGGTCGACCCTGATCGTGTCCGCCCGGTCGACCTGCCCGATCTGCGAGGTAGCTGCCGCCGGCTGGTCGATGCCACCGGATGGGCTCCAGAGATGGACCTCGACACGACCCTTGCCGACGTCTTGGCGTCAGCGCTGAGCTGATCGGCGCTGCGGCTCGCAGGGGCGCAGCAACGCGTCAGGCGTCGAACCCGATGGCGCTGCGAAGGGCATGCTCTTGGCTCTGGGCGGCGTGGCGCAACGACCTGACCACATTCCGGGTGGGGGCGGGCAGGAGATCCTCGACCTCGCTGAGGCGCTCGTCGAGCTGCCGCCGGACGGGCTGCACCTGCTCGTCGACCAGCTTGGCGATCCCGGTCAGCTGGCTGCGGACCGCTGATACGGGCGCGGCGCCGGCCGCGGCGCGCAGCTGGTTTACCTGGGCGGCCACCTGGTCTCCGAGGCCGGAAAGACGCGTGGTCACCTGGCCGCCCAAATCTTCCAGGCGGTGTCCGAGCTGAGCCGCCTGGCCACCCTGGGCGACCAGCTGCTCGATCAGCTCTCGCCGGCGGACCTGCGCCTGCTGGAGGCCGAGTACGCCGAAACCTATAGCCGCGTAGGCGGATTCCTTGACGAGCTGGTTGATGTCGGGGGGGTTGGGCATGAGTTCCTCCTGTGAGCCGTGCGAGGCAGGGTCGCTAGCTACTGTTGTCCAATAATATAACAGTTGCAAGCACATGGCAAGGATCGCGGTGCCGCCAGCGAGGCCTGCCCGGGAGCTGAGGTCCATGCCCACTAGGCTCTCCGGCCCGGATGGATCCTGATACGACGGCACCCCCGATTGTCGCCGTGGTCGTCAGCTGCGACCCCGGCCCCTGGTTCGATGAGTCGCTGGCTTCGCTGGCAGCCCAGGACTACCCGAACCTCTCCGTGCTGGTGATCGACGCGGGGAGCGTCGACGATCCCACGCAGCGGGTTGCAGACGTCATCCCAGGGGCGTTCGTCCGGCGGTTGGGTCGTCGAGCGCCCTACGGAGAGGCTGCCGACGAGGTGCTCGACGTCGTCGACGGCGCGTCTCACTTCCTCTTCTGCCACGACGACGTCGCGCTGGCGCCCGACTCCATCCGCCTGTTGGTCGAGGAGGCGTTCCGTTCAAACGCCGGCATCGTCAGTCCCAAGATCGTCGAGTGGGACCGCCCCGAGCGGTTGCTGGCCGTCGGCGTCGGGGCGGACCGGATGGGAGTCATCCACCCGCTGGTCGACCCCGGCGAGTTGGACCAGGAGCAGCACGACGGCGTGCGGGACGTCTTCGTTGCCCCTGGCGCCGCGATGCTCGTGCGCGCAGACCTCTTCGCCACCCTGGGCGGGTTCGATCGTGACGTCGCCGACAACGGCGAGGACCTCCATCTCTCGTGGCGGGCGCAGATCGCCGGCGCCCGCGTCGTGGTCGCACCGGCGGCCACGGCCCGGCACTTGCAGGCCACGGCCCGGGGCTTGCGAGCCGGCTCGGGCACCATTGAATCTCGCCGGCGGTCGAGAGACGCGGCCGAGACCCACCGGATCCGCACCCTTCTGGCCTGCTACGGCCGCCTTCACCTCCTTTGGATAGTGCCGCTGACCCTGGCGTACGCCGTGGGTGAGGCGGCGTGGCAGCTGTGCAGCGGGCGGCCGGGTCGGGCCGGTGCCACCGTGCGCTCCGTGGCTGGTGGCTTCCGGCGCCCCCGCCGCCTGCGCCGTTCCAGACACAATGCCCAAGGCCATCGCCGAGTGGCGGATCGTCACGTCGCCCGCCTGCAGACGTCGGGCAACACACGCCTTCGCGCCTACATCCGGTCGCGGGCGGAGGATCGCCCCGCGGCTGGGGGGCCAGGGACTTCCCCCGACGCCGGGACCACACCCATAACGGCGGGGCCCGACGGCGCCGGCAGCCTGCGACGGCCTTCCAGCGGAGCAGTCCCGCTGGCAGGCGGCGGGTCGTGGCGCGTGCCCGCGACAGCGGCGCTGATCCTGATCGCCCTGCTGGCCGTCGGATCCCGGTCGCTGCTCGTCGGAGTTGTGCCCGCAGTGGGAACCTTGCCGAGCGGCAGCGGAACCCTTGGCCACTGGTGGCACAGCTGGTGGTCCACGTGGCGGGTAGCCGGCATGGGGAGCACCGGGCCCGGCGCGCCCGGACTCGGCCTGCTCAGCCTCCTCGGGACGCTGTTCCTCGGCGCGATCGGGACCCTCCAGCACGTGCTGATCCTGGCCCCACTCGTTCTCGGGCCCTTCGGTGCTTACCGCGCCGCCCGGCCGTGGGGTTCCCAACGCGGCCGCCTGGCGGCCCTGATCGTCTACGCCACCGTCCCGGTCCCCTACGACGCGCTGGCGCGGGGGCGCTGGCCGGGACTGATCGTCTATGCCGGCGCACCATGGGTCCTTGCCGCCATCGGCCGGCTGTCGGGAGACGTCCCCTACCCCGCGACGACGGGTCGCGCCACGACCGGGCGGGTAATCGGCTTGGGGGTACTGGTCGCCACCGTCGCCTCGGTCGCGCCTGCCTACATCTTCGTCGTCGTTGCTATAGGCGTCGCGCTGTTGGCCGGTTCTTTCCTCACCGGCACCGTCCGCGTCGGTGTGCGATGTCTCGGTATCGCCGCCGCTGCGGCCGTAGTGGCCGCCATCCTGCTGCTCCCGTGGTCGGCGTCGGTGCTCACCAGCCGCGCTGCGACTTTCGGTGTGGCGCCCACAGGGGCGGCCCGCCTGGGCCTGGGTCAGCTGCTGCTCTTCCACACCGGGCCGGTCGGCAACGGGGTTCTCGGTTGGGCCCTGCTCATTGCGGCCGCCCTGCCCCTGCTGATCGGCAGCTCGTGGAGGCTGGCTTGGGCGGCACGCTTGTGGATGGTGGCTCTGACCTGCGTCGGGCTGACTTGGGCCGGCTCGAGGGGGTGGATCCCGGCGCCGGACCCAGAGGTGCTCCTGGGCCCGGCGGCCGCCGCGCTGGCCGGGGCCGTGGCGCTGGGAGCCGTGGCATTCGAGCTCGACCTCCCCGGCTACCGGTTCGGCTGGCGGCAGCTGGCTTCCGGCGTGGCCGCCGCCGGCGTGGTCATCGCCGCCGTCCCCGCGGTGCAAGGGGCCGGGAGTGGGCGGTGGGATCTACCGAGCGCCGATGCCAGCAGCGTCCTCGGATTCCTTCCCGCCGGCAAGTCGGGTGGCTACCGAATCTTGTGGGTCGGTGCGCCAGGTGCGCTGCCGCTCCCCTCCAACTTTCTCGAGGAGGGCTTCGGATACGCCACATCCTTCGACGGGCTGCCCGACACCACCGACCTCTGGCCGGCGCGCCCGGGCGGGTCGACTCCCGTGCTGGCCGCCGACCTCCGCCTGGTCGCGGCCCGGTCCACGACCAAGCTCGGCCACCTCCTCGCCCCGCTGGCCGTCCGCTACATAGTCGTGCCCAACCACATGGGGCCGAGCGGCAGCGGGGCCGCTACCGTGCCGACCCCCGGCCGGCTGCTCCAAGGGCTCGGTCAGCAGACCGACCTCCAAGCCCTCGGAGCGGACTCCAACTACACGGTGTACGTCAACGCCGCCTGGGCCCCGGCTCGCACCATCCTCTCACCCGCCTCGGCCGGCGCGCTTCGAACGCCCGGGGCGGACTCAGCCACGGTGGCGCGCGCCGTGGAGCAGCTCGATCTGGCGGGGTCCCGGCCGGTGTTGCCAGGCTCTGTAGATCAGGGCCGAGGAGACGTCCCGGCTCCCTCGATCGTGTATGTCGCCTCCTCCCCCGGCGGATGGACGCTGCGGGTCGGCGGCCACGACCTGGCCGGTACGCCGGCGTTGGGAGCCGGGGAGAGCTTCCGGGTGCCCGCCACGGCGTCGGCGACGACGGTGAGGGCAACCCTACGGGCGCCTTCGTCCGCTGGGGACCGGGCGGCGCAGGTCGCAGAGCTCCTCCTGTGGGCGCTGGTGGCGGCCGGCCTGCTCTTCGATCGACGTCGGCGAAGCGGAGTGGAGGAGACCGTCAGCCCCGAATGGTTCGCGCCGCTGGCCCTGCGCCCGACCCGCCACCGGCGGTCGGGGTCCAACTCGGGCCTCGCGGCCGGCGACGCCGACCTCGGCACGGAGGAGGTGTGGATCGATGTCTGAGCCCTCCGGAGCGGCCCCGGGACGCCCGCCAGGTACTCCATTGGCTCGTCGCCGCGCACCGCGCCGGCGCAGTAGTCCGCGCCTAACTGTGATCGTCGTGATCGTCGCGCTGCTCACCGCCGGTGGGCTGGCCGACCGCAGCCACGGTCATCCCGACCCGACCGTGGTCGCAGCCAGCCAGCCCGTGCCTGTCGCCGCGCCGGCGTCGGCCCTGTCCTCGTCCTGGTTCTGCGCTGGCGCCACCGGCTCAGCTTCGGGTGCCGCGGCAGGCCAACTGGTGATCGCCAACGCCGGAGCGGTGTCGTTGACGGCCCGGATCCGCCTGGTCCCCTCCAGCGGCGCTGGCAGCACCGAGTCCGTGGCCGTCGCCGGACATTCTGCGGTGACCGTCGACGAGACCCTTCCGACCAACCCGGCGTGGATCGCGGCGGTGGTGGATCTCGACGGCGGGGCCGCCGCCGTGGAGCAGCAGGTGCACGGTCCTCTCGGCGTGGGGGCCTCACCTTGCGCCACGGCCGGCTCCCAGCAGTGGTATTTCGCCTCTGGCCAGACGCTGGTCAACGCCAGCGACACCATCAACCTGCTCAACCCGTACCCCACCGACGCGGTCGTAGATATGAGCTTCACGACGGAGCAGGGGGTCGAGCAGCCCGGTGACTTCCAAGGGTTGGTCGTCCCCGCCGGCGGCCTCTTGGCGGTGGACCTGGGCACCCATCTTCGGCGTCGCCAGCAGATCGCCACGACGGTCCACGCACGTAGCGGACGGGTGGTGGCCTGGAGCACCGAGGTGGTCACGCCGCCCTCCGCCGGCGAGGCGCTGGTGGGCGCCCCGCCCAACCCCGCCAACCCGACCTCGGCCGACCCGGCCGCACCGGCCGGCGGTGTCGCCCTGGCCCTGGGTGCTCCCTCGACGGGGAGGACATGGGCTTGGCCCAACGGTCAGGCCGGAAACGGCCTGGACGAGCGATACGTCATCTACAACCCGGGCGCGCGGGCGGCCACCGTGTCCCTGTCGGTGGGGCTGGACCAAGGCACGGCCGAGCCGTTCCAGCTGACGATCGGGCCGCAGGCGGTCACGAGCATCGTCTCCGACAGCGAGGCTCGCATCCCCCCCGGCGTGGGCCACACTGCGGTCCTGCGCAGCACTAACGGCGTGGGTGTGATCGCGGCCCGGACGCTGACGGGCGTGGCTCCGGCAAGCCAGCGGGGGATCGGCACCATGTTCGGCGAACGCGTGGCCGCCACCGACTGGTTGGTACCGCTGGCCGCGGACGGGGGCCAGGACACGCTGGCCTTGCTGGCGCCCGGCCCCAACGCCCTGAGCGTGGCGGTCTACGGCTGGGAGGGTGGCCGCGAGGTGGTGCTGCCCGGCCTCGGCTCCCTCACATTGCCGGGCAACCAGCGAATGCTGATCTCCCTCACGGCCCGCGACAGCCCTTACCGGGGGCCGGTTGTGGTTCGTTCGACGGGCCCGCTCTACTTGGAATCGGACCTGGGTGCCGCAGGTACTGCTTCGGGCTTCTCCCTCTCCAGCGGGGTTCCCCTGAGCTGAATGCTCGCCGTTGACCACCGGGCGCGAGGGCTGCTGATCCGAGGGGTCATCGGGGCTCGTGCTCCATCCCACTCCGAAGTCCTGGAGTAGTAACAGCCGTTCGGAGTGGTTTGTGGTTGGCCAGCGCGGACGACCCCACAGCAGGGTCAAGATGTGGGGGCGACCTTGAGGCCGGGGAGGGTGGTCCCGCAGATGGGATCGGCGCCTGGGATCAGGCGGAACGAGGAGCCCTTGTACTGAGTTATCCACTCACAGTTGTCCGGTCCGGCCACCTTGCCGCGACCCGCGGTGTCGAAAGCCACCGAGTGGCTGCCGTATAGTCCGGCCCCGTTGTAATTGCCGATGGCTTGCAAAGCATTGATCACCGATGCCTGGGTCGGGTTGCGCCCGGCGGCCTTCAGTCCCTGCACGAGGGCGTCCACCGAGAGGTAGCCGAGGTATTCGGCGAAGGTGGGGTCGCCCGTCACCCCTGCGTAGGTCTTGAGGTTGCTCTGCAGCCGCTCGGTGGCCGCGGTGTGCATCTCTACCGGCTCGAAGCCGGTGAGGAAGTAGAGGCCTTGAGCGGCCTGGGTGGCCCCGGGCCCGCCAACACCGAGGTCCCCGCCATATCCGGTGGCCAGTAGGCCGACCTTGAGGCTCACCCCTTCCTGGCGCAGGTCGTTGATCAAGGCGAACTCGGTGCTCTCCTCGATTGAGCCATAGAACGCGTTGATCCCGGCGGATTTCATGGCGAGAACGAGAGGTCCGACGTTCGTGCTACCGAAAGGGAAACTGGCGTTTAGGTATCCGACCCTGATGCCGGCCCGCTGCGCTGAGATGGCGGTCGACTGCGCGGTCTCAGAAGAGCTGGGCGAGATGCTGTAACCGACCGACGCCAGGTCTGTCACCCCGAGCATCTTGAACAGCTTCCCGTAGACGCTGTAAACCTTCGTGTAATCCTCGGTGCCGAGGACGGAGAACATGTTCCGGTCGGTGATCCACTCCGTGGAGTCGATCGCCGCCCCCACCACCGGGATGCCCCTGGACGCCAGGAAGGGGGCGGCGCTGAACCCGAGCGCAGATATCACCACTACGGCGAAGGCGTGATCCTGGTCGACTAGCTGCTGGGCCCCCGCCAGCGTCGCCGAGGGACTGGTGGCCGTGTCGACCACAACATATTTGATGTGGTAGCCCTCCTTGGCGGCCAAGCCGACTCCCGCTCGGACTCCTTGTGGGACAGTGGTGTCGTCCGCAGAGGCCGGTCCGGTGAGATCGGCGAGCACGCCGATTGTGATCGTCTTGCTGGCGGAGGCACCGGCGGCTGGCTTCGATGAGCCGCAGCCCGCGGCTGCCCCGAGAAGGGCTGCCGAAGCCAGCAGACAGTTGAACTTCTTGTACCTCATGCCCCTGTCCCTCCCCGTCGGCCAGCCGTCGATCGACTTAGCGACAGCCGGGCGTGCCTGTGGTCTAGCAGCACCCGGTCCTCGCCGCTCAGACCTTGGCCGATCGGATCAAAGAGTTGGCCGAACGGGCGCCCCGCTGTCGTGCGGCACGAAGATCGCGTGCGCGGCGGCCGGAGTAGCGAGGCGACCCAGAGATCTCAAGGGCTAGTCTGGCACGGGGTATTGCACCGAGCGAAAGAGGTCACCCGATGCCATCGCCCCGCAGGGTCGGCTCAGAGACATCGAAGACACGAGATGCGCTCTTGGACAGCGCCGAGCGCCTGATGCTCGACCGGGGGTACGCAGCGGTGACATATCGCAACGTGGCGGCGAGCGGCGGCGTCTACGCCGGGCTCGTCTCCTACTACTTCCCGACCCTCGACGATCTCTTCCTCGCTCTGCTCCGTCGGCGGTCAGAGAGGAACCTCGACCGTCTGGTCGCCTCACTCGATGCGCGCTTCGACGAGCCGCTCCGGGTCGTGTGGGAATTCAATACCGACGAGTCGTCGGCTGCACTGATCATGGAGTTCCTGGCCCTGGCAAATCATCGCAAATCGATAAAGGCGGAGATCACCGAGGTCACGCGGCGCGTCCGAAAAGTGCAGCTGGAGGCCATCGAGCGGCATTGGTCCCGCTGTCGAATGCCCGATGAGATGTCGCCCGGAACCCTGCTGTTTCTGATGGCGACGGTTCCGAAGATGTTGCAGCTCGAGGAGTCCGTCGGGATCTGCGAGGCCCATACGGACACGATTCGCCTCGTCGAGCACTACCTCGACGACGTGGAGCCGAAGCGCCCAGGGCGCAACGGGGCCCGTCGGCGCCCGAGCGCAAGAGCAACGGCGTAACAGACCCTCAAGGGTCCCGCGCCCAAGGGTCCGGCTCCTTCGCTAGGGCCAGAGCGGCCCCTCTATGGGGAAGGCGATGGGCTGGCCCCAGCGGTCCTGGTAGGTCACATCCTCGACCGGGGACCGCTCCGCGAT
>JAKBAM010000007.1:11557-62895 GCA_021809105.1 Actinomycetes bacterium
CAAGGGTCCCGCGCCCAAGGGTCCGGCTCCTTCGCTAGGGCCAGAGCGGCCCCTCTATGGGGAAGGCGATGGGCTGGCCCCAGCGGTCCTGGTAGGTCACATCCTCGACCGGGGACCGCTCCGCGATCCCCCAGCGGCCGGTGGGCCATCCGAATGCTACACAGGCGGCCATCTGCCACCCGCCCTCGGCCGGCACGCCGAGAATGTCGAATACTTCGGCGGATCGGGCGGCGAGCATGCGCGTAAGCGTTCCGCCGACGCCTTCACCGCGGGCGGCGAGCATGGCATTCCAGAGGGCGGGAAGCAGGGAATAGAGGTCGTCGGTGCCGAAGGCGAACAAGAGCAGATATCGCTGGAAGTTGTCGGCCAGGTAGTCGGAGGAGCGCATGACCCGCAGGTGGCGTTGGCTCTCAGGGTCATCCCGGGTGGCTTCGGCCTCGACGGTTCGGGCCCCGTAGAACGCCCGGCCGAAGCTCGACATGCAATCGCGGTAGATCTCGGCGAGCCTGCTTTTGACGTCGGGGTCGTCTACGAGCAGGAACCGCCAGGTCTGAGTGTTTCCGGCGCTGGGTGCCCGAACCGCCGCGTCCAGGATGCGCGCTTGGATCTCCGGCGGGATCGGCGCCCCGGTGATCCTCCGCATGGCTCGGGTGGTGTAGAGGGCTTCGCGGAGCTCCATCTCCTACTTCTAGCAGGTGTGCTAGACAATCGTCCAGCGACCGGGGGAATGGATGTGACCGACGACTTGCTGGGTCTGGACTTCTTTGCTGACGCATCGCTGACGGCCAATCCCTACACCTACTACGACGCGATCCGTCAAAGCCCGGTTTGGCACGAGCCGAACCACGGGGTCGTCCTGGTCTCCGGCTACGACGAGGTCGTGGGGGTCTGCCGCGACGACCGTGACACATTCTCGGCGTGCAACGTCGTGAGCGGCCCGTTCCCGGGACTTCCGGTGCAGCCCGAGGGCGATGACATCAGCGACCTGATCGAGCGCTATCGCGGCACCCTGCCGATAAGTGACTACTTCGCCACCTTCGATCCGCCGAAGCACACCCAACACCGCGCGCTGCTGGCGCGCTTGCTGACCCCCAGGCGCCTCCAAGAGAACGAGGACTTCCTCTGGAAGCTCGCAGACCGCACGATCGACGGTTTCGTCGATTCCGGGCGCTGCGAGCTCATCGCCAGTTTCGGCACGACCTTCACAATGCTGGCAATCGCCGATCTGCTCGGTGTGCCCGAGAGCGACCACGGGCGGTTCCAGCGAGCACCCGAGCTGGTAGGCGCGCTCGCGGGTACCAGCGGGAACCATATCGGGGTGTCAGAAGACTGGTTCGTCGACTACATCCAAGACCGGCGGCGAAGCCCGCGAGACGACGTCCTCACAAAGCTTGCCGAGGCGAGATTTCCCGACGGGACGGTTCCGGACGCGATCGACGTCGCCCGAGTGGCGGTGTTCCTATTCGCGGCGGGACAAGGCACCACAGTCGACCTCCTCAGCTCGGCACTCTTGGTTCTGGCCGACAACGGCGAGCTCCAGGAGCAGCTGCGCAACGACCGGGCTCTGATCAATCCGTTCATCGAGGAGGTGCTCCGGTTGGAAAGTCCGGTCAAGACGAACTTCCGGCTTGCTCGACGTAGTACGACCGTCGGGGAGGTCGAGGTGCCGGCCGGGGCGAACGTGATGGTCATGGTCGGATCGGCCAATCGGGACCCGCGCCACTTCGAGGCGCCGGGAGAGTTGCGACTTGATCGCCCGAACGCGATGGACCACCTGGCCTTCGGGCGGGGGATCCATGCCTGCCCCGGCGCGGCGCTGGCCCGTGCCGAAGCGCGGGTGAGCCTGGAGCGCATCCTCGACCGGATGGCGGACATCGGTATCGACGAGGATGAGCACGGACCGCCGGAAATGCGCTCATACCAGTGGGAACCCACGTTTCTCCTCCGCCGGCTCCAGGCACTCCACCTGACATTTTCTCCCATCGAGGCCACGCGGAAGTGAGTCGGGTCGCCGTCGTCACTGGCGGAGCCGAAGGCATCGGGCTCGGCATATGTCGCCACCTCGCCGCTTCCGGGCATCGCGTAGCTGTCCTCGACGTCGACGGGGAGGCGGCGCAACGGACAGCCGAGGAGGTAAAATCGGGCGCCATCGACACCTTCGCGGTGGCCGCGGACGTGTCGAGCCGCGCCGCGGTAGACGACGCCCTCGCTAAGGTCCGGACCAACCTGGGCCCGATCGGGATCATGGTGACCAACGCCGCCATCTCCGGCTTCGCACCCTTCGTCGAGATCACCGCCCAGCAGTGGGACCGGATGATCGCCATCGACCTCACGGGCACGTTTTACTGCCTGCAAGCGGCACTGCCCGACATGATCGCCGCGGGGTGGGGCAGGATCGTGACCATCGCCTCGTCGTCTGGCCAGGTGGGCTCGCCGGGCCAGGGCCACTACTCCGCGGCGAAGGGGGGTGTGATCGCTATGACAAAGACGATCGCTCGCGAGTACGCGAGGCTAGGGATCACGGCGAACACTATCCCGCCGTTCTGTGTCGACACGCCGATGTTGCGCGGCGCCCAATCCGAAGGTGACGTCCCGAGTGCCGAGGCGATGGCGGCTGTGATCCCGAGCGGGCGTCTCGGCACTGTCGACGACATCGGGGCGGCATGCGCGTTCTTGTGCTCGGAGTCCGCCAGTTATATCACTGGCCAGGTCATAGGGGTCAACGGAGGGGCAGTGGTATGACAGGTCCGGGATCGTCTCGCTTCTCGTTGCACGGCCGCGTCGCTGTGGTAACAGGGGCTGGTACTGGCATCGGCCGCGGCACCGCGCTGGTCCTGGCCGAGCACGGCGCTGACATCGTCCTCGCCGGTCGGCGGCCCGAGCCGCTCGAGGACACGGCGAAGGAGATCGAGAAGCTCGGATGCCGGACCTTGGTCGCACCGACCGATGTCACCGACGTGGCGCAATGCGAGCGGTTGGTCCGCCTGACCGTCGGCGAGCTCGGCCGGCTGGACATCCTCGTCAACAATGCCGGAGGAGCCTCGACGAAGCCGCTCGACGATTGGACGCCCGAAGATTGGCACCGCACTCTCGACGTCAACGTGGGAAGCGTCTGGTTCCTGTCGCGGTTCGCATCGCAGCCGATGCTCGAACAAGGCAAGGGCGCCATCGTGAACATCTCCTCGGGATCTGCCTTCTTCGCCTTCCCGGCGGGCGCGCCCTACGGAGCATCCAAGGCAGCAGTCAACAACCTGACCATGTCGATGGCCGCGGCCTGGACGCCCAAAGGCGTACGTGTCAACGCCGTTGCCTCTGGCGCGGTGCGCACTGACATGCTGATCGAGGACAGCAAGAAGCACGGGCTCGACGAGGCGGCCCTCGCCGCGGGCAACGCTATGGGCCGCATCGGCGATCCCGAAGAGATCGGCTACGCCGTTCTCTTCCTCGCATCCGACGCTTCCAGCTACTGCTCCGGACAGACCCTGTGGGTCAACGGCGGCCCCAAGGGATGACCGGGGCGCGGCAGCCAGAGAGGAATTACGGTAATGAGCCCTGAACAGCAGCTGGAGCAGCTGGCCCGCAAGATCGACTACCTCATGGACAGGCAGGCGATCCTCGACTGCGTCGCCTCGCACGCGCGTGGCCATGATCGCCACGACGCGACCATGATCACCTCCGCCTACCACGACGATGGGTTCGACGAGCATGGCAACGCCATCAACCCGGGGCCGAAGTACGCCGAGTGGGTCAACCCTGTGCACGCAGCAGGATCTCAGAACCACCTACACAACCTCACCACCCATACCGTCGAGATCGACGGCGACGTAGCCCACGCCGAAAGCTATGTGCTGGTCTCTCTACTCAACCACGATGGCCAGACCGCCCGCCTCATCAACGGGCGTTATATCGACCGGCTGGAAAAGCGCGACGGCGTCTGGCGGATCGCCGTGCGCCGTTCCACCGTCGAACTCATGATCCAAGCCGACGCGACCGGGCTGGCAAACCCGCTGTTCACCGCCCAGGGTTACTCCAGAGGCACCCGAGACAAGCGAGATCTATCCTACGTCCGACCGTTGCAGATCGACACACCGGCACCGGAGCTCTGGTGACTTTTACGGACCAGACGAAAGTTGGGAAGATCCTTCGGGACCCGGGGACCAGGGAGGTTCTCTTTGCGGCGGTGCCGGAGATGGATGGCGCACAACATCTGGATCTCGTCCGGGGCCTCAGTCTCGAGCGACTGTCCGGATATATAGGTCGCGACCGGGAGTGGCTCGACGCCGTCGTGGTAGCCCTGGACAATGTGGCAGTTGCTGGCGAGCGAGGACCCGCGGTAGAGCAGCACCAGCTCGTCGAAGTCGATGACGGCCCGGGTGCATCGGCGCCCTGCACGGTTCAGCCGTCGGTGGCACTCTGGGGGGTGGAGGAGCTCAGCTTTGCCGGTCCGAAGAGCGGGAACCCCTTCGTCGACGTGCAGCTCCGTGCGGCCTTCGAATGTGGTGGCGTGTCGATCACGGCACATGGGTTCTACGACGGGGATGGGACTTATCGGATTCGGTTCATGCCCGAGGTTGAAGGTGCGTGGACCTTTCGGACGTGGAGCAACGTCCGTTCACTGACCGGTATCGAGGGTTCGTTCCATTGCGGGCTGCCGGAGCCCGCCGGTCACGGGCCCGTCCGGGTGGCGAGCACTTTTCACTTCGCCCATGCCGACGGGACGCCGCACCGCCCCTTCGGCACCACCTGCTACGCGTGGACCCACCAGGACGAGGATCTCGAGCAGCGAACGCTCCTGGCACTCGAGGCGTCACCTTTCAACAAGGTGCGTATGTGCGTGTTCCCCAAGTCCTACCTCTACAACGAGAATGAGCCACGATGGCATGCCTTCGAGCGGCGAGATGACGGCGAATTCGATCTGGACCGGTTCGACCCCCGCTTCTTCCAGCACCTGGAACGCCGGGTCTCTGATCTCGCTCGCCTCGGGATCGAAGCGGACTTGATCCTCTTCCACCCCTATGACCGCTGGGGTTACAGCGAGCTTCCCTCGCGAACCGACGATCAGTACGTCCGCTACGTTGTCGCCCGCCTCGCCGCTCACGCCAACGTGTGGTGGTCACTGGCCAACGAATACGACCTCGTGTGGGACAAGGAGGAGGATGACTGGGAACGGCTGGGCAAGCTGATCCGTGACCACGATCCCCACGCGCACCTGATCGGGGTGCACCAGTGCCGAGACTTCTACGACCACTCCGAGCCGTGGGTCACCCACTGCAGCCTGCAGCGCGTCGACAACTACCGCACCGCCGAAAACATCTCGGAGTGGCGGGAGCAGTGGCAGAAGCCGGTGGTGATCGATGAGTGTGCCTACGAGGGAGACATAGACATGCCCTGGGGGAACATCACCGGGGAAGAGATGGTGCGCCGCTGCTGGGAAGGCGCCGTCCGGGGTGGCTACGTTGGCCATGGCGAGACCTACCACAACCCCGACGAGGTCCTGTGGTGGTCGAAGGGGGGCGACCTTCGTGGAAGCAGCGTCGCCCGGATCGCCTTTCTGCGCTCGTTACTGGAGCAAGGACCGGACACGTTGGAGCCGTTGGCACAGATGACCGCATGGGGATATCCGACCGCCGGAGTGGCTGGCGAGTACTACCTGCAGTACCTCGGCTTCTACCAACCCTGCTGGCGAACCCTGCAGCTGCCGCCGCAACAGGCATACCTGGTCGAGGTCATCGATACTTGGAACATGACCATCGCCGACGCCGGCGTCCACAAGGGCACCTGCCGTGTGGAACTCCCTGGCCGCCCCTACATGGCAGTGCGCGCAACCCTCGTGAGCTAATCCTCAGCCTGTCGATGCCAGGTCGTCGGCATCGGCATCGTCCCGTTGCCTCCGCCGGGAGTGGCCTCCGGGTCCGGGTGCCCAGCCACCGGCTCGGGCACTGCGAACGTGGGGATCACCGTGACTTCCTCGTGGACCGGGCGGCCGTAGGCGGCGTCGACGAGTCGCCCGACCTCTGCGCCGTCGATGGTCTCCTTCTCGAGCAGCGAGTGGGCGACCGCGGTGAGTCCTCGCCGGTGCTCGGTCAGGAGGCGGGTGGCCCGGCCCTCCTGCTCGCGCAGGATCCGTTCCACCTCCTCGTCGATGACCCGCGACGTGACGTCGGAGTAGTCCCGGCCGGAGTGCATCAGGTCGTCGCCCAGGAACACCTGGCTCTCTTGGCCCCAGGCCATCGGACCGAGTCGGTCGCTCATACCGAACTCGCGCACCATCTTGCGGGCCATCTCGGTGGCCCGCTGCAGGTCGTTGGAAGCCCCGGTCGACAGGCTGCCGAGGACCAGGTTCTCGGCGCAGCGCCCGCCCATCATTACGCAGACCGCGTCCTCGATGTACTCCCGCCAGTACGTATGGCGCTCCTCGATGGGAAGCTGCTGGGTGGCGCCGAGGGCCATGCCGGTCGGGAGGATGGTTACCTTGTGCACCGGGTCGGCGTCGGGCAGCACGTAGGCCAACACCGCATGGCCGCCCTCGTGGTACGAGGTGGCCTCCTTCTCCTTGTCCGACAGCACGGTCGACTCCCGGCGCTGGCCCATCAGGACACGGTCGCGGGCAGCCTCGAAGTCGATCATCTCGATGGCCCGTGCACCGCGGCGCACGGCGTGGAGCGCAGCTTCGTTGACCAGGTTGGCCAGGTCGGCGCCGCTCATGCCGGGCGTCCCCCGCGCCACGACACTGAGATCGACGTCGGGTCCGATCCGCTTGTCCTTGCAGTGGACCGCAAGGATGGGCAGGCGCTCCTCCAGGTCGGGGAGCGGCACGACGATCTGGCGGTCGAAGCGGCCCGGGCGCAGGAGGGCCGGGTCGAGAATGTCAGGCCGGTTGGTGGCGGCCATCATCACGACGCCTTCGGTGGCCTCGAAGCCGTCCATCTCGGCCAGCATCTGGTTGAGCGTCTGCTCCCGCTCGTCGTGGCCGCCTCCGAGGCCGGCGCCACGCTTGCGCCCGATGCTGTCGATCTCGTCGATGAAGATGATGGCCGGGGCTTGCTTGCGAGCCGTCTGGAACAGGTCCCTCACCCTCGAGGCGCCGACACCGACGAACATCTCCATGAAGTCGGACCCGGTGACGGAGAGGAACGGTACCCCGGCCTCCCCGGCGACGGCCCTGGCGAGGAGGGTCTTACCGGTGCCGGGCGGCCCGACGAGCAGCACGCCTTTGGGGATCTTGGCGCCGATCTCCTTGAAGCGGTGAGCGTTCTTCAAGAAGTCGACCACCTCGCGTATCTCCAGCTTGACCCCGTCGTAGCCGGCGACGTCGGCGAAGGTGGTGCGGGGCCGTTCGGTGGTGTAGACCTTGGCTTTCGATCGACCGATGGACATGATGTTGCCCATCTGTCCCTGAGCTCGCCTGCTGATGAAGATCAGGAAGCCGACGATGAACACGGCGTAGATCAGGTAGGGCAGGAGGCTGGCCCAGATGCTGGTCGTGCCCCGCGTGATGCTGAGGCCCTTGGCCGGAATGAGCGTCCGGTATTGCTGGGAGAGATTGGCGTCCAGGCTCGGGGCCGGTCCCTGGACCGAGAATTTCTGGCCTTGGGTGTTGGTGTAGGTCAGCTGGCCGGTGTCCTGGTTGATGGTCGCCGCCGCCACCTGCTTGTGTTCCAGGGCGCTGTAGAACTCGCCGAAGTTCTGCGTGCTGGCTTTGGTGGTGTGGAGGGGGTTGAACAGGATGACGGCCAGCACGACGACGACTGCGACCACGATGGCGATCCAACGCCAGTTGGTGTTGCCTGGGGCCCCGGGCTGCTGGCCCCCGGCGCGGTCCGGCCCACCAGGCCGTAGATCTCCTGGTTGGCGACTCATGGCGACATGGTAGGCGGCGGCGCTCCACTAACGCCGAGCAGCCTGTTCGCGCCCCCGCGGGGTCCGCCCCGCTCCGCTGGACGAGGGGTAGTTTGAACGAGTGGCTCGCCCCCTCACCTGTGCCCGCCCCGGTTGCGGCGCCCCGACTACTGCCTGGTTGACCTATGACTACGCCGCGCAGTGCGCTTGGCTGGACGACGATCCTGGAGCGTCCGGGGATCAGTGGGGCCTGTGCTCTGAGCACGCCGGGCGGTTGCGGGCACCGCGCGGTTGGGCCGAGGTCGACCGCCGGGTGGGCCGCCGGCCGCGCTACGAGCCACCGACGTCGCTGGTCTCGTAGCACGCTTGGCGCCCGGGTGGGTGCACCGTGGAGCCTGAGACGGAGGTGCCCGCCGCCGGAGGACCGGGGCTGGCCGAAGCCGCGGGTGGCTTCGCCGTGGGGATCGTCTTCTCTGCCATCGGGGCCTCGATCGGTGCGGCCGGCACCGGCTACCACGCCGGTGCCCCCGGACCCACGCCCTTAGGGGTGGTCGTCGGAGGCGTGGTCGGGCTCTGGATCGGGCTGATGGGAGCGGTCGTGGTGGCGGCCCGGCGCTGTGACGCTCGCAGTGTCGCCTCGTTCGTAGGCCTGCGGGTCGCCGGCGCCTGGGACCTGCTCGGCGGCGCGGCGGTCGGGCTGGTGTCCCAACTCGCGCTCATCCCCCTCCTCTACCTGCCCGTCGAGCAGCTCGACCCGTCGATCTCCCACCAGCTGTCCGGGCCGGCACGCCAAGACACCGGATCTGCCCACGGCGTGGTTGCGGTGACAGTGCTGCTGCTCATCCTCGCGGTGGGCGCGCCACTGGTCGAGGAGATGTTCTTCCGGGGTTTGGTCCTGCGTAGCCTGTCGGCGCGGTACCACCCGTTGGTGGCCGTGGCGGTCACTGCGGCCCTCTTCGCCCTGGCGCACTTCGAGGCCGTGCAGTTCGCCGGCCTGGCCGCCTTCGGGCTCGTGCTCGGGGCCTTGGCGCACCGGACTGGTCGGCTCGGGCCCTCGATCGCCGCCCACGCCGCCTTCAACGCCGCCGCCGTCATCTCCCTGATCCACTGAAGGGTCCTCGCCCGCGGAAACCCACCACGGCGCAGCCCCTAAACCCGCGGGCTCATTCCGCCGATAGCCCTTGACACGAGGCAGCGAGCGCCCCGCCGCTGCGCGATCGAGAAACGGGAAGCCCTCGTGAATTGTCCCCGCTGCCGCACCCGCCAACTGGTGATGATCGAGATGAGCATCGGGGGCGAGTCGGTCCGGATGGCCAGTTGCTCGGCCTGCGACGCGCGGTGGTGGGAGGGGACCGACGGTTCGCTGAAGCTATCGGACGTGCTGGAGCTGGCCACCCAAGCCTGATCACCAGGGCCCGGTGATAGGGCTGCACCCCGCGGCCTGCACCCACGGCCCCTGCCACAGCGGGCAACATGTGGGGAGATGAGCGGGCTCACCGACCACACCAGCCCGCGCGAGGACGAGGTGCCCCACGCCAGCGAGTCGAGCGTGGACATCCTCCTGCCGGACCACGCAGAGCCCGGAGCCGACGAGGCGCACCCGGGCGGGAGCGGCGCCCATTGGTGGAGACGCTTCGATTCCGTCACCGGGCCCCAAGCGATCGTCACCCTCCTCGTGGTGGCAACCTGCGTGGTGTTCACCTTCGTGCAGCTGAAGCCGTCGAAGCTCTTCGCCAATACCACCCCGGCGGGCGGCGATATGGGCGCGCACGTCTGGCTGCCGGCCTACGTCAAGGCCCACTTGCTCCCGCACTTCAGGATCACCGGCTGGACCCAGGACTGGTACGACGGCTTCCCGGCGCTGACCTACTACTTCCCGCTCCCGATCGTGGCGATTGCCATCGTGAGCTACGTCATCCCTTACAACATCGCCTTCAAGCTCGTCACGGTGACGGGCCTCCTGGCCCTGCCGGTGGCCGCGTGGGCGCTCGGTCGCCTGGCCCGGATGCCGTTCCCGGCACCGGCGTGCCTGGCCACCGGCGCGCTCGTCTATCTCTTCAACCGGGATTTTACGATTTACGGCGGCAACATCGCCTCGACGATGGCGGGGGAGTTCTCCTTCTCGATCAGCTTGGCCTTCGCCCTGGTCTTCCTCGGCCTGGTGGCAAGGGGATTGGACACGGGGCGATCCCGGGCCCTGGCCTCGTTGGTCCTGGCCTGCTGCGCCCTTTCCCACGTACTGCCGCTGTTCTTCGCTGCAGGCGGCGCCATCGTGATGTACCTCATGCGGCCGCAACGGCGACGCTTGCGGTGGCTGGTGCCGGTGCTGGTGACAGGGGGCCTGCTGGTCGCCTTCTGGGCGCTGCCCTTCGAGTACAGGCTGCCTTATGCCACCAACATGGGCTACCAGAGGCTCACGACCTACACGTCCCTGCTGTTCCCCCACGGTGATATGTGGCTGCTGGTCATGGCCGGAGGTGGCGCTCTGGCCTCCTTGGTGCGCCGCCGGCGGATGGGCACCTGGCTGGTAGCGATGACGGTGATCGACGCCCTCGTCTTTCGCTTCGCTCCCCAGGCCCGCCTCTGGAACGCCAGGGTGCTGCCCTTCTGGTTCATCTGCTTGTACTTCCTCGCCAGCCTGGCCGTGTCCGAGCTGGGGGTCCTCGTCGCCGAGATGGTCCAGTCCGAGCGGGCTCCACGGCTCCGCCTCGTCCCCGTGCCGGTGGTGTCGTTGGCGGCGGCCCTCATCTGGGTCGCCTACCCGCTGCACATCCTGCCCTTCGGCCACGTCGCCGCCACGAAGAGCGGCCCCACGGAGTACTCCTGGCTGGGCATCCACTCCAGCGCCGCCGGATCCTACGTCCCCGACTGGGTGGAGTGGAACTACAGCGGGTACCAGTCCGCGGACAAGGCGCGGAGGAACGAGTAC
Organism: Actinomycetes bacterium; assembly: GCA_021809105.1. Lineage (GTDB taxonomy): Bacteria > Actinomycetota > Acidimicrobiia > Acidimicrobiales > Palsa-688 > Acidiferrimicrobium. Next base: position 22,326 of record JAKBAM010000007.1, read on the forward strand.
TTCGCCTTGGTGGCCGAGATGAAGAAGCTGGGCCAGACCCCCGGCGACGGTTGCGGCGACGCCTTCTGGCAGTACGAGCCAGAGCTGGACCAGATGGGCACCCCGGACGCGTTGATGCTGCTGCCGTACTGGACCAACGGCTGCATCGGCTCCGAGGAAGGGCTGTACTACGAGTCGTCGGCCACCACCCCCTACCATTTCCTCAACGTCTCCGAGCTGTCCGACAAGCCCTCGGATCCGATGGTCGGCCTCCAGTACGCCTCCAGCCCCAACGTGGCGCTCGGCGTGCAGCACCTGCAGATGCTCGGCGACAAGTACTTCATGGCCTTGACGCCCGACATCCAGGCCCAGGCCAGTGCCGACACCGCATTGCAGCAGGTCGCCTCGGTGGGTCCTTTCCCCGTCAGCTACACGACCGGCAACCAGACCAGCATCGTGCAGCGCACCTGGAAGATCTACAAGGTCCTGGGCTCGGCTGCGGTCACGCCCCTGCTCGACCAGCCCGTGGTCATGAGAGGCGCAGGTTCGAGCGAAGCCGCCTGGCTGAAGGCCACGCAGGCCTGGTACCTGGATCCCAGCCGCTGGAGCGTCTACGAGACCGCCTCGGGGCCCTCGTCGTGGGCGCGGGTCAATCCGGCGGCCACGGCCGTACCGCAGAAGCCCCTCCCTCCGGTCCAGGTGTCGTCCATCAAGAAGACCGAGAGCTCGATCTCGTTCGATGTCAGCCAGACCGGCGTTCCGGTCCTGGTCAAGGTCTCCTACTTCCCCAACTGGCAGGCCAGCGGCGCCGGCACGGTGTATCGCGCTACGCCCAACCTGATGATCGTCGTGCCCACCTCCCGGCACGTCGAGCTCACCTACGGTTACACGCCGGTGGACTGGGCCGGCTTCCTGCTCAGCCTGCTCGGCCTGGTGGCGCTGGCCGGGATGGCGCTCGCCGGCCGGGTGCGCTACCCGACCTACTTCCGGGCTGGAGGCCAGCCGCTGAGCGTTGCGGGCGACGGGCCCGGGGGCGGGAGCGGGACCGCGAGCACGCTGTAAGGTCAGGCTCGCCATGGCTGCCCTCGATGCGATCTTCAAGGCCTACGACATCCGGGGGACCTTCCCCGACCAGATCGACGCTGAGCTGGCCGAGCGCGTCGGAGCGGCGTTCGCCGCCTTCGCCGGGGCCGACCGCGTTCTGGTTGCCCGCGACATGCGGCCCTCGGGGGTGGAGCTGGTCCATGCATTCGCTCGGGGGGCGACGGCGGCGGGCGCCGACGTGATCGACCTGGGGCTGACCTCGACCGACGAGCTCTACTACGCGTCGGGTGTGATGGACGCCCCCGGTGCCATGTTCACCGCGTCCCACAACCCTGCGAGGTACAACGGCATCAAGCTCTGCCTTGCCGGCGCACGGCCCGTCGGCGCCGAATCGGGCCTCGCTGATATCAAAGCTGCTGTGGCCGGCCCCCCTCCCGTCCCGGCCGCCTCACCTGGGAGCTCTACCAGCCGGGACATCCTCGAGGACTACGCGGACAAGGTGCGGTCCTTCATCGACGTCACCTCGCTGAAGCCGCTGAAGGTCGTTGCCGACACCGCCAACGGTATGGGTGGCTTGGTGGTGCCGGCGGTGTTCGCCAGCCTACCCGTGGAGCTAGAGGTCCTCTTCGGCGACCTCGACGGCACCTTTCCCAACCATCCGGCCGATCCCATCCAGCCATCCAACCTGGTGGCGCTGCAGCGACGGATCAGCGAGACCGGGGCGGACGTCGGACTGGCCTTCGACGGCGACGCCGACCGATGCTTCCTCGTCGACGACCGCGCCGAGCCCGTCTCGGGATCGACGACCACCGCCATGGTGGCGGCTGCGATGCTCGAGAAGCATCCCGGCTCGACCATCCTCCACAACCTGATCTGCTCCAAGGCGGTCCCCGAGATCGTCGAGGAGCGCGGGGGCACGCCGGTGGTCACCCGCGTGGGGCACTCCTACATAAAGGCGGTGATGGCCGAGACCGGAGCGGTCTTCGGCGGGGAGCACTCCGGTCACTACTACTTCCGGGACAACTACCGGGCCGACTCGGGCTGCATCGCTGCGCTGGTCGTGCTCGAGATGCTGTCGAAGGCCGGGCGACCCCTGTCCGAGATCCGCAGGGACTTCGAGCGCTACGCCGATTCAGGTGAGATCAACACCGAGGTCGGCGATCCCCAGGCGGTCATCGAAGCGGTGGCCGACGCGTACAGCCCCCGACGCCATCCCGGCGCCACCCAAGGCCGCATGGACGGACTCACCGTCGATCTGGGGGACTGGTGGTTCAACCTGCGGCCCTCCAACACCGAACCATTGCTCCGCCTCAACCTCGAAGCCCCGACGCCGAGCGACTGCCAGGCACGGACCGCCGAGGTAGTCGCCCTCCTCAAGGATCACTCCTGATGCCGCTTGACCCCGCACTGCTAGACATCCTCGCCTGCCCCGAGGACAAAGGCCCGCTGTTGTACTTCGCCGACGAGGGGCTGCTCTACAACCCTCGCCTGCACCGCCGCTACGAGATCACCGATGACATACCGATAATGCTGATCGACGAGGCCACCACCGTCGACGACGCAGAGAACCGGCGACTGATCGACAAGGCGGAGCGCGACGGCGTCCGGCCCACCTTCGAGCTGCCCTCCGAGACGAACGGGGAGGGTCGATGACGGTTCTCGACTCCCTCGGCATGTTCGACCTGGCCGAAGGGCTCCCCGAACAGGTCGAGGGCGCGGTGGCCCGTTCCCGCCAACTCGAGGGCCTGCCGAGCCTGGAGGACGTCGAGGCCGTGGTCGTCCTGGGTATGGGTGGCAGCGGGATGGCCGGCGATGTCCTCACCGCCATCGCAGCACCGCAGATGCCCGTCCCTGTCCTGGTCGTCAAGGGTTACGAGTGCCCGGCGTTCGTGGGCGACGGAACCTTGGTCTTCGCGATCTCGGCGTCGGGCAATACCGAGGAGACGATCCAGGCCGCCTCCGACGCCGCGGTCAGCGGCGCCCGCATGGTGGTGGTGACCGGCGGAGGTGAGCTGGGCCGCCTGGGTGACAGCTGGGGTGCGCCGGTCATCCCCGTCCCCACCGACATCCCTCAGCCGAGGGCCGCCATCGGCGCCATGGCCTTCCCCCCGCTGGTGGTCCTCGAGGACATCGGGCTCTTCCGAGGAGGCTCCTACTGGATCACCGCGGCGATCGACCAGATGAGGAGGCGGCGCGATCAGCTGAGCACCGCCGGGGATGCCTCCGCCGCCGCCGATGTGGCGCGCCGCATCGGGCGGACGATCCCGCTGATCCACGGGGGAGGTGCAGTCGGCGCGGCCGCCGCCTCCCGGTGGAAGACCCAAGTCAACGAGAACGCCAAGGCCCCGGCCTTCTGGGCCTTGCAGCCCGAGTTGTGCCACAACGAGGTCTGCGGTTGGGGCCAGCACGGTGATGTCACCCGGCAGGTCCTGACCGCTGTGACCCTGCGCCACGACGGCGAGCACCCCCAGGTGGGCCGGCGCTTCGACCTAGTCGGCGAGATCCTGCGGGAGGTGGTGGCCGACGTGGTCGAGGTTCGGGCCGATGGTGATGGTGACCTCGCCCAGCTCTTCGACCTGGTCCTCTTCGGCGACTACGTCTCGCTCTGGATGGCAGCCGAGGCCGGGATCGACCCGGGGCCGGTGCCGATGCTGGTCGACCTCAAGGTGCAGCTGGCCGGGGGCTGAGCGCCGCTGAGCCCATCGTCCTAGACTCGTGCCGGACCCCAGCGGGTCTGTGGTTGCAAGTCGATGCCAGTCGCAGGCGAAACGACCCACGTAAGGCAACCCTTGGTTGCTGAGCATGGTGCGGCTTAGGAGTAAGCCCTGCCCGCCGGTGGGACCACACGGGTCCCGGGGCGGAGACGCCGTGGAAGGAGGGTGCCGGTGGCGAAGGGTCCAAGGACCGCCGCCACCGCCTCCCCGGGCGGTGCAGCAGGCGAGTGTGGGGTCAAAGACCAGGTCAGCCGCTGGGGCCCGCGCAAAGCCGGCAACCGCTCTCACAGCGCCCCGTGAGTCACGGGCTAGCGTGACGTGATACGAGAAATGGCGGCGTGTCCGTCTGGAGCACACAATGCCGACCGAACACCCAGATCCGACGCCTGCAGTCGGTAGCAGCGCGGACCACAGGCGCCCGGCGCCCGACGAGGTGATCCGGGTGCTGATAGCCGACGACCAGGCGCTCTTCCGCCGGGGCCTGCTGGTGGTGCTCGGCACCGAGGACGATATCGAGGTCGTGGCGGAGGCCGAGAACGGCGAGGAGTCGGTGGAGCGGGCCGGGGAGGAGGCCCCCGACGTCGTTCTCATGGATGTCCGCATGCCGCGGATGAGCGGCATCGAGGCGGCTCGCCGGATCAGGGAGGTACTGCCCTCCACGAAGATCCTGATGCTCACGGTGAGCGATGAGGAAGACGACCTCTACGAGGCCATCAAGTCGGGTGCCAACGGATACCTGCTCAAGGAGATCTCCGTCGAGGAGGTCGCCGAAGCCATCCGTGCGGTGGTGCAGGGCCAGAGCCTGATATCGCCGTCGATGGCGTCGAAGTTGCTGAGCGAGTTCAACGCGCTCGCCCTGAGGGCGGCCCAGCGTGAGACCTTGCCGGCGCCGACGCTCACCTCCCGCGAGCTCGAGGTGCTCAAGCTGGTGGCGAGGAGCATGAGCAACAAGGAGGTGGCCGACCAGCTGTTCATCTCCGAGAACACGGTGAAGAACCATGTACGCAACATCTTGGAGAAGCTGCACCTCCACTCCCGCATGGAGGCGGTCATGTACGCGATGCGTCAGAACCTGCTCGACCCGCACCGCGCCGACGACTGAAGAGGCCCGGGCGCTCAGGCGTTGCGCTCATACAGGGCCACGTCCCCCGAGCGGGCGACGATGTGGAAGGCGGGGGCTATCGATGCGAAGGTGGAGGCTTGATCGGCGGCGCTCAGATCGGTCGGCAGGACCAGCCAGTCGATCTGATTGGCGAACGGCAGCCGTTGACCCTCTTGGCGGAAGGTGTCCCAGTACTGAGCGCGGAAGGGGTTCGGCCACATGTAGACCCTCAGGCGGTGGTCGATGTGGGCTACGTAGGGGTAGTAGGCCGACACCACGGCGTTCGCCGGAAGGTGCGAGAGGACGGCATCGATCGCGTGGACCTGGACGCTGCTCGGGCTCAGATGCGGGTAGGTGTGGCGCGAGAAAGGCGCCAAGCCCCACGCGTAGCAGGCCGCGATGCTGCAAGCCAGGGCGAAGGTGGTGGCGGTGGCCCGGGCCCGTGCGCTGCGGAGGGCGCCCACCGCGAACACGGTGCCCATCACCAGGACCGGGACGGGCGGCATCGAGTAGTGGTAGAGGATCTGGTGGGCGTACCCGAATGAGGTGACCACGTTGACGGTTAGGGTCAGGATGCAGATCGCCGCCACCTCGGGAGCCCTGAAGAGCACCAGCCCCACCGAAGACAGCATCTGCCAGAGGTAGAACGGCCGGCCGCCGCTGCGGAGGTAGGAGAAAAGGCGCCCTGGGCGAGTGGCCGCCGTGCGCAGTATCCCCCCCACGCCGCCGAAGGGCAGCCGCCCGGTGTGGACGTTGATCATGCCGATCATGGCGTAGATCACCGAGGACGCCACGACCGACCACACGATGGTGGCGGCCAGCAGCCAGGCGCCGACGCGCCGTGACCGTCGCCACGCCACCCAAAGGGCGAGCGGTGCGCACACCAGCCCGATGTCCTCCTTGCACAAGAACAGGAGGCCCACGCAGGCGGTCAGCAGGACCAGCCGACGTTCGAGCGCGGCGAAGAGGCCGACGCTTAGCAGTAGGACTGTAAAGGCCTCGACGTGGAACTGCTCGAGGTTGCCGTTTTGCAGGGCGGGGTTGAACAGGTAGACGGCGGCCAGAGCGGTGGCCATCGGCACGCTGTCCAGCCGCCGGAGGGCGTATAGGTAGATGGGTACCGCCGCCGCCGCCAGCATCAGCGACTGGGTCACGAGGAGAGCTGCGGCGTGGGGGTAGATCCAGAACAGCGGGACCAGCAGGGCGAAGATGAACGACGTGTGATCCGCCATCACGTTGCGGCCCATGACGGTGCTGAACGGGGCGTGGAACCGGCTGAGCAGCCAGATCCCCTGGTCGGGTATCGACATGTCGTAAGGCGGCGTGCCGTAGCCGTCGTAGACCGAGACCGTCAGCACGCTGAAGCGGAGGGCGTAGGCCGCGACGAGGGCGGCGACGGGCAGGTGGACGAGGAGCCGGCGGTCGAGCGCCCGCGCTGCAAAGCGCGCCGGCGCACGCATGCTGGTGGCGACGTCCACGCTGGTAGACCGTAGCGGTGGGGAAACGGCGCCAGGTGTGCGCTCGCGCCTGCCCCGCCCCGGCCTTCGCGCCTCCGAGCGCTCCGCCGGATCGGAAGGGGACCGGTAGCATGGGCGGGCCATGAGTGTGTTCACCAAGATCCTGCGGGCGGGGGAGGGCAAGAAGGTCCGTGCCCTCCAGGACCTGGTCCCCGACATCGGTGCCCTCGAGCCGGAGTGGGAGCAGCTCTCCGACGACGAGCTGGCCCACAAGACGGTCGAGTTCCGGGAGCGCCTGGACAACGGCGAGGACCTCAACGACTTGCTGATCGAGGCTTTCGCCACCGTGAGGGAGGGCGCCCGCCGGACCATCGGCCAGCGCCACTTCGACGTGCAGCTGATGGGCGGCGCGGCGCTGCACTTCGGTTGGATCGCCGAAATGAAGACCGGTGAGGGCAAGACCCTGGTCTCCACCCTGCCCGTCTACCTCAACGCCTTGGCGGGCAACAGCGTCCACGTCGTCACCGTCAACGACTACCTGGCTAAGTTCCACGCCGACTGGATGGGCCAGGTCCACCGGTTCCTCGGGCTGAGCGTCGGCCGCGTGTCTCCCGAGATCGACGACTGGTCGGCCAAGAAGGAGGCATACCAGGCGGACGTTACCTACGGGACCAACACGGAGATGGGCTTCGACTACCTGCGCGACCACATGGCTCGAGCCAAGGAGCACATGGTGCAGCGGGGCCATCATTTCGCCATCGTGGACGAGGTCGACTCCATCCTCATCGACGAGGCCCGGACGCCACTGATCATCTCCGGGCCCTCCAACGACTCGGCGCGGCTGTACTACCAGTTCGCGGGGGTCGCCCGTAGCCTGGTGCGCGAAGCCGACTACGAGGTCGATGAGGAGAAGCGCACCGTCTCGCCGACCGAGGAGGGGATCGAGAAGGTCGAGCGGGCCCTCGGCATCGACAACCTCTACGACCTGGTGTCGTCCAACTACGTCCACCAGCTGACCAAGGCCCTTCAGGCCAAGGAGCTCTACCGGCGGGACAAGGACTACATCGTCGCCAACGGCGAGGTGCAGATCGTTGACGAGTTCACCGGTCGCATCCTCGAGGGGCGCCGCTGGTCCGACGGGCTGCACCAGGCGGTGGAGGCCAAGGAGCGCGTCCAGATCAAAGAGGAGAACCACACCTGGGCGACTGTCACCCTGCAGAACTACTTCCGCCTCTACGACAAGTTGGCGGGGATGACGGGCACCGCCGAGACCGAGGCGTCGGAGTTCGCCAACACCTACAGCCTCCCGGTCGTTCCCATCCCGACCAACCGCAAGATGGTGCGCCTCGATGCGCCGGACCTGATCTACAAGTCTGAGCTGGCGAAGTTCGAGGCGGTCATCGAGGACATCGTCGAGCGACGGGAGAAGGGCCAGCCGATCCTGGTCGGCACGGCGTCGGTCGCCAAGTCGGAGGTCCTCTCCGGGATGCTCGAACGCCGGGGCGTCCCCCACCACGTCCTCAACGCGAAGCAGCACGCGCGAGAAGCGCAGGTCATCTCCCAGGCCGGCCGGCTGGGGGCGGTCACGGTGGCCACCAACATGGCCGGCCGAGGTGTCGACATCCTTCTCGGGGGCAACCCCGAGGGGCTGGCGGCCCAAGAGGTCGTGGCTAGCGGGATGGAGCTCGAATCCGACGAGGGCAAGGCCCGCTACCGAGAGCTGCTGGCCAAGTTCGAAGTGGAGTGCAAGACCGAGGGCGACACCATCCGGGAGCTGGGCGGCCTCTACGTGCTCGGCTCCGAACGACACGAGTCCCGCCGCATCGACAACCAGCTGCGCGGCCGCGCCGGCCGCCAGGGCGATCCCGGCGAGAGCCGGTTCTTCCTGTCACTCGAAGACGAGCTGATGCGGCTCTTCGCGACGGGAGCCATGAGCTGGGTGATGGGCAAAGCCCTTCCCGACGATCTGCCGATCGACTCGAAGATGGTGTCGCGAGCCATCGAGCGAGCCCAGAACACGGTGGAGGGCCGCAACGCCGAGATCCGCAAGGACGTCCTCAAGTACGACGAGGTGATGAACAACCAGCGCAAGGTGATCTACACCCGGCGCATGCAGATCCTCGATGGCGAAGACCTCCGGGAGCGCACGATCGAGGTCATCTCCTCCGCGCTCGACAGCATCGTGGTCGCCCACTGCATCACCGAGTACACCGAGGACTGGAACGTCGACGGGCTGCTCACCGAGACCAAGCTGTACTTCCCAACCGCGACCACCGCCGATCAGGTGCGCGAGGCAGGCAGCAGCGACGCGGTCTACGAGCTTCTCGCCGGCGAGGCCATCTCGTACTACGAGCAGCGGGAGGAGACGATGCCGGGAGGCGCCGAGACGATGCGCACCCTGGAGCGCGACGTCATGCTGCAACTCATCGACCAGAAGTGGCGTGAGCACCTCTCGGAGATGGACTACCTGCGCGAAGGCATCGGCTTGCGGGCGATGGGTCAGCAGGACCCGCTGGTCGCCTGGCAGCGCGAGGGCTACGAGATGTTCGGCCAGCTGATGGCCAGTATCGACGACGACTACGTCAAGATCGTGATGCACGCCCAGGTCCAGGTGCTCGAGCAGCAGGCCCCGGAGGATCCGGGACTGGCCGGCGCCACCTACCAGGCGCCCGACGGCCCGCAGGACGACGGCTTCGCCCGCGTGCTGGCCGCAGGCCCGGCCCCCGGCGAAGAGGTCGTCTTCGCGTCCGGCGAGGAAGCGGCGGCGGCGATCGGTGCCAACGTGGGCGGCTCGTCGGGCGCCCAGTCGCGCGCCAACGCGGCGGCCGCCGGGGCTATCACCGAGGTCATGCAGCCGTTGGTGCTGACCAACGACTTCGATCGCGTTGGGCGCAACGACGTCTGCCCTTGCGGGAGCGGGAAGAAGTTCAAGTTCTGCCACGGCCGGGCCTAGCCGGGTGCGTGACTTCAGCGAGGACATCCGCGCCCTGAAACGCAGGCTCTCCGAGGCGCAGACCTACCTCGACCTCGACGGGAGCCGCCGGCGCCTCTCCGAGCTGGAGGAGGAGATGGGTCGCCCAGACCTGTGGGACAACACCGAGCTGGGCCAGAAGGTGACCCGGCAGTACGGCCAGGTCAAGGGTGACGTAGACATCCTCGATGCTCTGGACGAGGGTATCTCCGACATGGAGACGCTCAACGAGCTGGCCCAGGAGGAAGACGACAGCTCGGTGATTGGTGAGCTGGAGGACCAAGCCGCCACCTTGGCGCGCAAGCTCGACGAGCTCGAGCTGCGCTCCCTGTTCACCGGGGAGCACGACGAGCGCGACGCAGTGTGCGAGATCCACGCCAAGGACGGCGGAACCGACGCCCAGGACTGGGCGGAGATGCTGCTGCGGATGTACCAGCGCTGGGCGGAGCGCCGGGGCTTCGAGGTGGAGGTGGACGAGGTATCGGCTGGCCAGGAGGCCGGGATCCTTTCTGCCACCTTCATCGTCAAGGGTCGCTTCGCCTTCGGGCTGCTCGGGTCCGAGCGAGGCGTGCACCGCCTCGTGCGCATCTCCCCGTTCGATTCCCAGTCCCGCCGCCAAACCAGCTTCGCGTCGGTTAGCGCCGTGCCCTTCCTCGAAGATCTCTCCGGCGAGGTCGACATAGACGAGAAAGAGCTCCGCATCGACACCTACCGCTCCTCGGGGGCCGGTGGCCAGCACGTCAACGTGACGGACTCGGCGGTGCGGATCACGCACCTTCCGACCGGCGTGGTGGTGGCGGTACAAAACGAGCGCTCGCAGCACCAGAACAAGGCCAAGGCGATGCAGATCCTGGCCGCCAAGCTGGCGCAGCGACAGCGCGAAGAGCGGACGGCGGAGCTCGACGCCATGGCCGGCCCCAAGGCGCAGGTCGGCTGGGGGGCTCAGATCCGCTCCTACGTGCTGGCCCCGTACCAGCAGGTCAAGGACCTCCGCAGCGACTACGAGACGGGCAACGTGCAGGCGGTGCTCGACGGCGACCTCGACCCCTTCATGGAGTCATGGCTGCGTTGGAGGAGGGCCGGCTCCGGGGTGTGACGCCCCCGCCGGCACCAACCGGACTACGCTTTGGGCGCGTCGCAACGGGGCTCGGGGCTGCACCGCCTACCTACTTACTTATGATCAAGTTCGACAATGTCACCAAGTCCTACAAGGGCACAACCGTGGCTCTCCGGGATGTCTGCATCGACATCCAGAAGGGCGAGTTCGTCTTCCTCGTAGGACCGTCCGGATCGGGCAAGTCGACGTTCCTCCACCTGGTGACCAAGGAGGAGCAAGCCGACCGGGGCGTGGTGTGGGTCGCCGGCAAGGAGGTCGGCGCGCTGAGTCCCTGGAAGGTCCCCTACCTGCGGCGCAACATCGGCTGCGTCTTCCAGGACTTCCGCCTGCTGCCGACCAAGTCGGTCTACGAGAACGTGGCGTTCGCCCTCGAGGTCATCGGACGACCCCGCCACGTCGTGAAGTCTCAAGTCCCTCAAATCCTCGATCTCGTCGGCCTGGGGAAGAAGCTGAGCAACCTGCCTCACGAGCTGTCCGGCGGCGAGCAGCAGCGGGTGGCCATTGCCCGGGCGTTCGTCAACCGGCCGCTGATCCTCCTGGCAGACGAGCCAACCGGCAACCTGGACCCCAGCACGACCGCCGGCATCATGCGCCTGCTCGACCGGATCAACCGGACCGGGACGACAGTGGTCATGGCTACCCACGACTCGGGCATCGTCGACTCGATGCGACGCCGGGTAATCGAGCTCGATCGCGGCACCGTCATCCGTGACCAGAACCGCGGCGTCTATGGGATGGGGGCATAGTGCCGGTATCCGCCGGCTACCTGGCTCGCGAGACCGGAGGCAACCTCCGCCGCAACCTGTTGATGACCATCGCTGCCATACTCACCATGGCGGTCTCCCTCGGCGCCCTCGGCGTCGTTCTGGTCACCCGGCAGGCGGTCTCCAAGGCGACCCTCCAGTGGCGCGGCGGCGTGCAGGTAGCGATCTTCATGCAGCCGGCGGCATCGACCAACCAGATCGGGGCCGTAGGCCACGAGCTGTCTTCGATGCCTGGCATCCGGACGTACCACTTCGTGGACAAGCCCCAGGCCTACGCCGAGTTCAAGCAGATCTTCGCCGGGCAGCCGGACCTGCTCCAAGCGCTCGACGTCAACGCCATGCCCACCTCATACCGGGTGGTTCCGGTACGCGCCCAGGATGCGTCGCAGCTGGCCAAGCAATTCCAAGGGCAGCCGGGGGTGCGCACAGTGACCTACGCGCAGCAGGAAATCGCCAAACTGGTCAAGACCTCCCACCAGCTCCGTTACGGCGCCTCGGTCATCGCCGCAGTGGTGATGATCGGTGCCATCGCCCTGATCATCAACACCATCCAACTGGCGATCTTCGCCCGGAGGAGGGAAGTGGCAGTCATGAAGCTGGTAGGCGCCACCAACTGGTTCATCCGAATACCCTTCATGATCGAGGGATTGTTCCACGGCCTGGTCGGGGCGGTGGCAGCCTTTGCCTTCACCTACCTCCTGCGCAACACGATCGCGTCCTTCGTCAGCAACAACAGCCCCTTCACCCTCACCAAGATCCTCATCACCGGCCACGAAGCCTTCCTGACGGGTCTGGTCGTGCTGGTGGTTGGTGCCGCCATCGGGGCGGTCGGCTCGGCGTTCGCGGTCCGCCGCTTCCTGGCCGTCTGATCCGCGGGCGGGGCTGGGCTGGGCGTCGCGCTGGCGGGCGGGGTGGCGCCGGCGGGGCTGGCGTCGCGCCGGCGGGCGGGGTGGCGATCGTTCAGGCATCAGAAACCCGTGCTCCTGTGCGGGTTTCTGATGCCTGAAGGTTGCGGCCCGAGTTGCCGCACCTCGTTGCCGCGGAACCGGCTGTCTGACCCCCGCTCAACCGGCGAGGGAGTCGACGGCTGCCTCCACGGCTTCGGGGTGGTCCCAAGGAAGTAGGTGTCCGGCGTGGGGGACCGTCTGGAGCACGGCACCTGGGATTTCCGACACCAAGGTCGCCCCGGCAGTCGGCCCAACGACCTTGTCAGCTCCACCGACCAGGACCCGGGTCGCCACCGTGATGCGGTGAAGGCCAGCGGCCAGATCGTCGATGCGCTCGACGAACACGCGCTGCTCCGCAGCGAAGGCCCGCCACGAGTTGAGATCCGGACGGGCCTGAGCGACCAGCTCTGCAGCCCCGGATGGAAGGACCCGCGACAGTGCACGCCGCAGCGTGGGCAAAGCCAGAGCTTTCCCGGCGACGCCGAGGGTCGCCAGAGCAGTCAGCTCCCCGATCCCGCGCAGTGCCAACAGGCGATCGATCCGCCCTATCGGGTCCCCCGGCGCGACCGACGCCACCAGGACCAGGCCCGACACGCGGTCAGGTGCATCGAGCGCCAGTTGAAGGCCCACGGCTCCAGCCCAACTGTGCCCGACCACGATCGCCCGGTCGATCCCCAAGGTGTCCATGAGCGCGAGGGTGGCGCCGGCGTTGTCAGAGAAGTCGCCGGCCCGGCCGCCTGTGCGCCCATAACCGAGACGGTCAGGGGCAACAGTGGTGTAGCGCCCCGAAAGTCGAGCCGTGACCCGGTCCCATGTGGCGGCCCTGCCCGGCTGTCCGTGCAGCAGCACGACGGCCGGGCCCCCGCCCTCGACGTCGGCCACCATGGACCGGGGCGAGGGCATCCGGGGAGGTTACCCGGGGGGCGCCCCGTCGCTGCAGGCCGAAGCGTCGGGCTCCCCGGGTGGGGCTCAGCTAACCCGGAGCGTTGACCATGTGGGCGGCGGACGCTTGGAAGTAGGTCAGCATCTGCGTCTCGTCGAGAGGGGCCAGGCCGCGGCTGCGGACCGCCTCGGTCATGTGAGCCAGCCACGCGTCGCGCTCGGCGTCGCCGATGACGAACGGAGCATGGCGCATGCGCAACCTCGGATGACCCCGCTCGTCGCTGTAGGTCGGGGGGCCGCCCCAGTACTGAACGAGGAAGCCACGGAGGTTGACCCGCGCTTGCTCGAACTGCTCCGGGTCCGACGGATAGAGGGGTGCCAGCACCGCGTCCCCGGCGATGGCGTCGTAGAAGCGGCGGGTGAGCTGCTCGAAGAACGGCATGCCACCGACTCGGTCGTACATCGTGGACTGCACCCTCCCAGCATGCCGCACCGCAGTGCCGTGGCGACGATGGAGCTAGCGGTACGCGCCAGGCCGTAGCCTGGCGGCGATGATCGACACGAGCACCCGTGAGGCGCTGGCCGAGCAGATCGCAGCCCGGTTGGGTGCCGGAGCCGGCGATCTGGCGGAGCGGTGGGCGACCAGCGGACCGATCCGCCACCTGGTCGTCGACGCCCTGTTGCCCGAGGAGGACGCTCGACGGATCGCCGCCCGGTTTCCCTCCGCCGACCAGATGGAGCTCCACAGCTCCATCCGTGAGCGTAAGCACATCGGGGTCCAGATGGACCGTTACGACCCCCTGATCGAGGCGATCACCTTCTCGTTCCAGGAGCAGTCCGTGGTCGCGGCCGTGGAGCGCCTGACCGGCGTGTGCTCCTTGCTGCCTGACGCCCGGCTCTACGCAGGCGGCATCTCCTCCATGGAGGATGGTCATTTCCTCCACCCGCACGTCGACAACAGCCATGACGCCGATCGGCAGCGATGGAGGGTCCTCAATCTGTTGTACTACGTGTCTCCCAGCCGCCGCGTCGATCAGGGAGGCCACCTCGAGCTGTGGCCGCAGGGGATGGGTCGCGGCCGGGTGACCATACCGAGCGATTTCAACCGCCTCGTCGTGATGGAGACCCACGCCCGTTCCCTCCACTCCGTGAGCCCGGTGGCATCCGGTCCCGCCCGCAGGTGCGTGTCCAACTACTATTTCTCCACCAGCCCCGTGCGCGATGACGACCGTTTCCACGTGACGTCGTTCCGGGCGCCGCCGGGCAGCCGGGGCCTCGACGCTCTGCTGCGAGCCGACACCGCAGTCCGTATGGGGCTGCGGTGTGTGCGAGCACGGGGCGTCCGACGTACGACTCACATCTACGAAGCCCCCTAGCCGGCCGTCCGCTAGACGCGCGGCACCTGAGCCGCGTGATAGCCACGTGCATGCCTACGTTTGTCCCCGATGTCGGACCGCCCCCTGGAGCGGGTGGTCCTTCCCGCTGGTACCTCGTGCGTCAGGGCGAGTTGCTGACGACGTCGGAAGGGACTCTCGCGGCCAACTCCCCCGAAGAGCTGGGGTTGGTGCCCGACGCACCGCCGGTCTTCCTCGGCATGCTGGACGGCCAGCCGTGCTGGGCTGCGGGCTTCGACCGGGGGGTCGAGGGTCCCGCAGAGCTGCGGTGGCAGGAGCTACGGGCGCTCGGGGCAGTGTGGCCCGCCGAGGAGTGGACCCTCGCTGGCCGGGCGGTGCAACTCGTGGAATGGGCCCGCACCCACCGCTTCTGTGGGCGCTGTGGCACGGCCACCGAGCGCGCGCTCGACGAGCGCTCGATGCGCTGCCCGGCGTGCGGGATGTCCGGGTACCCCCGCTTGGCGCCAGCGATAATCGTTCTGGTGCGGCGGGGTGAGCGGGCCCTGCTCGCCCAGGGCCGCCGGTTCCGGGGGCGGATGTTCTCGGCGCTTGCCGGGTTCGTCGAGCCGGGGGAAACGCTCGAAGAGGCGGTGCACCGCGAGGTTTTGGAGGAGGTCGGTGTACGGGTGCGCCAGCCACGGTATGTGGCCAGCCAGCCCTGGCCGTTCCCGCACTCGGTGATGATCGGCTTCTCCGCCGAGTGGGAGTCGGGGGAGCTGAAACCCGACGGAGAGGAGATACTCGAGGCTCATTGGTGGCGTGCCGATGACCTGCCGCCGGTACCTCCCCCCTTGAGTATCGCCCGCCGGCTCATCGACGACTGGGTGGCCGATGTGCGCGACGGCGTGGGCGGGCGGGCGTAAGCTCCGCGCAGCTCGGGCGCCGAGCAAGCCGGGGAGGACGCAGACGGTGGTAGTTGAGCTGCACAACTGCTCGAACGTCAGGGAGCTGACGGGTGGGCGCAGGTCGAGGATGCTGGTGGCGACCGTGTTGACGGCGCTCGCCTCGGTACTCGGAGCGTGCGGAGTGACCGCCAGCCCGGCTGCGGCCGCTGCCGACGCCAACTTCTTGGCCTCGGTGCACGACAACGCCCCCGACATAGGCAGCTACCGCAGCGACGTCGCCCTGGTGCGCCTAGGGCACGCGGCCTGCGACGACTTCCGCGGCGGTGTGTCATACCAGCAGCTGGCTGACCGGTTGGTGCTGGCCCAGGGCAGCAACGGAGTGCCTGCCGCCGATCTCGGCGCAGTGATCACCGCCGCCGTCTCCGCCTTTTGCCCGCAGTACCAAGCCCTGGTGCACTAGGAGTGCTCAAGATGGCCAGGGGCTGACGAAGGTCATCACCCGCGCTCCGATCGCTATGTGGGTCCCCGGCAGGAGCGGCGACGGCCGGAACGGTGCGAGCAAGCTCCACCCATCGCTGCCCGGCAGGAGCAGGTGCGTCGAGCCCGTCGATGCCCTGTCGACCACGGCAACGGTCCAGTCGGTCACCCTTATCTCCGCGTGGATGGCGGCCACACGGTCTCCGGCGAGCACCAGCGGCCGCGCGTTGCCTCCGGTAACCGCCGGATCTTCGCTCGCACCGCTGCCAACCAGGTACGGGCGGTCGAGGGCGTAGAGGGAGCCGTCGTCCACCACCAGGACCCCGAGCGAAGGCCTCGGACCGCTGACCAGCAGGCGCTCGCGATCGAGCGCCTCGCTGCAGCGGATGCACGCCGGTGAGCTGGGGTGGTTGAAATGACCTCGGCTGCAGCGGACGCCTCTGACCACCGGCACCGATCCCACTGGTCCGGCCGGCGGCCCTGGCAGGAGACCCCCCGGCGGTGGGAGCAGGCCGATGACTCCCGGCGGCCGAGCCGGGTCCCTCCCAGACCCAACAATGGACTGGCCGCCCTCGATGCTCGGAGGTAGAGCCACGGTCAGGTCGGGAGAGGCGATCGGCATCACCGAAGTCGGAGCTTCGTACCAGGTGGCGTCGGAGTGGGCCCCGACGCTGGAGTCGGGGCGGATGCCGGGGTCGGTGGGCTCCTCGCCGGGCACGCCGACTCGGGGGGTCGGTACGTCAGCCGGGCGGACAAGAGGTACGGGCCCGCTGCGGTCAGGTGATGCGAAAGCCACCGCGACGACGTCCTCGGCGTCTGCCTCGGGTCGAGCCAGGGGCGGGGGGCCGCCGGGGATCGCCGTGGTGGGCGCAAGGCTGCTGGACTCCAGCGCAGCCGTCACGGCCTCCCTGGCGGCAACCGGTCCGTCGGCGAGCTCTGCTGCTGGCGCCGGCAACGAGCCCCCTGCATCGATGAGAGCGAATCCGCCTCCAGGAACGGTGCCGGACTCCAAGTCGAAGATCGGATGGGACCCTCCAGGCTGCGGCTGGCTCCCAGCCCCACCGGCCAGCATCATCGGCGCTGGCGCTATCACCATACGCTGCCAGCCGGGAAACACGGGTGGCTCTATCCATCCGACGCCGGTCCACACCCGGACGCTCCCGTGGAGGACCGCGATGTAGGAGCCCTCGCCGTCGGGGCCGAGGGTCACGAATGCCGAGGCGGGTTCAGGGTCTCCTTGTTCGAGCACGCCCTCCACGTGGTCGGCGAGCAGGACGCCGCCCCGCCCCGAGGGAGCAAGGTTACGGGCCGATTGGCTGAGAAAATTCAGCAGGGCATCCGAGGCGTCCAGCCCGGCCCAGATGCAGAGCTGGCCGAAGCGGAGCACCACGCCCTGACCGGGGACGACCTCGACGCGGTACCCGGCGGCGGCGCTGATGGGTCTCACTGGGACCTCCCCAGGGCGGCCAAGGAG
Source organism: Actinomycetes bacterium (assembly GCA_021809105.1). Lineage (GTDB taxonomy): Bacteria > Actinomycetota > Acidimicrobiia > Acidimicrobiales > Palsa-688 > Acidiferrimicrobium. The sequence goes on from JAKBAM010000007.1 coordinate 39,493, forward strand.
GCCGCCACAGCCGCCGCCGACGGTCGCTCCGCCGGGTCGAAGCTGCAGCAGGCAGCGAGCACTTCTGCCAGCGCACCAGCAACGATCTGTGCGGGCTCGAACACCGCCCGCTGCACCGCCGTCAGGAGGGTGGTCCCGTCAATGCCAGGGTGCACCCGCTGGCCTGTCGTGGCGAGGTGGAGGTGAGCGCCGATGGCCCACACGTCGGAGGGGGCGCCAGCGGGCTCGCCGCGCGCCAGCTCCGGCGCGATCCCGTCGAGAATCCCAATGTCGGTAACTCTCGCCAGCAGGCCGGGGGTGCTCGGCCCTGTCGGCGGCGGGAGATCGAGTATGCCGCCTGTGGGCGTGCTCAAGATTCGGCCGGCTGAAACCGCCCCGTGTATCCCGCCGGCGCGATGGAGGGCGGCCAGGCCGCTGGCGGCCCCCGCAGTGACGACCACGGGGCTTTGCGTCCCCGCCCCTTCCACCTCGACAAGACGCGACACCCAAAGGAGCGGGTGTGCCGGGGCGGAAGGAGGTCGCTCGACGGCGTCCCAAGCGATCGGGCCCACCTCGAGCGGAACGGCCAGCCCGGCACCGCCTGCTTTTGCTGCGCCGGTGCCTGCTGCAGCAGCGGCCCACCGGCTGAGGTCGGGTAGCAGGTCGGCCGGATCACCGGGTCCGATCTCGATGACCACCTGGGCGGCACCGAGCCCCAGCCGCTCGGGGGCGATCGCCACGAAACGCCTGCCCGGCAGCAGGGGGTCATCGAGTGCCCGTGTCACGCGGTAATCGGCGATCCAGTCCTGCATCAGTCCTTCTTTGTTGGACGCGGCAACGCGGCAGCGTACCCGGCCGGGCGGGTGACTATCCCCCGGATATGAGATAGCATGAGATCCTATGAAACAGTCAAGCGAGCATGCAGGAAGGACGAGGCCCTCTCCTTGGTGGCGGGTGGCCCTCGTCACGGCGGGTGTCCTCGCATCCGTAGCGCTGGGCCGGAGCGCCTTCGTGCACCGACCGACGGCGACCCAACGTTCTGCCGTTGGCTCATACCGCCACGCCGGTCCGGGTATGCCCATCGGCAGCTCGGCGTCGGCCCTGGCGGCAGCCGGTCGCTTCGCCGTGGTTTGGTGGAGCTACGACTGGCGAGAGCCAGTAGGGGCTCGGTTGGCTCGTATCGATCCGCTGGTGACCGCTCCCCTGGCTGCTCTGCTGGGCGGTGGACCCGGCAGCCCGGCGCTGTGGCAGGCCGCCCGTTCCGCCCGTCGTCGGGTCGTGGTCGGACATCCATCGGTCACGATCGCGGATCGGGCCCGCGCGGGCCTAGGCCTGGCGGTGACGGCGCCGGTCACAGTCTCCGCCGCAGGGAGCCATCCGGTAGCGGGGCGCTGGGCTATGGAGGTTCTGGCGGTGCCGTCTGGCGGTCGCTGGGTCGTGGCGCAGGTGGACCAGTGACTCGGGCGGTCGCAGTCGGGGGGGCCGTCATGGTGGCGGGGGGCGGGCTCGTCGCTACCGTCGCAGGTGTGCTGGTAGCACTGATCGCAGCCTTGCCCCTTGCTGCCTCTGGAGCCGCAGTCCCTCCCACGGTCGGGGCATCGCCGCAAGGAGGCGCCTTGGGGGCGCCCGTGGCCGATATACCTCCCACCTACCTCGAAGCCTTCGACCGGGCAGCGGCGACTTACGGGGTGCCGTGGAGCGTGCTCGCAGGCATATACCGGGTCGAGTGCGACTTCGGGCGCAGCCGCCTCCCGGGATGCCTGCCGGGCACCCGCAACAGTGCCGGCGCCGAGGGACCTGGGCAGTTCTTGCCCGGTACGTGGCGCCGGGGGTTGGCGATGGGCGTGATCATCCCGCCCGGGCCGCCGGCGCCGCGAGGAGATGGCTACGCCGCCGACGGGGACGGTGATGGGATCGCCGACGCGTGGGATCCGTTCGACGCGGTGGCGTCGACCGCCAGGATGCTGGCGGACAACGGTGCGCCCCAGAACCTGAGCGGTGCGGTGTTCTCCTACAACCACGACCCGCAGTACGTGGCCCAGGTGCTGGCCCTGGCCGCAGGCTACGACCGGGCCCGGGCCGCCGTTCAGCCCGCGACCACCACCCGGGCTGCGTCGGTTGCCCCGGTCCTGGCGTTCGCCACAGCTCAGCTCGGGCGCCCTTACCAGTGGGGTGGTGCCGGTCCTGCCACCTGGGATTGCTCTGGACTGGTGCAGGCGGCGTACGCCACGGTTGGCCTCCGCCTGACCCACGACGCCGCCGCGCAGTACACCGCTACCGACGCGCACGTGGTGCCCGTGTCGCGATTGGCCCCCGGCGACCTCGTGTTCTACGGCACCTCCCCGGCGACCATCCACCACGTCGGCATAGCCGTTGACGCCACGCATATGATCGACGCGCCTTTCACAGGCGCGGTGGTCCGCGTCGACCCGGTGGCAGCCGGCGATCTGTTCGCCGCCACCCGCCCGCTGGGATGAGGACCGGCGACGCTCGGGGGGTTAGCATTCAGCACTCATGAGGTAGTAGGTGCCTCGTTCTGGGCGGGATGCTGCCGCATGCGGGGTGAGCGCCTCTGACGAGGGGGGACCTGCCGGCGGCTACAGTGCTTGGCCATGCGTACCCGTGCGCGGGTGGGGGCAGTGTTGATGTTGGTGGCCGCAGGCGCCCTGGTGGTCCCCTCCGTGGCCTTCGCCCTCCCGCCGCGGGCTGCTGCGGTCCAGCACCCGGCGGCCGCCCCGCTTCGAGCGACCGGGGTGGTCCACACCTCGGCCTACGCCGACCAGGGAGTCCTGCCCTTCGGCGACGCCCGGTTCGAAGGATCACCGACCAGCGTCAGCGGGTTGTCGGCACCAGTGGTGGGGATGGCGACCACGCCGAGTGGTGACGGGTACTGGCTGATCGCCGCAGACGGGGGCATCTTCAACTACGGCGATGCCCAGTTCTACGGCTCAGCCGGCAATGTCGACATCAACGCGCCTGTTGTCGGGATGGCCGCTACCCCGGACGGAAAGGGCTACTGGAGCGTGGCCCTCGACGGGGGGATCTTTCAGGATGGGGACGCCGGGTTCTACGGATCGACGGGCAACGTCCAGCTCAACCAACCGATCGTGGGCATGGCCCCCACGCCGGACGGTAAGGGTTACTGGCTGGTGGCGTCAGACGGTGGGATATTCGACTTCGGCGACGCCGGGTTCTACGGATCGACGGGCAACGTCCAGCTCAACTCACCGATCGTGGGCATGGCCGCGACACCGGACGGTAAGGGTTACTGGCTGGTGGCGTCAGACGGTGGGATATTCGACTTCGGCGACGCACAGTTCTTCGGGTCGGCCGGGGGCCAGTCCCTTCCGGCCTCGGTCGCTGGAATGGCAGCTACGCCGGACGGTCTGGGCTACTGGCTGGCTGGCAGCGACGGCAGCATCTACCCCTTCGGGGATGCCGTGACCTATGGCGACAATACCGCCGCCACACCGACCCAGCCGATCGCCGGGATATCCGCAACCCCGGACGGCAAGGGCTACTACCTCCTCGAGCCCGACGCCTTCCCGACCTCGTTCAGCCATCCCGGCGGCGGCGGGTCCATCGTGGCGGCCGCCGCCAGCCAAGTTCACGGCAACCCGGATCAGGGACTTGGTGCGTTCTGCAACCCCTACGGGCCTTGCGAGGCGTGGTGTGCTCTGTTCGCCACGTGGGCCTGGGAGGCCGGCGGCGTGAACATCCCGCGATACGCCTTCACCGGCGACGTGTGGAGCTGGGCGGTCGCCAACACCTATGTGTACCAGGCGTCTACGCAGGCGCACCCCGGTGACGCAGTGCTCTACGGCACCGGCCCTTCGAACGCTGCCACCTCCGTGCACATGGGCATTGTCGCCCAGGTCTGGCCTGACGGTGCCATCGTCACCATCGAGGGTGATTCGGGGCCGGGGGCTTACGGGCAGTACAACGTGACCATCAACGGGCCTTTCCTCCCGACCCACTCCGACACCTACAACGGTGTCGGTATCTACGCCATCGCCCACCAGTAGCGCGGCGTGGTGTGATCAGGCCCGCAGGGACGACACGATGGTGTCGGTCACTGGTCGGGACGCCTCCACGAGTACCCAGATCTCAGTGTGAGCGCCCTTTATCCAGGCGTCGACCACCCGACTGGAGACGTTGCCTCGAACCAGCGTGTAGGAAAAGGCGGCATCCGCTCCGGGGACGGCGGTGGGAGCGCCGCCCGTCAGCCGGTATGGCGTGCTTTGCGGCTGCCCGAACGATGCAAGGGTGATCGGGGGCTTCTCGTAGAGGGTCGGCGCAGTGCTACGGATGAGGAGCGTCTCGCCGATCCAGCCGCCGACGCCCCGGTAGAAGAAGTCGCCGTTGCTGTCGGTGTAGGCGCTGTCCTCGGTCCATCCCGACGGGATGGCGTATGCCCAGTATGCGTCGGTGATCGCTCGGTATCCCGAGGGCGGTGTCAGGCTCACGGAGGGTTCTGACGGTCCCTCCAGGTAGACGGCGGTGGCCACTGCAGCAAAGACGATCGGAGTGAGCCCGATCACGACCAACCAGAAGCGGTTGCGGGAGGACCGGGTGGCGCCCGGCGCGGCCGGGGAGTTGGCGACGGACATCGCCTCATCCTCGCACCTCGTCCTCACCCCAGGTGAGCGCGGCCGGCAGCGCGCCGGCATCGCGCGCCAACGGCGCAGGGCACGCGCCCTGCGCCGTTGACGTTGGATACTGTTCCTCCGGTCCACTCTCAGGGTTGGAACCGCCTCTACGACCCGGCAAGATCAGGCAGATCTATGCTTCGGGCATGTGGCCGTTCAGGTCGAGGGCCAGCTAGAGCAGCATCCGCTGCAGGGCCCGGATCCGCCACTTTCGGGCAGGACCTCGGACCCGGTCTCAGCGGGGTGGACCATCCTCCTCGGACGAACTCCGTGCTTCCACGGTGCCCTCCTTTCCCTGCGTCGCGTTAATGGCCCGTAGGCCTCCTAGTTCGATTAGACGCCTCCCGGGGGCCCCTGTCAAGCGCTCAATCCTGGAGGGTTCGATGCGAGCACCAGGGCTCTATGCGGGGTGCCCGGGCTCCATGTCCCGTACGGCCTGGAACGCCAGCTGCGGTCCGGGTATGGCGGCTGCGGCCTCTTGTACCCCGATCAGGTGGGCGACGTGGTCGCCGGCGTCGAACCTGTCGATGACGGGGCCGGCCACCCACCCGCGGGTGCCTTCGAGGATGGGGGCGTGCCCGGGGCCTTCCTGCCAGCGCAGGGTGGCGAACTTGTCGACCTCGTCACCGGTCTGCTCGCCGAAGAGGGTGGCCAGCTCGTAGTTGTCCTCCCGAAGGAAGTGCACCGCCAGGGTTGTCGCATCCCGGGCTACACGGTAGGTGTGGTTGGCCTTGGAGATGAGGACGAGGAGCCGAGGAGGCGCGATGCTGGCCTGGGTGGCGAAGCCGATGAGGCATCCCGCCCGCCTGCCCTCAGCTGCAGCGGTCACGATGAACATCGGGTAGTTGACGCCGGCAACCAGCGCGTGAAAGTCGTCCAGCGCAGACATGGCCGCCACCCTGGCACGTCCCACGCGCCGAGGGAAGGCCCGGGTGGCGGCGAGTAGGGTCAACGCGGGTGGAGCGCTTTCGGTGGTCGTGAGGCAGCTGTTCCCTCCGCCCGGCGGCGAGGTCGATGTCCGCAGCTTGTATGGCAGCGAGGATCGGTCGCTGCGGGGCGACCGGCCGTACGTGATCGTCAACATGGTGGCCAGCATCGACGGATCGACCGCCGTCGACGGCGTCACCAAGGCCCTCGGCAGCCCGACCGATCGGGTGGTGTTCCTGCACCTCAGGGATCTGGCAGATGCCATACTCGTCGGCGCTTCGACGGTCAGAGCCGAGCGGTACGGGCCAGCTCGCACGACGCCGGCCGCACAGGCCGCGCGCCGCCAGCGCGGCCAGCCGGGGCGGCCTCCCATAGTGGTCGTGTCTCGCTCGATCGAGTTCGATTGGGACACGCCGCTCTTCACCGACGCCGAGTCGCGCCCGACGCTCCTGGCTCCCGCGGGGACGCACCCTGACCGGCTCGAGCGAGCTGCCCGAGCGGCCGACGTGGTGACCTCCGGCGACCAGGGCGTCGACCTGGCCGACGCTTTGTCGCAGCTCAAGCGGGACCGGGGGGTCGACGTGCTGCTATGCGAGGGAGGCCCGACTCTCAACACCCAACTGCTGAGCGCCGGCCTCATAGACGAGCTGTGCCTTACGGTGGCCCCCCTGCTGATCGGAGGCGCTCAGCCGAGGGGGATCTTCGCGCCGGGGTCGGGCGACGCGGCTTTGGGGCTGCCCCTCGCCCACGTCCTCGAGGAGGACAGCTTTCTGTACCTTCGTTACCGCTCCGGCGCCTGATCGGGCACCGTCGGCGACTGCGTTGCGAGCGCACCGGCCCCCACGATTCTTCACTGCCAGCCGGGTGCGCCCGGCTGAGACGCGGGGGCGCGACTGTCTGGGAGGTCCAGCTGCCAGTTGGATGACACATGCGGTACCCAACTGCCACCTGGAGGTCGACTCCCGGGCCGGAAGCGCCCGGGCGCTCTACGTAAGCGCGCTCAGGCCGCCCGCGCCGGCGGGGAGAAGGGCCGCCTCCGTCTGCCTGATAGCGCTAACATCGCTTCATGGGGCCTGACAACACGGACGTGGTGGTCGGCGTGGACTTCGGGACGCTTTCGGCGCGAGCTGTGGTGATCCGTGTCGCCGATGGTGAGGAGCTGGCCGCAGCCACCGCTGACTTCAGGCATGGAGTAATCGACACGGCCCTCCCGTCGGGCGCAGCACTGCCCCCCGACTGGGCCCTCCAGGTTCCAGCGGACTATTTGGAGGCTCTCGCTGCCGCTGTCCCGGAGGCCATGGCCAACGCGGGCGTCGAACCGACGCGAGTGATCGGTATCGGCACGGATTTCACCGCCTGCACCGTGTTGCCGGCTCTCTCAGACGGCACGCCCCTGTGTGAACTACCGGAGTACCGGGGACGCCCTCACGCCTACGCCAAGCTGTGGAAGCACCATGCGGCTCAAGGGCAGGCCGACCGGCTCACGGCCATGGCCCACGAGCGGCGGGAGCCTTGGATCGCCAGGTACGGCGGCCGGCTGTCTTCGGAGTGGGAGCTCGCCAAAGGCCTCCAGCTCCTCGAGGAGGATCCCGAGCTCTACGACCGTTGTCACCACTGGATCGAGGCTGCCGATTGGATCGTGTGGCAGCTGTGCGGCTCCTACGTCCGCAACACTTGCACTGCGGGGTTCAAAGCGGCGTTGCAGGACGGCGCGTACCCGAGCGAGGAGTACCTGGGGGCAGTCAATCCTTCGTTCGCTCGCTTCGTCGCCGACAAGGTCGAGCAGACTCTCGGCCGGCTCGGGGCGCCCGCCGGGCCGCTCACCGTGGAGGCCGCGGTGCGAATCGGCCTCCCAGCCGGGATCCCCGTCGCCGTCGGCAACGTCGACGCTCATGTCACCGCGCCGGCCGCCTGCGCCGTAGCGCCGGGACAGATGGTGGCGATCATGGGCACTTCCACCTGCCACGTGATGGTGGCAGACCAGCTCCGCGAGGTCCCGGGGATCTGCGGGGTGGTGGCAGACGGGATCGTCCCGGGACGGCTCGGCTACGAGCTGGGGCAGAGCGGCGTCGGCGACATCTTCGGGTGGTTCGTGGACCACGCCGTCCCGCCGGACACGGTTGAAGAGGCCCGCAGGCAGGGCCGCTCGGTGCATGAGCATCTCACCGCGCTGGCCCTCGACCAGCGGGTGGGGGAGCACGGTTTGATCGCCTTGGACTGGCTGAGCGGCAACCGCTCGGTCCTCGTCGACCACGATCTTTCGGGGGTGCTGGTGGGCCTCACCCTGCAGACCGCTCCCGCGGACATCTACCGGGCCCTGATCGAGGCCACTGCGTTCGGGACGCGGATCATCGTCGAGTCGTTGGAGGCAGCCGGTTTGCCCGTCGTCGATTTCATCGCCGCCGGGGGCCTGGTCAAGAACCCGCTCCTCATGCAGGTGTATTCCGACGTGCTGAGGCGTCCCGTCCACGTCATAGGCACCGACCAGGGGCCGGCACTCGGGTCGGCGATCCACGCTGCGGTGGCTGCCGGCGCCTATCCGGACATCTTCGCCGCTTCGGCTGCGATGGGTCGCATCGAGCGCGACGTGTGGAAGCCCGATCAGACCAGCGCTGATGTGTACGACCGCCTGTTCGCGTTGTACCGGCGACTACACGACTATTTCGGCCGAGAGGTCCCCGACTTGATGCACGACCTCCGCGAGGTCCGGCGAGAGGCGTTTGATCTGTGAGCGAGGTGCGCAGGACCAGAGAAGAGGTGGCCTCCCTCCACGCAGAGCTGGTCAGGTACGGCTTGGTTGTCTGGACCGGCGGCAACATCTCGGCTCGCGTGCCCGGTACCGATCTGTTCGCGATCAAGCCGAGCGGTGTCCCCTACGAAGACCTAAATGCCGACTGCATGGTGCTCTGCGACCTCGACGGCCACGTCGTGGAAGGGGACCTCAGACCCTCCAGCGACACCGATTCGCATGCCTACGTCTACCGTCACTGCCCGGATATCGGCGGAGTGGTCCACACGCACTCGACGTACGCGGTCGCGTGGGCGGCGCGGGCGCAGGCGGTCCCCTGCGTGCTGACCGCGATGGCCGACGAGTTCGGCGGCGAGATCCCGGTGGCGCCCTTCGCTCTGATCGGGGACGACGCCATAGGGCGAGCGGTAGTCGACACGCATCGAGCGACAGGCAGCCCCGCCGTGTTGCTGCAGAACCACGGCCCGTTTACCGTCGGTCCCGATGCCAGGGCGGCTGTGAAAGCGGCAGTGATGTGCGAAGACGTCTGCAGGACCGTCCACGTCGCTCTCCAGCTCGGTGACTGCAAAGTCATCGAGGCCGGCGACATCCGCCAGCTCCACGAGCGCTACCAGAACGCATACGGGCAGCAATGACACCGACAGCAATGACAGACAGATCGCCGTTCGCCGGGATGGAGCTGTGGTTCCTGACAGGCAGCCAGGACATGTACGGCGAAGAGACCCTTCAGCAGGTCGCCGCGCAGGCCCGAGACGTGGCCGAGGCCCTGGACCGGGCGGAGCAGATACCGGTCCGCATCGTCTCCGAGCCGGTCCTGACGAGCGCGGCAGCCATCCGCCGGCTGTGCTACCAGGCCGCTCAGGACGACCGCTGCATCGGTGTCATCGCGTGGATGCACACCTTCTCACCGGCGAAGATGTGGATCACCGGGCTGCAGGTGCTGGGCAAGCCGCTGCTGCACCTGCACACCCAGGCCAATCGTTCGCTGCCGTGGTCCACCATCGACATGGACTTCATGAACCTCAACCAGGCGGCGCACGGGGACCGGGAGTTCGCATACGTCCAGACCCGGCTGGGCCTGGAGCGCAAGACTGTCTTCGGCCACGTCGAAGACCCCGGCGTGGTCTCCGCCGTGGGTGCGTGGGCGCGCGCCGCGGCCGGGAGCCATGCGCTGCGCAACCTGCGCCTCGCCCGCTTCGGGGACAACATGCGCAACGTCGCAGTCACCGAGGGAGACAAGGTCGAGGCGGAGGCCCGCTTCGGTGTCGCCGTCGACACCTGGGGGGTCAACGACCTCGTGGCGAAGGTGGAGCAGGTGAGCGACGCCGCCGTCGACTCCCTGGTCGCCGAGTACGACAGCAGGTACGAAGTCGCAGCCATCCTCCGCCCGAACGGTGAGCGCCGCCAGTCCCTTCGCGTTGCAGCCGCCATCGAGCTCGGGCTTCGAGCGTTCCTCGAGCCGGGCGGTTTCGGTGCCTTTACCACCAACTTCGAGGACCTCGGTGCCCTCCGCCAGCTGCCCGGCATTGCGGTGCAGCGGCTGATGGCCGACGGGTACGGGTTCGGCGGGGAAGGAGACTGGAAGACCTCGGCGCTGCTGCGAGCCGTGAAGGTCATGGGCTACGGCCTGCCCGGGGGGGCGTCGTTCATGGAGGACTACACGTACCACCTCGGTCCGGGCGTTCCGAAGACCCTCGGTGCGCACATGCTCGAGGTCTGCCCCTCGATCGCCGGGGACCGACCGTCGTGCGAGCTGCACCCGCTGTCGATCGGCGGCCGCGAGGATCCGGTCCGCTTGGTCTTCGATGCCTCTCCCGGCCCGGCTCTGACCGTGGGCATGGCCGATCTCGGTTCACGCTTCCGCTTGGTGGCCAGCGTCATCGACACGGTCGGACCTGACGAGCCGCTCCCCGAGCTGCCCGTCGCAAGAGCGGTGTGGACCTCCCGGCCCGACCTGGCCACCGCCGCACGATCCTGGCTGTCGGCGGGCGGGCCGCACCACACCGTCTACAGCAGTGCCATCAACCCCGAGATCCTGGACGACTTCGCCACCATGGCCGACGTGGAGCTGGCGCTGATCGACGAGCGGACCACCGTGCCCGGGTTTCGCCAGGCCCTCCGCTGGAACGCAGCTTGGTTCCACTTGAAGCAGGGACTCTGACGTTCGATATGTGTACGATGTAACAGCATCGAACATCGGCTCCGACCGCTAGGGGAATGATGGCCACGTGGACTGACATCGAGGATGATCTCGAGCGGCAAAGGATCGAATTGCCCTCCTGGGCGTTCGGCAATACCGGCACCCGCTTCAAGGTCTTCTCGCAGCCAGGAGTGCCCCGCACGCCTGTCGAGAAGATCGCGGACGCCGCCGAGGTCCACAAGCTGACCGGCTTGGCGCCCTCCGTCGCCCTCCACATCCCCTGGGACCGGGTGGAGGACTTCGACAAGCTCGGGCGTCACGCCGAGGACCTCGGGGTGCGGATAGGCACGATCAACACCAATACTTTCCAGGACGACGACTACAAGCTGGGGAGCCTGTGCCACGTCGACGAGAGAGTGCGCTCCAAGGCGGTGGCGCACATGGTCGACTGCGTCGACATCATGGGTATCACGGGCAGCCGGGATCTCAAGGTGTGGCTGCCGGACGGGCTCAATTACCCGGGACAGGGGGACCTCCTGGACAGGCAGGCGCGCCTGGGCGATTCACTCGCTCAGGTGTACGCCCATCTCGGCGACGACCAGCGGCTGGTGCTCGAGTACAAGTTCTTCGAGCCGGCCTTCTATTCGACCGATGTCCCAGACTGGGGCACCGCATACGCCCACTGCGTAGCCCTCGGGGATCGGGCGGTGGTGTGCCTCGACACCGGACATCATGCGCCGGGCACCAATATCGAGTTCGTGGCCATGCAGCTGCTCCGCCTGGGCCGGCTCGGCTCTTTCGACTTCAACTCCCGCTTCTACGCCGACGACGATCTCATGGTCGGCGCGGCAGACCCCTTCCAACTCTTCAGGATCCTCTTCGAGGTGGTGCGCGGAGGCGGTTACGAGCGGGACAGCTCCGTGGTGTTCATGCTCGACCAGTGCCACAACATCGAGGAGAAGATCCCGGCGCAGATCCGCTCGGTGCTCAATGTGCAGGAGATGACGGCGCGGGCATTGCTGGTGGACAGGGCCGGACTGGCCGACGCAGAACGGGCTGGAGACGTCCTGGCGGGCAACCAGATCATGATGGACGCCTTCTACACAGATGTGCGAACCGACCTGGCGGCGTGGCGCGTCGGGCGCGGGCTGCCGGCCGATCCGCTCGGGGCTTACCGGCTGAGTGGTTACAAGGAGCGAATAGTGGCCGAGCGGCGCAGCGGCTCCCAAGCGGGATGGGGGGCCTGAGGTGGGCACCCCGGTAGAGGAGCTGATCAACAGATCCCACCGTCTCGGCTCCGATCCACGCAACACCAACTACGGGGGGGGCAACACGTCGGTGAAGGGCACCGGTACCGACCCGGTGACGGGGGAGGAAGTGGAGCTGCTCTGGGTCAAGGGATCCGGCGGAGACCTGGGCACCCTGCGCGAGGAGGGCCTCGCCGTGCTCAGGTTGGACCGGCTCCGCGCTCTGGCGGAGGTCTACCCGGGAGAGGAGGCCGAAGACGACATGGTGGCCTCGTTCGACTTCTGCCTCCACGGGCGCTGCCCTGCCGCTCCCTCGATCGACACCGCGATGCACGGACTGGTCGGCGCGTCTCACGTCGATCACCTGCACCCTGACAGCGGGATCGCGGTTGCGACGTCCGCCGACGGCGAGCGGCTCACCGAGACCATCTTCGGGGAACGTGTCCGGTGGGTGCCCTGGCGACGCCCAGGATTCCAACTCGGGCTCGACATCGCCGCGGTCCACACGGCCAACCCCTCTGCAGTCGGCGTGATCCTTGGTGGACATGGGGTGACTGCTTGGGGATCGACCAGCACAGAAGCCGAGGCCAACTCGCTCTGGATCATCCACGAGGCGCAACGCTTCATCGAGCGGAACGGCCGCCCCGACCCTTTCGGTGTCCGCGTTCCCGAGCGAGCGGCTCTGGCTGCCGCCGAACGGCGGGAGAAAGCCTCCGCGCTCGCCCCGCACCTGCGAAAGGTGGCGTCGCAAGACCGCCGCATGGTCGGCCATCACATCGACTCGGAGGAGGTGCTCGACTTCCTCGCCGGCGAGGCTCTCTTCCGGTTGGCGGCGCTCGGCACGTCCTGCCCCGATCACTTCCTGCGGACGAAGGTCAAGCCCCTCGTGCTGGACCTGCCGGCGTCCGCGCCCGTGCAGGAGTGCGTGGCACGCCTCAGCGAGCTGCACGCCGAGTACCGCGACGATTACCGCGCCTACTACGACCGCTACGTCACGGCGGCCACCCCTGCGATGCGCGGCGCTGATCCGGCCATCATTCTCGTACCCGGCGTCGGCTTGTTCTCCTACGGCCGCGACAAGCAGACGGCCAGGGTGGCCGGGGAGTTCTACGTCAACGCCATCAACGTGATGCGCGGTGCCGAGGCCATATCGACGTACACCCCCATCCCAGAGAGCGAGAAGTTCCGCATCGAGTACTGGGCGCTGGAGGAGGCCAAGCTCCAGCGCCTGCCCGAGGCCAAGCGACACGCCGGGCGGATCGCCCTGGTCACCGGCGCCGCCAGCGGGATCGGTAGGGCGATCGCCGCCAAGCTGGCATCCGACGGCGCCTGCGTGGTGGTAGCCGACCGCGACGCCGACAAGGCAAAATCGGTCGCAGCCGAGCTGGGTGGCCCCGATTGCGCCGTCGGGGCCCGCGTCGACGTCACCGACTCAGTACAGGTGAGCGAAGCCGTCGACACCGCGCTCCTCTCTTTCGGAGGCCTCGACCTGGTAGTCAACAACGCCGGCCTGTCTATTTCCAAGTCACTGCTCGAAACCACCGAACGGGACTGGGACATCCAGCACGAGACAATGGCCAAAGGGAGCTTCCTGGTCGCCAAGGCGGCCGCCGGAGCCATGATGGGGCAAGGTCTCGGTGGCGACATCGTGTACATCGCCTCGAAGAACGCTCTGGTTGCCGGTCCCAACAACGTCGCTTACGGCGCCACCAAGGCCGATCAGGCCCACCAGGTTCGGCTGCTCGCCGCGGAGCTTGGGGAACACGGGATCCGGGTCAACGGCGTCAATCCCGACGGGGTGGTCAGTGGCAGCGGGATCTTTGCCAACGGTTGGGGCGCGGATCGGGCGGAGGTCTACGGAGTCAGGGAGGAGGACCTCGGCGCGTTCTACGCCCAGCGGAGCCTGCTGAAGCGGGAGGTTCTGCCAAGCCATGTCGCGGCGGCGGTCTCAGCGATCGCCTCCGACGAGTTCGGCCACACGACCGGGACCCTCGTGCCGGTGGACGGTGGGGTACCCGCCGCTTTCCCCCGCTAGAGCGTGGCGCCGCGCGTCTTCGCCGCCGTCGACCTCGGCGCCTCGAGCGGGAGGGTGATGGCCGGCGTCGTGGACCGAGGATCGCTCGTCCTCGAGCCGGTCCACCGGTTCCCCAACCGCGCATGCCCGAGCGACGGCCGGCTTCGTTGGCCGTTCACCGAGCTCTACGGGCAGGTGCTGGTCGGTCTGGGCCGGTTGGCCGCTCGCTACCCGCAGGTGGAATCGATCGGAATCGACACTTGGGGCGTCGACTACGGACTGCTCGATCGAGCCGGCCGGCTGCTGGCGGAGCCGATCTCCCACCGCGACGACCGCACGGAGGGGGCCGTGGCTGACGTCCACGCCAAGGTTCCCCGCCGTGAGCTCTTCGCCATCGACGGCCTCCAGTTCCTGCCGTTCAACACCCTCTACCAGCTAGAAGCGGAGAAGCACGGGGCGCTGTGGGAGCGCGCTGTGAAGCTGGTGCTCCTCCCCGACCTGATCGGTCTGTGGTTGACCGGCGAGTTGCGCGCCGAACGCACGAACGCCTCCACCACCGGGCTCCTCGATGTCCGCACCGGTGAATGGTCGGAGGATCTGATGGAACGCCTGGGAATCCCTCCGGCATTGCTGGCGCCGCTGGCGTCGCCGGGATCGGTGCTCGGCCCCCTCCTGCCGGAGGTCAGCCAACGGCTGGGGATGCGAGACGGGGTAGTGGTGACGGCGGTCGGCTCGCACGACACCGCTTCCGCCGTGGCCGCCGTACCTTCCACTACCGACCGGTTCGCGTACGTGGTGAGCGGAACGTGGTCACTGGTGGGACTCGAGCTCGCGCAGCCTGTGCTGACCACAGAGGCGTGCGACGAGAACTTCACCAACGAGCGCGGTGTCGACGACCGGATCCGGTTCCTGCGCAACACCGGCGGCCACTGGCTCATCCAAGAGTCGATGCGACAATGGACGGAGGAGGGTGACGAGTACGAGCTGGAACCACTGTTCGCAGCGGCGGCTTCCCTTCCACCCGGCGGTCCCCGGATCGACGTCGACGACCCCTCCCTCCTGTCGCCCGGGCGCATGCCGCGACGTATCGCCGAGGCGGCGCTTCGGGCCGGGCAGCCGGTCCCGGAAACGCCGCCGGCTATCGTCCGTTGCATCATCGACTCGTTGGCCCACGCCTACGCGTCCACGGCGCAGCGCTGCGGAGAGCTGGCAGGCGCCACTTTCGACGCCGTCCATCTGGTCGGCGGCGGGTCGTCGAGCAGGCTGCTGTGCCAGTCGACCGCCGACGCAGCCGGCCTCCCAGTGGTGGCAGGCCCTGCCGAGGCGACCGCGGTAGGCAACGTGCTGGTGCAGTGCCGTGCCCACGGTGCGGCGCCCGCGTCCTTGGCGGCGGCGAGGGCGATGGTAAAAGACAGCTTCTCCTCGAGGAGGTTCGAGCCGCGATGAACCCGATGCGAACGCTACGTTCGGTCGCTCGATTCGAGCGGATCGAGACCGACCTGGTCGAACGGCGCCTGGCCCGAGCGGCGTCGGTGGCAGACCTGCGGAGGATCGCCAAGCGGAGGCTTCCTGTCGGCGTGTTCGACTACATAGACGGCGGCGCCGAGGACGAGCGCACCCTCGCCGCCAACGTCGCAGCCTTCGCCGCGGTCGGTTTCCGGCCGCGGGTGCTCCGGAACGTGGCCTCGGTGGACATCTCCTCGACGCTTCTCGGGTACCCCCTGGCCTATCCCCTGGTCCTGGCTCCCACCGGCTTCACCCGTATCGCAGATCCCGACGGCGAGCTGGCCGTGGCCCGTGCCGCCGCGCGCGCCCGCCTTCCCTACACGCTGTCCACCCTCAGCACCCGTTCGATCGAAGAGGTCCGCGCCGCCAGCGGCGGCCGTCTCTGGTTCCAGGTCTACGCGTGGCGTGATCGCGGCCTGGTCAAGGAGATGATCGACCGCGCCGCGGCGGCGCAATTCGAAGCGCTCGTCCTGACCGTGGACACTGCGGTGCTCGGGCGCCGCGAGCGCGACGTGCGTCGTGGCTTCTCCCTGCCGCCGGCTCTCCGGCCGGGCACGTTGGTGGACGGCGCCCTCCACCCAGGGTGGACGTGGGAGTTCATCCGGAGCGAGCCGATCCGCTTCGCAAACGTGCTCGGTCAGGGCGTCGGCGACGGAGCCGCGCCTGTGACACTCTCCGACTACATCAATACCCAGTTCGACCCCGGCCTCGCCTGGGCGGATATCGAATGGCTGCGCTCGGTCTGGGACGGGCCCATCGTGGTAAAGGGCATCCAGACCGTCGCCGACGCGGTCCTCGCGGCGGACGCCGGCGTGAGCGCGATCGGGCTCTCCAACCACGGTGGCCGCCAGCTCGATGGCGCCCCCGCCGCTTTCTCTCTCGTGGCACCCGTCGCAGACGCCGTCGGGGGGCGGGCGGAGATCATCTGCGACGGAGGTGTCCGCCGCGGCAGCGACATCGTCAAGGCGGTGGCCGCTGGGGCCACCGCTTGCATGGCAGGGCGGGCCTATCTGTACGGCTTGGGAGCCGGCGGCGAGCGTGGCGTGGACCGGGTGCTCGATTGGTTCGGCGACGACGTCCAACGCACGATGACCTTGCTCGGCGCGCCGAGCATCTCGGGGCTGGACCGATCGCTTCTGGCTCTGGACCCGGTGCCCCGAGCAGGCAGCCGGTGATGAGAGACGGTCGATGATGAGCGTAGAAGCGGTCGATCGCTTAGGGCACATACGCGCTCGGATGGACGAGGACGGCCGGGTGAAGGTGAGCGACCTGGCCGTGGCCCTCGAGGTCAGCGAGATGACCATACGCCGGGACCTCGACACCCTCGCCGAGCAGGGACTAGTCCGCCGGGTGCGAGGGGGGGCCTTGGCTCTCGGCCCTCAACGATTTGCCGAGCGGCTCCGTTCGCAGGCAAGAGCGAAGGAGCAGATCGCCGCCAAGCTCTCCGCGCTGGTCGGCCAATCGGCAGCGGTGGGCCTCGACGCCTCCTCGACCCTGCAGCGACTGGCTGCCTCGATCGAGGGTGCCCGCGAGCTGACCGTCGTCACCAACGGGCTGGAAGCCTTCACCGCTCTTCGCGATCGCCCTGGCATCACCGTGCTGCTCACCGGCGGCCAGCATGACGAGAGGACAGACAGCCTGGTCGGCCCGTTGGCCACCCGGGCTGCCGGAGCACTGGCACTCGACCGCTTGCTGGTGTCCGCCGCCGGCATCACCCTGGCTGGTACGACCGAGGCGACGCTCGAGGAATCCGAGGTCAAGCAGGCGCTGGCCGCCGTCAGCAGGGAGATCGTCGTCGCCGTGGACCACACCAAGCTGGGGCGCACCGGACCGGCCAGGTGCCTCCCCCTGGATGGGATCGCGCTACTGGTCACGGATCTGGATCCGGGCG
Source organism: Actinomycetes bacterium (assembly GCA_021809105.1). Lineage (GTDB taxonomy): Bacteria > Actinomycetota > Acidimicrobiia > Acidimicrobiales > Palsa-688 > Acidiferrimicrobium. Next base: position 56,595 of record JAKBAM010000007.1, read on the forward strand.
ATGCGCGGCTGAGCGCGTACCGCGAGATCGTCGAGGTGCTCTGAGCCGTCGACCTACGATGCCCGGCAATGGGGAGCCACCTACGGACGGGGGGGCAAGGGTGAGCCGCTTGGTTGGGCGATCGACTGAGCTGGCGGCGCTGGTGGGCGCCCTCGACGGCCTCGAGCCGAGAGGGTCGTCGTGGGTGCAGGTGACCGGCGAGCCTGGGATAGGCAAGAGTCGGCTGGTCGGCGAGCTGTGTGAGCTGGCCGAGGCCAGGGGTGCCCTGGTGCTTTCGGGCCGGGCGGCTGAGTTGGAGCGCGACGTGCCCTTCGGGGTGGTGATCGATGCGTTCGATGACTATCTGGGTTCCCTCTCCGAGGCCCGGCTGATCGAGTTGTGCGGCCGCCAGGGTGGTCAGATCCGCCGTACCTTCCCGGCGCTCGCGGGCCTCGGCGCTTCTCGGGCGGCCGGGACTGCTGACGAGCGCTACCTGGCTTACCGGGCGATTCGGGTCCTGGTGGAGCGGATAGCTTTCCAGGCTCCGCTGGTGGTGGTCCTCGACGATCTGCACTGGGCGGACGTCGCCTCGATCGAGCTGCTCTCGTTCCTGTTGCGCCGTCCACCCGGAGCGCCCGTGCTGATCGTGGGGGTGTGGCGACCAGGCCAGATCCCATCCTTGGCCTCCAGGCTGTCGTTCAGGGCGCCAGAGCTCCAGAGGGTCGTCCTCGACTTGGCACCCCTGGCCGAGGACGAGGTCGGCGACTTGCTCGGTGATGCCCTGGAGGGGGCGCGGCTGGCCGCCGTCTACCGGGCGAGCGGCGGCAACCCGTTCTACGCCCAGGCGTTGGCGTCCGCGGCGGCGCGAGGCAGCCCTCTGGGAAGGCGGGGCGAGAAAGTTGGCGAGGAGCTCGCTATTCCCGACTCCGTCGCCGTGGCGATCCGCCACGAGATCGATTTGCTTTCGCCTCAGGCCCGGCTGCTGGCCCAGGGAGCCGCCGTGCTGGGCGAGCCCTTCGAGCCCGAGCTAGCTGCACTCTGCGCCGATCTCGCCGAGCGCCATGTGCTCCCGGGGGTCGACGAGCTGGCTGCCTCCGGGGTCGTCCAGCCGGCACAGAGCCCCCGGCACTTCGCCTTTCGCCATCCCATAGTGCGCCGCGCCATCTACGACTCGGCGGCTGCGGGCTGGCGGCTTGGCGCCCACGCGCGGGCGTCCGCGGTCCTGGTGGAGCGGGGGGTGCCGATCGTCACGACCGCTCACCACGTGGCGCTCTCTGCGGCGGTGGGGGATCGGGCTGCCGCCGAGCTGTTGATCTCTGCGGCCGCTGAGGCCGTTTCGGCCGCCCCGGCGAGCGCCGCGGGGTGGCTCGAGGCGGCTGCGTCGATCGTGCCACACCGTCCCGACACCGCGGCCACCCGCCTTGGCCTGCTCGTGGCCCGGGCGAGCGTGTCGTGTGTTCTGGGCGACCTGCAGGTCGCCCGAGATGCGTTTTGCGGGGCAATAGCGCTCGTGGCAGCAGGTGATCCGCGCCGCGTGCAGCTCGTGGCCGCCGCTGCGGGGGTGGAGCACGGCCTCGGTTGCTTCGCTCCTGCTCGGGCCCGGCTGATGGAAGCTTTGGGGGAGCTGTCGGATGCCGAGGCCGTCGCCGAGGCAACGCTGTGCGTGGAGCTGGCGGTGTCGTGGCTCTACACCCTGGACTTCGAGGAGGCTTCGGCGTGGGCCACCCGGGCACTGCGGGCGTCGGACGGCGCCGACAGGTTGTTAGAAGGCACGGCGAGGGCCCTGTTGGCCTTCGTGCACGCCAGCAACGAACGAGCCGACCAGGTCGAGATCGCCCAGATCCACCAGGCCGAGGCGGCCGCCATCCTCGACCGGCTCGATGACGGGGAGGCGGCGGGCCGCCTCGATGCCCTCTACTACCTGGGTTGGGCGGAGCGCTTGTTGGAGGACTACAGAGGGGCCGCCTCTCATCTCGGTCGCGGCATAGCGGTGGCCGAAGCTGTTGGCACCTCGCAGTGGCTGATCCCGACTGTGATCGAGCATGCCAAGGCCCTCGCTTTATGCGGGAGGGTCGGAGAAGCGCGCGATGCAGCGGAGACGGCGGTGGGGATGGCCCGGGTGTCTGGCGTCGGGCTACTCGTCCTGCTCGCTCTCATAGCTGAGGTCGCCGTGCTCGGCGTCGCCGGGGATGTCGAAGCGGCAGCGGCCGTCGCCTCCGAGGCGTTGGCCCTGCGCTCCGAGGGGGCCGGCTACCACGCCGGCATCGTCCGGCGTTACCTGGCGTTGGCATATCTCGATGCGGGTGACGCCGGGCGCTTCTGCGCCGAGTTGGCCCTGGTCGACGTGGCGGACCAGCCGGTGGTGGGGGACGGGGTGCGCTTCCGGCTGCTCGAAGCGCGCTGCCGCGCGGAGCTGGAGCTCGGGCATGGCCGAGCCGCCACGGCGTTGAGCGAGGAGGCGGGAGACGCGGTGACGGGGCTGGCCGCCTCGACCGGGTTCGCTCGGCGGGCGAGGGCCAGGGTTCTGGCTCTCTCAGATCCCTACGATGCCCTCGACGCGGCTCGTGACGCCGCTGCGCTGTTCGACCGAGCAGGAGCGCTGCTCGAGGCCGCCCGCACCCAAGTGCTGGTCGGCGAGATCCTCGCCTCGTGCGGTCGGACCCGAGAGGCGCTCGCCGAGCTGTCAGCGGCGAGGGAATCGCTTCGCGCCTGCGGGGCCCAGACGCTGTCGGAGCAGGCAGGGCGGACGCTCCGGCGCATCCGCCGCGCCGGGAGCGGGTCGGCAAGTCAGGTCGCAGCGGCCTCGGGTGCGCCTGGGCTCAGCCGCCGCGAGAGCGAGATCGCCGAACTGGTTGCCGAGGGTTTGAGCAACCGTCAGATCGCCGCCCGCCTCTCGATAAGCGAGAACACCGTTGAGAGCCACCTCGGGCGAATCCTCGCAAAGCTCGGTGTGCGCGGCCGTGGTGCGGTGGCCCGAGCCTTGGCCGGACATAATGCTCAAAAGTAGTTTCTTCGTCCCTAACGCTACTGAGAATCACGGATTTCCGGGATAGAAGGCCCACGGGCGCCCTGCAAGGCTCGATGCCGATGCTCGTTTGTCCGTTCCGTCTGAGCTCGACTCGCTGATGAGGAACGTGCTCATCGCTGGACCTTCACCGAGCGGCACGGTCGCGGAACGGTCGGGCTGAGCAGTAATGCCTCACCGCCCCCATCGGCACCGCCCACATCGGCCACGGCGTGGACTGCTGGTCGCTGGGTTGTCCAGGGGCGCCACTGCGGCGTTGTGTGTGGTGGGCGCTCTCCTCGGGGTAGTCGCTGGCCTGCCCGACGTGGCACCGTCGCCGGCGCCAGCTTCGCCCCTTCGCGCCTCGCCGTCTGGGGCCCGCCCATCACCGACTAAAGCAGTTATAGCGGCCAAAACTGATCCGATCGGCAACCTCGGGCCCTGCGTCGCCCAAGGCACCGCGGTGGTCTGTACCTATACCTACACCGGAGGCGAGCAAACTCTCTACGTCCCCGTCGGGCTCACATCGGTCGGGGTCTCCCTCTACGGCGCGGCCGGCGGTGGCTTGGGGGGAGTGGGCGCACAGCTGACCGGGAGCCTGCCCGTGACCGCCAACGAAGCCCTCTCGGTGTTCGTGGGGGGCACGGGGGACGGGTGCCCGGGAAACGGCGGCCTCCCCGACGGGGGCGCCGGCGGCACCGGCCCGAACAGCGGCCCGAGCGGCTGCGCCGGCGGCGGGGGCACGCAGCTGTACACGTCGGCGTCGACCTCCCTGGTCGCCGAGGCCGGGGGTGGGGGCGGGGGTGGGGTCGGCGGTACCACTGGCACGGGCGGCGGTGGCGGCCAAGGTGGCAACGGGATAGGTGACCGCGGCTCGGACGGCAGCAACGGCAGCTGCAATGGACAGGGGGGCGCCGGCGGCGCCTACGGAGGTCTCGGCGGAGGGTACGTGGAAGGCGGGTGCTCTGGCAACGGGAACCATGGGGGCGCCAACGGCACCCAGCAGAGCGGGGGTGCGGGTGGTCCCGGGACAGCAGCTTGTTTCGGATTCTGCACCTACGGCGGTTCCGGAGGCGGGGGCGGCGGGGGATGGGTCGGTGGCGGTGGCGGTGGCGGAGGGGGTCTGGTCGGCGCCGGTGGTGGTGGGGGAGGCGGCGGTGCATCGGAGGCGGCCGCTCCCTTTCAGACGCAATTCGAGGGCTTGGCGATCAGCACGCCCGCGGAGGCCGTCATCGGATGGGAGCGCCCCCCTGCCACCGTCACACTGACCAGCCCGCCCCTGGCCCTCTCTGGCGCATCGACGGTCCTCAGCGCCACGGTGTCTGCGGGCGCCCAGCCGATCAGCGACGGCGCCGTCACCTTCACCGTGCCGGGCAACAACGCGTCGTGCACCGCCAATGTGGTCAGCGGGTCCGCCAGCTGCTCGGTGGCGTTCGGAGCGATCGGACCGCAGCCCTACACCGCCACCTACGGAGGCGATGCTGCTGTCGCCCAGACCACCGCCAGTGGGAGCGTGACCGTCCAGCCTGATCCCACGTCGGTCTCGCCGGTCGTCGCCACCGTCAATGGAGGCACGGTCCTGCTCACCACGGGCGTGTCGTGGGCGGACTACCCCACCACTTCGGGGTACGTGAGCGTCGCAGGCGACACCGTCACCTTCTATTACGCCACGGCAGCTTCACCGACGCCGGTGCAAATCTGCCAGCAGACCATTCCGAACAGCCCGGCCAACCCGGCCGCCGTCAGCTGCGCCTTCACCCCGCCGGCCCCCGGCGTCGAGTACCTGCTCACCGCCAGCTACGGCGGCGACCAGGACAACTCGCCCTCGGCCACGCCCACGCCCGTCTGCCCTCCCGGCACCACGGGATCTACGCCGGGATGCTTCACGTCGCCACAGTCCTTCACCACCACGACCATCGCCGCCCTTACTCCCACCTCGGGACCATACGGGACCCCGGTCCAAGTGGAGGCTCAGGTACAGGGCATCCCCGCCGCGGACACATCGCCCGGGACGGTGACGTTCTACTCCACCGACTCCACCCTGGCGCCGCTGGCCCCAGTGACCTGCGCAGTCGGTGGCCAAGCCGTCGGGGTCGTCAACGGCCTGGCCGACTGCACGTTCACACCAGACGTGTCCGACCAGGCGGTCGAGGCCGTCTACAGCGGTGATGCCGAGACCACCGGCAGCAGCTCGGCGAACGCCCCCACCGGGCGCAGCGTGATCCTCACGATCACCGCCGCGGCCACCAACACTGCGATGAGCTTCCCGTCGGCTGCCGGGGGGGCCGCCATCGGCGTACCAGTGACCATCGACGCCACGGTCACCGACGCGTCCAACACCGGCGTCACTCCGGGCGGCTCCGTCGAGTTCCTGCAGCTCGACTCCGGCTCCGGCACGTACGTACCTGTGCCGGGCTGCAGTGGCGCGGCGGATGTCGGAGTTGTGGCCGGCGTGGCCGCCTGCACGCCGGCCCCGCCGCCCACCGCTCTTGGTCCGCTCGGCTTCGAGGCCGTCTACTGCCCGGTCGGCAGCCCGACATCAGGTAGCGGAGCCGGGGACTGCGCCAACTGGGTCTCGAGCAACGCAACATCGAGCGTCACCGTCGGGCCGGACCCGACGACGTTGAGCCTTTCTCCGACCAGCACCAGCGCCCATCCGATCAGCATCACGGCCAACACCGCGGTCACCGTCACCGCCACCCTCGCCGTGACCGCCGGTACCGCCTCGCCGGCGGGGAAGGTCAGCTTCACCGCCAACGGCGCCCCGATCTCGGGCACCACCGGATCGTGCAGTGGCCTGACCCTCACCGCCGCCACGCCCCTATCGGGCACGGTCACCTGCACGTTCATCCCGCAGGCGGCCACCACGGTGAGCGTGGTGGCGACCTACAACCAGGGCGCGGACGCCACCGACCCGAACACCGCCGCGGCCACGAGCACCGGGACGCCGCTGTACTACCTGGTGGGTGCCACCACCACGCTCACCACGTTGCAGGTGGTCAGCCTGGGCGGAACCGACCTGGGGTCGAGCGCCCCCTACGGCCAGGCGGTTCTGCTCCAGGCCCAGGTGCTCACGGCCGGAGGGTCGCCGGCCGGGGAAGGCATCGTTGACTTCTCCCTCGGCAACGCACCCATCACCTCCGGCGGCCAGGTTGTGTGCCAGAACGTGCCAGTAGTCTCCGGTTCGGCTCAGTGCCAGACCGCGCTGACCCTCCCTGCCGGCGCCGTCACCCTGGGCGCCGCCTACTCCGATGTCGGCGGGTCGGGCAATCCCAGCGCCGGGTCGCTGTCGTTCACTACGACCCCCGATCCGACCAC
>JAKBAM010000007.1:62995-88025 GCA_021809105.1 Actinomycetes bacterium
GCCAGCCTCACCGGCTTCGCCCAGGACGGTTCGGGCGGAGCCCCCCCGCAGCTGTGCCTCACCGGCGGGTCCCTCGACCTGCCGAGCGGCTGGAAGCTACCGGCCTTCACGCTCGGGGCCGGCAACGAGGTCTGTTTCGGCATCGCCACGGTGGGCGCCGGCGGCGCTGGCTCCACGCTGACCGGCTTCACCATGGCGCAGCTGGCGGCGACCGTCTCGTCGCTGCCGTTCGGCCTGCCGGACGCCTCGATCCCGTACCGCCTGTCGCTCGTGGTCAGCGATCCGAGCGGCGTCCCCACTCTCACCGCCGCGGTGGCGCCGTCCGGTCCCCTCGGCACTACCCCTTACGTGGACGCGACAGTCACGGTGACTGTGTCTGGGGGTACCGTTGCCGCCACAGGCAGCGCCACGCTCGGCAATCTCTTCGCCGGCGGCAACCTCACCGCCACCTTCACCGCCAGTGCCGGCTCGGGCGGCGCGCTGGCCGGCTCGATCACTGTCGTGGCGATACCGAAGAGCGGCCCCCCGATCCAGCCCGTCCCGGGACTACAGCTCCAAGACGTCGTCATCACCCTCTCCAGCACATCAGGGCTGGCGGTCACAGCCCAGGCGATCCTCGGCGCCTCGGGCGATCCCTTGACCGTCAACCTGGCCGGCGGCTACCAGGCCGGAAAATGGACCCTCGTGCTGTCCACCACGACCATCAGCTTCACCCCGACCGGCGGCCTCACCTTCAACGCGGCGCTGAGCGGGAGCGCCACGATCACCACCAGCGGAGCGGTGACCTTCGACTTCGAGGCCGGTGCCGTCCCGTCCGCTAGCTCGGTGCCCCTGGTCAGCTGGGCGCCCGGGCCGGGTCTGAGCTTCGCCGTCGACTGCGTCGCGCTGGCCTACGGCATGACCCCCTCCTGCGGCTCGTCCGCAACCACGGCCGACCCGGCGCCGGCGCACCCCACCCTGGTCGTGGACGGCAGCGCCACCATCGGCGGCGGGCAGGGCTTCAGCACCGGCATCCTCGGCAGCCTGGACCTGCGCACCGGGGCCTTCAGTCTGACGCTCGACCCGACGGCTTCCTCGGCGGTCACCATCGCTCCCGGACTCACCGCCACTCTCCTCAGCCTGGCGGTCACCGGAGGGGGCGGCCAGCCCTTCACGATCGACGGGCAAGCCGACGTCACTGTCGCCGCACTCGGCTCGACGCCCATCACCCTCACCATCCTCGACGACGCCAGCACGGGCGGATCGGTGGTGCTGGCTGCCAGCGGCATCAGCTTTGCCGGTCTGGGCGTCAACCTCACCGGCTTCTTCGCCTACGCATCCGGCCCGGTGGCGAGCTTCGACACGGGGGACCCGACCTTCGGCACCGTCAAGCTGCCCGCCGGCTTCACCGCCATGTTCGACTACGTGCCGTCGGGCGCAGTCACCGCCGCCCTGTCCAGCGCCGGCTTCACCCTGCCGCCCGGGGGCGCCATCACCTTTGTCGGAAGCTGGAACCCCGGCGGCTCCCCGACCTTCAGCGCCACCATCACGCCACCTGCCGGCTTCCCGTTCCTGAAGCTGCCCGGGGGGGCCACCATCGACTCAGCCAGCGTCGGCTACGCCTCCGACACCTTCAGCCTGGCGCTCGCAGGGACGATCCCGATCCCAGGTGCTGCGCCCGCCAAGGTCGCCTTCAGCGGCTCGTTCGCCACCGACGGCACGCTCAACGCCACAGCCTCGATAACCGGCCTCAGTCTCTTCGGCCAGGTGATCGACCTTTCCGGAACGGTCACCCGCAGCGCCGGGGGAGCTATCACCGCAGACGTGACCACCTGCGCACCCCAACCTGACGGGTCATGCCAACCGGGACCGCTGCCGGGCACCTTGACGCCCTTCCCCGCCCTGCCGTCGCTCACCCTCACCGACGTCAGCCTGTCCCTTGGCACAGCTGGGCTGGCGGTGTCGGGCACCGCGGCACTCAACGGGCTGGGGTCCCTAGCGTTGTCGGGCTCCCTGCAGTCGCTCGACACGTGGACCCTCACGGTGGCGGCCACCGCGGCCCAGGTGTGGCAGCCGGTCCCGCAGGTGAGCATCGACGCCGCTCTGTCGGGCACGCTGAGTGACGCCAGCGGGGTCATCAGCTTCGATCTGAAGGCCGCGGGCGTAGGCACCAACCCGCTGTTCAGCCTGTCCACCAGCGGGGTGACGGTGTCGATCGGATCGATCGAGTTGGGCAGCTCCGCCCCCCCCACCGGCTGCAGCGTGTCGAGCGCAGGGGACGTCTGGCTCGATGTCAACGGGGCGCTGGCCCTGTCGCTCGGCAGCATCAACGGCTCAGCCGCCGCCACCGGATGCTTCGACCTGACGGCGAAGACCTTCTCCCTGTCGGCCACCGTCGACTCCCTGGCCCTGAGCCTGCTCGGCGGCCACCTGAACCTCTCCGCCCCGACCATCACGCTGGCTGAGACTTCCAGCGGCCTGTCCGCCGACATTCACTCGACCATCACCGTGCAAATGCCGAGCGGGGGATCCTTCTCGCAGGTGGTCACCGTGCAGATCGGGGCCCAAGGCTTCGTGGCGGGCGCCGAGGTCAACCTGTCGACCTGGCTCGGCTCCACCGGCAACGTGGCGTACGTCTACTACGCCAGCGCCGCGGTCACCGCCTTCAACACCGGCGACCCGACCATTGCTGCCATCAACCTGCCCCAGGGTCTGTCCTTCGCCCTGTCCCTGTCGATCCCGGCCTCGGCGCAAAAGGCGCTGGCGGCGGTGCACCTGAATGTGCCGACCGGGACCTCCCTCACCGCCATAGGGACAGCCGACTTCACCTCAGACCTCTACATGCTCAAGATCTCGATCAACCTGGGGGCCAACGGAGTCAGCCTCTTCAATGCCGGTGGAGCCTCGCTGTCGCTCGACAGCGGCTACCTGGAGGTCACCCTTTCCCCGACGGTCGTCAACTTCGGGATGGGGCTCACCGCCACCCTCGACCTGCCCTCGGCCGTCGCCGGGGACCCGGCGTCGCAGGTGGCGCTGGACGGGCAGCTCACCGCCGGCGAGAACGGCGGGGCGGCGAGCGTCACCATCAGCCTGTCGGTGGGCAACTGCGGAAGCGGCGGCCCCGGCTGGATCGACGCCTTCGGAATCCCCGGGCTCACCATCCAATGCGCCGCGCTCCAGGTGGGGGTCACCACCGAATTCCCATTCGTAACGGGCGGCCTGAGCGGCACCGTGACCGGCCTGCCTTCGGTGATTGCCAACGTCGCGGGCTACCAGCAGGGCGCACCGATCACGTTCGCCTTCAACCTCGACCCGTTCCTACTCGACCTGTCGATCGGGACCAAGGGCTCCACCACGCCCGCGCTCGAGCCCTTCGCCGTGTTCGGCCAGCCGAACCTGGTCCAAGTCGACTTCGCCCAGCTCTACATCTCCCCGCAGGGCGCCACCATCGGCCAGGTGACCTACCCCGCCGGGTTCGGGCTCGGCTTCCAGGCACAGATCAGCGGGACGAGCATCAACATCCTGGCCAACATCGGCTTCAACCCGCCCAGCATCAACTTCACCGGTGACATCTCGCAGTTCAACTTGGGGCCGCTGTCGATCGGGCCGGTCAGCATCACTCTCGCCGCGTCCACGTCTCCGCCCAGCTTCATGTTCCAACTGGACGGGGCGGCCTCGCTCGGGCCGGGATCGGTCCAGATCGGGCCGGCGCTAGATGTAGGCGGCTCGCTGGCCGCCCAGGTGGAGGTGGACATCTCCACCAGCGGTATCAGCGTCTACTTCTCCGGCAGCCTCTCCCTGCAGATCGGTGTCTATGTCGCCACCCAGACGTGCTACCAATACAACTGGTCTCCCTACGGGTGCGACTACAAGTGGGAGTACACGGGCTTCTCAGCCACCATTGGGCGCACCGGGTTTTCCATCGACTCGAGCGGGATCACGCTCGCGGCAGACGGGTACTCGGTCACCTTCGGCTTCGACGGCTCCGTGACAGCGACGCTGGCAGCCGCTCGAACACCCGCGCCCCTGGCGGGTGGCCAGGGCAGCGCAGGTAAGCACGCCAGCGCGGGTGGAGGGCAGGGGAGTGCCGGCGGAAGGGCAGTCCTTACCAGCGCCACTCTCCCGGGCCCCTCCGGTGGGAACGTGGCGGTGGTCCCCTCAGGCGCCCAGACGGTAGCGGGCACTTGGTCCAACGCAGCACCGATGGCAACACCCCGCGCCCTCCCGATGAGCGTCACTCTCCCCGACGGCTCGGTCCTCGTGGCCGGGGGTGGCGACGGGCCTACGGTGCTCGCCTCGGCCGAGATCTACGATCCCCGTACCGGTAGCTGGAGGGCTACGACCCCCATGGGGACGCCGCGCGTCGGGGCGTCGGCAGTCCTGCTCCCCGACGGCGACGTGCTGGTGGCGGGGGGCACGGACGGGACCCGAGCGCTGGCCTCGGCGGAGATCTACGACCCCCGCAGCGGCCGCTGGTCGCAGACCGGATCGATGCGGGACGCCCGGGCCTTCGCCGGGAGCGCGGTGCTGGCCTCCGGGGACGTCTTGGTCGCCGGCGGCGAGGCCGCCGGGCACCGCCCGCTCTCCTCCGCAGAGCTGTACAACTGGCGTACGGGCCGTTGGTCCGTGACCGGCTCGTTGCAGACCGCCAGGGCGTTCTCAGCTTTCAGCCCCCTCCCCGGAGGCGGCGCACTGACGGCGGGCGGTGAAGGACCGTCCGGTCCGCTCTCCTCCGCCGAGCGCTACGACCCGAGCAGGGGCACGTGGTCGCCGGCGGCCGGCCTGGCTACCCCCCGCTTGATGGCCACCGGGGTACGCATGCCCAACGGACGGGTACTGGTGGTCGGGGGCGCCTACAACGCCGAGCTCTACGACCCGGCGAGCGGCAAATGGTCGCAGACCCCGGGGCTGCCTGTCGCCATCGACCTCCCCGGCGTGGCCGTGCTGCCCGACGCGAGTGTGCTCGTGGCCGGCGGCACGAGCGGCGGGAGCTCGATGGCAACCACCGAGGTCTTCGATCCTGCCACCGATCAGTGGGCGTCAGGCGGCGCCCTCTCGGCGCCCACCACTGCGCCAGGCATGGCGGTGCTTCCCGACGGGCGAGTCCTCCTCGCCGGCGGGGAAGCCGCCACCTCGGCGGCGCCGATCCCGGCACCTCCTGGGCCCGGCGCCCAGGGGACTGGAGGGGTCAGCGGTGGATCCGGGGTTCCGCCGCTGGCGTCGTCGCAGCTGGGAGCGCCTCAGCTGGCGTCGCTTTCCGGGTCGGAGTTGTTCACACCGGTCGACCGCCTGGCGTCGACGCTGCCCGCAGTGTCCTCCGGGGGGGCGGCAGGCGGCGGCCCCTTTACCGCCTCGTCGGGGGGAGGCGCCTCGGGTTGGGCCATCGGGCTCGCAACCGCCGCCGGGGCCGTCCTCGTGGGAGTGGGATTGCTGGGTGGATTCGTGCTCCGCCGGCGCCGACGGGCCTGAGGCGCCTCGCCGCCGTCCGCCATAGCCGGCGGCGGCCGTCCTCCATGGGGCGTCCGCCATCCAGGTGGCAGTTGGGTACCGCCGGCGTCATCCAACTGCCACCTGGACAGACGCCATCTTCATCCGGGTGCACCCGTCTGGCAGTGAGGGACCGTCGGGGCCGGCGTGCCCGCGGTCCGGGTGCTTGGCGGGCTCGACTGGGAGTCGGAGGGGGAAGGCCCCAGAGTCAGTCTGACGGTCGATCCCGGGGCCACCGCTGAGCCGGACGCAGGCTCCTCGGCGGTCACCCGGCCCGGCGTCGCAGCAGCCGGCGCGCTCGCCACGTAAACCTTGAGATGGAGGGCTTGAATCGCAGTGGTGGCCTGGGGGAGCGACAGCCCTATCAGATCGGGGACTGTCAGCCCACCGGCCGCAGGCCCGCTGCACCGGAGTGCGCCCGATGCGGCGCCGCTTTTGGAACTGGTGGCGCCGCTCGCGGCGCCGCTTTTGGAGCTCGTGGCGAACGTGCCTCCCAGACGCGAGCCGGCATGCGACACCACGAGGCCGACGACCACCACCGCTGCTGCGATGGTGGCTCCGATCGAACGGATCGCTCGGCGTTGCCGCCTCGCTCGAGTCGCGGCCTTCTCCATCGCCCGCTCGGCGAGCCTCGGCGAGGGCCGGGGCGCTCCATCCGCCGACTTCAGCGCCCGGGCGATGCGATCCTCGAGCTCACCCATCGTCTACACCCGCCGTATCGGGATCCGCGGCTAGGCCGGCCTCCCGCAGAGCACGCATCGCCCGGTGGAGTCGTGACTTGACGGTCCCAGCAGCCACGCCGAGCAGGTCGGCTATGTCGGCTTCGGAGCGGTCCTCCAGGTATCGAAGCACCACAACCTGACGTTGGGGCAATGGCAGCGAGAGTACTAGCCGACGAACCAAGTCGTCCCCGTCGCTGCGTTCGCCCGGGTCGTCCACGGTGGTGAGAGGGCGAACCCGCGACAGTCGCGCCCGCTCGCGGAAACGCCAGCGATGCCACGACGCGACCTCGTTGAGGACTGCTCGGCGTAGGTAGCTGTCGAGGTCCAGGATCCGACCCCGAGACCACGCGGGCCACACACGCGCGAACGCAGTGGCCACGCAGTCCTCCGCCGTCGCCCAGTCGCCGCAGAGAGCGTGAGCCAGCCGCACCAGCGAGGCCTGGCGGGCATTCACCACCTCGGCGAACGCGTCCGCGGTGGCATTCATCGGAAGTCGATCTTGGCAGGAACGGGCCGCGCCATCACGCTTAGGGACTGCCCGGTCGAATGTCACGGTCACCGCCGAGGTCGCGTCCACTGACCGTCCGACGTCGCCGAGCCCTCCGGGGTTCCCCACGCTGCAGGCGTTCCGGCCGGGGGAGCCGGGCGGTAGGTCCGGCCGCGTGCCCGGGCGCGCCGGCGGCCGGAAGCTCTCGTATGGTGGCGGCCGTGCGCTTCATGACCGACCTGCCCGGTCTCACCCGCTACCCGCCCGGCTTCAGCCCGGAGTGGGCCACGCGCCTGACTGCAACCGACTTCCAGCGCCTGGCCCGGGCGGCCGACGAGCTCGGTTACGACGCCATCAACGTGCCTGAGCACATCGTGATGCCCGACGAGTTGGCGCCGACGATGGGAGCGTACTGGCCACACGCGTTCACGGCGATGGCTTTCGTGGCCGGCGCGACCACCCGGCTCAACGTGAACTCCAGCGTGATCGTGCTCCCGTATCATCAACCGCTCGCCCTCGCCAAGGCGGTGGCCACCCTCGACCTGCTGTCGGGCGGGCGCGTGATGCTCACGTTCGGTGTGGGTCACGCCGAACAGGAGTTCCGCGCCCTGGGCATCCCATTCGACAGGCGCGGTCGGATCGCGGATGAATACCTGGAGGCGATGCACGTGCTCTGGACGGAGACCGCTCCCGCCTACCAGGGCGAGTTCGTCAGCTTCCGTGGCGTGCAGTTCGAGCCCAAGCCGGCCCGCTTGCCGCGAATCTGGATCGGCGGCAACTCTGCGCGGGCGCTGCGGCGAGCGGCGCGTCACGGCCAGGGCTGGATGCCGTGGCTCGTCACCCCCGATGAGCTTCCCGCGCGACTCGCTGAGCTCCGAGCGATGCCGGGGTTCGGGGCTGGGGCTGACGACTTCGACATCTTCATGCCGCCGGCACCGCTGCGGGTCCGAGAGGCCGACCATTCATTGCTGGATCCAGACACTCCGAGACAGAACTTTCAGACCGGCGAAGCCGTCATCGATGCCATCGGTCGGCTAGGAGACCTGGGGGCCACCTGGACCTACATCCCCCGACCTGGCGCTCCCGCCCAGTCCCTGGCCGAACACCTGGAGCATTTGGCATGGGGATCCGAGACTGTGATGCCCGCCTTCCGTTGACGCAGGACTCGATCCTATGTCGTCGCCGGTCAGGCGTCGAGGGCTGAGCGGAGGTCGGCGAGGCGGGATCGGTCGAGGGAGTACCAGACCCACTTGCCCCGGCGATCGCCGTGGACGAGACCGGCGGCGCTGAGGATCTTGAGGTGGTGGGAGATGGTGGGTTGACTCCTGCCGACGGGTTCGACGAAATCGCAGACACACACCTCGCCTCCGGGAGCGGCCGCCAGGATGGACAAGACCCGCAGCCGGACCGGGTCGGCGAGTGCCGTGAAGCCCTCGGCCAGATCGCTGGCGTCGCGGAAATCGAGCGGGGCGGTAAGGACCGACGGGCAGCACGTCTCGGTGCCGAGTTTGACCTGGCTCAATGCGCCGCGCTTCGCCACCGAGCCTCCTGTGCCCGCATCTCCCATTGACAACTGTCTATGTATCGACAATGATCGACGCATCGACGAACGTTGATGCTACCAGGAGGTACCCCAGCGGTGAGTGACGTCGTCTCGGAGCGGCCGGTCGCAGACACTGGCGTCGAGGCGCCGGTGGTCGCCCGCTTGTCGTTCCTCGACCGGTTGCTGCCGGTGTGGATCATCGGAGCGATGGCGCTCGGCATCGGGCTGGGTCGGGCGATCCCGAGCCTCAACCGGCACATAGATGCCATCCAGGTCACGTCCGGCACGTCGTTGCCGATCTTCGTCGGCTTGCTCGTGATGATGTACCCCGTGTTGGCCAAGGTCCGCTACGGCCAGGTCGGCGCCGTCGCGCGGGACCGTCGCATGCTGGCCTCGTCGCTGCTCCTCAACTGGGTGGTCGGTCCCGCGGTGATGTTCGCGCTGGCTTGGCTGCTCTTGCCGGACCAGCCGACCTACCGGACCGGGCTGATCATCGTCGGCCTGGCCCGCTGCATCGCCATGGTGCTGATCTGGAACGACCTGTCCTGCGGTGACCGGGAGGCTGCCGCAGTGCTGGTGGCCGTCAACTCCCTTTTCCAGATCGTGGCGTTCGCCTTTCTCGGCTACTTCTACCTCAGGATTCTTCCGGGCTGGCTAGGCCTATCCACAGTCGGCATCCACCTCTCTTTGTGGAGAATCGCCCAGACCGTGCTGATCTTCCTGGGCATTCCCCTCGTGGCGGGGTTCCTGACCCGGACAATAGGCGAACGGGCCAAGGGAAAGGAATGGTACGAGACCAGGCTTTTGCCACGGCTGGGACCGTTCGCGCTGTACGGGCTGCTTTACACGATCGTCATCTTGTTCGCCCTCCAGGGTCACACGATCACCTCGAAGCCCGGCGACGTGGCCCGCATCGCCCTGCCGCTGCTGGCCTACTTCGCCATCATGTGGTTCGGGTCATTCCTCCTCGGACGGGCCATCGGCCTGCCCTACGAGCGCACCGCCACCCTGGCGTTCACTGCGGCGGGCAATAATTTCGAGCTGGCCATCGCCGTTGCCATCGGCGTCTTCGGCGTCACCTCCGGGGAGGCCCTCGCCGGCGTCGTCGGGCCGCTGATCGAAGTTCCGGTCCTCGTCGCCCTCGTGTACGTGGCCCTGTGGGCCCGCCGGCGCTACTACCAGACGCCGACCGCGATCTCCTCCGGAGGCTCCCGGTGATCGACAAGCCCGTCGTGCTCTTCCTCTGCGTCCACAACTCGGGCCGCAGCCTTGCGGCCAAAGTCCTCCTCGAGCACCACGCCGCCGGCCGGGTCGAGGTTCGCTCCGCTGGCTCCGAACCCGGCGAGCAGGTCAACCCCTCAGTCGTGGCGGCCCTGGCAGAGCGAGGCCTGGACGCGTCACGGGAGTTTCCCAAGCCAATCAGCGACGACGACGCCCACGCCGCGGATGTCGTGGTCACCATGGGCTGCGGCGACACCTGCCCCTACTACCCGGGCAAGCGCTACCTCGATTGGGCCCTTCAGGATCCCGCCGGCCTCTCGGTGGATGAGGTCCGGCCGATCGTCGACGAGATCGACCACCGAGTCCGGGTGCTGCTCGCCGAGCTCACCGTCCCCGCCAGGGAGTGACCGGGCGGCGGCCCCAACTCCGGGCACCCGCGCTCATGCGCTCTCCTCGGTTCGGTTGCTCTTGGTGCTCGCCGGCCTCTTCGCGCGGCTAGGCCGAGGCATCTCGCTCCGGGTCAGGTCGTGGATCAGCGCCCGCAGGAAAGATTGTCCCGTCTCGCGCTTGTCGACACGGTCCGGGCTCAGCAGCCATTGGGTCTCGAGCCCGATGGCAAAAGCGAGGATCTCGGAGGCCTTCACTTCGGGATCGATACCTGCGCGGACCTCCCTTCGTTGCTGAGACCTTCGGATCTCGGCGGCAATGGCAGCCCGCGTCCGGCGGTCGATCTCGTCGAAGTAGTCGTGGAGGGGGTCGCCGGGGTTGAGGTTCTCGGCGCGCAGCACCGTGGCGAGCCTGGTCAACACCGGAGATTCGTCGAGGTCGAGCGTGGCCAAACCGAAGATCCCCTTGCCTTCGAACTCGCCCATCAACCTGTTGATGCTCTCGTCGCGTCGCTCCATCACAGAGCGAAGGAGGTCCTCCTTCGTGCCGAAGTGATGGAGGATGCCGACGTGGCTGATTCCGACGACTTCAGCCAACCCGAGCAGGCCCGTCCCGCGATAGCCCTGGCGGGCGAAGAGCTCGATGGCCGCGTCGAGGATCTGCTCGCGCCGAGCCCGGCCCCGCACGTTCGGAACGCCCTTCCTGGGAGGCATCAGTCTCTGGGCCCAAATAGGGAGCCTGACATCAATCGGTCCTCGATGAAGTAGATAGCGGATCTGCGTGGGACGAGAAATCTACCGGCCCCGGCGGGCATCTCCTCCCGGCTCTCGGGTCGGCACCGTCCCTCCAGGTTGAGCCCTCCCCGTCACGCGGGGTTGACAAGCTGACTTCCAACGATAATGCTACAGACCTCTAAGTCAATCCTTCGTCGGTATGCCCGGTGGGCGGCAAGACGTGGGGCTGTGCGGACGTGAAGGTAGGGGGACGTGGAGACAAAGAGGGATTCGATTTGGTCGGGGGGTGCCGACGACGAGATGTTCGCCGAGCCCTATGTCGACCTCGATGAGTGGCGCGACGTCCCAGTCCGCCACCGCTACGTGCACGGCGGGTTCGGCGGCACCGAGACCCGCTTTTCGATCTACCTGCCTCCCCAAGATGCTTACCGGGGAAGGTTCTTCCAGCACATCACCCCGGTACCCGACAGCGAGAACCTGGCCCAAGGCGCCACCTCCGACGACAAGATCGGCTTCGCCATCGCCAGCGGTGCCTATTTCCTGGAGACCAACGGTGGGGGGGTCTGGGGCGGATTCGGCTCCGACGATCCCACGGTCGCGGGGTATCGGGCCAACGCCGCGTGCGCGCAGTACTCGCGCGTGGTCGCCGCCGAGATGTACGGGGACCACCGCCCCTATGGCTATGCCTACGGGGGGAGCGGGGGCGCCTTCCGAACGATCGGTGGCGCCGAGAACACGGCAGGCGTGTGGGATGGGTTCGTTCCCTATGTCGTCGGCTCGCCGATGGCGATCCCGAACATGTTCACCGTTCGCATGCACGCCCAGCGGATCCTGCGCGGACGCTTCGACCAGATTGTCGACGCGGTCGAGCCGGGGGGAAGCGGTGACCCCTTCGAGGGGCTCGACGACGAGGAGAGCGAAGCCCTGTCGGAGGTGACCCGCATGGGCTTCCCCCTGCGCTCGTGGTTCGGTCACAAGACCATGGGCATGCACGCCTTTCCGGTGCTCTACCGAGGCATGGCCACGGCCGACCCCACCTACTTCGACGACTTCTGGACCAAACCCGGCTATCTCGGTTACGACATGCCGCCTTCCCTGCGACGTGACCGCGTGCAGCATCGCTGCGAGGTCGCTGCGGTTATCACCGACGGGGAAGCGACCGCCCTCGGCCTACCGGCACAGCGGCAGCCGGGGCAGCCGCGCGGCGGTGTTGACCACGCCTGGCGGGGACCCACCGAGCCCGTCTCGATTCCGGTCGCGGTGCGGCTGTCGAGCTGGCCCGACGTAGAAGTCCACGGAGCCGATCTGGCCGTGACTTCTGGGGCAGCGGCCGGAGCGAGGATCGGGCTGCTCTCGGTCGTGGACGGTATTGCCATGTTCGGCCCGGGTGATGCGGAGCGCATCGGGCTCATCCGATCGGGCGACGCTGTCGAGGTAGACAACAGCGGGTTCCTGGCAGCTCAGACCTACCACCGCCACCAGGTCCCCGACAACGACGAGTACCCCGTCTGGGACCAGTTCCGCCAAGCTGACGGTTCGCCGACCTACCCACAACGCCCAGTCGTGATCGGGCCGCTGTTCGCGGCAGGCGCCGCCGGGACGGTGCAATCCGGACGCATCGAAGGAAAGATGATCGTCGTGGCATCCCTGCTCGACCGGGAAGCGCTCCCGTGGCAGGCCGACTGGTATCGCCAGAGGGTGGACGAGCACCTAGGGGAGCAGGTCGACGATCATTTTCGCCTGTGGTTCACCGATAATGCCCTCCACGGTGACGACTCGCTCGAGGACCCGACCCATACGGTCATGTACGTCGGGGTCCTGCATCAAGCCCTGCGAGACCTGAGTCGCTGGGTGGAGGACGGGATCGCCCCGCCGGCGAGCACCAGCTACGAGGTGGTGGATGGTCAGGTCATTGTCGCGCCAGATGCCTCAGGGCGCCGGGGTGTTCAGCCGGTCGTCTCGTTGACGGTCAATGGGGGGCCAGCTGCCGAAGTCGATCCGGGCGCCGGCGTCGCCATCTGCGCCACAGCAGAGGTACCGAGCGGGACGGGTGTCATCGTGTCTGTGGAGTGGGATCTCGAAGGAACGGGCCACTTTGCCGTTTCGCAAGCTCCCGATAAAGCTGAGCGGGTGGTGGTAGAGCGCCGGCACTCTTTCAGCGCGCCCGGCACCTACTTCCCAGTGGTGCGGGTGACGGCACATCGAGATGGTGACACGAGCAGCCCATATGCGCGGATCCAAAACGTAGCCCGCGCCCGTGTGGTCGTGGGCGAAGCGTGAAGTTGCAACTTCGAGGACGCACGAAGGTGCCACCCGAGTCCGCTCCCTCCCTGGACGCGGCGCAGGAACCACCCGGGCCCGTAGCGACCTCGGACCTGGTCAGAGCTGTGCTGGAGGCGAACGCCCAACGCGAGCTCGAGCAGCAAGAGTCCACCAGGGAGGTCCTCTTCGCCGACGAGCTGCTCCCCGGCGTCGGCTCCGAGGAGCTCAGCCTGCGCGAGGGGCTGGAGAAGGCTGGCAAGGCGACCTTCGTGGTGTTGATGATCATCACCGCGCTCGACCAGCTCCAGTCGGCGGGCCTGGCGGTACTGGCACCGAACATCCGCGACGCCTTCCACGTGAGCAACGGTGCGGTGGTCGCGGTAAGTGCCGCCTCCGGCGGATTCCTCGTGCTCGGCGCCCTGCCTATGGGATACCTGGCAGATCGCTTCCGGCGAGCACCGATCATCGGGTGGGCGGCGCTGGCTTTCTCGGCGCTGGTGGCCGCATCGGGCTTCGCAGTGAATCTTTTCACCTTCTTCTGCGCTCGCTTCGGGGTCGGAATTTCCCAGTCGAGCACGTTGCCCGTCGCCGGCTCGCTCCTGGCCGACACGTACCCCATCGGGATCCGGGGAAGGTTTACTGCGCTCAGTGGGATCGCCAGCGGCACCCTCGGTGCGCTGAGCCCGCTCCTGGTCGGGGCCATAGCGTCCCTCGCCGGGTGGAGGGCGGCGTTCTGGGTGCTCGGCGCGCCTGTCGCTGTGGTAGCTCTGTTCGCGTTTCGCCTGCCGGAGCCGCCGCGGGGCCAGTACGAGAAGGCCGACGTCCTCGGAGAGGTGATTGACGACGCCAAACCGGCACCGATATCGGTAGAGGCTGCATTCGCCCGGCTCATGCAGATCAAGACGGTCAAGACCTCGATTCTGGCTTTGTCGGCCACCGGATTCGGCCTGTTCAGCGGGCCGGTGCTCGGCAACCTGTTCCTCCAACAACACTTCCACCTCGATACGTTCCAGCGCGGCCTCGCCGGCACGATCGGCGGGGCCGGCGTGCTCTTCGTGCTGCCGTTCGTCGGACGCAAGTACGACGCGCTCTACCGCAGCGATCCCTCCAAGGCCTTGCGCCTTGTGGGTCTGACCATTCTCCCAGCCGCGGTGCTGACTCCGGTGCAGTACTTCATGCCGAGCGCCTGGATGTGGATCGCTTTACAAGTGCCGCAGACGATCCTGCTGATCACTGCCTACACGATGTTCGGTCCGATCTTGTTGACGATCCTCCCCTACCGGCTTCGGGGTTTGGGCAACGCTCTGGTCGCGATCTACATCTTCTTCGTCGGCGCCCTCGGTGGTGCCCTGATGGCCGGATTGCTGACATCGGCTTTCGACACGCGCGTCGCAGTACTGGCCCTCGTGATCCCTTCCACGATCATCGGCGGGCTGCTCATGTTGCGGGGCTCGCAGTACATCAGGGGCGATCTGTCCCTCGTGGTGGCGGAGCTGCGCGAGGAGCTCGACGAGCACGAACGCCAACAGGGCCGGCCAGACGAGATCCCCGCCCTGCAGGTGAGCAGCCTCGACTACTCCTACGGTCCAGTCCAGGTGCTCTTCGACGTCAACATCGAGGTCGGGCGGGGCGAAGTCCTTGCCTTGCTGGGCACCAACGGAGCCGGTAAGTCGACGATACTGCGGATGATGGCCGGCCTGGGGACCCCGTCGCGTGGGGTTGTACGCCTCAACGGTCGCAACATCACCTTCGTGTCACCCGAGCAACGTGCACGGATGGGAATCCAGTTCCTCCCGGGGGGCAAGGGGGTGTTCCCACGGATGTCGGTGGTGGAGAACCTCACGGTCGGGGCGTTCGCCTATCGCAAGGACCGCGACGACCAGCAGCGACGGATCGAAGCGGTGTTGGAGCTCTTCCCGGTCCTCGGCGCTCGGCGCTCCGTCCCAGCCGGCGACCTCTCGGGCGGGCAGCAGCAGATGGTCGCGCTGGCTCGAGTCCTCCTTCACGAGCCGGAGGTGCTTCTGATCGACGAGCTCTCCCTCGGGCTGGCGCCGCTGGTCGTCCAGGAGCTCATGGCGGTCATCGAGCGGCTGACGAGCACCGGTATGACCATTGTCGTGGTAGAGCAATCACTCAACGTCGCCGCAGCCATTTCGGATCGCGCCGTGTTCCTCGAGAAGGGGCAGGTGCGGTTCGACGGTCCGACGAGGGAGCTCATGGAGAGAGACGACCTGGCTCGAGCCGTCTTCTTGGGCGGATGACCGCACCCGGGGTTGAGGTGGTTCTCGCCAGCGCATGGGTGACCAAACAGGTCGTCTTCGATGGGATCGTGTCCGGGCTGGTGATCGGCCTGGTGGCCCTCGGGATCGTGCTCGTGTACCGGGCTACCCGGGTGATCAATTTCGCCGTGGGCAACATGGGTTTGGTGGCGGCCAGCCTCTTCGCCCTCCTGGTGGTGCAGTACCACCTGCCCTTCTGGGTCGCCCTTCCGGTCGTGATCGTGGCCGGCGTGGTCTTTGCCGTCATCGTCGAGATGGGTGTGATCCGACGCCTGTCTGCCGCGCCGAGGGTCATCGTCTTGGTCGCCACCATCGGTATCGCGCAGCTGGCCCTTGCCGCGGCGACCGCCTACCCGAAGATCAAGCGAGCGGGGGCCAGATATCCCGTGGCGCTCGGGAGCAAATGGCAGCTCGGATCGCTGCAGGTGACCGGGTCGCAGCTATCCACCATCGTCGTGGTCCCCGTCATCGTGGTGGCCTTGAGCTGGTTCCTCGGCCGAACGCAGCTGGGCGCAACCGTGCAGGCGTCGGCGGAGAACCCGGATCTGGCCCGGGTGTCGGGGATCAACCCCAAGCTGGTCTCGACGATGGTCTGGGCGATAGCGGGGGCCCTGTCATCCATCTCCCTCATCCTCATCGCCGGGCAGAACGGCACCGCGGCGGAGCTCACCACCCTGGGACCCGACACCCTCGTGCGGGCTCTGGCGGCCGCGGTCATCGGAGGGATGAGGTCGTTCCGCAAGACAGTGATAGCCGCCCTCGCCATCGGGTTGTCGGAGTCGCTGGTCGGGTTTAACTACCTCAATGAACCCGGGCTGATCGACTTTCTCATCCTGATAGCCGTGCTGGTGGCGGTGTGGTTCCAGAGCAGGGAGCGGGCGGAGGAGGCGGGCTCCTTCTCCTTCGCCGCGAAGGTTCGTCCGATACCAGACCGTTTGAAGCAGTTCTGGTGGGTCAGAGTCGTAGACCGGGGCGGCGTGGTGATGCTCGGTCTGGTTGCCGTCATCCTGCCGATAATCGTCACGGAGCCCTCACGGCAGCTCTTGTACGCCACGCTTCTGGCCTACGCGATCTGTGGATGCTCCCTGACCATCCTCACCGGATGGGCAGGCCAGGTGTCGCTAGGGCAGATGGCCTTCGCCGGCATCGGGGCCCTCCTGGCTGCCACGTTGACGCAGGGCATCTCGATCAACGTCGGGTGGCACCACACGCGCATCATCGACACCGCGTTCACCGGGCTCCCGTTCTGGGTCTCGATCTTCGTCGCGGCTGTCGTGACCACTTTGATGGCCGTGGTCATAGGCATCGGGTCACTGCGCGTACGAGGCTTGTTGCTGGCAATCACCACCTTCGCCTTCGCCCTGGCCGCCGAGCAGTACCTGTACCAGCGGCCGATCCTCAACGGCCACGCCCAGCTGACGGAGCTGTTCCCGCGCGGCACGCTGTTCGGTCTCAGCCTCAACTCCGAACGTTCCTACTACTACGCTCTGCTCGTCGTGTTGGTCGTCGTGCTGTCAGTGCTCGCCCGGCTACGCCGCTCTGGCATCGGCCGCACGATGATCGCGGTGCGTGACAACCCGGATGCGGCCGCCGCCTACACCGTGGCGCCGACCCGGGCCAAGGTCCAGGCGTTCGCCCTTGCGGGGGGGATCGCCGGTCTCGGAGGGGGTCTCCTGTCAGGAGTGCTGCAGCAAGTCCCCTTCACGCAGGAGTTCTTCCTGGTGAACGACTCTTTGGTATTGGTGTCGCTGGTGGTGATCGGCGGACTCGGGTCCACGACGGGGCCCGTGCTCGGCGCAATATGGATAGTTGGGTTGCCGGCCTTCGACCCGTCGAGCTCCATGGTCGGGCTGCTCACGTCCAGCATCGGTCTGCTGGTGCTCCTGCTTTACTTCCCCACCGGGCTCGTCGGCATCGCCTACCGGGTGCGTGACTTCGTGATCGATCAAGCGGATAAGAGAGTTCCGGCGGCGGTCACGGTCCGGCCGAAGGCGGTGCCGATCCGGTCCCAGCGGCGTCGCGCCGCCCTTTCCGGTGGCGATGTCCTGGTGGCTCGCGACCTGCACGTGAGCTTCGGGGGTGTGTCCGCGGTGGACGGCATCACGATCCGCATCGGCGCGAACGAGGTCGTGGGCCTGATCGGTGCGAACGGTGCCGGGAAGTCCACGGTGATGAACGCGATCGGCGGATATGTCACAAGTAGTGGATCGGTGGAGGTGTTGGGCGAGGACGTTTCGCACCTGCACCCGGCGAGGCGGGCCCGGTTGGGGCTGGGGCGCAGCTTCCAAGCCGCCCGGCTCTTTCCCGAGCTGACGGTACGCGAGACGGTGGCGGTCGCATTGGAGTCCAGATCTCCTACGAGCCTGCTGGGCATATCCGCCATGATTCCCAGGTCGATCCGATCGGAGAGGGCCAAGCGGGCCGAAGCCGGCGAGATCCTGGATTTCCTCGGGCTTGGTCTCTACGCCGACCACTACATCAGCGATCTCTCGACTGGGACTCGCCGCATCGTGGAGATCGCCGGGTTGCTCGCCCTTTCCGCCCGGGTGCTGTGCCTCGACGAGCCGACAGCAGGCGTGGCGCAGCGCGAGACCGAAGCCTTCGGGCCGCTGCTGCTCGATGTACGTCGAGAGCTGGACGCCTCGATGCTGATCATCGAGCACGACATGCCCCTGATCATGGGGATGAGCGACCGGGTGTACTGCCTGGAGACCGGACGGGTCATCTCCGAAGGCCTTCCAGAAGAGGTGAGAAACGATCGGCGGGTGATCGCCAGCTATCTGGGTACCGACGAGCGTGCGATCGAGCGCAGCGGACCCGAGTCCCAGCCCCACGAAGGTGGGGCCGTCGAGACGAGCCCGCTCGCATGAGGCGAATTGCTCCCTGCGGGTCCGGGTCTGGTTGCCAACTGAGCCATATGAGCCAAATGCCCCCAAGGAGGGACAATGCGTAAGTCCATAGCCATTGCGGTGATAGGAGCGGTGGCGGTCGCAGGCTGTGGGACCAAGTCGAGCGCGCCGCCGACGTCCTCCAGCTCCGCGTCGACCGCGGCGGGCTCGTCGCAGCAGCTCGGCCAGGGGGTCACGGCCACGACCATCCGCGTCGGCATCACCTATCCCGATCTGGCAGCGATCAGGCAGACGATCAACGTGAATGCCGGCAACTACCAGGTCGCCTACACGGCGGTCATCGATCAGATCAACAGCCAAGGGGGCATCAACGGCCGGAAGATCGTTCCCTATTTTTCGGCAGTCAACCCCCTGGGGACGGCGCCAGCGGCGGAGTCGTGCGCGCAGCTCACCGAGGACGACAAGGTCTTCGTGGAGGTCGGCTTCCTGCAGGCGGCGGACGTCTTGTGTTACGTCGCCACCCACGACACCCCTATCGTCGGGCAATCGCTGACGGCGCAGCAGCAGGCGCAAGCCAAGGCGACATGGTTCAACTTCGGGCTCGCCCCGAACGAAGTGGTGCCGAAAGAGTTGTCGTCGTTCGTGCGCCTCGGGGTGTTCTCCGGCCACAAGGTGGCGGTGGTAGGGCAATCGGCCGACCAGGCAGAAATGAACGTGGTGCTCGCCCAGTTGAAAAGCCTCGGAGTCAACGTGGTCCAGTCGGCCATCAACGATGCTCTCATCACCGACACTGTCGCCCTCAACGCCCAGTACGCGCTGATCGCCCAGAAGTTCAGCGCCGCCGGGGCCAACGTGGTGGTCGCAGTGGGCACCGCGGGAGAGCAGTGGCCCGACGCGTTGCAGATCAACCAGAGCAGCTACCTTCCCAGACTGGTCGCGACTGACTACAACGACCTCGACGCCTACGTGTCGTCCAAGACCGGGTTCTCCCAGGCCGTCCTGAAGAATGCCATCACGGCCAGTGGCTCACCCTCGAACGCGGCGGAATGGGTAGATCCGGCCATGCAGAAGTGCGTCGCCCTGGTGCAGGCGGCGGAGCCGAACACGGTGATCAACAGCCCTGTCAATGCCACCTCCTCGACGCCGGTCACCTATACGGCCCCTATAACGGCGTGCCAGCTGATCCCCATGCTGGTGGATATCCTCAAAGCCGCCGGCCCGACCCTCAACAATGCCAGCTTCTTGAAGGGCGGCGAGTCGCTGACCAACTTCACGATCCCCGGCTCCGGTGGGACCTTGCACTTCGGCCCGGGTCACCACGACGACGGGCCGGTGGTCATCTACAACTGGGACGCATCGACCTCCAAGCTGGTGTCGCAAGCCAGCGGGTCATGATCCGGGCCGCAAGGCGTCGATCACCGCGCCCGCAAGCTCGGGACGGCAGATAAGCAGGTCTGGCAGGTAGGGGTTCGGCGCGTTGTAACGCAGCGGTGACCCGTCGAGCCGGGATACGTGCAACCCGGCCGACGCAGCCACAGCGACGGGCGCGCAGGAATCCCACTCGTACTGGCCGCCGGAATGGGCGTAGATGTCGACATCTCCTCGAATGATGGCCATGGCCTTGGCGCCCGCCGACCCCATGGGGACCAGACGCGCTCCCAGGCGCGCCACCAGGGTGTCGACGCAAGCAGGGGGGCGGGTACGTGAGACCGCCAGGCGGACCGGCCCCCCGATCGATGGCGGCACCTCGGGTGGGGTGCCGGTGCCGTAGACGAGCCCGGCTGCGGGGAGTGACACGGCGCCGGCGACGGGTTGACCGTCGACGGCCAACGCCACGTGGACGGCCCAGTCGTCGCGTGGAGGTTCGCCGTACTCGCGGGTGCCGTCAAGGGGATCGATGATCCACACGCGGCGATGGGTGAGCCGGGCGCCGTCATCCACATGCTCCTCTGAGAGGACCGCGTCGTCGGGTCGGAGCTCGGCCAGGCGCCTCAACAGGAGCTCGTTGGACCTCCAGTCGCCCTCCGTTCCGCCAGCGGAGCGCATGCCCACTAAGAGATCCCCGGCTTCGGTGGCGAGGCGGGCGGCCACCTGGTCGTCGGTCATCATGATCCGATGATTCCAGCGGCGGTTATGAAGCTGATCACCTGCTGCGCCGATTCCTCTGCGGACGCGGCGCCGCTGGCGTCGAGGTGGATCTCCGGAGAGTCGGGCGGCTCGTAGGGAGAGTCGATACCAGTGAAGTGCACGAGCTCTCCCCGGCGCGCCTTGGCGTAGAGGCCCTTGCGGTCGCGGGTCTCGGCTACGTCGAGGGGGCAGTCGACGAAGACCTCGACGAACTCGCCTTCCTCCAGCAGTTCGCGGGTCATCTGCCGCTCCGCTCGGAAAGGGGATATGAACGACGCGAGGACTATGATCCCGGCGTCGAGCAGGAGCTTGGCTGTCTCGGCTGTGCGGCGGATGTTCTCTACCCGGTCTACGTCGGTGAACCCCAGATCCTTGTTGAGGCCGTGGCGGATGTTGTCACCGTCGAGGAGGTAGGTGTGGCGTCCCAGGTGGTGGAGCTCCCGCTCGACCAGGTTGGCGATGGTCGACTTGCCTGAGCCGGACAGGCCGGTGAACCAGATGAGCGCAGGACGCTGGTGCTTGATCGCGGCTCGGGCTTGCTTGTCGACCTCGACGGCCTGCCAGTGGATGTTGTCCGCCCGGCGTAGGGCGAAATTGAGCAGCCCGGCCGCCACGGTGTTATTGGTGTAGCGGTCGACGAGGATGAAGCCGCCCGTGTCCCGGTTGTCCCGGTACGAGTCGAACGGTATGGGGCGGTCCAGGTGGATGTTGCAGACGCCGATCTCGTTGAGCCCGAGCGTCCGAGCTGCGGTGTGCTCCAGCGTATTGACATTCACCTTGTACTTCGGCCGCTCGATCGTGGCAGCCACGGTGCGGGTGCCAATCTTGAGCAGGTACGGGCGACCGGGGAGCAGCTCCTCTTCGGCCATCCAGATGACGTGGGCTTCGAATTGGTCCGCCACCCCGGGGGGACGGCTGGCCGCGGCAACGACATCGCCCCGGCTCAGATCGATCTCGTCTGCGAGAGTCAATGTCACCGACTGCCCGGCAACGGCTTCTGCGAGATCTGCGTCGTAGGTGACTATCCGGCTGACGGTGGACTCGAGCCCCGACGGCAGCACCCGGATCCGGTCGCCGGGCCGGACCGTGCCTCCTGCGATGCAACCGGAGAATCCCCGGAAATCCAGGTTCGGCCGGTTGACCCACTGGACCGGCATCCGGAAAGGCCGACTGCGGGTGTCGTCGGCGATCTCAATGGATTCGAGGTGGTCGATCAGGGTCGGCCCGCTGTACCACGGGGTATTGCTGCTCGGCTCTGTGATGTTGTCGCCCCTCAGGGCGGAAATCGGGATAGTCATGATTCGTTCGAGCCTGATCTCCTTGGCGAAGGACTGGTATGCATCCTCGATCCGTCGGAAGACCTCCTCGGAGTAATCGACGAGATCCAGCTTGTTGATCGCAAGCACGATGTGGCGTATACCGAGCAGCGAGACGAGGTAACTGTGCCGTCGGGTCTGGGTGAGGACACCTTTGCGGGCGTCGATCAGGATGACGGCCAGTTCGGCGGTCGACGCGCCGGTCACCATGTTCCGGGTGTACTGCTCGTGCCCGGGTGTGTCTGCGACGACGAACTTGCGCCGCTCCGTGGAGAAGAACCGGTACGCCACGTCGATGGTGATGCCCTGCTCCCGCTCCGCGGCCAGCCCGTCTACCAGCAGAGCAAAGTCGATGTCGCCTCCTTGGGTGCCGACCTTCTTCGAATCCGCCTCCAAGGCGGCGAGATGGTCTTCGAACACCAGCTTGGAGTCGTAGAGCAGTCGCCCTATCAGGGTGCTCTTCCCGTCGTCGACGCTGCCGCAGGTTATGAAGCGCAGCATCGATTTGTGCTCGTGGGCGAGCAGGTAGGCGTCGATGTCGTCGGCCAGCAAATCGGTTCGGGCGTGAGCCATCAGAAGTAACCTTCCTGCTTCTTCTTCTCCATAGATGCGCTGGAGTCGTGATCGATGACCCGGCCCTGGCGTTCCGAGCTGGTCGTGAGGAGCATCTCCTGGATGATGCCGGTGAGGGCGGCGGCTTCGCTCTCGATGGCCCCGGTAAGGGGATAGCAGCCCAGCGTGCGGAACCTGACGGTCTTCAACGTCGGAGCCTCACCGGGTCCGAGGGGCATGCGATCATCGTCGACCATGATCAGGGTCCCGTCTCGTTCGACGACCGGGCGCGGCGCGGCGAAGTAGAGGGGGACGATGGGTATCTGCTCGCGATGGATGTACTGCCACACGTCCAACTCTGTCCAGTTCGAGAGCGGGAACACCCTGACGGTCTCCCCGGGAGACTTGCGGGCGTTGTAGAGCCGCCACAGCTCGGGCCGCTGCTGTTTGGGGTCCCAACGGTGCTGAGCTGACCGGATCGAGAACACCCGCTCCTTGGCCCGAGACTTCTCTTCGTCGCGGCGGGCACCGCCGAAGGCCAGATCAAAGCGGTGGAGGTCGAGCGCCTGTTTCAGCCCCTCGGTCTTCCACATGTCGGTGTGCACCGCCGGCCCGTGGTCGAAAGGGTTGATCCCGAGCCGCAGGCATTCGGGGTTCTGGTGCACGAGTAGGTCCATGCCGAGGTCGGAAGCGGCTTTGTCCCGGAACTCGTACATGGCGTGGAACTTCCAGGTGGTGTCGACGTGGAGCAACGGGAAGGGCGGCTTGGAGGGATGGAACGCCTTGACGGCCAGATGCAGCATGACCGAGCTGTCCTTGCCGACGGAGTAGAGCATCACCGGCCGCTCGCTCTCGGAAACCGCTTCTCGGAGGATCTGGATGCTCTCCGACTCCAGCCGCTGGAGGTGGGTCAGGTCCTGGCTCGACGCACTCGCCCCGGACTCAGCTATAGGCATGCCTCTATTGTTATAGCAAAATAGCCATTGCGCAAGATAGTACGGAGGAAATATGCTCCGGTGCGATCGGTGTCTCAGCCCGTGCGGGAGCTACCAGAGGCTTCGTCGGGAGCTGGTACCCGACCTCGGCCCTCCCGGGTGGCGATCGCTGCCGACTGCGCGAGGCGACGCCCCAGGCGCATGACCTCTTGTAGGGGCACGGGTGCTTCGGGACCGGTGACGCTGATCGACAGCAGCACGCGTCCGATCTCGTCGAAGACCGGCGCCGCCACTGTCTTGAAAGTGACCTCGTGGCTCGGTCCCAGCCCATCGAAGAGGAGGAGCATCTCGTCGGTTCGCTGAAGTACCCCGGTCAGCTCGTGTTCCGCCTGGGCATCCGCCGGATCGTTGCGTACTCGCGCCATGGCCTCCACGACCGCCGGCGAAGAGATGGCCTGAAGGGGCACGCTGAAGCCCCGAGCCCGGGTCTCGGCCAGGGCCCGGTGGAAAGTCCGGGCGGCTGTCGCTTGTGCGCCGGCACGTTCGATCCAGGCTTTGACTGATTCGCCATCGGCCCACGCCATGAACACTGCGCCGATCGGCGCCATGAGAGGGGATCGATCGCCTGGGTAGCCGATCGCAGTGTTTAGGCCCACCGGACCTCGGCGGGCCAAAAAGATGACATCCCGCCCGGCCAGGGCCGTCACCCCGGTCTCCGCGTCGAGCTCGTCGGCGAGCACCTCGGCCTGGGCGATGGCGGCCACGACGGCTGGATGCTGCGCGAGCGCAGCGAAGCCAGTGGCCGCCAGGGCGGGTCCGAGTATGTAGGTGCGATGCACGGGGTCTCGCACCACGAATCCGGTGTCCTGCAGTACGGCGAGAGTGGCGTGAGCAGACGCGATGTTCATTCCGAGGTGCCGCACCAGCTCGCTGATGGTGAACCCGCGGGAGGGATGGGCGGTCAGGAACGAGACGATGGCCACCGCACGACTCGCGGCCGGCGCAGCTCTGGCCATGGAGCAACGTTAGCTGAATCTAGGTTGACACGATGATCCTTTTGCTATAACAATATTAACGTGTTCAACTTGGGAGGGAAGGTTGTCCTCGTGACCGGCGGTAACGCCGGCATCGGGCTCGGTATGGCTCGCGGGATCGCCAGAGCCGGGGGTGACGTCGTGATCTGGGGGCGCCGGGCCGACAAGAACCACGAGGCGGTCGAGTCGCTGAGCGAGTTCGGGGGTCGGGTGTTCGCGCAGCAGGTCGACATCAGCGACGAGGACCAAGTGGTCGCCGGCGTGGCCCAGGCAGTCCAGGAGATGGGCCGCGTCGACGGGGTGATCGCCAACGCAGGGATGATGCGCAACGACCGAAGCTTCCTCGACATGTCCACCCAGCAGTGGCACAGCCTCTTGGCCGTTAACCAGCACGGCTCCTATCTGACGGTTCGAGAGGGTGCGCGTCACATGAAGGATCGTTACGACGCGGGTGATCCCGGGGGGTCGCTCCTGTTCGTGGCCAGCCTGTCTGCTCTGACGGGGAGTCCGGGTATGCAGCACTACAACGCCTCCAAGGGAGCGATGGTGGCGATGAGCCGCGGCATCGCGGTCGAGGCGGGGCGGTACGGGATCCGCTGCAACGTGGTCTGTCCCGGCCACACGGTGAGCGAGACCGTCAACCTGCCGGCCGAACATCCCGTTGTGGAGCGGGTGCGGCGGTACAACCCGATGGGCCGGATGGGCACACCGGCCGATTTCGAAGGGATCGCCGTGTACTTCATGAGCCAGTGGTCCAGTTTCCACACTGGGGACGTGGTCATAGTCGAAGGCGGCTGGATGGCCAATGCCGGCAAGTCGGATATCACGGAGCTCCCAGAATGGCCGTGACCGTCCTGAGAGTCGAAGGCATGCGGGAGGACACTCGCAGCCAGGAGGAGCGTGCCGCGCTGGAGGCAGCGGAAGCCCAGCCGGTTGACATGAGCGCCGAGCACGTGCTGGACCTGGCGCGTGCACAGACCAGCTTGGCCGACTTCGGTCCCATGGATTTCACCGAACGGCTCGAGCTGCTGCTCGGCGAAGTCAGTGCCGACGACAACGTGTGGAACACCCACAAGGCGCAGTTTCGCGACCATTGCGTCAAGGCTGCCGCCAACC
>JAKBAM010000043.1 GCA_021809105.1 Actinomycetes bacterium
GAGCCGACGCCGAAGTTGGGGCCGGCGACCAAGATGGTGGCCCCGGCGTGCTCGGGCTTGTTGAGCACGAACTCCCGGTCGTCGCGCCACTCACCGAAAAGTCCTTGGCCGAACCCGGTGCGCTCGACGCGCTTGAGCCAGTCGCTGGGGATGATCTGGTCGGTGTCGACGTCGCTGCGGTCGAGCGGCAGGGCGGTGCCGGAGACGATACGAACAGGTTGCACGGGGCGCTCCTGAGGTGGTTTGGGGACAGGGTCGGGGTGGGCGGCAGGTTTATGCGAGGTCGCCCGGCGCGGCGAAGTGCCCGGCGACGGCGGTGGCGGCCGCGACCGCCGGGGATACCAGGTGGGTCCGCCCGCCGCGGCCCTGGCGCCCCTCGAAGTTGCGGTTGGAGGTTGACGCAGAGCGCTCGCCGGGGGCGAGCTTGTCGGGGTTCATCGCCAGGCACATGGAGCACCCAGGGTCGCGCCACTCGAATCCGGCGGCGGTGAAGATCCGGTCGAGGCCTTCGGCCTCCGCTTGGACCTTGACCTGGCCGGAGCCGGGGACGACCAATGCCCGCACCGAGGACGACACCTTCCGGCCCTCGAGGACGCCGGCTGCGGCGCGCAGGTCCTCGATCCGACCGTTGGTACAGGAACCGATGAACACCGTGTCCACGCGGACATCGCGAAGGGGCGTGCCGGCTTGGAGGTCCATGTAGGCCAGGGCCCGGCCGGCGGCTTCCCGAGCCGACGGATCGTCGAAGCTGTCGGGATCAGGCACCGAGGCGTCCATCGGGATGACTTGCCCCGGGTTGGTGCCCCAAGTGACGTAGGGCGTCAGGGATGCTGCATCGATCTGCACCTCCTTGTTGAAGGAGGCGCCCTGGTCGCTGCCGAGCGTGCGCCAGTCGTCCAGGGCTCGTTCCCACGCGTGGCCTTTCGGGGCGTGGTCCCGGCCTTCCAGGTAGGAGAACGTGGTCTCGTCGGGCGCGACCATGCCGGCTCGGGCCCCCGCCTCGATCGACATGTTGCAGACCGTCATCCGGCCCTCCATCGACAGGCTGCGGATAGCCGACCCCCGGTACTCGATGACGTGGCCGATGCCGCCCCCGGTGCCGATACGGCCGATGATGGCCAGCACCAGGTCTTTGGCGCTCACCCCGGGCGGAAGGTCGCCCTCGACGGTCACCGCCATCGACTCGGGACGGGGCTGGGCCAGGGTCTGGGTGGCGAGCACATGCTCGACCTCGCTGGTGCCGATCCCGAAGGCCAGCGCTCCGAAGGCTCCGTGGGTGGAGGTGTGGCTGTCTCCGCACACCACCGTCATGCCGGGCTGGGTGAGCCCCAGCTCCGGACCGATGATGTGCACGATCCCCTGATGGGGGTCTCCCATGGCGTACAGCCGGATGCCGTGCTGCTCGCAGTTGGCACGGAGGACTTCCATCTGCTTGGCGGAGATGGGGTCCCCGATCGGCTGGTCGAGCCCGGTGGTCGGGACGTTGTGGTCCATGGTGGCCACCGTGAGGTCGGGCCGCCTCACCGCCCGGCCCTCCAGTCTGAGTCCCTCGAAGGCCTGCGGGGAGGTCACCTCATGGACGAGGTGGAGGTCGATGTAGAGCAGGTCGGGTTCGCCCTCGACGCTACGGACGAGGTGGCGGTCCCAGACCTTGTCGGCCATGGTCAGGGGCGAAGATTTGGAATGAGTGGCCATCATGTCTCACAATCTGAGATAGAGTCCCGTGGTATGGGAGAGAGTGTAAGTGGTGTGGGGGTGCTGGACAAGGCCATCGCCATCCTTGCGAGCCTCGAGGTCCGCCCCAGAGCACTGACGGAGCTGGCCGAAGTGACGGGTCTCCCCCGGGCGACGGCTCACCGGCTGGCCGTGGCATTGGAACGGCACGACCTGGTCGGGCGCGACGACAGGGGTCGCTTCGTTCTGGGCCAGCGCCTCGTGACGCTCGGGAAGTCGGCCACGGGGGGGCCGCTCAGCCTGGCCGATGCCGCTGCGGGTGCGCTCGCCCAGCTGAGGGATCGCACGGGCGAGAGCGTCCAGCTATACGTGCCCGACGGCGGGCAGCGGGTCTGCGTCCTGTCACTGGAGTCGCCCCACAGCCTTCGCACCATCGTCGCAGTCGGGGCCACGCTGCCCATGGACCGGGGATCGGCGGGCCGGGTCCTGGCCGGCGAGGAGGAGACCATGCGCGCCGGGTGGGCGCAGAGCGTCGAAGAGCGAGAGCGGGGCGTGGCGTCGGTGTCGGCGCCGGTGGTGATCGAAGGCGTGGTGGTAGCGGCGGTCTCGGTGTCAGGTCCTATCGAGCGGACCAGCCGGACGCCGGGCCGTCGCTACGCTTCGGCCACGGTAGCGGCGGCCAGGCAGGTGGAAGAGGCGCTCGGCGTCAGGTGAACCCGGGAAGGCGTGCGTCAGCTCGCCCGGCCCACCTTCTGGCCCCGGTCCCACACCGACCGGCAAGCTTGCTCCAGCGCCGGCCCGAACCGATCGGCGGCCTCGACACCCGCCCTGTGCCCCCAGTCCACCGTGGCGTGCTCGGCACCGGGTATGGAGCGAGCCAGATGCCACTGCCGCTCCGGCGCGACGGTGCGGTCCCTGGTTGTGATGATCACCGAGGTAGGCACGTCGATGGTGGCGATCCACCCGGTCGCGTCGTAGGCGTTGAGAGCCGCGGCGGCCTGGACGAGGAGCGCCGGGTCGCTGCGCCCCTGCTCGGCGAGCACCCATCGGGCGCGCTCGGGGTTGTCGTCTCTGGCTTCCACCATGCGAGTCAGCGCCTGGTGGCGCCAACCACCGGGGATGGCAGAGAGCAGGTATGACAACCCCAAGCTGACGGCGGTCACCGCCGGCGCCAGGTCGGCACGGCCCTGGAAGCGGGCGGCGGTGGCGCAGAGCACCAGGCCGCCGACGGCTTCGGGATGGCGGCGCCACACAAGCTGGGCGATGGGTCCTCCCATCGAGTAGCCGGCGACGATCGCCGGAGAGACGCCGAGGTGCTCGATCAGGGCGGCGACGTCGTCGGCGCAGTCCTCGAGCGTGAAGCGCCGCGCTCGGATCCCCCGCCCGTGGCCCCGGTGATCGGGTGCCACGACCCGCCACGAGTGGGCGAGGGCCCCCATCACCGGCGACCAGGTCAGCGCCGCGGTCGAGGTCCAGCCGTGCAGCAGGACGACAGCAGGCCGGTCACCGCCGCTATCCCACACCCACATCGAGCCCCTGCCCTCGATGGGCACGAGGGATCCCGGTGGCATCGGCGGCGGGTAGCCCGGCACCCTCGCACCGTACAGGCGCGTGCAGGCGATACCGCAACACCCGCCGCGGTCAGGTTGGCGGACCCCGGGACGGGGTGGGTCATCCGGCCCGGGCCGCGGCGTCAGCGCAGCGGTGGCGCTCAACGGCCCAGTCGGCCGCCTCCCTGGCCAGAGCCGGGTTGTAGCGCCACCGGAGGAGCTGACGCTCCGCCTCCTCTGCCCCCTCGCCCAGCTCGAGAAGGCTGAGCGCCAGCTGCCGTCCCCGCCGGCGCTGCGCCTCGTCGGTCGGCTCCTCGAGGCGCCGCTGCTGCCAGCGAGCGTGGTCGGCCTGCTGCGCGGGCGACAGGCGGACGAGCTGGCGCTGGCTGAGGGGCGGCATGTGGCGCCGGACGGCCAGCTCCTCGGCCCCGAGCAGAGCTGCCATCTCGAACTGCAGCATGCGGTTGACCGAACGCAGGAAGGGGGAGTGGCGCCCTCCCCGGTCGCCCAGGCCGATGCTGCGGGCCGTCTCCCCCAGAGGAAGGACGAAACCATCCGGGGAATCGTCGAAACCGGCGGCCACGCGTCGCAGCAGCCAGGTGGTAGAGGGCCCGAGCACACCCAACCAGAACCGCTCGACGTAGGCCGATCGAGGATCGAAGCCGACTCGGTCGATGACGTCGTCGGGCCACGGCCGGATCGTCAGGGAGTCGGAGACGAACGTGAGCAGGGGTGGCATGGCGCAGCTCCTAGTATCGACAGGGCATATGAAGATGTTTCAGAGTTTTTCATGTCTAGTGATATCTCGCAAGCCCTCCCTGGTGCACGGCTGGCTACCACCTGCCCCGGTGCACCACCTCCGAGAACGGTCGTCGTCCTCGCGCCGCCGAAGCCGAGGGCTGGTACTCGGGGGCCGGCCAACCGAGCGCTACGGCACCGAGCGCCTCCCACCCGTCGGGGACGCCGAAAGCCGCCAAGGTGGCAGGCGCGGGGGCGTGAAGGGCGAAAAAGAGCGCGCCCAGGCCCTCGTCCACCGCTCCGAGCAGGAGCAGCATGGTGGCGAAGGAGGCGTCGATCAACCAGTAGGGTGCAGGCCACCCCTCGGGCTGGGTCCGGGCCGCAGATAGTTTGTCGGCCTCCGCGTAGCGGGAGAGGTAGGCGTTCCTGCTGGCCAGCGGGAGGACGATGACCGGAGCCCGCAATAGCCCGGGGTGGGTGGGGGCGGCGAGCCATGCCGGGTCGGCATCCAGCTGCCAGAACCTGCGAGTTTGCGCCGAGCCTTCGAGCACCAAGAACGCCCATCCCTGCGTATGGCCGGCGGAGGGAGCTCGGCAGGCTCGGGCCAGCAGGCGGTCGACGACGACCGGTTCGACCGGCCGGTCGAGGAAGTTGCGGCACATCTTCCGCCGGCGGACCACCTGGTCGAGCTCCATGGTGTGGACCGTAGGTCAGCCCGAGGGCGCAGCAGCCGAGAGAGGGAATGACGACCGCCCTAGTAGGGTTTGACACTGCAGACAACGGCGCGCCAGTGCCGCTGAACACCAATGTCGCTGCACGACAGTGCTGACCGCAACGAGCGAGGTCCGTCCATGCCCAGCTTCCGAGATCTGCTGCGCGACGCCAAGGCGCGCATCCGCGAGATCGACACCTCGATCGCGGCTGACGAGGTGGCCCGTCCTGGCACCATCGTCCTCGATGTGCGCGAGCCCGACGAGTACGAGCAGGGCGCCATTCCAGGCGCCATTCACATCCCCAGGGGACACCTCGAGAGCCAGGTCGAGAGCAAGGTGCTCGACCACGCCGCCCACCTGGTCGTGTACTGCGCCGGCGGGACCCGTTCGGCATTCGCCGCCGACACCTTGGGCCAGCTCGGCTACACCGACGTCAGCTCGATGGCCGGTGGCTTCAACAAGTGGAAGGACGAGGGGAGGGACTGGAAGACGCCGGCGTCGCTGACCGCCGAGCAGCGCAACCGCTACCAGCGACACCTGCTGCTACCCGAGGTCGATGTGGCCGGTCAGCAGAGGCTCCTCGACTCGAAGGTCCTCTTGCTCGGCGCTGGCGGCCTGGGATCCCCCGCCGCGATGTACCTGGCAGCGGCGGGGGTGGGCACGCTCGGCATCATCGACATGGACGTGGTGGACGAGTCCAACCTGCAGCGCCAGATCCTCCACAACATGGATCGGGTCGGCGAGCGCAAAGTGGACTCGGCCAAGAAGACTTTGACGGGGATCAACCCCGACGTCGACGTGGTCACCTACGACGTGCGCCTGGGCGCCGACAATGTGCTCGAAATCTTCGCCGGCTACGACCTGATCATCGACGGGACCGACAACTTCCCGACCCGTTACCTGGTCAACGACGCCTCCTTGAAGCTGGACATCCCAGTCGTCCACGGGTCGATCTTCCGCTTCGAGGGCCAGGCCAGCGTGTACCTGCCCCACCGGGGGCCGTGCTACCGCTGCCAGGTGCCCGAGCCGCCCCCCGCCGAGCTGGCGCCGTCGTGCGCCGAGGCCGGCGTGCTGGGAGTGCTTCCGGGGATCATCGGCAGCATCCAGGCCATGGAGGCGATCAAGCTGCTCCTGGGGATCGGCGACCCGTTGGTTGGCCGGCTGCTGGCTTACGACGCCCTCGAGGAGAGCTTCCGCACCTTCAAGGTCAACCGGGACCCGGAGTGCGCAGCGTGCTCGATCCCCAAAGACGAAGTGGTCATCGCCGAGTACGACGAGTACTGCATGCCCCACCCGATTGCCGCTCCGGCCTCCTGAGCCGGACGTCTTCCTCCGCGGCCCCGCCGTCTCGAGCCGCGCCGTGTGCGGGCACGCCGAGCGGGCCGGCGGTCGTCCGCTGCGCGCTTTGTGTTAGCAGGTCGCACGAAACGCGCAGCGGACCGCGGTTGGCATGAGGGTCTTGATCGCGGCAAGCGGTCGGACCTCAGCGGATTTCCAGCCGCATGGCTTGGTCAGCTCACTGGCAGTCGCCCTAACCTGCGGTCATGGCCAGTGAAGAGCGGCGCACCGACTCGGGGATAGAGGTCCGGCCGGTGTACGGCCCGCCCGACTTGGACCGATGGGATCCTGCGGAGCAGCTGGGGGAGCCCGGCAAGGTCCCCTTCACCAGGGGCATCTACCCGACGATGTACCGGGGCCGGCCGTGGACGATCCGCCAGTACTCCGGCTTTGGCAACGCCGAGTCCACCAACGAGCGTTGGCGGCTGCTCCTCGCCGGCGGGGGCACCGGGTTGTCGTGTGCCTTCGACCTGCCGACCCAGATGGGCTACGACTCCGACCATCCCCGCTCCGAGGGGGAGGTGGGCAAGGTTGGTGTCGCCATCGACTCCATAGATGACATGCGCATCCTCTTGTCAGGTCTGCCTCTCGACAAGGTCACGACGTCGATGACGATCAACTCGACGGCCTCCACGCTGCTCCTGCTCTACCAGCTGGTGGCCGAGGAGCAGGGTGTCGACCCGAAGAAGCTCGGCGGCACGATCCAAAACGACATCCTCAAGGAATACGTCGCCCGCGGCACCTACATCTACCCGCCGCGCCCCTCGATGCGGATCATCACCGACATCTTCGCCTACTGCGCCGAGCACCTCCCGTCTTGGAACACCATCTCGATCTCGGGCTACCACATCCGCGAGGCAGGATCGACGGCGGTCCAGGAGATCGCCTTCACCCTGGCCAACGGGATCGCCTACGTGCAGGCGGCGGTCGATGCCGGCCTGCCGGTCGACGAGTTCGCGCCCCGGCTCAGCTTCTTCTGGAACGCCCACAACAACCTCTTCGAGGAGGTGGCCAAGTATCGTGCCGCCCGCCGGATGTGGGCCCGGATCATGACCGAGCGCTTCCACGCCAGGAGCGACAAGAGCAAGCTATTGCGGTTCCACACCCAGACGGGCGGCTCCACCCTGACCGCCCAGCAGCCCGAGAACAACATCGTCCGTGTCACCCTGCAGTCCCTGGCTGCGGTCCTCGGCGGTACCCAGAGCCTCCACGCCAACGGCTTCGACGAGGCGCTCGGCCTCCCGACGACAAAGGCGGCGCGCATCGCGCTGCGCACCCAGCAGATCATCGCCAGCGAGTCCGGCGTGGTGGACACCACGGACCCTCTCGCGGGTTCGTACTTCATCGAGTCGTTGACCGACGCCGTCGAGGTCGAGGCCTACGGCTACCTCCGCAAGATCGACGAGCTCGGAGGTGCCGTCTCGGCCATCGAGGCGGGGTACATGCAGGACGAGATCGAGCAGGCCGCCTACGCCTATGCCAAGCAGGTCGACTCCAGCGAAAAGGTGATCGTCGGCGTCAACACCTACATCGAGGACCAGCCGGAGCCGGCCGAGGTGTTCCCGATCGACCCCGCGCTCCAGGCCGCGCAGGCCGCCCGGCTGGCCCGGACCAGAGCCGAGCGGGACCAAGGGGCGGTCGACGCCGCTCTCGCCGACCTGGCCACCGCGGCCAGGGGCAGCGCCAACCTGCTCTACCCGATGAAAGAGGCGTTGGCGCGCCGGGCGACCCTCGGCGAGGTCAGCGACGTGCTGCGAGGCGAGCTCGGCACCTACCAGCCGGACCGATAGGCGTGGCCACACGCTTCGTGATCATCGGCGGGGGGCCGGCGGGCAACACCGCGGCTACCTACGCAGCTCGCCTCGGGGCGGACGTGACCCTCGTCGAGCGAGACATCCTGGGCGGCGCTGCCCACCTCTGGGACTGCATCCCCTCCAAGACCATGATCGCCACCGGCGGGGCGATGAGCTTCGCCGACCGGATCAGCGGGATGGGGCTCAGCCACCTCGACGCCCACCTGGAGGTCGACCTCCAGCGCCGGCGCATCCGCGAGATCGAGGAGCGCCTCAGGGACCATGTGACCGAGCTGCTGGTCAGCCAGGACGTCCGGCTGCTCCACGGCACGGCTCGCCTGAAGGGACCCCACCAGATCGTCGTGGACACCGCCGGGGGGATCGAGGAGATCGACGCCGACGCCATCTTGATCTCGACGGGTACCCGGCCCCGCATCCCGTCGTGGTGCGAGCCCGACGGCGACCGGATCCTGACCACCCGCCAGGCTTACCCGCCCTCGACCATGCCCGAGCACCTGGTGGTGATCGGGTCGGGAGTGACCGGAGTCGAGTTCGTGCACATGTTCTCGTCGTTCGGCTCGAAGGTGACGCTGATCGTCAGCCGCCAGCAGGTGCTCCCTGCGAAAGATGCAGAGGTGGCCGCCGCCCTCGAGGACGAGCTCCTACGCCGCGGTGTCCGGCTGTTCAAAGGCGCCCGGGCCGAGATGATCGAGCGGACCGAGACCGGGGTGGCGGTGGCGTGCGACGACGGGCGGGTGGCGCTCGGCACCCACGCCCTCCTCGCCATCGGGTCCATCCCCAACTCCGACGGCATGGGCCTGGAAGAGACCGGCGTCGTGACCTCCGGCGGCTACGTCGAGATCAACCAGCACTGCCAGTCCAGCGTTGCGCACATCTACGCCGCGGGCGACGTGTCCGGGAAGCTGCCGCTGTCGTCGGTGGCTTCGATGCAGGGCCGCAAGATCGCCGAGCACGTGATGGGCATCCACACCCGCGACCACCGCCACATCGACTACGAGAAGGCCGCGTCGGCCATCTTCACAGAGCCCGAGATCGCCGACGTCGGCCTGGCCGAAGCGGACGCGTTCGCCACCGGCCGCAAGATCCGGGTGACC
Organism: Actinomycetes bacterium; assembly: GCA_021809105.1. Lineage (GTDB taxonomy): Bacteria > Actinomycetota > Acidimicrobiia > Acidimicrobiales > Palsa-688 > Acidiferrimicrobium. The sequence continues at coordinate 8,922 of JAKBAM010000043.1, forward strand.
AAGGTGCCGTACGCGGCAACGGCGAAGGCTCTCATCAACGACGACACCGGCGGCTTCGTCAAGATCATCTCCGACCCTGCAACGGGCGTCGTCCTCGGGGGGTCGATCGTCGGGCGCCACGCTGCCGAACTGATCTCGGTCATCGCCCTGGCGGTGACCGCCAACCTGAAGGTCAGCGACATCGTCGAGAGCTGCCTGGTCCACCCGACGCTGTCCGAAGCCCTGGCCGACGCCGCGGAGTGATTGCTGCGCCAAGGAGCCCCTAAGCACCCCTGAGCATGATGTAGCATTACATCATGCTTAGGACCCAGATCTCGCTGACCGTCGACGAGCGGCGCCTGCTCGATGGCGAGGCGAGGCGCACAGGTCGATCACTGTCAGCTCTCATCCGAGAGGCGGTGCAGCGAACCTACGGTCCGCCCGGAGCGACCGACGACGACCTGGCAGCCATGCGGCGAGCCTTCGGGGCGTGGAGCGATGGTGAGCACGACGGGGCCGAGTGGGTCGAGCAGGTGCGCTCCGGATCTCGATTGGTTGCCGCCGAAGCGTGACGGTCCTGGTCGACACGTCTGTGCTGATCGACTACCTCCGCGGACACCAGGGAGCCGCCGAAGTGCTCGAGCGGGAGAGGATTGCCGCTTCGCTCCATGCCAGCGAGCTGACACGCCTAGAAGTCCTCGCCGGGATGAGGATCGAGGAGGCGGGCCCCACGCGCGGACTTCTGTCCGGGCTGGTGTGGCATCCAGTGGACCAGGAGGTCGCGGAGGCGGCGGGAGAGCTCGGCCGGCGATGGCTTCCGAGCCACCACGTCATCGACGGTGCGGACCTGGCTGTAGCGGCCACCGCCATCCTCAACGATGCCCGCCTCTTGACCAGGAACGTCCGGCACTTCCCCATGTTCCCCGGGCTCCAGCCCCCCTACTGATCTCCGCCGGGCGGCGCATCGCCCACCAGCTCCGCCAGGGTGGTGAGCATCGACGGGCGGGGACGGCCTTCCAGTGACACGTGGATCGTCGTCCCCGAAACCAGCTCGCCCTTCAGCGACCACCGTTTCCACTTGCCGTCCGCCTTCTCCAGTCCCAGGGACTCGACCTGCTCCCACGGGAGGCGGGCAGTGTCGCCCTTGTACGTCTTCGACTCGACTCGGAAGTACAGGGCGAGGTCGCTCACGGCGATCTCCACCCGGGCGTTCTCCGGGAACTCGTTGGGCCACGGTGGAGGCATGAGGCCGTAGGGGCGGGTGGTGCCGATGTCGAAGTCGAGCAGCTCCTCACCGTCTGCAAGCGGGAGCTGGCGGGAGAGTCGGGTCAGGATCCGCCGGTCGAGGAAGTCCACGTCAGTCGGTGCCGATGACGACGACCACGTCTCCGGCCCCGACGGAGTCACCGGGACCGACTTTGACTTCCTTGACGGTGCCGGCGACGTCGGAGGTGATGTTGTTCTCCATCTTCATGGCTTCGAGCACGGTGACCGCCTGGCCGGCCTCTACGGTGTCCCCGGCGGCGACGAGCACCTTGACGATGGTGCCCTGCATCGGGACCGTCACCTGCCCGCTGCCCGCCGCGCCGACGCCGTGGCCGCTGCCGGCGGGACGGGGGCGGGCCGCCTTCTTCGCCGTGCCGCCGCCTGCCGCCACAGGCGTTGACTCGGGCACCCACATCTTCACCTGGAACCGCTTCCCGTTCACCTCGACGTCGACGTCGCGCTGCACCCGGGGCTCGTCTTCGGGGGCCGGCGAGGGTGCGGGGGCAGCAACGCCGGAAAGGTCCAGCTTGGTCTCGACCCAGTTGGTGGAGTGGGTGACGTCGATGAAGTCCTGGTGCTCGAGGATGGCGATGTCGGCGGGGATGGTGGTGGCCACACCCTCGATCTCGGTCTCTCTCAGCGCCCGGAGCATGCGGCGCCGAGCCACCTCGCGGTCGGGGCCCCAGACGATGACCTTGGCCACCAGGTTGTCGTAGTACTGGCTGACGACGTCTCCCTCGTCGTAACCGGCGTCGGTGCGCACCCCGTAGCCGTCGGGCCGGCGAAAGCGGGTGACCGGGCCGGGAGAGGGGAGGAACTTACCGCCTGCGGGATCCTCGGCATTGACCCGGACCTCGATCGAGTGGCCGGTCAGCACCACGTCCTCCTGGGTGAAACCAAGGGGTTCTCCCGACGCCACCCGTAGCTGCAGGGCGACGAGGTCTTTCCCCACCACCTGCTCGGTGACGGGATGCTCGACTTGCAGGCGGGTGTTCATCTCGAGGAAGAAGAAGTCCCCGTCCTGGTAGATGAACTCGACAGTGCCAGCGTTGCGGTACCCGCACGCCAGGGCGACCTTTACCGCCGCGTCTCCCATCGCCTGGAGGGTCTTCTCGGGAATGTTGGGCGCAGGTGCCTCCTCGATCAGCTTCTGGTGGCGCCGCTGCGCGGAGCAGTCGCGGGTGCCGAGGTAGACGCCGTTGCCCTGGCTGTCGACGAACACCTGGACCTCCACATGGCGTGGCCATGTCAGGTACCGCTCCATGTAGCTCTCGGAACGTCCGAAGGCCTTCTCCGCCTCCCGCTGGGCGGACTCCAGAGCCGCGGGTGCCTCCGACGCCGACTGCACCACGCGCATCCCTCGGCCGCCCCCACCGTATGCGGCCTTGATCGCCACGGGCCAGCCGTTGGACTCGCCGAAGGCGACGACCTCGGAAGCGTCCTGGATGACCTCGGTGGTACCCGGGACGCCGGCCACGTCGGCTCGTTGCGCCGCCAGGCGGCTGCTGATCTTGTCGCCCATGACCTCGATGGCTTCGGGCGGCGGGCCGATCCAGGTGACGCCGGCGTCGGTCACAGCCCGGGCGAAGTCGGCATTCTCGGAGAAGAAGCCGTAGCCCGGGTGCACGCCGTCAGCGCCCGAACGCTCGATGAGCTCGAGGATCTTCTCGGTGTTCAGATAGCTCTCGGCGGCCGTCTGCCCCCCGAGGGCGTAGGCCTCGTCGGCGATGCGGACATGCAGGGCGTCGCGGTCCAGGTCGGAGTACACGGCCACGGTGGCCACCCCCAGCTCCTGGCAGGTCCGGATGACCCGGACGGCAATCTCTCCCCGGTTTGCGATCAAGACCTTGCTCAGCACAACAGGGCAGTCTGTCAGCATGCGACTTGGTGAGCGAGTCCGCGCCGACCTGGTTGCTACGACCCGGTTCCGCGACATCCGGCACTTCGATCAGATCGACTCCACCAACCGGTGGCTGCGCAAGGAGGCCGACGCCGGCGCCCCCGAGGGCCTGGTGGTCGTCGCCGAGCATCAGACCGCTGGCCGGGGGCGCCTCGGCCGCAGCTGGGAGGCGCCCCCCGGTTCGGGCCTGATCGTGTCGGTGCTCCTGCGCCCCGAGGATCTCGACGTGGCGCGCTACCACCTGCTGACCGCGGCGACGGGTCTGGCGGCCCGGTCGGCGTGCTTCGAGGTCGGCGGGTTCACGCCCGAGCTGAAGTGGCCCAACGACCTTCTCGTGGACGGCGCCAAGCTGGCGGGGATACTGGCCGAGGCCAGCGGGGGGGCCGTGGTGGTCGGCATGGGGCTCAACCTGAGCGCCGCCCCGCCGGGAGCGGCGACTGCGCAGGCGGCGGCCCGAGGCGGCGTCGGGCGCGACGAGTTGCTCTGCGCCTTCCTCATGCGCCTCGACGGGCTGCTCGGGGCCTGGGAGGCGGTGGCCGACGCCTACCGTGCTGCGTGCGTCACCGTCGGGCTACGGGTGCGGGTGGAGCTACACGATCGGGACTTCATCGGGACCGCCGAGGCCGTGGACGACGACGGCCGGCTGGTCGTCGCCCCCGACGGCGGTGGACCAGCGGTGGCCGTGGCCGCCGGGGACGTCGTGCACCTGCGCTCCGCCGATGGCGCCGCCCGCACCCTCGGCCGGTAGCATTCCCCTGGTGAAGGCTCTCATCCTGGCGGGCGGCGCAGGCACCAGGCTCCGGCCGATCACCCATACTCGGGCCAAGCAGCTGGTCCCGGTGGCCAACAAGCCGATCCTCTTCTATGGGCTGGAGGCGATCGCCTCTGCCGGCATCAAAGAAGTCGGGATCATCGTGGGCGACACCGCCGACGAGGTGCGCGCCGCTGTCGGCGACGGGTCCGCCTGGGGGCTCGACGTGAGCTACCTGCCCCAGGAGGCGCCGCTCGGACTGGCCCACTGCGTCCTCATCGCCAGGGAGTTCCTGGGCGACGATGACTTCGTCATGTACCTGGGCGACAACATGCTCCACCAGAGCCTCCGAGGATTCGTGGACACCTTCGAGGCGGCCCGGGCAGCAGCGCGCACCCCCACCCTCGAGGCTGGCGCGGCAGATGTGCCGGCGGCGCAGATCCTGCTCAAGCAGGTGCCTGACCCTCACCGCTTCGGGGTGGCCGAGCTCGATCGGCTCGGCCGGGTGGTCCGCCTGGTGGAGAAGCCCGCCGACCCCCCATCGGATCTGGCCCTGGTCGGCGTCTACCTCTTCGACGCACGGATCCACGACGCGGTGGCAGCCATCCAGCCCTCGGCGCGCGGTGAACTGGAGATCACCGACGCCATCCAGTGGCTGATCGATCAGGGCTTCGGGGTCAACAGCGACGTCCTGGAAGGTTGGTGGATCGATACTGGCAAGCTGACGCCGCTCCTGGAGGCCAACCGCCTGATCCTCGAGACCGTCGAGCAGCGCCTGGACGGCGAGGTCGGCGCCGGCTCCCGGATCGACGGCCGGGTGGTGGTGGAGTCCGGCGCCCGGATCGAGCGATCCACGATCCGGGGGCCAGTGATCATCGGCGCCGGCACGACCATCACCGACAGCTACATCGGACCCTTCTCGGCCGTTGGCCCCAACTGCCGCATCGAGCGGTCCGAGATCGAGCACTCGGTGCTCCTCGGAGAGACGTCGGTGATCGACGCCGGCCGTATCGAGGACTCCCTGCTCGGCTACCACGTCATCGTCGGGCGCACGGACCGAAGGCCGCGCGCCACGAGGTTGATGGTCGGCGACCACTGCCAGGTCGACCTGGCCTGATCCTCGCTCATCGCCACGCCGGCCGGCTGTCCTGCGGCTATGATGTTTGTATGAAGAAGCGCCGCGTCACGGTGAACTTGGATGAAGACGTCCTTCAAGCGCTGGAGTCCATCGAGGGCCGAAGCTTGTCTGCCGTGGCCAACGATGCGCTCCGTCAGGCGATGACCTCCGAAGCTCACCGGGTGGCTCTGACGCGCTGGCTCGACGAGCTCGACGACGCCCACGGCAAAGTGTCTCCAGCCCAAGCCGAGGCGATCGAAGCGCTGGTGGACGACCTCGCTGAGCACCCGTCCGGGCTCGGCGCAGCATGAGCGTGTCGGCAGTGCTCGACGCCGGAGCGTTCGACGTCCTCGACACCAGGGAAGGCGCAGCGCTGCGTCACCTCCTGCGGAGCGTTCTCCATCGTGGCGGTGAAGTCCGCTGCGCTGCGGTCACCTTGGCCGAGGTGTGCCGGGGAGCGGCTAGGACCCGGAGGGCGGAGGTCGCCGTAGCCCGGGACCGGGGGGGTCAGCGTGTGCTCGTGGTTGGGACCGACGAGCGGCTGGCCAAGCTGGTCGGCACGATCCTCCACGCTGCCGGCCGGTCGAGCGCTGCGATCGCCGACGCCCACGTGGTCGCGGTGTGCGCCGCCTCCGACGTCGCCGTGGTGATCACCTCCGATCCCGGCGACATCGAAGAGCTCGCCACCGCCGTCCCCGGTACCCGGATCGTCACGCGCCGGCCCCGCCACATCACGTCCGATCGTTGATGGCAGAGGCGCCGCCTGAGGGCCCTGACTCGAACCGGTAGCCTCCGCGACTGTGAGACTGCTCGTCACCGGCGGCGCCGGCTTCATCGGATCGAACTACGTGCGGTGGGTCCTGCAGCACACCGACGACGAAGTGACCGTCTACGACGCCCTCACCTACGCCGGGAACCTGTCCACCCTCGCCGACGTCGAGCAGAACTACGGCTCCCGCTACCGCTTCGTGCACGCCGACATCTGCGACCTCGACGCCTTCTCGACCGCGGTCGCCGGCCACGATGCGGTGCTGCACTTCGCGGCCGAGAGCCACGTCGACCGTTCGATCACCGGTCCCGCGGCTTTCACCATCACCAACTGTGTAGGCACCAACGTCGTCATGCACGCCAGCCGGCTGGCGGAGATCCCCCGCGTCGTGCACATCTCCACCGACGAGGTCTACGGCTCGGTCGAGGAGGGCGAGTCGCTCGAGACCGATCTCCTCGACCCCCGCTCGCCCTACAGCGCGTCCAAGGCGGGCTCCGATCTCATTGCTCGGTCGTACTTCTCGACCTACGAGCTGCCGGTCATGGTTACTCGCGCGTCCAACAACTTCGGACCGTGGCAGTACCCCGAGAAAGTCATCCCGCTATTCAGCACCAACCTGCTCGACGGCGCCAAGGTGCCCCTCTACGGTGACGGCCTCAACCGGCGGGACTGGCTCCACGTCCTGGATCATTGCGCGGGCATCGACGTTGTCTTGCGGCGAGGCGATCCCGGCGAGATCTACAACATCGGTGCCGGCAACGAGCTGAGCAACTTCGACCTGACCCACCGGCTGCTGGGCCTGGCCGGCGCCGGCGAGGATCGCATCGAGCGAGTCGCAGACCGCCTCGGCCACGACCGGCGCTACTGCGTCGACTCCACCAAGCTGCAGGCGCTCGGGTGGTCGCCCGAGCGGGATCTCGACGGGGCTCTCGCCGATACCTTCGCCTGGTACCGCGACAACCGCTGGTGGTGGGAGCCCCTCAAGGCTGCGAGCCCCGCACGGTGAAGGTACTGGTCACCGGCGCAGCGGGACAGCTCGGCACCGACCTGGTCGCCCGGTTCAGCGAGGGGGGTCACCACCACGTGGTCGGGGCCACCCGCCGCGAGCTCGACCTGGGCGAGCGCTCTTGCGTGCTCGGCGCCATCACCGGCTGGAGCCCCGACCTGGTCGTCAATGCCGGGGCGTGGACCGCGGTAGACGCCTGCGAGAGCGATCCGGACCGGGCGTGGCGGATCAACGCCCTAGGCGCACGCCACGTCGCCGAGGGCGCCGCCCGGGTCGGGGCCCACCTCGTCCACGTCTCGACCGACTACGTCTTCGACGGCACCAAGCCCGACCCTTACAACGAGTGGGATCCTCCCGCTCCGGCATCGGCGTACGGCCGGTCCAAGCTGGCCGGCGAGCAGGAGGTCCTGGCCGGCCTGCCCGGCGCTGCGGTGGTCCGCACCGCCTGGGTCTGCGGGGTCCACGGTGCCAACATGGTCAAGACGGTGCTGCGGCTGGCGGCCGGCGGTGGAACGCTCCGCTTCGTCGACGACCAACATGGCTGCCCGACCTTCACCGACGACCTGGCCGGGATGATCTACCGGCTGGGCGTGGACCGCCGTCCCGGCCTGTTCCACGTCACCAACCAGGGTCCGACCACGTGGTTCCGGTTCGCTCGCGATGTCGTGGCCGCGGCTGGCGGGGATCCGGGCATGATCGAGCCGATCACCACCGCAGAGCTCGACCCTCCCCGCCCGGCGCCCCGCCCGGCCAACTCGGTGCTGGACAACGCCGCGCTCCGCCTGAGCGGGATAACCCTCCTGGCGGACCACCATGAGCCCCTGGAGCGCACCGTGGCCACTCTCCTAGCGTGACCATCGACGCCGTCGTCGTCAGCTTCAACGCCGCCGCCCACATCGGACCTTGTGTTGCCAGCCTGCGGGATGCTGGTGTGGATCACCTCACCGTGGCGGACAACGGTTCGACCGACGGGTCGAGGGAGGCGCTCCTCGCGGCCGACCCGGACGCCACATGGATCGAGACCGGCTCCAACCTGGGGTACGGGCGCGCCGCCAACCTCGGTGCTGGCGCCTCCAGTGGGGAGTACCTCCTCGTGGCCAACCCGGACCTCATCGTGGCTGCTGGGGCCCTCAGCGCACTGAGGGCCAGGCTGGCTTCCGAGCCCGATCTGGCCATCGTCGGCCCGCGGATTCGCAACCCTGACGGGACCCTCTACCCGTCCGCTCGCACCTTCCCCGACCTGGTCGACGCGATCGGCCACGGCTTGTTCGGCACCTTCGCCCCCGACAACCGGTTCACCCGGCGCTACCGCCTCCTCGACTGGGATCACGCCGAGGCGGCCCGCGTGGACTGGGTGTCGGGTGCGTGCTTCCTCATCCGGCGCGTGGCCTGGGACCGCCTCGGCGGCTTCGATCCCTCGTACTTCATGTATCTGGAGGATGTCGATTTGTGCTGGAGGGCGTCGCGCGCCGGATGGTCGGTGGCCTACGAACCGAGCGCCGAGGTCGTCCACGTGCAGGGCGTCTCGGCCAACCAGCGCCCGTACCGGATGCTGGCTGCGCACCACCGCTCGATGTGGCGCTTCGCATGGCGTTCCACCGCCGGAGCGAAGCGGATGGCGCTGCCCCTCGTGGCCGCCGGACTGGGCGCGCGGCTGGCGATCAGCTGCGCCCAGCACCGTTTCCAGGCCGGGCGGCCGGTGCCCCCCGTCCCGGCCCAGTAGCCTGCTCCGCGCTATGGGCAAGGCTTCTTCGAGCAAAAAGGTGGCGCGAGCTGCGGGCACCGGTGGCGGTCGCACGTCTGGCGGCCACAGGCCATGGACCTACTACGGCGTGATCGCGCTCGTGGTGGTGCTGGGTGTGCTGGGCACGGTCGTCAGCCGGCAGAACCGCAACGCCCAGATCGCCAACGCCGGCAACTCACAGCCGACCGTAGGCGGCACGCCGTGGAACGAAGCCTTCGCCGTCTACGAATGTGGCAAGTTCGTTCCCAACATCAAGACCACCAAGGATCCGGTCGGGCTGACTACCAACGGGGACGGGATCATCCGGATCCACCCCTACGTCAAGTCTGCCGCCGGCAAGAACGCCACCCTCGGCAAGTTCGCCAGCTCGATCGGGATGACGCTCAATGCCGCCGAGCTCCAAGTTCCCGGCGGTCACCTCTACCACGACGGCGACACCTGCGGCGGGAAGGTGTCACACATCTACGTCAAGCAGTTTGCCTATGCCGGGGACCCGACCGGCGTGGTGCTCAACCAGAACCCGGACAACATCTTGCTGCAGGATCAGCAGATGCTCACCATTGCCTTCGTGCCCTCGGCCGACAAGGCCTCGATCCCGGCCCCCCCGGCATCGGTCCAGACCGCGCTCAAGGCGGCGGCGGCCTCGACGGCGACATCCACGACCGTGCCCACCCCGGCGGGCATCAAGCCCACCACCTCGACCACCATTCCCACTACGGCGACCACCAAGCCCACCACGGCTACCACCAAGCCCACCTCCGCCACCACGGCGCCGACCAAGGCCACGACCGCCACCACGGCCAAGCCGTGAGGGCCGTGGTCCTGGTCGGGGGCCAGGGGACCCGGCTCCGACCCCTGACCCTGACCACCCCCAAGCAGATGCTCCCGGTCGCGGGGCGACCCATGATCGAGTGGGTGCTGGAGCACCTGGCAGGGCACGGGATCAACGACGTCGTGCTCTCCCTCGGGTACAGGCCCGACGCCTTCAGGCAGGCGTACCCAGATGGGGTCTGCCGCGGGGTGCGCCTGCACTACGCGGTCGAAGACGAGCCCCTCGATACGGCCGGCGCCATCGCCTTCGCCGCCCACCACGCCGCGATCGACGAGACCTTCGTGGTCGTCAACGGCGACGTGCTCACTGGCCTGGACATCACCGCCCTGGTGGCGTTCCACCGTGACCGGCGAGCTGGTGCCACCATCGCCCTCACGCCAGTGGACGATCCGTCGCGATTCGGGGTCGTAGCGACTGACGGAGACGGCAGGGTGGAAGCGTTCATCGAGAAGCCACCGGCGGGCGAGGCTCCGACCAACCTGATCAACGCCGGCACGTACGTCCTCGAGCCCTCGGTCCTCGGCAGGATCCCGGCGCAGGGTCGGGTGTCGATCGAGCGAGTCACCTTCCCGGCGCTGGTCCGCGACCGCACCCTCTTCGCTATGGCGTCCAGCGCCGATTGGGTCGACGCCGGCACCCCGGCGACCTACCTCCAGGTGAACTTGGAGCGCGCTGGCACTCGACCCGTCGACGCCTCCGCGCAGGTCCACCCCTCGGCGCTGGTGAGCGGCAGCGTCATCGGTCCCGGGGTGCTGATCGCCAGCGCGGCCACCGTCAGCGGCTCGGTCGTCCTCGACGGTGCCTCGATCGAAGAGGGGGCTACCGTACGGGACTCCATCATCGGCTGGGGGGCAACGGTGGGTGCCGGGGCTACGGTGACCGGGGGGACCATCCTCGGCGAAGCGGTGGCCGTGCCCGCCGGTGAGACGGCCACGGCCAGGCTGCTCCCGGCGCCCGTGCCGTGAAGTTGATGGTGACGGGGGGCGCCGGCTTCGTCGGTTCGACCCTCGTCGACCGGCTGCTCGCCGAAGGACATTCGGTCGACGCCGTCGACGATTTGAGCACTGGCTCCTTGATCAACCTGGCAACCGCGCGCTCGGGGCGCGGGGGCGAGTTCACCTTTCACCAGCTCGACGTCCGTTCGGCCGACCTTCGAGAGCTGATGGCGCGCCGCCGCCCCGAGGTGGTCTTCCACCTGGCAGCCCAGACCGACGCCGGCGTGTCGACGGCCCGACCCCTCTTCGACGCGGAGGTCAACATCCTGGGCTCGCTACAGGTGCTCGAAGCTTCCAGGATCGCCGGGGTGTCCAAGGTGGTTTTTGCTTCGAGCGGAGCCATTTACGGGGAGCCGCCCTCGGCTGCCATTCCAATCAAGGAGTCGCAGCCCCAGCTGCCGCTGACCGTGGGAGGTGTGGCCAAGAAGGCGGTGGGTGACTACCTCCTGGCGTACCGGGATCGGTACAACCTCGAATTCACCGCCCTGGCCCTGGCCAACGTGTATGGACCCCGGCAAGTGGCGGGTGGCGACGCCAGCGTCGTCGCGACCTTCGCCGGGCGGCTCCTCGGCGGAGAGCCCTGCACCATCTTCGGGGACGGCACCCAGACGCGCGACTTCGTCTATGTCGACGACGTCGTCGACGCGTTCGCGCGAGCGGCCGGACGCGGGAGCGGGCTGCTCATGAACCTCGGGACTGGAGTCGAGACCACGGTCAACGACCTCTACCGGGTCATGGCGGCCGCGGCCGGGAGCGACCGCCGGGCGCTCAACCGCCTACCTGGCTCCGGTGCTCCGGACCGCAGCTGCCTCGACCCGTCCCGCGCCGCCATCCACCTCGGGTGGAAGCCTTGGACGCCGCTGGCGGAGGGCGTGGCCGCCACCCTGGAGTGGCACCGGACCTCCGCCCGGTGAGCGCGGCGTCCGAGGCGGGGAGCTTCACCGAGAGGGAGCAGGCCCTGGCTGCGCTGGCCCGACCGCTCTCCGGCGCCGGCCTCGAGCTCGGCCCGGGCCACCAACCCTTCGCCGAGCTGCCGCCTGGTTGCACCGTCCGGTTCGTGGACCGCTACCGCTCCTGGTACGCGGACCGGCTCTTCCCGGAGCTGGGGCGGGAGGAGGGTTTCATCGGCGTCGACCTCCGCCTCGACCTGGACCGCAAGGGGCTCGGCCCGGTCGGGTCGGCGACGGAGGACTTCGTGGTGGCCAGCCATGTGGTCGAGCACGTCGCCAACCCCCTCCGGCTCATCGCCGAGTCGTACCGGGTGCTGGACAAGGGTGGCCGCTTGCTCATCCTGGTCCCCGACCGCCACCGGACCTTCGATTCCGGGCGGGTGCCCACGCCGCTCTCGCACGTCGTCGACGAGTACCGCAGCACCGTGGCGCGGGTGGATCTCGGCCACGTCCGCGAGTTCCTCAGCCACACCGGCGAGTTGGTCACGGGAGGCGGCACGCTCGACCGCCTGCGCCGCCAGCGCCAATTGCGCTGGCACCGTCGTCGTTCCATCCACGCCCATTGCTGGGACGAGCCGTCCTTCTTCGAGTTGATCGACTGGCTGGTGCGCCACGACGGCCACGCCTGGGCTCTCGACGACCTCCTGCCACCCGACGCCTACCCCGGGAGCCACGAGTTCGGGTACCTGTTGCGGCGCTGCGCCCCGATCGCCACAGATCCGGTGGCCCAAGCCGAGCAGCTCGCCGCCGCCCGAGCCTGCATGCTGTCTGCAACCTCTTCCTGATCCTGGGCCGGCTCACCCGGCATCACACCCTTTGCCCCACCCCTAGACTCCGGCGTCGTGGCCCCGACCAGCAGTGACGCCGTTCGAGAGACGTTCCTCAGTTACTTCCGGGCCCGCCAGCACACGGAGATCCGAGGGGCATCCGTGCTGGCCAAGGACGACCCGACGCTCCTTTTCATCAACTCGGGGATGGCGCCGCTCAAGGACTACTTCACCGGCGTGCGCACCCCCCCGACGCCCAACCTGACCAACGTCCAGCCGTGCATACGGACCATCGACATCGACGACATCGGCGATCGCCACCACCTGTCGTTCTTCGAAATGATGGGCTCTTGGTCCATCGGCGAGTACTGGAAGGACCGTGCCGTCCATCTGGCCTACGAGCTGCTCACCGACGGGTTCGGCTTCGACCCCCGCCAGCTCTATGTCACCGTCTTCGAAGGCGACGAGGCCATGGGCCTGCCCCCCGACGAGGAGTCGGCCGCGGCGTGGGAGCGGGTGGGCATGCCAACGGACCACATCGTTCCCCAGCCCACTTCTGACAACTTCTGGGGTCCCGCCGGCCATTCCGGTCCGTGCGGCCCTTGCACCGAGGTTTTCCTGGACACCGGCGCCGACTACGGGGAGGCATACCGGCCCGGAGGGCCGTTCGACACCGAGCACCGCTACATCGAGATCTGGAACGCCGCAGTGTGCATGGAGTACGACAAGGGCCTGGACGGCAGGTTGTCGGCGCTCCCGTTCCGCAGCATCGACACCGGCTCGGGGCTCGAGCGGATCACCTTGGCGCTCAACGGCTTCGACAACGTGTACCAGACCGACCTCCTGGCCCCCCTCGTCGCCGCGGTCCAAGACGTACTGGGCGAGTCGGGCGACATCCAGCGCCATCATCGCGTTATCGCCGACCACCTCCGGGCATCGGTCGCCATACTTGCCGAAGGAGTGGTGCCGAGCAACGAAGGTGCCGGTTACATCCCGCGTCGCCTGCTGCGCCGTGCCGCGACCCTGGCCTTGACCCGCGGGCTGTCCACCGTCGACTTCGCGCCGGTGGCCGAGGCCGCCATCGGCCGCCTCGGAGGCGTGTACCCCCATTACCGGGCAAATGCCGACCAGGTCATAGGCGGTATTCGCTCCGAGTTGGGGGAGTTCGAGGGCGCGCTGCGGCGCGGGCTCGGCCGCCTCGACGAGCTCCTGGCGACCAAGCCATCGCTGAGCGGCGCCGACGCCTACGACCTGCTGTCGACCTTCGGGCTGCCGGAGGAGATCGCCCGCGAGGTGGCCGCCACCCGCGGCGCCGCGCTCGAGGAGTCGCAGTACCGGGCCGACTTCGAGGCCGCCCGCCACACCCACCAGGAGCGCAGCCGGGGTGAGGCGCGCGACCTGGTCAGGATCACGCCCACCTCGACCCTCCCGGCATCAGTGCTGGCCCTCCCGTCGACGGTCTTCGTCGGCCACGACCGCTCCAGCGAAAGGGCAACCGTGCTGGCGCTCCTCGGACCGTCGTGCCCCGATGGAGTGGCGCCCGTGGGCGCCGAGGTCGACATGGTCGTGGACCGCACACCGCTCTACGGCGAGGGTGGCGGCCAGGTCGGAGATCGCGGCACCCTCACCGGCTCGTCTGGGGCGGCCGTCGTCGAGGACACCATCGTCCACCAGAGCGGCAAGTACGTCCACCGGCTTCGGGTCACCGAGGGGACGGTGTCGGTCGGGGAGACCGTGACGTTGGCCACAGACGGGGCACGGCGCTCGGCGGCGGCGGCCAACCACTCGGCCACCCACCTCCTCAACGCCGCCCTGCGCCGGGTCCTCGGGGACCACATCCACCAGGCCGGGAGCCTGGTCACCCCGGACCGGATGCGGTTCGACTTCACGCACCTCAAGCCGGTTAGCGCCGACGAGCTGGAGGAGATCGAGCGTTTGGTCAACGGATGGGTTCTCGACGATCTCGTCCGGACCACCCAGATCATGACCCCGGCCGACGCCATCGCCGCCGGCGCCACCTCGCTCGAAGGCGAGTCGTACCCCGACGACGTGCGGGTCGTCAGCTTCGGCGGCAGCACCGCCGACTTCGCTACCACCGTCTCCACCGAGCTGTGCGGAGGGACGCACGTGACCCATTCGGGTCAGCTCGGCCTGTTCCGGATCGTGTCGCAGGAGAGCGTCGCCTCAGGAGTCCGGCGGATCACCGCGTACACCCGCCACGCCGCCCTCGAGCACACCCTGCAGCAGGGACGGACCCTGGCCAGTGTCGCCGCCGTCGCCCAGTCGTCACCTCGGGACGTGGTCCAAGCTGTCGAGCGCCTTGCCGCCCGGGCGTCATCGCGCGGCTCGGACCGCAAAGGTGGCCCGAGCCAGGTCGCCGCCGGCGCCGCCGAGCCTCTCACCGTCGGGGCGATCGAGGTGATCCTCGGCTCGGTCGGTGCCGACGAGGCCGGCGGTCTGCGCGGCGCGGTGGCAGGGCTGGCCAAGACCGAGGAGCGGGTAGCTCTTCTCTGGACCGACGCCGAGCCGTCCACCGTGGCCGTGGCTGTCCCCGTCCGCTACGTGGGTGCGGTCGACGCCAACGCCGTGCTGCGAGGTGTCCTGGCGGCATTCGGCGGGAAGGGCGGCGGTAGTCCGACCCTGGCGCAGGGCGGCGGGGCCCGCCGCCCGACTGTCGACGCGCTCCGCGCCACCCTCGCCAAGCTGATGTGAGGAGGTCCGGCTAGCGGAACAGGTCCTCGGCGGGCGGCCGGACGATCTCGGCGCGCACCGACGAGTCGCGAAGCCAGGAAGGGTCCACGCCCCGCACGATGGCCACCGGCACGGCGCTGGCCTTGCCCATCACCAGCTCTGCAGCTGCAGCTATCTCGTCAGCGACGCACACCTCGGTCACCGCCAGAGTCCTGCCGAGCGAGTCGACGCTGCCCCGAAGGTCGACCACTGCGGCGACGCCGGCAGTGCCGATGGCGACATCGGTGACTCCCCGCCGCCAGGTGCGCCCAAACGTATCGGAGACGATCACGCCGACGGCGTGCCCGGTGCGGGCCCGCAAGCCGTCGCGGATCCGCCGGGCGCTGCGGTCGCTGTCGAGGGGCAGGAGAGCAGCCCAGCCCCGCTCGACGTTCGACAGGTCCACGCCGGAGTTGGCGCAGATGAACCCGTGGCGGGTCTCGGTCAGGAGCAGGTCGCCCCGCCGGCGCAGTACCCGCACGGACTCGTCCAGCACGAGGTGCTTGTGCCCGGCGGGGTCGGTGGCGTCGACCGGCGCCAGGCGACCTTCGGCTTTGGACACGATCTTCTGCGTCACTACCACGACGTCACCGGCGAGGAGGGCTGCGGCGGCGGCGATCAGGTCGGCGACGACGTCACCCGGGCGGACCTCGGGGATGCCCTCCACGGGGATGACGCTGA
>JAKBAM010000044.1 GCA_021809105.1 Actinomycetes bacterium
CGCGTCCAGCGTCGTCGGTGCCAGCTCCTTCTACCTGCAGGGTAATATTATCTCTTCCCGCCAGCCGCTGCTGCTGACCGAGACCCCGAGCACGCTCGGCCCGTACCTCACCAGCTACCTCAACTCAGCTGGTGCCGCCGGTGCCACGTCGGTCGTCCCCTTCGGTGGTCCGGTTGCGGTCAACCCCTCCACCATCACTGCGGCCAACGCGGCAATCGCTGCCCGGTAACCGCATTCGCCGGCAACCAGATACTTGGTGACGGCGAAGGCATCAACTAGTGAATGAATGAGAAGGAGGGAGGAGCCCAAGGGCTTCTCCCTCCTTCTTGCATCTAGGGCCCTGCCGACCGGGTAGGGTGCGCAGCTTGTCCCGCCGAAGGGCCGCACGGATAGCCCTCCGATCACGTCCTGCCCTCGTGGTGCTCGGCTACCTGGCAGCGGCCATCCTCTTCGTCGGCCCCGCCGCCTTCGGGCATGGCTTCTACGGACCTGCTGATCTGGGCCAGAGCAGCGCCCTCACCCGTGTGGCGGGCGCAGCGGGGGCCAAGAACTCCCTCCTGTCCGACCCGTACACCACGGTCGACCCGGTGCTGCGTTACGTGACCGCCCAGGTTCGCGCCGGGCACCTGCCGACTTGGAACCCGTTCAACGGGGCCGGAGTCCCCCTACTGGCCGACGAGCAGGCAGCGGTGTTCTCACCCTTCACTGCCCTCCACTACGTGTTGCCCTTCGCACTTGCCAACGGGCTAGCCGCGGTGCTCGAGCTCTGGCTCATGGCCTCGTTCACCTACGCATGGCTGCGGGGCCATGTCCGCTCGGAGCTGGCAGCGGCGGCCGGCGGGGCCGTGATGGCGTTCGCCGGCTACCAGATCATCTGGCTGGACTGGGGAGTCATGGCCGCGTCGGGACTGGCGCTGCCTCTCGGCCTGTGGTCGGTGCGAGCGGCCTTCGGCGCCCGTAGGGACGGAGCCAGGTCCCGGGAATGGGTGGCGACAGCAGGGCTGGCGACCGCGGTGGCCCTGTCGGTTCTCGGCGGCCATGTCGAGACGGCCGCCTTCGCCGATCTCACCGTCGCCGCGTACGCGGTCGCCCGGATGGTCGGATGGTCGAGGGCAACGAGCCCGGGAGACCCAGGACGGCCGGGTGGCACGGGCCGCCTCCGGCTCGGCGGCCGTCTACTCGTCGGAGCGGCCGTCGGAGTGGCGCTAAGCGGCGCGGCGCTGCTGCCCCTGGCCCGCTACGAGGGTGTTTCGCAGCGGGCTACCATCCTGGCCGGTCGCCCCGCCGCGGTGACCGTCGGCTACCCGGCGTCGTCGGCGGCGACGGTCGCCTTTCCCAACCTCTTCGGCGGACCGCAACTCGGGTCGGAGGACACCTCCTACTACGGGCCGGTGATCCCCAACTATGCGGAGGGAAACGCCAACAGCGTCGGCCTCGCCACGCTGGTCCTTGCCGCCCTCGGGCTTCTCGGGCTCGGGCGGGCCGGGGGGCGGCGCCGGCTCACAGCGTTCGCTCTCGCCCTGGTGATCCTCGACGGGCTGGCCATCTACACCAAGACCGCCGGCACCGTGTGGGCGCACCTACCGCTCGTCGGCCGCACCGATCTCAACCGCAGCCAGGACGTCGGGATCATCGGCCTGGCGATCCTCGTCGCCGTCGGCGTGGAGGCCCTCACGTCGCTGCGGCTGTCCCGTGGTGTACGGGCTGTGGCCGCGCCGGCCGCGTTCGTGGGCATCACCGCTCCTCTCCTGTGGGACGCCATCGTCGTCGGCCGGCGCGTGCAGGCCGGGAGCGCTTGGGGGACGAGCGTGGAGCAGGAGATCGCCGCGGCCGTGGCCGCCGCCGCGCTGGTCGGCGCCCTGGCCTTCTTCCGCAGCCGCGGGGCGGCAGCGGCGCTCGGGGGGGCCCTTCTCATCACCATCGTGGCCGCCGAGGCCCTGCCGCTACGTTCCTTCGACCCCACGGTCCCGAAGTGGGCGGCCTACCCGACGCCTGCTTCCCTGGCGGCGGTGCGGCGCGTCGTCGGGACGGCTCCGGTGATGTGGCTCGATTCCACGTTGGGCCAAGCCGACACCAACCTGTGGTACGGGCTGGCTGATGTCGGGACCTACGACGGCCTCGATCTTCGCTGGCACGACGAGCTGTACACCGCCGCTCTCGCGCTCCCTCTCACGGGCACATCCCCGGCGCGTCCCGAAGTCGCCCCGCCCTGCGCCGAGCGGCTGAGCCTGCTCGGCGTGCAGTGGGTGGTGGGGGAGGGAGCAGCGCCGTCGGGCCTGGCGTCGGGCGCTGCGGTAGGAGGGGTGACGGTGACTCCCGTGGCGGGGTCGTCCCCGGTCGCGCTCATCGGTACTGCCATCGCCATACCTGACGACACCGTGGCGCTGCGCCGGCTGACCTCCTGCGCCTTCGACCCAAGCCGCCAACTCGTGATCGACGCCAAGCCCAACCGGGTGGCGGCGTCCTACCCGAGCGGGGGGACAGCCGAGGTGGGGCAAGCCGTGGTCGCTGCTCGCAGCGCCGACACCCTCGACGTGCGGGCGAGCGCCACACACCCCTCCTGGCTGCTGGTCCGCCAGTCGTGGGCCCCGGGGTGGTCAGCCACCCTCGACGGTCGCCCGGTTCCCCTGCGGCGAGCGGACGTGGCTTTCCAGGCCGTCGAAGTGCCGGCAGGCGTCCACACGGTTCGCTTGGCCTACCAAGCGCCGGGACTGCGCCCCGGTCTGCTGCTGTCGGCGCTCGGCCTCCTCGCCGGGGTGGGCATCCTGGGCGCGGCGGTGGCGTCCAGTCGGGTACCCGCCGGCCACGCCCGGCGCCGGCGAGGCAGGGCACGCCCGCGCCGCCGGGCGCCGGGACGGGTTCCACATCAGTCGTAGGGGATGGCGAACCTGACGGTGTTACCCGCAGGTGTGTGGGTGATGGCGAGGTCAGCGAGGGTCATGGCGATGTGAAGCCCGAAGCCCCCGATCTGCTCGGTGCCGCGGATGGTGGGGGGCGGCTCGAACTCGGGTCCGCTGTCGGAGACGGCGGCGGACAGCTGATGGCTGTCGGCGGTGATCTCCACCCCGATGTCGTCGCGGCCGCCGCGGCTGCCGTGGCGTATGGCGTTGGTGACGATCTCGCTCATCACCAACTCGGCCCGCTCCAGAGGCTCCCCGTGGACGACCGAGTCGAGCGAGCGGATGACGCTGCGGGTGATCCCGACCGAGGAGGGGCGAGCGGGGAGGCGTATGGAGAAGCTGAACCGATCACTCATAGTCGAAGCGATCCGTGACGCCGGCCATGGTGAGCAGCCGGCTGACAGGACCGGGCCCTACAGCCAGCTTCATCTGACATCCGCAGGCGTCGGCGCGCCGGCGGCACTGGAGCAACGCCCGCAGCCCGGAGGAGTCCATGAAGTCGACCTGGTTGAGGTCCACCACTATCGTCGCCGGGCCAGAGCCCAGCGCTTCGGCGGCGAACGCCAGGAACGGCTCCTCGGCTGCCATGTCGACGTCGCCGCGCACGACAAGGCGGGAGATCCCGGGCGACTCCTGGACATCGAAAGTCGCGGGCGGCATCCCGTCGGTCACAGGACTCGGATGACGACGAAGGCGGCATCGTCGCTGCGCCCGCTGCCGATGACGGCATCCAGCCGATCGGCGACCTCCGCGGCGGAACAGGCGGCCGTGGCCCGAAGGATGTCGCGGATGGGGGAGTCGTCGGTGGCCCCGAGGCCACCGACGGCCTCGAGCAGCCCGTCGGTGAACATCAACAGCAGGTCACCTGATCCCAGGGTCGACATCGCCGTCTTGTAGCTGCTGTCGGGGAACCAGCCGACGATGGGCCCGGTCACGCCGACGCTCTCGATCTGACCGCCGGCTCGCGCCACGAGGGGATGGGGATGGCCGCCAACGGCAACCCCGAGGTCGAGACCGGTGCCCGCCGGGCGTAGGCAAGCGGCGGCCACGGTGACATACCCAGCGGTGCCCAGGGATCGGCTCAGCAGGGTGTTGAGACGGCCCAACGAGGACGCCGGGTCCGATTCGTTGGTGAGGAGCGTGTGCAGGGTCCAGCGAGCGGTGCCCGCCGCTGTCGCTGCGGTCGTGCCCTTGCCGCACGCATCCCCGATGATGATCGCTGTGGCCTCGTCGCCGGCGATCACATCGTAGAAGTCGCCACCGACCTTGTCGCGCCGGGCGACGTGATAGCGGCTCGCGACCTCGAGGCCGTCGATCTCAGGGAGAGTCGGAGGGACGAGGCTCTCCTGGAGGGTGGCGGCGACGCCCTCTGCCTGGTGGCGCAGCTCGGCCTCCAGGCTCAAGGTCCGCCTCGCCGACAGGCGCAGCTCGAGCTCGTCCATGACGACCGAAGCGAGATCGGTGAGGGTGCGAGCCTCCTCGGCGGTTACCTCCCGGGGCTCGCGGTCGATCACGCACAGAGTGCCCAGGTTGTGGCCGTCATGGGTGCGCAGCGGCGCCCCCGCATAGAATTGCAGTCCGAACTCCCCGGCGACCAGCGGATTGGCCAAGGTCCTCGGGTCGGTTCGGGCGTCGGTGATCAGCCACGGGCTGTCCTCGAGGATCGCCGATGCGCACAGCCCGGGGTCTCGGCCGATCTCGTCGGCCTCCAGGCCGTGATGCGACTTGAACCAGATCCGATCGGCGTCCACGATGCTGATGATCGAGATCGGCACGTCGAACAGACGGGCGGCGACCGCGGTGATCCTCTCGAAAGCACCGTCAGGGGGGGTGTCCAGCACGTCGTAACGGCGCACCGCGGCCAATCGCGCCTGCTCCTCGTCGGGCACCGCAGAAGCAACCACCACAGGCATCTCCTCGTCCTAGCGCCCCTGCGGTGGGCGTCGGAGGGTCAAGCTACGCGCAATCGGCAGGGAGGTGTGTCCCGGCGCCCTCCATCAGACCGGGACGACGGTCACGTTCGGCATGCCTGTGGTCAGCGCCCGCAGGTCCACAGGGTCTCCGGTCAACAGCCGGACTCGACGGCCGATCACTTCGGCGTTCACCGCCACCAGCGCGTCGACGGTGTCATCACGGTCGAGTCGGCCAAGCAGCTCGCCGGCCGCCCGACCGAGGGCGGGGGTCACGGAGTGCTGGACGACGCCCGCCAGCAGTGCGTGGATCCGGGCATCACGGCGATGGCCGCGCAAGGTCTCGGTCAAGGTCACGCTGCTCACGTGTATGGCAACCCCGAGCTGCTCCGCGAGGGTCAGCTCGGCCCGCACACGCGGATCACCCGTGGCGGCCGCTCCGAGGGCCCCGGAGTCCAGGACGACCCCGTCGGGCACGTGGTGGGGAGTTACGTCGTTGCGCTGTCTGCGCCGAGCCATTGTCGACGAACCTCCTGCATCAGGTCGTCAGGGACCGGGCCGTGCTGTCGATCCTGTTCAGCGAGCCACCCACGAACGGCCTCACGATGTTCCTCGTGCTCGAGCGCCTGCGCAACGTATCGAGAGAGGCCCCTGCTACCGACCTTCTGCTTTATCCGGTCTACGAGTGGCGCGGGCAGGCTCACAGACACCTTGGCGAACTCGGCGACCACCCTCTAATCCTACCACTAGTAGCATTAGAGGATCGGGCGAGCGGGACGTTTTCCACCGTGTCATGGCCGAGTCGGGACGCGTCCGCTTGCACCTGCAGAGGCCCCCAGGGGAGTAGCCGAGGTCCGGCGGGCGCCTACCGCCGGTCTCCGTGCCAGGGACCGTCGTGGCCTCGTAGGTCGAAGCGTTCGATGACTTCCCCGTCGGCGCCGGCCCCGACTACCTCTCGAAGGCGAGCTCCGGGCGATACCAGCAGGACCGCGAAGCGCAGGCCGTCGACTTGCCCGCACATGATCATCTCCGTCTCCGCGCCGTCCTCGTGGACCACGGTCAGGTGTTCGACGGAGAGGTGGGCGCGCACGACGATCCCTCGTGGCCCACGATCGGGGTTGCCGCCGGAGTACACGTTCAACCGGCTCGAGCCCCAGAGTTTGGGGCCGGCCATTCCGCCGGCGGAGATCACACCAGCGTCGTCTTGGACCGTGAGCATCGTGGAGTAGTCGTCGTCGTCACCGCCGGCTCGGAGCGTCCAACGCCAACCGCTCTTGGCGTTGTCACCGGCGTCGCCTTCGGCGATGATCCGTTCCGGCTGGTGTGCGCCGGCCGCGCTCGCGCCCGGGACGTCGGCGACGACATGCGACCCGCCGGCAGAGCTGACGGCCAGGTCCTTGGTCGGGATGTGGGTGAGCATCGCGCCACAGCGCAGGCAATACACGAACATCACGTCGATGGTCCCGGCGGTCACCGACTGGTCGGGGGGTGCCACGGCGAGCGCCCGGTAGCCGACATGACCGGCCAAGGGCGCCCGGCAGCCCGGGCATCGAGGGCCGTCCCTCTCCGTCTGGACGCTCCCCGAACCGGCCTCGGCCGGGTGTGGGGGCGGCTGCCCCCCGATCATGGCGACCACCTGCTGGCGAACCCGGTCGGGTCCGGCGCCGAGCGTGGTCAGCACCTGGACGGCTACACCTTCCCCTTGCCGGATCAGCCCGAGGAGCAGGTGCTCGGTGCCGATGTAGTTGTGACCGAGCTGGAGTGCTTCGCGCAACGACAGCTCCAGCACCTTCTTGGCCCGTGGCGTGAACTGAGGAGATCCGATCGTGGCCCCGGCAGGCGTCCCGACGAGCCTGGTTACCTCGCGGCGCACGTCGTCCGGGCGGACCCCCAGGGCAGCCAGCGCTTCGGCTGCCACGCCTTCCTCCTCGTGGATCAGCCCGAGCAGGATGTGCTCGGTACCAATGAAGTTGTGGCCAAGTAGCTGCGCTTGCTCTTGAGCTAACACGAGCACGCGTCGGGTCGCGTCTGTGAACCGCTCGAACACACCGACATCATCGCGCCGACAAGAACATGCTCGCAGTGGCGTGAGGCAGCGTCGGCAGAGAGACGGGCTGCCTGGCGGTACGGCACTTGAGTTACCCAGAGCTCGCGGGACAACATCTCATATTACTTGTCATTAGATCTTGACTGGCCCGTCTCCCCCGGCTAGAAGTGTGGCTCGAAGGTTTGCAGCGCTATGTGGGGGATGGGGACGGCGATGGTGATGATGCGACGTGTACGTGCTGGCGTGAGAGCGGGGCGCTCGGCGCGGGTGGTGTTGGTGTTAGCGGCTGGGATGCTCGCCACTTCGGTGATGCCGATCGCCGCTACTGGGTCCGCAGCGGCTCCCGTGGCGGCGACGCCTTGCACCTCGCCGTCGTCGGGTGCGCCGATATTCGTGACGGCAACGTGCGTCGACCCAGCGTTGAACCAGCCGTACGTCGATATCAAGCAGCCGGGCACGATTACCGATCCCACGACCGGTGTCACGGTCAGCTTCCTCTACGTTCACGGCGGTTTCACTGGGACCAGTGCCCTGTTTGCCTTTTACTTCCCGGCGGCAGCCCAGTATCAAGGACGCTTCTTCGAGGCCACCTATCCCACGTTGAGCCAAGAGAACGCCGCCCCTGGATGCACCTCGGTGGGTACCTCGGACTGCTCGGTCGCCTTCGCAATATCCCACGGGGCCTACGTCGTGTCCACCAACAACGCCGGCGGCGTCCCCACAGGCGGAGCGATCGCCGCGTACCGGACCAACGCTGCAGCCGCCAAATACTCCAAGGTCGTGGCCGCTCAGTTGTATGGCCCCGCTGCCCCGGCTCGCGGCTATCTTTACGGCCCCAGCGGGGGCGCCTACCAGACGGTGGGTTCGATGGAGAACACCAGCGGTGTCTGGGACGGCGCGGTACCGATGGTGTTCGGTGTCCCCAACGCCATTCCCAGCTTCATGACCGTGGAGCTGTTGGCGTTGCGGGTGCTGAGTGACAAGCTCCCCCAGATCGCCGACGCCATGGAGCCCGGTGGCAGCGGGAATCCCTACGCAGGTCTGACCGCCGAGCAGACAAGTGTCCTGCAGGAGGTGACTCGTCTCGGCTTCCCCCTCCGGGGGTGGTGGCAGTACGCCACCCTGAATGGCGGGGGGTTCTTGGCCGTGGAGGGCGCGGTCAAGGCCATCGACCCCACCTACGTCACCGACTTTTGGAGCACGCCCGGATACGAGGGCAGCGACCCGACAGTCCAAGCTGCTCGGATCCAGTACAACACCACCGTCACCGGTCTGGCCGGTACGAGCGGGCTGGTCCTGTCGAACGTGCCCGCAGGTGATTTGACCAGTGCCGACCTGGTGATCACCAGCGGGCCGGCCAACGGTCAGACAGTCTCGATCACGTCCGTGAGCGGGAACACCGTCCAAGTCTCCTCCAACCCCGGGATAACTGCCGGCACCACCGTCCGGCTCGACAATTCCTGGCTGCTGGCCATGCAGTACTACCAACGCCACCAGATCCCGACCCCCAACGAGTACGCCTGGAACCAGTATCTCGGCGCCAACGGCGTCCCCCTCTTCCCGCAACGCCAAGTCTTGGTGGGACCGATACTAAACGCCGTCACCGGCGGGTCTGTGGCGAACGGTCACTTCAACGGCAAGATGATCATGCTGGAGTCGGCGATGGACGTCCAGGCGTACCCGTGGTCGGCTGACTGGTACCGCCAGCAGGCGCAAGCGGCGATGGGCGCCTCTCTCGACGGCAGCTACCGCCTGTGGTACATGGACAACGCTGACCACGATCCTCAGGGTCCGGCCGCCACAACCGCGGCGAACGCGGCTGCCCACATCGTCCCCTACACCGGTGAGGTGTACCAGGCGCTGCTCGATTTGGATGCTTGGGTGGCCAACGGCACCCCGCCCCCGGCGACGACCAACTACACCGTGGACTCCAATACTCAGGTGCAGCTAGCGCCGACCGCGGCGCAGCGGATGGGCGTGCAGCCGGTGGTGGACCTGACAGCCAACGGCGGTGCCACCGCCAACGTCACTGTCGGCCAGCCAGTGACCTTCGCTGCCACCGCTCAGGCGCCTCCCAACGCCGGCCCGATCGTGTCAGCGCAATGGGACTTCCAGGGTGCGGGCACCTTCCCCGTCCAGGCGCAGATCGGCGCTCCGACCGTTTCGACCAGCCTGCAGGCCACCTACACCTACTCTCAGCCTGGCACCTACTTCCCGGCCATACGAGTGTCCTCCGAGCAGAGCGGAAATGCTCAGGCGCCGTACACCCAGATCCAGAATCTGGGCCGGGCCCGGGTCGTCGTCCACGGCCAGGGATACCGGCTGGTGGCCTCCGACGGAGGGTCGTTCAACTTCGGTTCGGTCCCCTTCGGCGGCTCACTGGGCAACACGGCGCTACCGGCGCCGATCGTGGCCACCGTCGCCGACCCGGCCAGCACCGGCTACTGGATGGCCGGCGCGGACGGGTCCGTATATTCGTTGGGTGGCGCGCCGAACTTCGGGTCCATCGCCGGCATCCACCTCAACAAGCCAATCGTCGGGATGGCCGCCACCCCCGACGGCCAGGGTTACTGGCTGGTCGCCTCCGACGGCGGGGTGTTCGACTTCGGCGACGCTGCCTTTTACGGCTCGACCGGGAACATCCACCTCAACATGCCGATCGTCGGGATGGCCGCCACCCCCGACGGCCAGGGTTACTGGCTGGTCGCCTCCGACGGAGGGATCTTCCAGATGGGCGACGCCGCCTTCTACGGCTCCACCGGGAACGTCCACCTCAACAAGCCAGTAGTGGGCATGACCCCCACGCCCGACGGCCAGGGCTACTGGCTGGTCGCCTCCGACGGAGGGATCTTCCAGTTCGGCGACGCCGGCTTCTACGGCTCGACCGGGAACATCCACCTCAATCAGCCGATCGTCGGCATGACCGCCACGCCTGACGGCCATGGCTACTGGCTGGTCGCCGCCGACGGCGGGATCTTCCAGATGGGCGACGCCGCCTTCTACGGCTCGACCGGCGGCGTCAAGCTCAATCAGCCGATCGTCGGCATGACAGGGCCGTAGCGTAGCTACGGCTATGTCTAGAGCCCGTGCCTTTCGTTGGTCTCCAATGATCCCACTGGACAGGCGTCAATCGATCAGCCGCGCGGGCGTCCCTCGTGCCGCTGCGCAACCGAGGAGCTGAGGGTTGTCGTCTGCGGTGGCCAGGCACAGCTCGGCGCCGTGGGTCTCTGCAGCGGCGAGCGCCTCCATGGACATCAAGTTGAGCCGAACGCCTTCGCCCAGCAGCTGCGCCATAGGCCAGGCCAGCTCTCGCAGCGACAGCAATCCGATCCCCTCCGGCAGGGCAGTGATCGCTCGGGCCGTCGACGCCGCCACAGCCGGATCCGCTCGACCCAGGATTCGCGACATGGCTCCGGTGACTGCATGATGGCTGACCGCTCGGCACAGCCGGTGGTACCAGAGCCCAGTGGTGAGGATCCGGCCCCCAGGAGGGCGCAAGTCTGCAGGCTCTTCCTCGAGAAGGATTCGAAGCAGGAGATGGTCGTCGACGACGACGTCCACGACGGGAGCTACGCCAGGTCGGGGTCTGCGGCCGCGGCCTCGGCGGCGAGCGCTGGGTAGCCGCCTGCCTCCTGGATGGCATCGCGGAGCATCGACCGAAGGCCACCCCGGCCGGCCGGCACGATCAGCAACGCCTCGCCGAGGTCGGCGACCTCGACGGAACCACCTTCGCCGAGGTTCCAGCGGTGCCTTGCCCCTGCCGGTAGGGCCATCTGCCCCCGGTCCGACACCCGAAACTCGGTAATGGTCACATAGCCCACACTACCCGCTCACAAGGCGCGACTGCAAGCACACCTTGTAGCGGTGGACAGGTAGCAGCAGTCAGGACAGCTGGTCGACGTCGGTGCCCAGCGCCTGGAGGAGATCGGCCAGGATCCGGCGCCGGTCGTGGCTGGTGTTGCGCAGATCGGCCAGGAGGGCGGCGGCGGTGTCGGTGTCCAGTCCCGGCTGGAGGGGGCGGCGCCGCAACGCCTTCACCTCTGCCTCCAGCTCGGCCAACCGGCCCCGCAGCTTGGCCAGCTGCGCTTCCTTGCCGCTGCCCACCGCTCAGGCGTCCCGGCGCCAGCGGCGCGCTGCCCGTCGTGCCACTGCGCGCAGCACCCGCACGCTGAGAGCCAGCGGGGTCTGGCGCGCCGCTACCAGCTCCCCCCGGCAAGCTTCGAGTTCGCGGCGAGCCGCTTCTACCTCCTCCGCAGCGGCGAGGCGACCGGCTTCGGCCGCTGTAACTGCCTGCCGACTCTCCTCGACAACGGCCTCCCAGCGGGACCGCTCACCCGACAGGACGGCTAGGCGCCGCTCGTAATCCTCTATCGCCGCCTCGTCCAAATAGGGGCGTGTAGTGGCGTCGGCGTCCTCCGAGCGGCCTTCGAGGACACGCAGCGCCTCGGCCTGGCGGCGCAGCTGGTCTCGCAGACGCATGACCTCACCGGAAGAGGTCACTGGAGGATCGCGTTCCTCGTCAACGGGTGCGTGTGCGGTCACGGGTGGACGGGCCATGGCAACCTCGGGTAGCGAGAGCGAAGGAGCGCTCGGAGGGATTCGGTGTCCAGGTTGATCATCGACAGGTGGGAACTGCCCTCGACACGGTAGCGGCCGACCACCTCGGTCACGAGCGTCGCATCGAGGCCGAGGTCGGCGAAGCGCAACAGCAGGTCCCAGTCCTCGAACCCTCCGGCCCGGTCCATCTCGGGGTCGAAGCCCCCGGCCAGCTCCCAGGCGCTGCGGCGCCACAGCCCCATGACGTCGATGTAATTGTCGGCGCACAGCCGGGCAACATCCCAGGGCAGGCAGCTGAGCAGCCCACCACGGGACCCGAACCGTTCGATGATCCCGTAGGTCAGAGCCGCACCACTGCGGTCCATGGCGTCGGCCAGCAGCCGGATGGCCCGGGGGTAGAGCGAGTTGTCGGCGTCGAGGACCAGCATCCGAGCGGCACGAGCGTGGGCGAACGCCAGGTTGCGCGCCGTCGACACCCCCCGGTTGGCGGCAGAGGCGACCAGGCGGATCGCAACGTCGGGTAGCTCGACGAGGGCTTGGCGGATGACCGCCACCGAATCGTCGCCGGAGTGGTCGTCCACCAAGATGATCTCGACGTCGACGCCCTCGCTGGCGACGACCGAGTCGATCGCCTCCCGCACCACCTTGCCGTAGTTGAACACGCTCACCAGCACCGACACCTCGGGGGTGGCGTTGTCCCAAGCGGGAGTTTGGTAGACGTCGGCGTGGTGGGCGTCGCCGAAGCGCAGCAGAGCCTGCACGGCTTCGATCCGGCGACCGTCTTCCATCTCGGACAGCGCCAGCCTCTTGATGAGAGCATGCGCCTGATCGAGGGGGCTCCTCGGTGCTGGCGTGCTCGCCGCGGGGGACGGCTGCGGATCCGTCTGAGCCGGGTCGCAGGAGTCCCGGAGCGCCCGGGGGGTGGAGAAAGGCGGGAGGGGGCGGCGCCCGAGGCGGTGCTCGAGCCACCGGGCCGCACGCCCGACGGAGTCGACCAACGTCAGCTCGTTGCGCAGCAGGCGATAGGCACTGTCGGCGATCTCGGCCCGGCGGTCCTCGTCACCGAGCAGGACGAGCGCCCGCGCCGGCAGAATCTCGTCACCGGCCTGGAGCAGGTGCCGACCCGGGATCAGCGGCGCCACATCGTCCTCTGCGCTGGTGAGCACGACACAGCCGTTGGAGACAGCCTCGACAGTCGCCACCCAATCGAGCGGCCCGCGAGCGAAGCGGGGGACGCCCAGCAAGCTCCGACTGGAGCGGAGGAGCTGCCGGCGGTCCTCACCGGCCACGAAGTGGCTGGCACCAGTCGTCACCGGCCGAGCAGTCCCTTCCAACTCTGATCCTTCTATCGAGACTGAGCCTTCTATCGAGACTGAACCTCTCCCCGGGCGGGCCCCGTCGATCCGGCCGGACCCGTCGAACATCGTCGAGCCGTCGAAAAGGCGCAGGTCGCAGCGGAGATCGGCGAGCGCCCAGCCTGCCTGGGACAGCCACCTGTCGCGGTGCTCCGTGAGCGATCCGAGGAACGTCAGGTCGAGGGTTCGAGGGGCGGCGGCGACTCCTTGCCAGCCGTCCCACGCCGGGTGGTAACCGAAGACGAGCCGGTGGGCGTCGACCTGACGCCGTCGCAACGCCCACACGCCGCAGCGATGGATGCCGAGCGCCGCCGATCCGTAGGCGGCGAAGCGGGCCTCGACCTCGAAGGTCGGGTCCCCGGGCAGTGCGGTGCCGAGTGACACCGACCACGCCGCGGCTCGCACGTGCGCGGGCGATCCGGGCTCTTTCAAGTAGCGCTCCCCGGGGGCGACGACCAGGTCGATGACACCCGGGCTGGGCGAGGGCAGCATGTCGAGGAGGTGTTCGACGCTGCGTCCCGTAGCTTCGAGGGCGTCGCCGACGGCCACCGCCAGGTCCCGGGTCGCCGGGAGCAGGTTCGACGACGTGTGCAGTCGGTAGTCGGCGGGCATCGCTTCAGTCGCCAGGCTTCAGGTGTCAGGTGGAGGGAAGCGCCGCCAGCGCGGCCACGGTTCCGAGGAAGGAGTCGATCGGCCGCCGACCGAGGTACGGGGCGTTTCCGAAGGCCAGCACCCCGCCTTCAGCGTCCGCCACCCAGTACCCGTCCCCGTAGCGCCACCCCGCCATGGCTGTCGAACGGGTGCGCAGCGGCAGATCGGCGGGCGCGCCCAAGTCGGGGGCGTCGCCGAGGGCCACCACCATGCCGCCGGCACTCAGCACCCAGAGGCCCTGGCTGGTCCGGGTCGGGGCCAGGGCGACGAGGGGATCGTCAGCGAAGGCGGGCCCGGACACCGGGGGGGCGTCCCCGAAGGCCTGGATGGTTCCCTCGGCGCTGGCTGTCCAGTAGCCCCCACCGGAGGCGGTTACAGCAAGCGCCGATGCCTCCTGCCCGGCGCCCCGGTAGTCGAACGATCCGTGGTAGCCGGCCGACCCGAACACGTACACCCGCCCGTTGACCCCCAGCCACCAATAGGCCCTTCCGTCGGCACTGACGACCATGTCGACTATCGGTGCCTCGAGCCCCTGCTCGGCGGGCGATCCCCAGTCTGGTGCGTCGCCCTGGGTGAGCAGCCGGCCCTCGGCCGTCGCCAGCCACATGCCCCAGCCGGTAGGTGTCAACGTGGCCGCCACCACGGTGGTCCCCTCCACACGTGCCTCGCGACCGCTGAGGGCAGAGGCGACCCCGCACCCCCAAGTGCGCCCGTCCCGTCCGGCCAGGAGGTAGCCGGTGTCGAGCATGGGGCCACGCTCGGCGGCGTGGGATCGCAGGTCGGGAGCGGCCGTGGCCATGGCGAGGTGACGCTAACAGTCCCCGCCAGGCGGTGCGACGAGATCGGTCAGGGCGAAGTCGTCCCCCTTGTACAGGAGCTCCTCGCCGGTGGAACGCGCCAGGGCATAGGAGAAGAGGTCCCCGAAGTTCAGCCCGGCGCGGTGCCGTCCCTTGCCGTACCGCCGCCAGCCGGCGCGGGCTGAGTCGGCTTGCTCGTCGTCGAAAGGCACGATCTCGACCTTCGCTCGATGGAGGAAGAGATCGAGCTCACGCCCTGCGGCCTCGCCCCGCTTCGCCTCGATCACCATCGACGCCTCGAGCAACGTGCCGGCGGAGATGAGCCGTCGGGGCGCCGCTGCCAGCCGGCGACGGAGGTCTTCGGCGTCGGGCTCGTCGAACAGCATCGCCACGACGGCCGAGGTGTCGAGGATCATCAGGATGGGACGCCGTGCTTGTCGTAGCCGATGATCTCGTCGTCGGAGCGATCGTCGAGCACCGGCAGCTTCGCGCACCGCCGGGCGATGGCGGCGAGCTCTGTGGTGAGATCCTGCTGGCGGCCGCCGCGCACCCGTGCCAGGCGCTCGCGCAAGGCAGTGGCCACGGCGGTGGTGATCGTCTCACCTGTAGCGCTGGATAGCTCCCGCGCCAAGCGGTCGGTTTCCGGGTCCTTGATACTGAGTGGCATGGCAGAAGTATACCTTGAGAGGTTGAATCTACCTAGCCGGGGGTGCGCGGATAGGTGCTGTCCGCTCTGATCCGGGTGGCCGCCAGCGACCGCCCTACCGCTCATCCTCCCGCAGCTCGGAGAGAGCAGCCGAGGGAGCGGCCCTGCCACAGACGGGCAGGCGAGCGCTCGCGGCGAGGTCGAGCAGATCTCCGAGATCTGGTGTGGTGCGCCCCCGCGAGGTCAACCAGTTCACTACCTTGCCCTCCATCATTTAGAGGTTAAGGCACTCTCGAGGCGGTACGCGTAGCCGGGACCGGGCTGCAGCGCGTCGGTCAGTCGCGCCCGCCGCTCTTCGGACGGCGCAAGCGCGACGTAAGAGGCCCCGCCGCTCACCTCGTGGAGCGCCGTCACGACCGTCCGGAGGAGCGGATCCTCGCCGATGTCGGTAGGGGTGGCGAGGATGGCGGCGGCCCGACTGGCGGCAGGCACAACGACCCGCCGGTGGAGAGCAGCGGTGACCGCCAGCCGGCCGATGATCGGCCCGGGCTGCAGGTCCACTACGACGGCTGCCTGGCGTACCAGTGCGTCGAGATCGCCGCGCCACCTGGGGCGGCGTGAGGACCCGTCGCTCCAGCGGGTGGACTCCACGAGCTGCCAGTCCAGGCTGGCGATGGCGCCGGCGCCGGCGCCGGCGCTCCCGAGCCGGCGGAGAGCGTCCGCCACGAGCGAGGCGGCCCGAGCTTGCGCCGGCGTCCACGGGTCCGGGTGGGCCGCCTCCCAGGGATCCGCGCCGGGGTAGGGGTCCGACGCCACGACCAGCACGAGCGGCTGGCCAGTGGCTAGCGGCTCGTCGCGCGTCGCACCGAGCAGCGGGTCGAGGGTCGGGGGTGCGGAGGGAAGCGCCGTCCCGACCACGATGTCGTGCCCGGTGCCGGTGGCCCGACCGGTGACGCCCTCCAGATCCTGTCCCTCGGCGCGGCTAATGAGCAGCACGCGGTCTGCGGCATCGAGTACTTCGGCGCAGCCGGCGCACGAGGCGGGCGGCCGGGTGCCGGGATCGGGTTGGAGGGGGGCCACGGCCACCATCCCCCCCGCCCGTTCCATGGCGTCGAGCGCGATCCGCCCGTGCAGTCCGGCCAGCACGAGTAGGTCCGGGCGGGTGGCGCTCACCATCGCGGCCAGGCGCTCCCACCGCTCCCGGGGCACCTCGGGGGGCGCCCGCCACCCCTCAGGCACCGAGGCCAGGCCCATCGCCTGGGCCATGGCGGCGTAGGCGGGGTACCGCTCCGGCTCCGTAGGGCCGAAGCCGTGGACCGCGAAGGGTCCGTCGCGCCAGCCACCGCCGCGGCCGCTGCGGAGGGCGGCGACCTCCACCGGGCCGCCGAGGGCCAGGGCGCCGGCGAGCGCTCGGGTCAAGAGCTGCTCCTCCCCGACGGCGTCCCAGTGGGCTGTCGCGATGAGGGTGCGGCGGCCGGTCACCGGGAGGGCGGCAACTGGTACGTGTCCAGGGGCCGATTCCCGTCGAACAGGGCCTCCCAGCGGCGCGCCAGGGCGTCGGACGGGATGGCGTCCCGGCCCGGAGGCGCGGTCGGGCGGCTTGAGCGCAACTGGGCGTGGGCCGATGCCGCAACCCCCCAGCCGGCGGCGCGAAGGCGCAGGCAGTAGTCCGCCTCCGCCCATACGTCACCGACGGTCTCGTCGAGGCCGAAGGTCCGAAGCAGGGCGCTCCAGGTGAGGATGCAGCCGCTCAACGCCAGGCAGTCCGAGCTGACCCCGGTCCATCCGCTCTTGGGTCCACTGCCCCGAGCACCGACGGAACGGCCGGGCCCGATGCGCAGCCCCAGCGACGCGACGTCGCCGCCGGGTGACAGCTGGCACGCCCCGGCCGCCCCGATACCCGGCTCGAGGATCTCCTCGACCAGGGTCCGAAGCCAGCCGCCGGCCGTGAGGTCGAGGTCGGGGTCGACGAGGAGGGTGAGGTCGGAGTCATCGGCAGCGGCGTTGCGAGCCGATGCCCACGACTTGCCGGGCTGCCCGATCAGATGCCACCCGGGCTGTTCGAGCAGCGGCCCCAACAAGGCGGCGGTGGCGGGATCGCGCCGGGCCGGGTCGGCCGTGTCGACGAAGGTGACAGCCACGCCGGGCACACCGCTTACATGCGCCAGCCCTTCCACGGCCCGTTGCAGGCGGCCGGCGTCGGTGGTCAGCGCGATGACGGCCCGGACCGTCGGCTCCCGGCGCAACGCCCGACCGATGCGGAAAGTGGCGGGCGACGGCCCGGCAACCACGGTGACCGAGTCGTCGCGCCGGGCGGCTGCGGCGTGGCGGGCCGCGACCGCCGCGTCGGTCGCGGCCTTCGTCCACGTCGCAGCGGGAAGGGGGGCTGGTGCTGCCGGCGGCTCGACTACTCGGGCCGCGCGACGGAGGTACCCGGCGCGGGGGAGGTGGGCGATGTGGCGGGTGTGCTCGACGGCACGCAACATCAAGTCGTACTCCCATGCGAGGCCGTCGACCACACCCCCGGCAGTCTCGAGTACCCGCCGCCGCAGCAGCCAGAGCCGGCCGATGTAGGGGCTGTTGCCTAGCAGCACCGGCGACCAGCCCGGCTTGCGCTGCCTCGTCGGCGCTCCGCCCCCCGCCACCATGAGGTCCTCGTCGGTATAGATCAGATCGAGGGCGGCGTCCTCGTCCGCCAGGGCGAGAACCTCACCCAGCACCCCTGACGTCAGCTCGTCGCCGTGGTCGATCACTGCGACCCAAGTCCCGTTGCCCGAGCCGAGAGCTTCCTGCAACGCTGCGACCAGCGAGGAACTCCGGCTGGGAGCTCGCACCCGGTCGTCGGCGAGCCCGCTGGCGACGGTCCCTATGGCGTCGGCGCCGGCATCGTCGTCGCTCGAGCAGCAGAGCGTCAGGCTCCACCGCGGCCAGGTCTGGGCCAGCACCGAGTGGACGGTGCGCGACAGGGAATCGACGTCGTCGCCTGCGACCGCCACGACGATGTCGACCGTCGGGTCATCGGCGCCGGCGGTGTCGTCGGCGCCCACGGTGTCGGCGTTGGTCGGTGTGCCCGCCGGAGCGAGGGGGGCAGTGGAATCCAGCCACTCGTCCCACAGATCGGCGCCGAGGCTCGCCGGGGCATCAGGGGGGGGATCGGCGGGAGGCGGCTCGACTCGCTGCAGCCGGTCCACGGCCCAGTGGAGGGCGGCGACGGTTTCGGCCAGCTCCGCCTGGAGGGGCGCCAGGGCGGCCGCAGACCGGGCCGAGTCGGCGGCGGCGCCCCGGGCCCGGCGCTCGGCTCTCAACAGGGCTTCCCCCCAGCCCGAAGGCGCAGGCAATGCGGCCCGCAGGTGCAGCGGCTCGTGCATGCCCTGCAGGTCTTCGAGGTACCGGGCGAGCGCGTCGTGCGCGGCGCTGGGCCCGGCCATCCCGGGTTCGACGGTCTGGGGCGGTGAATGGGCTGGTGGTGACGGGACCGAGCAGCACAGCGTCGGCATGCCCTCGACGGCGAGGAGCCCGCCGCGGGTGGCGACCTCCCACCACGCCAAACCGATGGTTGGGTCGATGCCGCGCCGGCGGGCGGTGTCGGCAGCGGCGGCGGCCGGCGCGTCCCATGTCACCACTGCGGAGGCCGGGATCCCGAGCCCAGCCCACAAAGGGGCCGTCAGCCACGACCAGTCGTCTACCCAGGCGACGCTCCCCGCCGCTTCAACAGCCGCCTCGAGCCCCGCCAGCAGCTCGGAACGTAGGCTCCGCAGATCGGGTCGCGTGGTCCACTCGTCGTCGAGCGCCGGCGGCGGGCCGTCTCCCAGATCGAGCAGCGCGGCCACCCGCGCCGCCACGTCCTCGAGCGTTGCCAGCGCCGGCTGGCGGCCGGTTCGGACGGCTGATCCGGGCGCCGTCGCTGGGGCGGCGCGGCGGTCCGGTCCGGCGACTGTGGCTCCGGACATGAGCGCCAACTCCTCGCCGAAGGCTCGGGCCCCGGCCGAAGAGGCCACGATCAGCACCAGGCGCGGCGGCGTCTTCTGGTTCACGCCGTGGTGCCCGGCCCAGGCCCCTCCAGGGCCTCGACCCTCCGCTGCAGCTCGTCGACGCGCGCCCGCAGCGCCGATAGCTCCCGTGCCGCCCGGGAGCGGTCTGCCAGGGGGCGAGCTGCCACCCTGACGCCGGCTCGCCCCAGCCGCATCGCTAGCCCCATCCGCGACGTAGAGCCACCAGCGGGCACCGCCTCGGTCCCGGCGGTCGGACCCGCGACCAGCGTCCGCCGCAGGCTCTCCACGAGCCGCCTCGCGTCTTCCTCGTCAGCATCGGAGGCCACCGGCGGAGCCTAGGGCGCGCCCGCCCTCGCCTGCGCGTACACCTCGACGATCTCGTCGACCTCCTCGTCTACCGACCGGATCCGCGTGGCCCGGGCGCCCGAAGCCAAGTCACCCACCCAGGCGGGTTGGTCGAGGATCTCGACCAGCGCGCCGACGAGGCTGCCCGGCAGGGCGTGGTCGAACAGAAGGCCGTTGTGCCCGTGGCGCACCACATCGGGTATCCCGAACGCGTGGCTGCCGATCACCGGGACGCCGGCGCGGAGGTACTCCCTCGTGACGCGGTGGGCCGTCTCGAAACGCGACGCTGACAGGCCGATGTCGGCATCGGCGAGCAGGGAGGGCACGTCCTCCGGTCGGTAGGGGCCGGGAGCGGACACCGATGGGTTGATGCCGAGCAAGGTGGCCACCAGGTCTGAGTCGCCGCCGCCGTGGAAGGTCAGCCGGTATGCGCCCGCTCGCTTGAGCAGCGCCGGATGGGAGAAAGCGTCGACCAGCGCTGGGGTCCCCTTGGTCGGGTGGAGCTGGCCCAGCGCTACCAGGCGCATCCGGTCGCCCGGGCGACGGGCGACGGGCGGCGCCGGAGGTAGGCCCATCTCCACGACCGAGACGCGCTCGGGTGGCAGGGGCAGCGTCTGCTCGAAGTACTGACGGAACGTGGCTGTGGAGAACACGATCCGGTCGTATACGCCGGCATAGTGGCGGGCGGCTCTGGTCCGCTTCCAACGCAGCTTCTGTTCCCACTCGGCCTGCCGCCGGGGGGCCTGGAAGGTAGACGCGACGCAAAGGGCGCAGCGTGCAGGCGTCAGGGGAGCCTGGCAGAAGCCCTGGGCCTCCGCCCGGGGCGAGGTCGGATGGCCGAGGCCGCAGAGGTCCTCCGGCCCCGTGACGCTGCGCACCATCGCCGCGCCGGTCCGGCGGGCCATCTCCGGCCAGTCCAGGGGGACATCCACGTTGCTCAAGACGTGCACGACGTCTGGGCGACGGCCACCTAGGAACGAGGCAAACCACCGGAGAGCGGCGGGATCCGGCACCGACCACGCCGCTTCCAGCGCCCATGCGATGCCCTGTGCCGCCGTTGTGGGAACCTCGCGCCTGGCGAATCCCTCGCCCTCGGCCCGCACCGGCGGAGAGGCGGGATCGGGCCATTCGGTGATGCCGACGACCGGCGTCACCACCTCGACGTCCCACCCCCTGGCGGCCAGCCCGACCGCATAGTCGTAGGCCACGAGCGGTGTCCCGCCGACGACGCGCGGCGGGAGCGCATCGACGAGCAGGACGGCACGGGCCACCCCGACAGCGTGGCACGCGGGTGGCACCGCCTACTGTGGTCGCCGCATGGATGACCGTCCCGCAAGGAGGTTGGAGGCTGGCCTCACTGTCACCGTCCTCGGCTGCGACGGGAGCTACCCGGGGCCGGGAGGGGCAGCCAGTGGCTACCTGGTGACCTGCGAGAGCACGGCGGTGTGGCTCGACGCAGGCCCCGGCACCCTCGCCAACCTGCAGCTCCACCTGCCCCTCGGAGCGCTAGATGCGATCGTCATCACCCACGAGCATCCCGATCACTGGAGCGACCTCGAGCATTTCGTGGTGGCGTGCCGCTGGTTCCTCGGCCGTACCGGGGTACCGGTCCACGCCCCTGCCAACCTCCTTGCCCGCAAGGCCGCCCGCATCCGAGACGCCGAAGCGGGGGCCGCGGTCCTCGACTGGCGGGCCACCGACCCGGAGCGCAAGGTGACGATAGGCCCCATGACACTGACCTTCTCGCTGACCGATCACCCGGTGCCGACCCACGCGGTGCGGATAGATGCCGCCGGGCGGTCACTCGGCTACTCTGCCGACTCCGGCCCAGCCTGGGCCATGTCATCGCTCGGGGCCGGGCTCGACCTGGCGCTGTGCGAGGCGACGTTCCTGTCCGATCGGGAGGGTACCGTGCAGCACCTGAGCGCCCGGCAGGCCGGCGCCACCGCCCGCGAGGCCGGCGCCGGCCGGCTCGTCATCACCCACATAGCCCCCGGCATCGACCGGGTGGCGGCCGAGACGGAAGCCGAAGAGGCTTTCGGCGGGCCCGTCGAGGTGGCCGGCATCGGCGCCCGGTTCCAGGTATGACCGTCGCACGGGGCGCCGAGGCGATCGGCCCGCAGCGCTTGGACGGCCGAGCCGACGGCCAGCTCCGCCCGGTCGAGCTGGTCCGCGACTACACCGTGTTCGCCGCCGGGTCGGTGCTCGTGAGCATGGGCCGCACCCGAGTGCTGTGCACGGCGTCGGTAGCCGACGACGTGCCCAGGTGGATGCGGGGAACCGGGCGGGGCTGGGTGACCGCCGAGTACTCGATGCTGCCCGGAGCGTCCCCGGAGCGGATCGACCGCGAAGCCGCCAAGGGCAAGCAGTCGGGGCGGACACAGGAGATCCAGCGCCTCATCGGTCGGTCGCTGCGAGCCGTGACCGACCTGGCGGCCATGGGGGAGGTGCAGATCACCCTTGACTGCGATGTCCTGCAGGCAGACGGAGGCACTCGCACCGCCAGCATCTGTGGTGCATACGTGGCCCTCCACGACGCCTGCACGCGGCTCATCGAGGCCAAGCGGCTGCGCACCAACCCGCTTACCGAGGCGTGTGCCGCAGTGTCGGTCGGGGTGGTAGGCGGCCGTCCGATGCTGGACCTGGCCTACAGCGAGGACAGCCGCGCCGAGACAGATATGAACGTGGTCATGACCTCCTCCGGCCGCTTCGTCGAGATCCAGGGCACTGCCGAGGGGCAGGCCTTCAGCCGAACGGAGCTGGACCACCTGCTGGACCTGGCCGGCGACGGCATCACCACACTGCTCGGCCACCAGGCGGAACTGCTGGCCACGCCCCCGCCCGCCCGTGACTGAATACGTCCTGGCCACCGCCAATCCCGACAAAGCTGCCGAAATACAGGCGATCCTCGGTGCGGCGCTGCGGCTGCGACCCCGGCCGCCGGAAGTTCCAGAGGTCGAGGAAACCGGCGCCACGCTGCTTGACAACGCCCGGCTCAAGGCCAGGGCCCTGGCCGCGGCCACCGGTCTTCCGGCTATCGCCGACGACACCGGGCTCGAGGTCGACGCGCTGGGCGGGGCGCCCGGCGTGTGGTCGGCGCGCTACGCCGGCGAGCACGCCACCTACGCCGACAACGTGAGCAAGCTGCTGCGTGCCATGGAAGGGACCCCGCAACGATCGGCACGGTTTCGCACCGTCGCGATCGCGGCGTGGCCCGGCGGTCGTGAGGTGCACGCCGAAGGCGCGGTCGAAGGAACCATAGCGGTGGCGGCTGCCGGCGACGGCGGGTTCGGTTACGACCCGGTATTCGTGCCGGCGGGGGCGACGGCGACCTTCGCCGAGATGGCACCGGAGGCCAAGCATGCCCTGTCCCACCGAGGGCGCGCCTTCCGGGCCCTGGCCGAGTTGCTCACCGGCACCTGACGGCTCGAGGCGGGCGCCTACCAGCCGCGGAGGTCGACAGCCCAGCTGTCGAGCACTTCCTCACCCGCCACCAGGTGCATGCGGTCGTGGTAGGCGACGGTCGGGTCCACGTGCGCGGGGATGACGCGCACCAGGTCGCCGACGGATGGCAGCGTGGCGCCCTCGGGTGGGGCAAACACGACGTGCTCGTCGGAGCAGAACAACACTGCGCCTCCGTCGGCCATCGACGGGTCACCGTGGTCCATGCCGAGAGCCTTGAGGCCGCAGTCCGCTACAGCCCACCCTCCGGCGCGGTTGAGCGAGATCACCGTCGCCATGACCGAGATCGCCTGGCCGAACGGCAGCCCGAGCCGGCCGTAAGCGGTGTCCATCAGCGCGTAGCTACCCGCCTGGATCTCGGTGGCGAGGGTGTTGAGGTCGTAGGTGCCCGTACCCCCTCCCGAGATCACCGCGCCCCCCACGGCTTCGTGGGCGCCGGCCAGCAGGGCGGCACTTTGCTCCACCTCTT
Organism: Actinomycetes bacterium; assembly: GCA_021809105.1. Lineage (GTDB taxonomy): Bacteria > Actinomycetota > Acidimicrobiia > Acidimicrobiales > Palsa-688 > Acidiferrimicrobium. Next base: position 23,132 of record JAKBAM010000044.1, read on the forward strand.
CCAGCCGGCGGGCGCGATCCTCCAGCAGGACTGCATGACCCTCGTAACCCATCACCCCCCGTACCTCGAGGCCACAGGCCCGGGCGTTGTCGGCGAGCGCTCCGGCCTCCTCTGGGGCGACACCGCATCGGGGCAGGCCGACGTTCACGTCGATCAGCACCTCCCGGACCCCGCCGGCGGCCGCGGCCGCCACCGTGTCGGGGGAGTCGACAGCGAGGGTCACCCGGTGGCCGGCGTCCACCAGCCGCCCGAGGCGGCGGGCGTCGACCACCTCGTTGGCCACCAGGAGGTCGCGGCCCAGCCCGGCGGACGCCATGCCCTCCGCTTCCTTGATGGTGGCGCAGGTGAAGCCGGTGTGGCCCAAGGCGGCCTGGCGGCCGGCCAGGGCCGTGCACTTGTGGGCCTTGACATGAGGGCGCAGCCGGAGGGCGGGGAGTGCTGCGGCCATCGCCGCCAGGTTGGCGTCGAGCACGCCGACGTCGACCAGCAACGCCGGCGTCGGCACTTCTCGGACCAGCATCTCGCTCGAGCGTATCTTCTCCACGGGATGCCGGTTCGTCCCGTACCCCCGCCGTAGCGCGAACATGGATGTCAAATCATGATCCCGACCCAACCGACACCGGGCCAGGACCCTGGTCGCGGCGGTCCCGAGGCCGAGCTGGCAGATCCCGAATCCGATCCGCTGGCGCCGGTAGATCCGTCCCGCCGCAAGGGGATCCGGCGCCTGCTCCCAGCGCCGGTGTGGCGGGTGGGCAAGCTCCTGCTGATCGCCTTGATCGTCGATGTCTTCGTACTGCCCCAGATCGCCGGTGCTCACAAGGCGTGGCGCCAGCTCAGCCAGGTCAACCCGCTCCTGCTCCTCGCTGGCGTCGTGCTGGAGGTGGCTGCGGTGGCCTCCTACGCCCAGCTGACCCGCAGCGTCCTGCCCCACGGCAAGGTCCCGCCGTACTGGACGGTCCTGCGGATCCAGCTGACAACCCTGTCGGTCAGCCACTGCGTGCCCGGTGGCACGGCCGCGGGTTCCGGCCTCGGCTACCGGCTGATGACCAACGCGGGCGTCGACGGGCCCGATGTCGGCTTCGCCCTGGGCACCCAGGCCCTGGGATCCGCCGTGGTCCTCAATGTCATCCTGTGGCTGGCGCTGGTCGTGTCCATCCCGTTCTTCGGCTTCTCGCCCTTGTACCTCACCGCTGCCATCGTCGGCCTCCTGCTGCTCGCGCTCTTCGC
>JAKBAM010000089.1 GCA_021809105.1 Actinomycetes bacterium
GTGCGTCCGCCATCTTGCGATACCGCCGTGGATTTCAGCTGGGAGCCGGCGCCCGGTTCTCCGGCGCAGACTGCGGTCAGGCTTTTGTCTGAGGCTGCTGATAGCGACACCGAGAGGGCAGGGAAGCCGCAGGGTATCGCCTCGGTGGTCCACGTCGATCCGCTGTCAGTCGTGTACCACAGGCCTGCCGACGCCGGCGAGCCACCTGGTGACGATCCGGGTGTCGAGAGAACGTAGGCAGTCGAGGCGCCAGTTCGGATCAACCCGTCCTGGCCTGGCGGAGGCACGAATGGCTCGGCTACCGAACCGACCGCTCCGGGCGGCTCGGTCGGTGACGGCTTCCAGCTCTGACCGCCGTCGGGGGATTCGAAAAGCCGGAGCGGGCATACGCCTGTCCCAGGGTTTGCGCCCGCTGGGCAATCGTCTTCGAGCATCCACACCGAATAGCCCAGCGCCTCTACTGACAGAACCGTCCCCGGCTGGGCTTGAGGGGTCCAGGTGACCCCCCCGTTGTGGGTGACGAACAGCTTCGGTCCGTACACGAAACCGTCACCATGGTTATCGAACGCGAGCATGCTGGCGTTCTCCGACCCTCCGCAGGACTGCGAGTCGACCGTGCCGAGACGGGTGAAATGTGCGCCGCCGTCTGTGGTCTTGGCGGCGACCGTCTCACAGACACCGTCGGGTGATTGCCGGTCGAACAGTCCATAGCCTTGCCTCGGGTTCAAGAAGGCGATGCGCTGAAGCGAGTCAGTCACTCGCCCGACCGCTGTCGTCGCCGTGGCAGAGCGCCCGACCGTAGCAGGGGTACTCGCTGGCGTCTGGGTGGTGGACGGCCCTTCGATCACCTGCACGCTGCGAGGTCTTCCCGCCCGGACCGTCAAGGCCAGCGGCAGCACCACGGCCACGAGCGCGGCCGTCGCCAGGACCGCCAAGACCGCCCGCCGGCGGCGGAGGTGGGTCCTGCGTGACGCGGCCTGGGCGAGACGGCTTTCACTATCGGGCAGGTCGAGCGGGTCGATGGGCGGGAACGGATTGTCGCTCACGGTTTCAGTCCTCCTTGTCGAGCGCCACAGCAAGCAAGCGGCGGGCCTCGAACAGGTGCTGTCGGATGGTTCCCTGCGGCCGGTGCAGCAGGCGGGCGACCTGCTCGACGGGGAGATCGGCGTAGTAGTGCAGCAGCGTGGCGGCCCGAAGCCTCTCGGGAAGCTGGGCCACCACAGCCCAGATGGACCGGTCGGGCGGCGATTGGCGTCTCGCCTGCAACATCAGGGCACGCCGTGCCTGCTCTTCCTTGGACCGGGTTTTCCAGTACCGGCGGACCAGGTTGGTGGCCACCAGATACGAGTAGGCACGAGGATCATCCACCGCCGACCACCGCCCCCACGTCCGGGCCAACGCCTCCTGAGCAAGATCCGCGCCGAGCTCACGGTCGTTGACCAAGCCAGCGCAGTATCCGGCCAGACGCGGGAACTCCCGCCGGAACACGCTGGCGAAGTCGCTGCCAGCATCCATCGCCACCACCATGCCGCAGCTGTCGACCTCTCCCACTGCCACCTCGATGCTCAGGTAACGATGCCTCTTAGAGCCATCAGACGCCTGAAAGGTTCAGAAAAGTTTCGCTTAGCGGCGACAATCGGATGCTGCTCCAGCTCACGCCGCCACGCGCTGCTGGACCCTGGGCCTGGACCGATAGCTGAAGTCAGCTGCCCGACACGCCGGCTCTTGTAGACGATGTTTAGGGCAGGTTCTCGATGATCCTCAACAGCTCGTCTCGTCCGTAACCTTCGCTCCGGGCGAACACGATCAGCTCCCGCGCCTTGGCCACGACCGCCCCGCGATGGTGGCTGCCGGTGACCGTAACGCCGCGGCCGCGACGAAACTCGAGGAGACCTTCGTCGCGCAAGAGTCGCAGGGCTCGCAGCACGGTATTCGGGTTGACTTCGAGGACCGCAGCCAAGTCCCGGGCAGGCGGCAGCCGCTCACCCGGCAAAACGTGTTCGTCCGCGATGGAGCGCCGGATCTCCGCTGCGACCTGTTCGTGCAGCAGCACAGGCTCAGCCCGGTTGATCTTGACAGCATCGATGATATCGGTCATGGTAGCACCATGTTGACTTCGCCGGACGTCAGAGGGGCGGTGTCAGCTGACCTCGGCGGCGAGGCTGTCATCCGGGCGGCACGAATCCGCCATCGCAAACGTCGCCACAGGATCATGGTGGCGAGCGCCGCAGCCACCGCCATGGTCATCAGCAGCTACCTCATAGCCAGCCATGTCGGACCGTCGGCCTCGACGCGCCACGTCCCCGCCTCCGGCGCCCCGGCTGGCCCTTTCGCCGGTAGTTGGCGCGTGCATACCTACACACTGGACATCGCCACCGACGGAAGCGGCACATTCCAGTGGCCTATCCACGTGAAGTGCATACCGGTATCAGCAGGGGGACAGCGCCCATGCGACACGCTGGTCCCGACTACCACCGTCGTCAACGGCGTGCCCATGAGCGGGGACGACATCATCTACGGAGGCCACGCAACACTCGTCCTGACATCCCGGCATGGCAACACAGCCGAAGGCGTAGTACAGACATCCACCCAGCCGTCCCACTTGCCGGACGGGCCGGCCACCCTCCGGATCGCCGCCGACGACGTGCTGCACATCACCACCGCGGTCCGCGTCAAGGTCTGGCCATTCGCCGCTCTCTGCGGACCACGAGCAGCCTCGCTGCCGATATCCACCCGGGTCGCCGAAGGCATCAACTGTGGGGCCTAACGACGGCGGGGCGGTCCGGCCCAAGGCATGGCGTCTGCTACCACCGGCTGGGTGGAGGTGGGTGGGCGATGGGCGCCCATGTCCGGCCGTCGTACCAGCGGATCCCACCGCTGCCTGCAGGGTCGGGATACCAGCCGGGGGGTGCTAGCAGCGGGCCTTGGGGTGTCTGGCGGTTGGCTCGGTGAACCAACCACAAGATGACCGATGTGACTAGCAGGCTGGTCCAAAGCAGCGAGTCGATTGCTGCGGCCGCGGTCCATTGGTGGGCGAGGATGACCATCACATCCCAGAGGGAGTGGACGGCGATCAGGGGCAGGATGGTCCGGAACCGTAGGAATAGCCACAGGAACACGGCCGCCCAGACGAAGATCCCGGCCACGCCGGGCCCGTAGTAGATGTGGTAGCTGGCCCGTAGGAGCAGGGCGACGGCAATGATCTCGGGGCGGGGACGGCGGGCTTGTTCCAGGGTGGTGACCAGGAACGCCACGACGACGATCTCTTCGAGCGGTCCGGCTTGCAGCGAGTGGAACAGGTTGACGGTCAAAGTCGGGTAGGTGAACGACTTGAGTGGGTACGAGCCGGTAGCCAGGACGGCAGTGACTCCGGAGCCGACGATCAAGGCTAGGGCCGCCCAGGCGGCGATGCGCACCCACTGCGACGCGTCGGCCCCGGCCGGCGTTCTCAGGCCGAGGTCGGAGGAGTGAAGTTGGCGCCTGCGTGCCAGGAGGACCGGCACGAGGACGCACAGGATCCCGGTGGCCACCTGATCGATCGACGCAGGTATCGCCTCGCTCCACCCCGCGACCGAGCTGGGCAGGTGGCTTCCGTTGACACTGAAGGCGGCGGCCGCCACGCCGGAGGCGAAGAACACCCCGAAGACGACGAGAACCTCGAAATAGGCCCGCCGGCTGCTCAGCCGCGGGGTGTCTGTTCGAGCAGGTTCGACGGTCCACCACCGCCGCCTCGCCGATAACCCCGCTCTCATTCCCGGACCGTAGCGCGCCCCGCGTCGATGGTCGGCCCCGCTGGTACGGGGCGAACCAAGCCTGGCGGACTCCCGGCGCCCAGGCGATGCGTACCCCTAGGACGAAGAGGCCTGGATCGGGCCCTCATCGAGGATCGATGGCGTTGATGGGCTGTCACAGAGCGGTGTGCCGCTACCCATCGCGAACGGGGGAAGCACCGCCCCGGACATGCCGTCCCGCATGCCGGGTTTCAGCTTCTGGCCGGGGACGACGTGACCGTGGCCAGAAGACGCTGGATAAGACCTTGGTCCGTCGAGGCAACTAACAGCGCCACCCCTGACTTGTAGAAGATATATCCCCGTACCGATATGTCAGAGGCAGCGCGACTAGCTGAGTAATACCCGGCCAAGCCGTGAACGGTTACGGGATGCCCGACAATGTGATAAAGCACCGCCTCGTGAGAGATCGACGCGCTGAGCCCGCTGACCGGCGTGAAGCGTCTCAGGATCACCACTACTTTTAGCGTTGACCCACTCGATGCGAGGGCGCATGAGATATTCAGGTTCCGGGGTATTGGAGTCTGGTCTAGGACCACGAGCGGCCGGGATGGTGGCGACATTTCGATGCAGCCGACTCCGAGCCCGGTGCGCGACACCACGGACCAGGGCGCTGGAACATAGATCCGGACGCCTCGGTAGTCCACCGGCTTCCAACCGACGGGGTGGCTCAGCGGCTTCGAGCAGGCCCCGACCGCGATGGCCATGAGCACAATGGCGGTCAACACTCTCAGACTGGACCGCAATCGCATGCCGAACATTTCACCACGCCGCTGGCGTCAGCGGGTGAGTGCTCGCAGCGACTCGGGTGCCCAAGTCGGCCAGGTGCAGGGTCCCACAAGTGTCCCGCGTGCGAACTCGGCGACTTTCCTGAAAGGGCTGCGGGCGTTCGAGTTATCGTAGACGGTCGCCTGTTCGACGTGGCGTGCCGCTTCGGCGACGAGTGGCCAGAGCCGCCCGTATCGATCGCGGATCTTGTGTTCGGGGACGGTATGCCCGCCACGCCGGGTCCGGTCTGCGACTCTGGCGACGGCCAACGCCTCTGGGACGGCGACGATGTGCAGGTGGATCAAGTACCCGGCTTGGGTGGCGGCGCGGAGGAACTCGGATTTGGAGTTGTGCGAGAAGACCGTCTCGGTGACGAATGACTCTCGCCGTTCGATGAGGGCAGCCCGTTGCAGCGCCGCGAGCCTCGAAGCTTCGTATGCGTGCGTTTCCGGGTCCTCAGGCCAGCGCTCGGCGGCGAGCAGGTCGGCGTTTACGAAAGGCAGATGGGTAGCTGGCTCGACCACCTTGGCGTAGAACGTGGTCTTCCCCGCCCCGTTCGGCCCGGCGAGCAGGTGGGTGACTGGGTCTGGCATCAGCCGCCAGCGTGGTGTGGGCGCCTTTCCACGACGGTGCCGTCGTCGGTGAGCTCGCTGTAGGGTTCGCCGAGGGCCTCGAATTCGGCGGAGAGGTCGAGGCCCGCGCGGCGGGCGTCCATACGCTCCGCCCATTCGGCTCGCACGACCGCTTGCTCTTCGACGGACAACGTATCGTAGC
>JAKBAM010000045.1:0-9122 GCA_021809105.1 Actinomycetes bacterium
GGGGTCAACGAGATGGACATCGTGCAGCACCCGGCGGACCTAAGAGCGGTGATCACCGCTCTGCTGCAAGCCGGCAACACCCCCGGGGGTGTGCTCTCCGGCATCATCGACCCCCGTGACATCGGAGCGGCCGGCCACTCCGACGGCGGCGACGTCACCGATGCGGTGGCCACCAACACCTGCTGCCGCGATGGCCGGGTCACCGCAGCGGCGATACTGTCCGGCGCGGAGCTGACCAGTTGGGGAGGCACCTACGAAGCGGCCGGCGCCCCCCCCCTGCTGGTCGCCCAGGGCAGCGCCGATCCGATCAACGTCCCCGGCTGCAGCCAGCAGATCTACAACACAGCCGGCTCCCCGAAGTACTACCTGGACCTGATCGGCGCCGGCCACCACTCCCCGTACCTGGCGTCGGGCCCTTACCAGGCGGCTCCCGAGCAGGCTGCCGCCTACCAGGCCGTCGTCACCCGCGCCACGATCGACTTCTGGAACGCCTACCTCAAGCACTCCTCGACGGCGGCAGCCGCCCTGCTGGTCGACGCCGCCCGCAGCGGCGTCAGCACCATCACTTCCGGACCCACCGTCCCCGTGACTGGCGGCTGCCCCGGGGCGCCGGTCGGGTGAGCGGTGAGAGGGAACGAGTCGCCCGGTCTCCTGACCGTTGGCTCACACATCCCTCACAAGGGGGGCCGATGCTGTACCCATCCCCCCGAACCCAAGTCAAGGAGTATCCCCGATGCGCCGCCTCACCGTCACCGCAGCCGCCGTCGCCGCCGTCGCTACCGTAGGGGTGGGAGCCGGCACCGCCTTCGCCACCGGCACCTCGACCCCCGGGCCCACCGCCACCGCCACCCAGGGTGCTGGTACCCAGGGCACTGCTACGGCGCCTGCCCGCCTCGCCAAGCTCCAGGCCCGGGCGTCCGCGGCGGTCGCCAAGCGGGTCACAGCCCTCAACAAGGAGATCGCCACGGTCCAGGCGGCCCAGGACCTCGGCACCGACCAGCCGGCGCTGCTGAAAACCCTGCAAGCCGACGTGAGCGGGCTGCAGGCCCTCGGCCAGAAGATCGCCGGCGACAGTACCGTCGCCGTCGCCGCCGCCGACTACAGGACGGTCTTTACGAACTACCGGGTTTTCGCCCTGGCACTGCCGGTCTCGCGCCTCGTCCGCGCAGCCGATCGCATCGACAACATGGCGATACCGAAGGGCACGGCGGCGGAAGGCAAGCTTGCCGCCCACGTGACTCCCGCCACATCAGCGCAGGTGACGCCCCTCCTCGACGACATCAAGGCTCAGCTGGCCGCCGCCGGCACCGCCACTAACGGCCTCTCCGCCCAGCTGATCAACCTGACCCCGGCAACGTGGAACGCCAACCACTCCGTCCTCCAGTCGCCCCGCACCTCCGTCAAGGCCGCGGTCGGCGACCTGAAGAAGGCCGTCGCTGACGGAAAGCAAGCGCGCGCGGATCTCCGGGCGGCCAGGCCGCATCACAGCACCACCACGCCTGCTCCGGGGTCGACGAGCACGGCGGCCTGAGCTGGGCTGCGCCGGCGGACGGGCGCCGGGCGCCGTGGCGCCATACCATGTGCACCACGCAGCCCGACGCCTCTAGGAGCCCGATGCCCGATCAGATCCCCTTCGTCGACTACCTGGTGCTCGGCGACCAGCCCCACTTGGTGGCGAACGAGTGCACCAGCTGTGGCGCCCACTTCTTCGACCGGCGCAACGCCTGCGCCAGCTGCTTCGCCACCGAGTTCAAGAAGGTCGACGTCCCCACCGAGGGCGAGGTCCGGGCATTCACCATTGTCTCGATGGCCGCTCCGGGCATCCCGGTCCCGTTCGTGTCGGCGACCATCGACTGCCAGGGCACCAGCGTCCGGGCCAACGTGATCAACGTGGACGCCACTCCAGACGCGATCACCCTGGGGATGAAGGTACGCCTCGCCACCTACGTGGTCGGCTCCGACGCAGCCGGCGTCGACGCCATCGGCTTCGGCTTCGAGCCGGCTGCCTGACGACGCTTCGCAACCCCAACCCCGCTAGTTCGGCATTCATCCCCTCTGCAGCAAAGGAGCACTTCTGATGGCCAGTGACGACGTATGGATCCTCGGGATCAAGATGACCAAATTCGGCAAGCATCCCGACAAGGACGTGATCGACCTGGCCGCCGAGGCGACCATGGCTGCCCTGGCCGACGGCGGCGTGACCATGAAAGATGTGCAGATCATGGGCTTCGGCAACCTCATGGGGCTCACCGCCGGGCAGTCGCTGCAAAAGCAGGTGGGCCAGACCGGGATCCCCGTTTACAACGTGTCCAACGCCTGCGCAACGGGCGCCACCGCCCTGCGGGTGGCCTACATGGCCATCAAGGCCGGCGAGGTCGACTGCGGGTTGGCAGTCGGGGTCGAGAAGCTGGCTGGTGCCGGATTGCTCGCCGGCGGCTCCCGTGGGGCCGACAAGGATACCTGGACGCCCTCGGGCCGCCTCGGTGCGGTGGCACCGATCGACGGGCGCATCGGGACCGAGACCATGCCCGGCGTGTTCGCTCAGATCGGGATGGAGTACGGCCACAAGTACGGCGGGACCAGCTTCGAGCTGTTCGCCAAGATCTCCGAGAAGAACCACGCCCACTCCACCCTCAACCCGCTGGCGGCCTATTCGAAGCGGTTCACCCTCGAGCAGATCATGGGCGACATCATGATCTCGTACCCGAACACCCGGCCGATGTGCTCGGCGAACTGTGACGGCGCCGCCGCGGCGGTGCTGGTGAGCGACGCCAAGCTCAAGACCCTGTCGAAGGAGCAGCAGCGCCGGGCGGTCAAGGTGTCGGCGTCGATCCTCACCACCGACCCGTGGGAGGAGGCGTGCCAGGTGCTTCCAAATGTCAACACCCTGACCCGCAACGCCGCGAAGCAGGCCTACGAGAAGGCGGGCATCGGCCCGGAGGACCTGGACCTAGTCGAGCTGCACGACTGCTTCGCCACCGCAGAGCTGGTCCACTACGACAACCTGATGCTCTGCGAGCAGGGCGGCGCAGCCGACTTCTTCAACTCGGGCGCCACCTGGCGTGACGGGAAGACCCCGGTCAACGTGTCCGGCGGCCTGGAGTCCAAGGGCCACCCGATCGCGGCCACCGGCATCGCCAACGTATGGGAGATAGCCCACCAGCTGCGCGGCGAGGCCGGCGATCGCCAGATCGAAGGCGCGAAGGTCGGCTTGGCCCACGTGATCGGCCTGGGGTCCGCCTGCGGGATCCACGTGCTGGAGAAGTCCGGCCTGTAGGGGGGCCGCCGCAGGGGCGGCGGGCTACTTGAGCATCGGTTCCCTGGGGAGGCCGAGGAGGCGTTCGCCGATCTGGTTGCGGACGATCTCCGAGGTGCCCCCGGCAATGGTGAGGCAGAGGGCGTTGAGGTATTCCCGTGCCCTGGTGCCACCGACGACGTCGGGGCCACCTGTTCCCTCGGCGTCTTGAGCTCCGGCATGCTCCAAGTACCCGCCGCCACCCGGCCGTTCTCCGGCCTGCCGGGCGACGCCGGTGACACCAGCCATCCGCACGGCCAAGTCTGAGACTTTCTGGGTCAGTTCGGCTGAAGCAAGCTTGGTCACGTTGCCCTCCGCTCCGGCCTCCCTGCCCTCGACCGCCCGGGCCACGAGCCGCTGCTGCAGGGCACGCTGGCTCATCGCCTCGGCGATGAGCCCGCCCAGCTCCCGGTCGAAGCGCCCGTCGGCGGGAGCCCCGGCGGCGTAGTCGCGCGGCGGGGTGCCGAACCCGGGGCCGCCGCCTATCGATACCCGCTCGTTGCCGAGGGTGGCGCGCGCTACCTTCCAACCTTCGCCGACCTTGCCGATCACGTCGTCGTCGGGCACGAACACGTCCGTGAAGAACACCTCGTTGAACGGTGATTCGCCGGTGATCTGCCTGAGCGGCCGGATGTCGACGCCGTCCGAGGTCAAGTCGATGACCATCATCGACACCCCGGAGTGCTTCGGGCCGTCGGGATCGGTACGAACGGTGGCGAACCCACGGTTGGAAAGGTGGGCGTTGGAGGTCCATACCTTCTGCCCGTTGACCACCCATCCGCCGTCGACCTTTCTGCCCCGGGTCCGGATAGCCGCCGCATCCGAGCCGGCACCGGGTTCGGAGAACATCTGGCAGAACGTCAACTCGCCCCGCAGGCTCGGACCGACGAACCGCTCTAGCTGATCCTCGGTGCCGTGCTGGGCGATGGTCAGCGTCACCCAGCCGCCGATGCCCATGTCCGGGCGCTCGACACCAGCGAAGACCTCGTCTATCACCAGTTGCTCCACGGCCCCGGCCCCCCGCCCCCACGGCGGCGGCCAGTGCGGGAACAGGTAGCCGGAGTCGACCAGAGCCGCCCTACGGTCTGGTTCCGGCAGGGCGGTGATCCGGTTGCGGACCTCGACGGCTCGGGCGCGCAGCTCGTCGGCCTCGGGGGGCAGGTCGACGCCCTCGGCGCGCTTGCCTCCGGCCCGCACCGCCGCGGTGAGCTCGACTGCCGGGTCGGGGTCGCTGGTGAAAAGGGCCCGCAAGGTCGTGACTCTCCGCAGGTAGATGTGGGCGTCGTGCTCCCAGGTGAAGCCGATCCCGCCCGAGACCTGGACCTGCTTCTTGGCCACGCGCACGGCCGCTTCGAAGACGTACGCGCCCGCCGCTGCGGCGGCGAGGTGGAGCTGATCGCCGGCGGTGGCAACGCCGGCGGGGATGTCGGCCGCCCGAGCCGCGTCCCACGCCGCCGCGGTTGCCAGCTCGGTGTCGACGAGCATGTTGGCCAGGTGGTGCTTGACGGCCTGGAAGCTGCCGATGACCCGGCCGAACTGCTCACGTTCCTTGGCGTAGCCGTTGGCGGCATCGAGGCAGGCCGAGGCCACCCCGGCCGCCTCGGCCGCGCCCAGAACGCGCCCGAGGTCGCGTGCCACGCCCGCCGCTGCCCGCAGGCGGGCGAGTGGAGCGCCGGTGATGATGACCTTCGCCAACGGCCGGGTGCGGTCCAGGCTGTCGAGAGCCTCCACCGTCACACCGCCATCCCGCAGCGCGACCACGATGTCGTCGCCCTCGACCAGGAGGACGATGTCGGCCCGGGCACCCCCGGCCACAGCCTCCGGGCACAACCCGACAGCACCACAGCGCCGTCCGGTGGCCAGGTCCGGTAAGAGCTGGGCCTTCAGCTCGCCCGGGGCGCAGCGGTCCAGTACCGCCGCCGCCCACACGGTCGGCAACAGCGGTCCGGGCGCCACCACCCGCCCCGCCTCGTAGAGGACAGCGGCCAGCTCCACCACCCCGAAGCCCTGCCCCTCGTGCTCCTCGGCGACGGCCAGGCCCGGCCAACCAAGGCCGGTCATCTCCTTCCACGCCGCCGGCGCATCGTCAACGCCCGAGTCGGTGGCGTGGCGCGCCGCTGCCACCCCGCCCTGGCGTCCCAAGACGGCTCGGGCCGTCTCGGCGAGCCGGCGGTGGTCTTCGGTGATGGCCAAGCTCATGGGTGCTCCTCTGTAGAAGAGTGGCGTCAGGTTGCCGGCGCCTGGTGGTCCCGCTCAGGCCCGATCGGCGGGCTCGGTGCGGCGCTGCCAGGGGAAGCGCCATGGCCGAGCGTCGCCGGAACGAACTTTGGCGGTGATCTTGCGCTCGATCACGAACGCCAGGCCCGGAATGAGCCCGGCGCCGACCATGGCCGCCATCTCCGGGAGGGTGAATCGGGCCCGGCGCGCCAGGTCGAGCGCGAAGAAGAGATAGATGATGTAGAGGTAGCCGTGGGCGGTGCCCACGACCTGCACGACGATGTCGTCGCCCGCTCCGAACTGCAGGGGGATCCCGACGAACACGACGATCGCCAGACCGACCCCCACGACCCACGCCATGACGCGGTAGCGGGCCAGTGACGACTCGAGCGACGACCAGCGCTGGGCTCGCGAAGGGGTGGTCACGGGCGGCCCTGCGGGTTCCGCCAGGTCTTGGCCTTGCCCTTTTCGGAGAGCGACGCGAGGTATTCGTTGTAGCGATCCAGGGCGGCGGCAGCGGCTTCGATCTTGGTCTCCTCGATCTCGGTGGCCGTCTCGCTGCCGGGCCCGGGGGCCAGGCCGGGGCCGGTGGTGGTGGTCAGCATCAAACGGGTCGGCGCAGGGATGGGGTCAGGTGTGGGGGGGCCGACCTGCTTGGCCCGCCGGAGGCGCTCGTCCTTGCGGGCCAGGACCTCCTCTGGTGCCTCATGTATCAATTGCCACCATCCGATCACGGCGATGACGGCAAAGATCGGCCACTCGAAGGTATACGCCCAGCTCAACCCGTTGCCACCGGTGGCCCGGTCGAGCTGCCACCGGCCGGCGAGGAGGCACCCCGGGACGATCACGACGAGTAGGGCATGCCACAGGAAGGCCCGTCGCGTCACCCACTTCTTCACCGCGACGATGCTAGGAGGGCACGGCCACCGTCGGCACGGCGGGGTTGTGCACGCGAGGAGGGGGAAGTCGCCCTACGCTGGGGTAGAGGAGGTCGAGATGGCCAAAGGCATGCCGGACATGATGCGGATCGGGGACGCCGAGCGGGAGCGGGCTGCGGAGGACTTGCGCACCCACGTGGTCGCCGGTCGGCTCACCATGGAGGAGTACAGCGAACGGCTGGAGGCGGTGTACGACGCCCGCACGTTCGGTGACCTCCGGCCGGTCATGATCGACTTGCCGCCGCTCGACGCGCCCGGGCTGGGCCCCTTGCCCCCCGCCGGCGGGGGGCCCGACCCGTTCGTCGGCCCCCTGGCGGCCGGCGCCCTCGGCCACCGTCGCCGCGGCTACGGCCCCCTCGCCCGTGCCGGCGGTCCGAGAGGGGGGATCGGAGCGTCGATGTGGATGGTGTGGATCCTCGTGGCCATCACCCTCACGACGGCGAGCCACGGGCTGCTGTGGCCGGTGTGGTTCGTCGGGCCGCTGCTCTACGGCAGGTGGGCGCGCCGGGGTGCAGGGCAGCGCTGGAGGGCCACCGGCCGCCGCTGACGGGCACCGCTACCCTTTGGACAGCTCCAGACAGCAGCAGCCCCTGGCCCGGCTACTCGATCTCCTCGATCTCGAGACGATAGAGATGAACGTCTTCCGTGGCCACTCCCCGCCGGAGACCAAGACCAGGGTGTTCGGCGGCCAAGTCGCCGCCCAAGCCCTGGTGGCGGCGACCAGGACCGTTGATCCCCGCACCCAGGTGCATTCGCTCCACGCCTACTTTCTCCGCCCCGGCAGCCCCAGCATGCCCATCGTCTACGAGGTGGACCGGCTGCGTGACGGGCGGAGCTACACCACCAGGCGCGTCGCGGCCATCCAAGGTGGCAAGGTGATCTTCAACCTGCAGGCCAGCTTCCAGGTGCCCGAGCGCGGATACGAGCACCAGGCGCCCATGCCCGATGTGCCCGGCCCGGAGCAGGCCGTTCCCCGCGACGAGAGCGATCTCCCCGAGGAGGTGCAACTGGACTTCCTCCATTCCGTCCGGCCGATCGAGGCCCGTACCGTCCCGGATCACGACCCATACTGCCGACGGGTGTGGGTCCGCGCCAACGGCAGCATGAACGACGACCCCGTCCTCCATGCCTGCGTCCTCACCTACATCTCCGACCTGACCCTCCTAGGCGTGACCGTCGGACCGCACCTCGACAGCCACGAGCGCCCCGGCATGATGGCCAGCTTGGACCACGCCATGTGGTTCCTGCGCCCGTTCCGAGCCGACGAATGGCTGCTCTACGACCAAGAGACGGCGTCGGCAACCGGTGGCCGGGGCCTGGCGCGAGGCCGGGTCTGGACCAGCGACGGCGTGCTGGCAGCCTCGGTAGTGCAAGAGGGCGTGATCCGGCCGCCCTTGTAATCCGCGGGCCTCGTGATCCGGGCTCGCATGGGTCAGGTCAGGCCGCGCCGTGAGGCACGCCGGGGGCTTCCCGTTTAGCATCGGCGACATGGCCGTCCCCGTCATCGAGACCGACCGCCTGGTGCTGCGCCCCTTCGTCCCCGAGGACATCGACGCGTTGGCTGCCCTTCACGCCGAGGAAACGTTCTGGCGCTTCCCGCTCGGCCGCGGCCAGACCAGGGCCGAGACAGAGGACTTCCTCGAACGGACCATCGCCCGGTACGAAGAAGGGCTCGGGTTGCACGCGGTGATCGAGCGGCGCTCCGGGCTGCTCGCCGGCTGGGCCGGACTGTCGGTACCGCACTTCCTGCCCGAGGTACTGCCGGCGGTCGAGGTCGGCTGGCGACTGGGCGAGGCTTTCCGCGGCCAGGGCTACGCCACTGAGGCCGGCGCAGCGGCGATCCGGTGGGGTTTCGAGGACCGCAACCTGGACCGGATCGTGAGCATCTACGAGCCGGGCAACACCGCTTCGGGCGCAGTGATGGAGCGGTTGGGACTCACCCTGGACCGGGTCACCTCGCTGCCCCAACGGATGCTGGAGGTCCACGTACTGGTGCTCACGGCGGGCCGGTGGGAGCAGCTGGTGCACGCCGGCTCGTGGCCGGCCCCACCCCACGGGCCCCGCTGAGCCCACGTCCGATCGGGTCGGTGGCCCTAGCCGGCGAGAGGTACGAACACTCCGCCCTGGTAGGTGAAAGTCACGCGGCGACTGGCGCCGGTGGCGCATGTCGGTGTGCACGAGTTGAAAGTCGCAGTGATCGTGCTCTGTTGCAACGTGGCGTCGGGGACACCGGTCACCGTTCCAGTAGGCGCGTCGAATGGAACCGCCTGCCACTTGCCAGTCTGGTCAGACACGATCGTGGTTATCAGCGACGAGGCGGAGGCGGTGGTGACCGCATAGTCGGGTTCCGCCGACCCGGTGACAGCTACGACGGTGATAGGCGTCGTGTCTTGCCGGGCTGGAAGCAGGAGACCGGTGCTACCGTCGGCACCAAGGGGGACGCTCGCCTGGGGTAGCCACCGTGCCCCTACGTACTGATAGATGTCGACCACGATGGTGCTGCCCCCGCCGGCCTGGGCTGCGGGGTGGTCGATGGCAACGAACATCGACTTGTCCTGCCCGGCGATCGGGCTGACGGCGTAGGTCGGCCCGAGGGTGGTGACGATGGCGTTGAGGGCCTGCTGCGGGGTGGGCACGGGCGAAGCGGTGGCGCCAGGTACAGCCGTCGCAGC
>JAKBAM010000045.1:9222-23887 GCA_021809105.1 Actinomycetes bacterium
ACGGTGGTCCCGGGAACGGTGGTAGCAGGCACGGTCGTGCTGGCTGCAGTGCTGGTCGTTCCCGGGGCCGAGGGCCTGCTGCTGGCCCCCCGGGGTGCCGCGGCGCCGCCCGCAGTGCTGGCGATGTTCGAGGAACGAGTCATGGTGAGCAGCGCCACTACCACGCCGATCGCGGCCAGGACCACCCCGGCGGACACCAGAAGTGCGGTACGCCGTCGGTTCCCCGAGCCGCCGACTTCGGACAGAGGCGGCGTGCTCAGTGGCCGACGCCCCCGCCGACAGCCTCGTCGCCTAAGACGTGGAGGGCCCGGTCGGCGTGCACGCTGGCGCGAAGCTCGGAGCGGACGATGTCGAGGATGCGGCCGTCGCGGCCGATCACGAAGGTGGCACGCTTGTTCGGCAGGCCCGGCAGGTTGCGGTGAACGCCGTAGGACTTGGCGACCGTGGCGTCGGTGTCGGACAGTAAGGGGAAGCCAAAGGAGTAGGTGTCGGCAAACTTCTTCTGCTTGTCCACGGTGTCCGCCGAGATGCCCACGGGTTGGGCGCCCAGAGCGTCGAACTCGGCCTTCAAGTCGCGGAAGTGGCAGGACTCCTTGGTGCACACGGGCGTCATGGCGCCTGGATAGAAGAACAGCACCACCGGCCCGCTGCTCAACAGGTCTGACAGGCGCCTGGTGGTGCCGGTCTCGTCGGTCAACTCGAACGCAGGCGCCTGGTCTCCGGGCTTCATGCACCGAACCCTACGGCGCCGAGCACCCCATGTGGGGTACGCCATCGGCGACACTTGGACCATGAGCCGGACCTTTGACGCCATCGACGACCGCCTGGCCAAGTGGGTGCAGGCCCAACCGGTTTTCTTCGTCGGTACCGCACCGCTCGACGGTGATGGCCACATCAACGTGTCCCCCAAAGGCAACCGGGGCGAGCTGGCGGTGCTGGATCAACACCACGTGGCATACCTGGAGCAGACCGGTAGCGGCATCGAGACCATCGCGCACCTTCAGGACAACGGGCGGATCGTGGTGATGTGGTGCGCGTTCGACGGGCCACCGCGCATTGTTCGCTTCCACGGTCGGGCCCGCGCAGTGCGCCCCGGCGACGACGGGTGGGACGACCTAGCGGCAGCTTTCATTGCCCGCGGCGGGAATCCCGGCGGGTGCGGTGTGCGCAGCTCCATCGTGATCGACGTGCAGCGGGTGGCCGACTCGTGCGGGTACGGGGTCCCGCTGATGGACTTCGTAGGGCACCGTCCCAAGATGGACAGTTGGTCCCAGCGGAAGGGCGCCGAAGGAATAGCGGCCTACCAGGCCGGCCACAACACCGTCAGCATCGACGGGCTACCGGGTCTGGGCTGACCAGCCCGTACCCCCAGGGCTTGGTAATCCCAGGGATCGGTCAGTCCAGGGATCGGTCAGTCCAGGGATCGGGTCACGCCATGGGGCCTTCGCCAGGGGCTGCGCAGCGGTGACACCGGATGCGGCCGGTCAATGGGTGCCCTCCTCGTGGGCGAGATGGCCTGCCGGCTCGAGTTGGAACGTGGAGTGCTCGACGTCGAAGTGGCCGGCGACGCAGGCCTGGATCTGGTCGAGGATCTGGGGGGCGTGACCATCGCAGAAGCATGAGTCGTCGACCACGATGTGGGCGGAGAGGGCTGGCAGGTCGGAGGTGACCGTCCAGGCGTGGAGGTCGTGGACGTCGGAGACGTGGTCGGTCTCCAGGAGGTGGGATCGTATGTCGTCGAGGTCGACGCCCTCCGGTGCCGCCTCGAGCAGGACGCGCCCGGACGCCCTGAGCAAGCCCCAGGAGGCTCTGAGCATGAGCGCCACCACGAACAGGGATGCCACGGCGTCGGCCCGCTCGAATCCCGTGACCAACAGGACCACCCCGGCGATGACGGTCACGATGAACCCGTACACGTCGGTGACGATGTGCTGGAAGGCGCCCTCGACGTTCAGGCTCGACCGGTTGGCCCTGGCCAGCACCCAGGCGGCGACCACGTTGACCGCCACGCCGATCGAGGCGACGACGACCACCGTGAGACCCCCGACGTTGCCCGGGTCGATCAGGCGCCGGGCCGATTCGAAGGTCACCAGCGCAGAGACGATCAACAAGATGATGCCGTTGCCGGCGGCCGAGAGGATCTCGGCGCGCTTGAAACCGAACGTCCACGCCCCCTTGGCCGGCCGCGCCGCCAACCGTGCCGCCCAAAGCGACGCCCCGAGCGCGCCGGCGTCGGTGAGCATATGGCCGGAGTCCGCGAGCAACGCCAACGACCCCGAGAACACCGCAGCGATCGCCTCGGCGGTCATGAACCCCGAGATCAGGGCCAGGGCGATCGAAAGGTAGCGCGCGTCGGGATCGGCGCCGATCCCGTGGCCGTGGCCAGAGTGGCCGGCATCCGGGTGAGCGTGCTTCAGCATGTGTGCGGAGACAGGAGCATCAGCAGCGCTGGCCGGGTGGCCGCCGCCGGCCGCGTGGCCGCCGTCGTGATCGCGGGCGCTCATCGTCTCAGCGAGGGCACGTGCCCGTCATCCTGGACCTGCACACCTGAACGTACCATCAAAGCTCTGGGGCCCAGCGTGCCTCCCTGACCGGCTCAAGCCACCCGGCTTGTTCCCTGGCAGGCGGGACGCCGGCCCCGGTACGGGTCCGGAGCCGGCGCACCCTGCCCGGGGGGCTAGTCGGCCGCGGTGCCTGCCGCGGCCACTCGAGCCGCCGAGGCCAGCCGGCGGTCGAAGTCCTCTGCGGCCTGCTCGTCGGCTGCCATCTCCGCGTCGATACCCGAGGCGTCTACGCCAGGATCGGTGGCCGTCACTTCGCACGTCCTTCCGGCGCCTCGCCCCCAGCGTTGGCACCTCCGAGAAGGCTACGCCCATCCGGTCATCTCGTCGAGCACCAAAGGTGGCAGCGAGCGTTGACACGGCGGGTGCGCAGGCCTACGGTCAAGATCCCGCCCGCAGACCCAGGTCGGGCGGAACCCTCCTTCAGGAGGTCCCATGCGTCCCGTGCCCGAGTTCTGGACCACGATCACCTACGACGGGGCGCGTGATGTTTGTGTCGTCGCCGTGCAGGGCGACGTGGACCCGGCGACAGCGCCGGCCTTGAAGGCGATGGTGATCCAGGCCTCGCAGGACCACCAGTGCCCGGTGGTGGTCGATGCCCAGGAGGTCGGGTTCATCGATGCGGCGGGCATCGGGGCCCTGATCGGCGCATCGACGGTAGTGCGCGACCTGGGACGGAGAGTCACAGTGCGCAACCCGAGCCCGTCGGTCCACAAGCTGCTGCGACTCACCGGCCTGGACGACAGCCCGATGATCGAGCGCTCGATCCCCACCGGGCAATCGGCTGCCCTCCGTTAACCCCGCCGAGGAGGGGTAGTAGCTGGAAACGGCGAGGAACGGATGTCAGATGCGCGGAACTCAGGACCCGGAGCACAGGAGGTTGCCCTGTACGCCCGCGGCGGCCCGGGAAGCTCGGCAGTTCGTCTCCGAGCAATTGTCGCGTTGGGGTGTCGCCTCCGCCGGCCCCGACTGCTTCGTCAATGACGCCGTCCTCGTCGCCAGCGAGCTGGTGGCCAACGCGGTGCGGTATTGCAGCGGCGAGGTGGCGCTCTGTCTCGAGTGCCGACCGGCCTACCTCGAGATCGCCGTCCGCGACCACAACCCCGAGTTGCCCGAGGCCAAACAGCCTGACATGACCGCCGAGTCGGGCCGCGGGCTGGCGATCGTCGCGGCCCTCTGCTCGGAGTGGGGGGTCCGGCCTGAAGATAGCCACGGCAAGGTTGTGTGGGGGCGGATCGCTACCAGGGCCTCGTGACGGCCGCTCAGATAAGGCGTTGCATGAGGGCGACGTCCAGCCACCTGGCGAATTTCCGGCCGACCTGGCGCTCCACGCCCACCAACTCGAAGCCGCACGCCCGGTGCAGGGCGATCGAAGCCTCGTGGCCATCGACGATCCGCGCCATGACCGAGTGGAACCCGTGGGCGTCGGCTAGCACGAGCACCTCGGTGAGAAGCAACTTGCCCACCCCGGAGGTTCGGGTGCTGCGGTCGACGTACACCGAGTCCTCCACCGTCATCCGGTAGGCAGGACGGGGTCGGTAAGGGCTGAGCGAGGCGAAACCCCGGACCGTATCGCTGTCGTCGACGGCCACGATCGCAGGGTGGGCGCCTGAATGCTCGTCCAGCCACTGCAGCTGGTCCTCGACTGTGCGGGGGACCATGTCAAAGGTCACCGTCGAGCCGACCACCTCGGCGTTGTATATCGCCCGGATGGCTTCGGCGTCGTCACGAGCAGCCAGCCTGATCTTCATCTTCCGATCGTACGCGAGGCCGGCTGGGTGGCTGTCCCTCCGAGCAGGTACCATGGTCCGGCTATCGACCTCCCGGGGTCGGTCGGCGCCCCTTTAGCTCAGTCGGCAGAGCACAGCCATGGTAAGGCTGGTGTCGTCGGTTCGATTCCGACAAGGGGCTCGGCGGCGTAGCTCAGTTGGTCAGAGCACTCGGCTCATAATCGAGTTGTCGTCGGTTCAAGTCCGACCGCCGCTACCAGGCTTGCCGGGCAGCACCAGAGAAGAGGACCTTGCAGTGGCAAAGAACGAGAAGCGGGTGAAGGTCACGCTGGCATGCGACGTCTGCAAGCGGCGCAACTACATCACCATGAAAAACAAGACCAACGATCGTGAGCGGATCGAGATGAAGAAGTACTGCCGCTGGGAGCGACAGCACACTCTGCACAAAGAGACCCGCTAGCTCCTGGTGGGCGCCCCGGTCAGCTCCGAGGCGGTAGCGGCGGCCCGCAAGGGCGACCGCCTGGCCATGGACGCATTGGTGCGCGCCACCTACACCGACACCTACACGCTGGCGTTCCGCCTCACCGGTAACGAGGAGGACGCCCGCGACGTAGCCCAGGATGCCTACCTGCGTGCGTGGAGGGGCATGCGACGGTTCCGAGGCGACGCGCAGTTTTCGACGTGGATGTACCGCATTACGGCCAACTGTGCGGCGAGCGCCCTCGAACGGCGGTCACGCACCCGCACATGCGTCCTGGCCGACGACGCCACCTACCCCGACGTGCATCCCGCCAGCGATCCCGAAGGCCTGGCGGCGAGCGCCGGCGAGCGTGCCGTCCTCGCCCGGGCAGTCGCGGGCCTTCCCGTGCGATTGCGCCAGGTGCTCGTCCTCCACGACGTCTACGACCTGCCCCACAAGGTCATCGCCAGGCACCTCGGTATCAGCGAGGCGGCAGCCAAGGTCCGCCTGCACCGGGCCCGCCGGCGACTGCACGACGACCTCATCGCTGCCGGCACCGCCGCCTCCCACGGCTGGGAGCGAAGCGAGAGCCTGCACCATGCCTCGTGAGCCTGGTCAGGCGCCTCACCCCGGCGGCCCGTGCGCGGCGGCCGCTCGCTGGATCCCGGCACTGGCCGGCGACGACAGTGCCCCAGCGCAAATCATCATGCATGTGGGAACCTGCTTGCGCTGCCAGGCCGAGGTGGCCCGGTACCGGCAGATGGTGCGGGCCCTGCGGACCCTCCAGACGGAGCGACTGGCCCCCCCCGACGACGGGCTGACCCGCACGCTCCGGGCCTTGCGCGACCTGCGGCCGGGGCGCCGACCTGGCCCCCACGTGGGCGGCGTGGTCGCCACCGCTGCGGGGGCAGCCGCCGCGGCCGGAGCCGCCGCCGGGCTGCTGGTGTGGCGCAGCCGCCACCGGACGCTGGCGGGCTGAGCGAAGTCAGTCTGCGACCACCCAAGGAGGGCGCCGATCCAGAGAGGCCCGGATGTCAGCGGCTCAGATCGAGCACGATCTTGCCCCGCAACCCGCGCGATTCGATCAGGTCGAAGGCGTCATTGACGTCGTCGAGGGGGAGAGCACGATCGACGACCACCTCCAGGCGCCCGTCTCGGGCCGCCTCGAGAGCGTCGCGGATGTGGCGCCCCATGACCTCATCGCCCTCCAGCAGGCCCGCGTAGCCGTGAACGGTGAGACCCTTCCGGTAAAGCTGCTGGATGGGGACCTCCCCGGAGGGCGCCGCCGAGGTGCCGAAGATCACCAGTCGCCCGTGCGGCTCGAGCACCTCGATGGCCGCCCCGGTGAACCCGCCGCCGAGCGGATCGAAAACGGCGGTCGGGCACAGCTCCTTGGCCACAGAGACCACTTCAGCGGCGCCTCCGACCACGACCCGCTCGGCGCCGCGCTCGCCGACCCATGCCGCCTTGTCGGAGCTACCGGTCTGCCCCCACACGGTGGCGCCAATGGCCTTGACCGCCGACACCACGATCGAGCCAACGCCACCACTGGCACCGAGGACCAGCACCCGGTCGCCGGCAGTGATACGGGCCATGTCGGTGACGGTCCGCCACGCAGTCACGCCAGCAATCCCCATGGCAGCCGCCACGGCCAGCTCCACCCCGTCAGGCACATCGATGAGAGCCCGTTCGGGCACGGTGGCCTGCGTGGCCCACAACCCGTCGCGCGTGGCGCCCAGACCGTAGCCTCGGACCATCACCCGGCGGTCGCCAACCGTCCCCGCCCCCTCGCCGCCGAGGGTGCGGGGAAGGGGCCCGTCGGGGGCGACGCGCCCGAGCGCGCCGTAGCGGTCGACCGGGTTGACCCCCGCGTAGGCCATGTCCACCACCGTCTCCCCGGCCTCGGGATCGGCGAGGTCGACGTCCCGGACGTCGAGAGGCTTGCCGTGGGCGGACAGTCGGGCGGCTCGGGCTTGCATCGCTGTTCTAGGGTGGCCTAGCGCCTCATCCTGCTGGACATTCCTGCGGCAGACCACTCCAAAACGCCGGTGCTCCGAGCTTTTGGAGGGGGCGGACCTACCGCTGGCTCAGCCAGGGAGATGTCCTGGCTGAGCCGGGTGTGCCTGGCTACAGGCTCCAAGACTTTTGCTTGCGCTTCCGGCTGGAGAGCACAAGGACCCCTCCGCCGCCAATCGCCAGCGCGCCGGCAGCTGCCGTCAGGGTGACATCGGTGCCGGTGAAGGCCAGGCTGCTCCCGCCGGAGCTGCTGGCGGTGCTGGTCCCGGCGGTACCGGTGCCGCCGCTGGTCGTGGCCGCGGGGCTGACGACTCCGGGAAGGCTCGACGAGAGGTACACGACCTCGGACACGCTCTGGCCGCCTCCGGAGGCGGTAACAGTGTGGTTGCCAGCCGCCAAGCCGCTCGGAAGGGCACCGCTGAAGCTGAAGGCGCCCGAGGCATCGGTGGTGGTGGTGCCTAACACGGTCGGAGTGGAAGCGATGGTCACCGTGATGGTGATGTTGGCAGGGAAGTCCGAGCCGGAGATGGTGATGATGATCGTGTTGCCGCTGACACTGATGGTTACCGTCAGCGGGGTCTGGCCGTATGCCGCCTGAAGGGGTGCGGCGGCGGCGGCCGGGGCGAAGATCATCGGGGTGGCTACGGCAAGTCCGCCGGCGAGCACCAAAGGCGCTCCGATGGCCCGGGCGATATGACGCCGCGTCCTCCGACCCACTGCCGAACTGCCGTACCGGTCTGCCCGCTTGCCCGCATCCTGCCTGTCAGTCATAAGCCCGTCTTCCTCGCCGGTGTCGCTGCCTCGACATGTGGTGGAGCAAATGCTTAGGGCAGTCGCTTCGCCGGATCGTAACCGTTTGGGGGGGGTTTGTCACGTGTTTGGTGCCAGGATTGCGCGAATGGTGCTTATCTCCGCTGCGCTCACCGCCCCCGCAGTGCTCGACACCACCCTGAAGCCCGGGGCGGGTGTTACCTCGACGGTGTAGGCGTCGGGCGTGGCTGATACTTGCCGCCGCAGGTGAAGGGTGTAGGAGGCGCCGGGACGGATGTGCCCGACCAGTGTCAGGCTCACGGTCGTCGATCCCATGGGCGGCACGTCGAAGGCCGCGTCAAAGGCGTTGACACCGAGCTCCGGGACGGCCACCGGCCGGATGTCGGTCGGGTAGGCCGGATCCTCGGTCACTGCCAAAGGGCTGTACACGGCCAGGTTGACGCTCGCAGTACCGGGTGGTCGCCCGATGTCGTTGCCGATCACGTAGGCGGGTAGTCCCGAGGCCGGGGCGTCGCTGCGGATCGTGACGGTCACGTGGTCGGTGACTGCGCCGGTTGAGGGGTTGTAGGTCACCTTGTCGTCGATCGTG
Organism: Actinomycetes bacterium; assembly: GCA_021809105.1. Classification (GTDB taxonomy): domain Bacteria; phylum Actinomycetota; class Acidimicrobiia; order Acidimicrobiales; family Palsa-688; genus Acidiferrimicrobium. The sequence goes on from JAKBAM010000045.1 coordinate 17,350, forward strand.
CGGTGCAGGTATGCGTCGATCTTGGAGTTGCCGACGTTGGAGGTGGTCACCGCCATCAGGTCCTCGCCGTTCGGTGAGGGAAACGCCCCTGACAGGCGCAGGGACCGCAGGAGCGGCTGCTCGGCGGGATGGTTGCTCCAAAATTGGATGTCGCCGTCACGAGCAGCAGGCCCGAGATCGGCCGACAGCTGGCGGGGGCCGGGAAGCGTGCCGCCGGTCAGCTTCGGGAATGCCTCCCGCAGGGCATCCACCAGGTAGTCGTGGCGGGTCGTGGCGCCGACGTTGGTCTGGAGACCGAGGTACTGGCCGCGGAGCAGGAAGCTCTCGGCGTTGGCGGCGCTGAGCGGAGTGGCCACGCCGGGCATGGTGATTGGCCCGGTGAGGCGTAGTACGGCTGCCAACCCGGCCGGGTCGATGGCTAGGGTGCCGTCGATCGGCCCGAGCCCCACCTGGGGCGCCAGCTGCGTCAACACCTCATCCACTGTCGGCAGGTCCGGTGAGTAGGTCATGTCCCCGAGGGTGCCGTTCGGTAGGTAGCGGCCGTAGCGGTCCAGGAAGCTCGGAGGTCCGGTGATCTTCGGGCTGCCCGGCTTGCCCGAGTTGAAACCGGCGGTGACCAGGGCCCCGGAGTTGCCGGCCTTCCCCAGGCTGAGCGCCCCGTTGTCGGCGGTGAGGATCCCATAGGCCCCCATGAAGCCGCCGAGGCCACGGTTTTCGGCCGGGCTGATGAAGGCAACGAAGTAATGACGGATCCCGTGGCCCCCCAGCAGCCCGGGCGCCACGCGAACCACCCGAGCCGCGATGTCGACGCTCGAATGGGCGCTCGCCAGCTGGCGTCCGAGGGAATGCAGGCGGCTGGTGATGGGCGAGACCAGCCAGGGGCTTCTCAGGGAGCTGAGGCGCTGCTGGGCGACGGTCAGCTCGCGGTCGAGGACGGTGAGGGGGGCTGTCGTCGCGGCCACCTTGGCCAGGTTGATCCGGCCACCGGTGTAGTGGAGCTGTCCGTAGTCGAGGCTGGACGCTTCGGAGGAGGCCGTAGAGGTGATGTCGCGCGCCGAGGTTGTCGCCTCGACCAGTGCTTGGCGTTGCTGGGCGACGATCGGCACCAGCCGGGCGCCGGCACTCCACCATGAGCCGACATCGCGTGCCCCGGTCCGGAAGTCGCTGGCGGCCACCTTCAGCTGGTCGGTGGCCGCGCTCGCCCGGCCGTTGGTGACAGTGCCGAGGGCACCCCGGGTGGCGGCGATGCCGTCGGTGACCGAGGAGCGGGCCAGCAGACCGCCCACGACGGCGGGCACGGCCAGCACGAGGGCCACGAGCACCACGGCGCCGGCGCCGGCGAGCCACAGGCGCCGGGCGTGGCGGCCCGATCCCCTCAGGGCGGCGACCGCAACGACGCCGAAGGCGGCGGCGCCGAGCAGCGTAGTGAGCCCCGTGAAGCCGAGGTGGGGCCAGCGGAGGAGCACCTGGGAGGCCAGCGCGCCCACGAGGGCACCCAGGCGGCGGACGAACCTGCGGTGCCAGACCTGGGCGAAGGCCAAGCCCAAGGCGGCAACGGCGGGTATCAGGATCAGACCTCTCGCTGCTCCCACGGCTATGGCCGCCAACGCCAGGCGTGACTGCCGGTTGGCTTGGCTCGCGGCCACGGTCACCAACGCGGCGAAGGCGGCGGCGAGGAGCGGATCGACGACCGGGGTCCCCGTGGGGTGGGCGCCTGCGAAGCCGCCCCCGATGGCGGCGGCGGCGGCGAGAACAGTTACGGCGGCTCTGGAGGACCGTTGCCGGCGCCTGCCGCGCCGCCCGTGTGCCGCAGGGGCGGGGCCCGGGCGGGTGTCGACCGCTCGGGTGTCGGCCGGTGCAGTCGGGTCGCCGTTCAAGACCCCGAAGGGTATCGGCCAGCCTCCGGTCGGCCGGCGCGCCCAGTGCGGCGCGCCGCAGCGAGGGTCAGTAGCCGCCGGTGCCGCTCAAGAGCACTCGGACAGTGCGGTAGACGATCACCAGGTCCATTGTGATCGACCAGTTCTCCACGTAGTAGAGGTCGAGACGCACAGCATCTTCGTAGGGGAGGTCGGATCGTCCGCTGACCTGCCAGAGGCCGGTGAGTCCTGGCCGGGTCATAAACCGACGGTGGGCCGCTGGACCGAAGGCGGCTACCTCGCGGTCCAGGCATGGCCGGGGCCCGATCAGCAGCATGTCACCTTTGACGACGTTGATCAGCTGCGGGAGCTCGTCCAGCGAGTAACGGCGCAACCGGTGCCCCACCCGGGTGACGCGGGGGTCGTTGCGGATCTTGAACAAGACGCCGTCGTGCTCGTTGTGTTCCAGCAGCCCTTCCAACTGGACGTCGGCGTCGGGCACCATCGTGCGGAACTTGAGCATGGTGAACGGCTTGGCGTTGAGCCCGATACGTTCCTGGCGGTAGAAGATCGGGCCTCGGGAGTCCAGGCGGATGACCAGAGCGATGACGGCCATGAGGGGCGCAGTGACCAGGAGGAGCGGGAGGGCGACGGCGCGCTCGTAGAAAGCCTTGAGCAGCTGGCTGCGACCTCGGATACGGGGCTCCCCGATGTGGAGTAGGGGCAGCCCGGTCACCGGGGTCACCCGGATCCGGGGGCCGGCCAGGTCGACGACATCGGGAGCGACGAGGAGGTCGACACCGGAGCGCTCGAGTTGCCACGCCACCTGCTGCAGGGTGGCTTGCTCGAAGCGACTGTGCCCGATCACTGCGACGGCCTCCGCGCCCAAGGCTCCCGCAGCGGCGAGAAGGGTGTCAGGGGCGCCGACTACAGGGATCTCGCCCGCTCGGGTGAGGACCGGCTGTCTGCCTCCGTCGGGTAGCGCGCAGCCCACTACCCGATAGCCGTGGGCGCCGTGGCGCGCCAGGTGATCGGTGAAGCTGACGACAGACGCCCGATCGCCGACAACCACCAGGCGCCGCACGGCCCGGCCCTGGCGGCGGCCTGCGGCCAGCAACTGGAGCGCGGCGAATCGCAGTATCAGGGCAGACCCCACCAGGGTCGGGAAGTAGATCACCACGAGGGCGCGCGACATCCCGGCGCGGAGCGCGAATGCGCCGATGGCAACGGCCGCCAGCAACCGCAGTCCGGTGACGATGGGCAACCGGTACTCCCGCTGTCCCTCGCCGACTTGCCGGAGTTGGTAAGCGCCGAAGGAGGCCATTGACGCGATCCACACCGGGACCGACACCAACGCCAGCGTGCGGTACTCGATGTGCCAGTCGAGAGCTGTCAACGTGCGGAGGTGGGTGTGGTCGCGCGCCACCCAGGAGATGACGGCGGCAACGAGTGCCGCCGACACGTCGGCGAGGACGAGCAGCGCTACGAAGCGGCGCTTCCACTGCCGAACGGGCAGCGTGATCGTCTCAGGGGCTGGCTCGGGCGCAGCGGCCACCGCGAAGTCACCAGGGGATCCAACTTCCATCGGACTCCCGCTCACCCCGCCGTGCACCCGCCCGGCGCGCGAACTGTGCCGTCAGAGGCGTGGCCGAATCGTATGCGGTTGCCTCGATACGTCATGTCGCCGCCTCCAGGGCTTCGCCCGTGGGTCCTCAACGCGTGATGGTAGGCGTCCCCGCCGCGCGTCACTAGGAGTGTTTTCGCGCAGATCACCAGAAACTCCAGATCGCGGCAACAACGGCATCTGTGAAGTTTGTCCTAGCATCTCACCCGACGTGAGTCTACCACCACGCAGAGTCGATGTCGGAGTACTGTTCAGGCTAGCGTCCATGAGCCAGGCTGGCCTGCGATGCGGCTCGTGTGGTCATTCTCCACCGTCGGTCGCGGCGGCTGACCTCGTCGCAGGACTCGAGTAGGGCGGCCAGGAACTGGTCGGCGCGGCGGGTGACAGCGAAGTGGTCGCCATCGATCGGGTGTAGCACCGCAGAGGGGATGTGTTCGGCCAGCTTGAGCTGGCGCCGCAGAGGCACCATTTGATCGTGGGCGGTGGCGATCACCGCGACGGGGATGTCGATCTCGTCGATCCAAGATCGAGAGCTGAAGCCGCCGAGCGCCAGGGCGGCCTCGCAGATCAGGCGGGGGTCGTGCCCGCGCAGCTCGCCTGCAGACCACCGCCGCAGGTCGGCGGTGACGAGGCCGCCGGCGAGGATCCCAGCTATCGCGCTCCAGCCGGTTACGCCGAAAGCCTTGGGCAGGCTATGGAGGCCGACGTTGAGGCCTCCGATGCCGAGGAAGAGCACGCGGTCGTCGATCCGTCCGCGGAAGTCCCGGCTGGTGGCACAGAGCACCATTCCCGCCACTCTCTCGGGATGGCGGTGCCAGATCAGCTGGGCGATCGGGCCGCCCATGGAATAGCCGACCGGGATGAACCGGTCGATGCCGAGCACGTCTGCGAGGGCGGCCACGTCGTCGGCGCAGTCTCCGAGGCGGAAGTGGTCGCAGCGCATACCTCGCCCGTGTCCTCTGTGATCGACGGCGATGACCCGGTACCGATGGCCGAGGGGAGCAAAGGTGGTCGCCCAGTTGGTCCCGCCCGTGGCGCTCAGCCCGTGCAGCAGCAGCACTACAGGAGCGCCCGGTGGTCCAGGCGTCTCGCGGACGAAGGTACGGCCGCGACCGGGTAGATCCACGAACCTCCCTTCTGGAACGCCGAGGGACGCCAGGTCTGGGTACCGTTGCCTCTCACTCACCCCTAAAGCCCTGCGCCTCGTCATCACCCTCGTCGTCCTACCCAGCCCCGGCGCAGACCGGTCCTCAGACCTCGGTGCTATCCTCGGGACCCGGATGCAGACCCCTCCGCCGAGGGCAGTAGCTCAATTGGTAGAGCACCGGTCTCCAAAACCGGCGGTTGGGGGTTCGAGTCCCTCCTGCCCTGCCCAGGAGGACTCCCGTGGGAAGGCCGTACTGACGTGAGCATGAACCGACAACAGAGACGCCTGACGCAGCGCAACGGGCGGCCGGACGAGGACGGCGCGGCCGAACCCGTCCCGACCGAGGGCGCCTCCGACACTCGGCCCCGTGCCCCTCAGCCGGGTGCATCCCCTCGGCGGACCACGCCACGGCAGTTTCTCCACGAAGTCAACGTCGAGATGCGCAAGGTCGCGTGGCCGACGCGTGCCGAGACCATCAACTACGCGTCGGTGGTGCTGGTGACCTTGATCCTGGTCATGGCGCTGATCTTCGGCCTCGACACCGGCTTCTCCGAAGTCTCCCTCTACCTCTTCAAGTAGGACCATGGCGGATATAGACCCAGACCACATTGACGACGCGCCCGATGCCGCAGCTGAGCAGGAGCCTGCCGGCGAGACAGCCGAAGCTGACGCTGCCACCGACCTTGCAGCTGCCGCATTGACCGGCGACGAAGCCGACGAAGCGGACGAGGAGGAGCTACCGCCGCCCGTCGAAAGTCCCTACGACCGGCCGGGCCGGTGGTACGTGGTGCACAGCTACGCCGGCTACGAGAACAAGGTGAAGTCGAACCTCGAGAGCCGTATCGCATCCATGAACATGGAGGAGCGGATCTTCGAGGTCGTCATCCCGATGGAAGACGTCGTCGAGTTCAAGAACGGCAAGAAGCAGGTGGTGTCGAAGAAGGTCTTCCCCGGCTACCTGCTGGTGCGCCTCGACCTCGACGACGACTCCTGGTACGTGGTGCGCAACACGCCCGGCGTCACCGGATTCGTGGGACTGGGAGCCAGCCCTACGCCCCTGTCGCGACGCGAGGTGGAGAACATCTTGCAGGTCAAAGCCGATGAAGCCCAACCAGGTGAACGTGGCAAGAAGAGCCGGCCCCGCCTGGAGTACGAGCTGGGCGAGTCGGTTCGGGTTCGCGAAGGGCCCTTTGCCGACTTCAGTGGCACGATCGCCGAGATCAACGAGGACCAGCTCAAGCTCAAGGTCCTAGTCAACATCTTCGGACGGGAGACACCCGTCGAGTTGGACTTCGCCCAAGTGGCGAAGCTGTAAGAGGAGCCCCAGGTATGGCCAAGCGGCGCGTCGTCGCCATCGTCAAGATCCAGTTGCCGGCGGGCAAAGCCACGCCGGCTCCCCCCGTCGGTACCGCACTCGGTCCGCACGGGGTGCAGACGATGGATTTCGTCAAGCAGTACAACGCAGCGACGGAGGACAAGGCAGGGCAGGTCATCCCCGTCGAGATCACGATCTACGAGGACCGCACCTTCACCTTCGTCCTCAAGACCCCCCCGACACCGGTGCTGATCCGTCAGGCCGCCGGCGTCGAGAAGGGAGCAGCGACCACGGGCAAGCAGACGGTCGGCTCGATCACCGACGAGCAGCTGACCGAGATCGCCCAGATCAAGATGCCCGACCTCAACGCCAATGACTTGGAGGCCGCCAAGCTCCAGGTGGCCGGGACCGCCCGGTCCATGGGGGTCACCGTCGGCAGCTGATCCGGCTGCGCCCTGGCTGGTTTGCGTTGCCAGCGGGGGCCCGAGCCGCCGCCCGGGCTGGGGCGCGGTAGAACAACAGCTACCTGAGAGTTCAGTTCCGCCGTTCTAGCGTTGCTTCGGACAACAAATGCGTCAGGTCCAGGGTCTCACCGG
>JAKBAM010000090.1 GCA_021809105.1 Actinomycetes bacterium
GAGCGGTGCCTGGGAGGCGTCCGCCACCATCGAGGACATCGCGCGAGTGGCCGAGACCGCGGACCGCCTTGGGTATCACCATCTCACGTGCAGCGAGCACATCGGTCTGCCGGCGGCCGAGATCGGTCGTCGTGGGATGCGGTACTGGGACCCGCTGGCCACGTTCGGCTACCTGGCTGCTCGCACGGAGCGCATCCGGTTCGCCACCAACGTGCTGGTCCTCGGCTATCACCACCCACTGGAGATCGCCAAGCGTTACGGGACGCTCGACGTGGTGAGCAACGGAAGGCTTGTGCTGGGCGTGGGCGTCGGGACCCTCAAGGAGGAGTTCGATCTCCTGGGCGCACCCTATGACGACCGCGGGGCTCGCGCCGACGACGCCCTACGCGCCCTCCGGGCCGCGCTGTCGACCCCCGAGCCGGCTTATCACGGCGACTTCTACGACTTCGAGGGCTTGGTGGTCGACCCCTGCGCGCTCCAGGAGCATGTGCCGATCTGGATCGGTGGTCGCACCTTGAGGTCGCTGCGGCGTGCCGTGGCCCTGGCGGACGGTTGGTCCCCCTTCTCCGTGGGCGCAGCCCAAGCCGAGGCATGGCTGCGCCAAGTCGAGCTGCCTGCGAACTTCGAGGTCGTGCTCCCTCCGGTCGCGGCCCTCGACCCGATCAAAGAGCCTGGACGGACGCAGGAGATCCTGGGCAAGACGGCGGCGTTGGGAGCCACCACCGTGTCTGTGGGAGGTGCCTACGACACCCTTGCCGAGTACCTCGACTACATCGAGGCTCTCGCCGGCGTGCACGCCGACATGGGGGCCGCCTAGGACAACCGCTCGCAACGTAAAAGGCGTGGGTTCAAGTCCCATTCACCTCCACCCGATCGCCGTAGAAATCGGTCTTCAGGGGGGAGACGTTGCCTCCTCGCAGCCGAGCCGCCCCCTGTGGAGCGGCGGTGAGGGCAGAGATGAGCGCCGAGACACCATTTCGTCGAGGCCGACGGGCTCGAGGTGGACGGCGAGTGTCCCGGTGTGCAGGCGGCTCATGTCCAGTAGGGCCCGCCACGAGAGCGCCGAGCCGGTCAGGCTCGGCGTCGATGGCTTCAAGTCCGAGTGGCATTCGGCGCTCCCACACATGCGACGAGGGGCTTGGCGTCGGATCTCTCGGTGGTTGGTGCGTCACCGCTACCCGAGTTGACCCATCGCTCACGTGGCGGGCACGGGGGCTGCGTAGACGACGACGTTGTCGTTGTAGAGATGGTCGGGTTCTAGGACGCCGCCGCAGGTGACGAGCACGAGCCGGCGAGGCCCGGATGCGTCGAAGATGCCCTTGGGGAGCTGGGCTTGCAGCATCGCGGTGACTGCGATGACCCGCCACGCCTGGACCGCCCCGGCCGAGTCGGTCGTGAACACGGCGGTCCCACGTTGGAGGTCGGCGAGGTGCCCGAAGGCCCCCCACCCCTGGCCGACATAGTTGACGTGCCCGGCGATCAGCAGCGTCCCTGTCTGGGCGCCGAGCCGTCCTCCGCCGCTGTACCAGCCGACGTTGTTCACGTCCGATGGGATGGTGAGATACCCCCTGACCAGCGGTTCGGCCAGCAAGGGGGCCGTGACGCCGAGGGACGGGATGTCCACCTCATTGGCCGATAGGCGACCGGTTCCCGATCCGGACTTCGTTGGGCGGGGGACGACGGTCGGGCCGAGCGCCTTGATCGCTCCAGATGACAGCGAGCGGGCATTCGCCGCGCTCGGAAGAGGGAGGGTGCCAGAGCGCGGCCACGTCCACCACAACGTCCACGCCAGCGCGCCAGCGACCAAGAGCACGGATGCGGCGAAACTCCACAACCAGCCGGGGCGGCGGCGCCTCCGGTGCAGGCCTGCCAGGCCGGTCATCGCGCCTCCCGGCGCCTTCGGCTGGACACCTCGAGTGCGAGCCCAGCGAGAGCCGCGAACCCGAAACCCCCGAAGAGCAGCCACGGACGCCGCGTCGGGCTACCCGATCCGGCGATGATCTGGTAGCGCGGAGGTCGGGGTGAAGGAGGCGGTGGGGTGGAGGACGTCGTGTCGGGAACGGCCAGGATCGACAGCGACGACTTGTTCGAGGTCGCGGTCATGCTGTTCGGGGCGGTGCCGGTCGCGATGGCGGTGTCATCGACCGCGCCGGCGTCGATGTCAGCCTGCGTGACGATGAACGCGGCCGTGCAGGTCACCGCAGCGCCTGGTGCGAGCGTCGTGGTCGGACAGCTCGGACCGCTGGTAAGCGTTTCCCCGGCGATCGCCTGGGCATCGGAGATGGCGATCCCGCTCATGGTCACATCGCCGGTGTTCGTCACCATGAAGTCGTAGGTGACGCTCTGGCCGGCCTTGGTCACCGGGTTCGGCGCGCCCGACGCCTCGGTCTTCATCAGGGTGAGGGCGGGTTCCGCTGAGGTCGTGGTGGGAGCGGCAGGGGTCGTGGTAGGAGTGGTGGCGTCGGGCTGGACGCTCACCGGAGCCTGCCCCATCGAGGACCCGAAGAGCCCGCCGGGATCGGCATAGACGGCATCCACGGTTACGGTCCCCGGCGTCGAAAAGGACGTGGTGCAGGTGGCGGCGCCGTTCGACACCGGTACCGATCCACACCCCGCGATCGCGGTGCCGACCACCGAGAAGTCGACGGTGCCCGTGGTCGGTGTGGTGGTGGGGTCGACGGTGGCGGTCAAGGTGACCGACTGCCCGGCGGTCGGCTGGGTGGGTGTGGCCGACATCATGGTGGTGGTGGCGATCGGTGTGACCGTGAGGGTGTGGGTGTCGTCCGACGAGGCGGCGAAGGCCCCGCCCGAGTCTGTGTAGGTGGCAGAGATCGTGTAGGTGGCCGGCGCCGTCGACGCCGGGAGTTGGTAGGAGACCTGCGCGGCCCCGTTCGACACCGGACCTGAGGCTGTCGCCCCGATCGGCGTCGCGCCCCGCAAGACGCTGTAGGTGACGGTGCCGGAGCCCACCGCTGCGCCGGTCGAGGTGACGGTGGCGTGCAGGGTCACGTCCTGGGCCAACGGCGAGGCGACGGTCGTGACGTCGGCCGCAGAGGTCGCGGTAGGAGTGGCGGCGACGGGCTGGTAGCTGACGATCACCTCGCCGTCCCCCGTCCACGCCCCCGAGGTCATCCCCGTGCCTGTAGGGGTATACCCCGAGCCGCCGGCCCCCCCCTGGCCCTGAAGTCCTCCGTCGGCGCCGCCTCCGCCGCCGTAGAGGCCGCCGCCGCCGCCTGCGCCGCCGTCCTGGCCAAAGGTCGTGCCGGCGGCTCCCGCCCCGCCCTGGCCGAGCGAACCGTTGCCCTCGACGCCGACACCGCCGCCGGCTACACCACCTGCGGTCTGGGTTCCGCCTGAGGGCTTCCCTACAGTCGGGCAGGTCGCCGGGCTGATGCCGCCGGGTGCGCCGCCAACAATGCCGCCGCCTGCGCCGCCGACGCACGACTCAGGAGATGTGCCACTCACGTTCGTGCCGCCACCCCCACCGCCGCCGCCTGCCACCACCACCCGGTTGGCCAGGCTGGAGCCGCCGAGACGCACGTCCGACGCCCCACCACCCCCCCCGCCCGTCTCCGGGAAGAGCAATCCGGGCCCTGTCGCGCCCGCACCGCCGCCGTTGTAGCCGGGCGCGCCCGTGACCGTCGGTTCGCCGCCTACCTCGACCACCAAGGAGTCCCCCGACGCTACCGCCAGCGTGGCGACCGCCTCACCCCCCAGGCCCCCCGCGGTGCCGTCGGTCGAAGGGCCGCCCTGTGCCCCGTAGGCGGTGACCGAGACCTGAGTGACACCTGTGGGCACCAGGAAGGTCTGGGCCGTCCCGCTGAAGGTGAACGTGCAGGTGACGATGGTTGTGCCGGTGCAGCCGGGCAGGCGGGAGGCCGAGGCAGGCGTACTGGTGGCGAGCACAAGCCCCGTGGCACCGAGGGCCGCAGCCCCGACGGCGCCAGCCGCCCGCCGGAGGAAATGTCGCGAACCGCGCGAGGCGACGGTGCTACCAAAGAGCCGTTTCACGGCACTAAGTCCACCACACCGCCATCCCGCCAGCAGGGCAGCACCCGGCATCTTGCGGAGGTCAACGAAATCGCGTGGCGACGCTAGCGGGCGAAATTGGTCGCCGGGCCACAGGGCGACGAGCTCGCGCTCTAACGGGTGGCCGACCCCGCGAGGCGTCGGCCGCTCGGGAGGTCCGTCGGGCATCGCTGGACGAGGCTTTGTTGACGAGGCTCTGGTATGTGTGACCACGAGGTGATCACAATGGGGAAGTTGAGGAACGTTGGCGTCCGGGAGTTCCGTGACCACGCCACCGCCTACCTGTCGGGCTCGGATCCCGTTGCTGTGACCAAGCACGGCCGGGTGATCGGGTTCTACATCCCCGACGAACGAGCGGCTCGGTCGTTCGGTAGAGGAGATCCTCAAGGAGACCGGCATGACCGAAGAGGAGCTGGCCCAGCTGTTCGACCTGCGGCGGGCGCTGCCGGAGTGATCGTTGTCGTCGATGCGAGCGTGCCTGTGGTTGAGCTGCTGCGTCGGCGAGGCCGGGAGCTATTCGCCCACCGTGACCTCGAGACGCTGACGACCGAGCTCGGACCAGCTTTCGCGGGCGCGGCACGGCTGAAGTTACATCCCCGGTTGAACCTTGATGGGACTAGTAGTCCGCTGAGCGAGGCCGGGGTCCTACTGTGAACCCGGCCCAGCTAGCCTTTGGGCGCTGGCGGCGGAAAGACGGCGCCGGGGGACGATTTGCTGAAGAGGTACTTCAGGCGTCGGCTCGTGAACAGCCAAGCGCCGTCGCGCTTCTCGTAGGTCTCGTAGTAGTGCCCGAAGGCGACGAACCAGTGTTCCTCGTCGCCTTGGTCCCACATCGACACGCCGTCCATCGCCCAGATGCCGTCGGCCTCGGTGGCTGACCGGAACGTGATCTCGGGCGTATGCGACTGGTGGGCGGTCCTAAGCCGTTCCATGATCACCCGCACGTTGGCGATCATCTCGGCTGCGGTCTCCCAGGGGGGATAATCGTCGTTGTAGGAGCGGTGGTCGGGTGCGTGGAGCGCCTCTAGGGCATCCCAGTCCTTGGTGTCTACGAACCGGTCACGCCGGGCCTTGAGGAGCTTGATGTCCTCGAGCGCGACCAGCCTCTCGATATCCGA
>JAKBAM010000091.1 GCA_021809105.1 Actinomycetes bacterium
GGCGGAAGCACTGGCATGCCCTCGTCATCGGGCTTGCCCGAGACACCTCGCAACGCCATGGCAACACCGACCAGGATCCCCCTGTGCGACGCCCTCGATGGCGCCGAGTCACTGGGGACGGTACGCATCTCGGCGGTGTTCGATGCGAACGACGACTACCTCGGCCTGGTCGTCGCGGATGCGGTAGAGCACCCGGTAGGTGCCACGGCGTGCCGACCACAGGCCGGCAAGCTCTCCACGCAGCGGTTTGCCCACTCGCTTGGGCTGATCCACCAGGGCCGTCGTGAGGAAGTCGACGACCGCGGCGGCGACGGCCTCGGGAAGCCGATCGGTCAGGGCCCGACGTGCTGGTGGGGCGACGACGAGCTCATAGCGTCCTGCATCGCTCACCGGCGAAGCTGACGAACCGCTTCCACCCCACGCACGACATCGCCCCGGGCGTAGGCGGCGTCGGCCTCTCGGATGTCGGCGAGGGCTTCCGGGTCGCTGAGCACCGAGAGAGTTTCCTCTAGTTCAGCGAGGTCCTCGGGACTCACCAAGACTGCCGCGTCGTGGCCGTTACGGGTGATGGTCACCCGCTCGTGGTGGTGCTCCACTCGGTCGACGACCTCGGACAGGTGGTCTCGCACGGCTCTCAGCGGCTCGCTCGTCATGGCCACAATTGTGGCGCACCCCTCGGGCCTCGTCCAGCCGTCCGACCGGAGGATGGTCTCCGGGCGCCGCGAGCGCCGGTTCTCCGAGACGACTCGAAGTTGGAGTCACTGGCCGAGGTGGAACACGAACAGCTTGCTCGCATCCGGCTTACCGCGGCGAGGACCGTCGAGTTGCGCTATGGAACCATCCGCTCGACGTAGGCGAGGACGTAGGCGACGGTGTCATCGAGGGCGGTCGACGCCAGCCGCGCTTGCGGCACTCGATCTCGGCGGCGACCTCGTCGTCCGGGCCCGGCTCTCTGGCTGCGGGATGGTCGGTGCCCTACGCCCCTCGCTTGGCCACCTCCGCACGCCGCGGCGTGTCGTCAGGGAACGCCGCGAAGTGAGCGTTGAACGCCGCCTGGCAGCCGAAGCCACGGATCCGTTCGGCCAGGACCTCCCCGGACGGCAGCACTCACCGAGGAGTCCATGCCCAGCCCGGTGGCAACCGAAAGCGCGTCGTGGAGAGCCTTGGGCAAGCGCAGCGACGTGGCCTGAAGCCGTCCGTCCTCGATCCGTGGGCGCGATGTGCATCCACTGGTGCGCGCGCCGCCTGGAGAGCGACACCTACGTACGCGCGCCGGAGGATCTCCCCAAACCTCCACGAAATGCCCTTCGACGGGATCCGCGAGCCCCACGGGACCTGCGCCCGACGCGACGAGGGCAGCGGCGGGCCGATCGCCCCTGCGTTGCAGACTGTTGCGGCGCGCCGCAACTCCCGTGCTGCCCCTGATCCGGCAGCCTCCCGCACACCCCGAGCGCGGCAGCAGCCTTCACGGCAAGCGGGAAGGCCTCACAACCTCCGGGCGTGCTAAAATCGCACGCATGGCCACAACCTCGGAAGTGAAGATCGGCGAGCGTATCGCTCGAGCTCGACAGGACCTCCGACTGACGCAGGTTGAGCTTGCGGCCGAGATCGGCGGCCTGGACCGGACCGCGGTGGCCAAGATCGAGTCCGGTCGACGGAAGGTCTCGGCGAGTGAGCTCGTCAGGCTCGCAGGGGCGCTCAATCGCCCCATCGACTGGTTCGTTACCGAGTCGCCCCCGGCGGTGGTCAGCCGCCGGAGCGATCCCGCATCCGGCGGGGTCTCAGAGATCCTCGATCGCACAATCGAGCGTCTTGCTCGCGACATCGACTTCCTCGAACGAGACGAGGTGCTGCCGCCGATATCCGAGCGGCGACTTGAGCCTCCCACCACCTTTGAAGGCGCAGAGACCGCTGCAGCCGAAGTCCGCGGTTGGATAAGTGCCGAGCAGGGTCCCCTGCTCGACCTGCAGCGGCACGCGGAAGCTCTCGGACTACTGGCCTTTTCCCTCGATCTTGGAGAAGAGGGCGGGGACGGTGCGTACGTGGCGGTCGAGAAGTGGGGTGTGGCAGTCATCAACGGCCATACCGATCCGGGTCGGCGAAGGTTTAGTCTCGCGCATGAACTTGGACATCATCTCTTTGCGGATGCGTATGCACCTGAGGTGACCATCTCCGTCGGCGAGACCGAAAAGATCATCAACGCTTTCGCCGTCCATTTCCTCCTTCCGCGCTCCGCAGTCAAGGACACTTGGAACTCGTTCGACGATCGTCGGATGGGTGCCATCGCAATCGCTGTTCTTTTCCGAGCCAGTTGGAGCGCAGTGACCACCCACTTGAAGAACCTTGGCTTGATCGACGACGCGGGTCGTGCCGCGTTCGCTGCAGATCCTCCGACCCCTGCGGATTTTATAGAGCTCGGGGAGCGCTGGGTGTCGGAATTGGATTCCCCATCTGTGCCACCCCAATATGGCCGTCGTGTCATCTCTGCCTATCGAGGCGGACGGCTTACCGCGGCGAGGACCGTCGAGTTGCTCTATGGGACCATCCGCGAGGAGGAGCTGCCAGCGCAGCAAGAAGTCCCTCTGGAGGGAGTGCGACGGGAGTTCGAAGCGCTCCCTTGATGACAGACACGCTCGTCTTCGATAACACGCCTCTCAGTCACTTCGCTCGAGCTGGCCGTCTCGACATCTTGGAGAAGCTCGTAGAGCCGTATCGCTGTGTAACGCCCGCCGAAGTCACGGTCGAGCTACACAACGGCTTACGTGATCACCCGAGTTTGACGAAGGTTATCGCAGCACAATGGATCGATGTCGTGGAGCTCATCGAGATCGAGGAAGTTGTTGCGTTTGCTCGCTTCAAGGCCGAGCTTGGCGGAGGAACGAAAAAGAACAACGGAGAGGCCGCCGTTCTTGCTTGGACATCGATCCATGGCGGCATCGCCGTAGTGGACGAGCGAGCTGGGTCTCGCATAGCACTGCGGGAAGGCATTGCGTCACATGGGACGCTCTGGCTTGTGGCCAACGGTCTTCGATCCGAGAGACTCAAGCGAAACGACGCGGAGAAGATCGTCGACGCACTGATTGCAACCGAAATGGCGCTGCCAGTCGACGGAGTCGGCTTCGTCGCTTGGGCGCATGCGGAGGGCCTGCTGCCATAAGCCTCCGATTCCGAGAGCCGAAGGTTGACGGACGTGAAGCGAAGGCTCCAGGGTTGATACCCGCTCGATCTCGGCGGCGACTCGTCGTCCGGGCCCGGCTCTCTGGCTGCGGGATGGTCGGTGCCCTACGCCCCTCGCTTGGCCACCTCCGCACGCCGCGGCGTGTCGTCAGGGGACGCCGCGAAGTGAGCGTTGAACGCCGCCTGGCAGCCGAAGCCACGGATCCGTTCGGCCAGGACCTCCCCGGACGGCAGCACTCACCGAGGAGTCCATGCCCAGCCCGGTGGCAATCGAAAGCGCGTCGTGGAGTACGTACTGCACCGCGTGGCTACGCCAGAGCGACAGCCGTCACAGGCGATGCACGAGCGCCGAACGGCATCGGGAGCTCAGTCGGCTGCCGCCACGTCGTGAGCGGCCGCGCGAGGGCTCCCCCCTTACTGGCTGTAGTGATAGCGCGCCTGGAGGATCTTGACCTCGGCGTCGTCGGCCCGGTAGAAGAGGCGGTGCTCGTCGTCGATGCGGCGAGACCAGTATCCTGACAGGTCACCTTTGAGCGGCTCCGGTTTGCCGATGCCGGCGAGCGGATCGCGCTGGATGTCTCCGATCAGACGTGAGATCCTCCTCGCCATCTTCCGGTCGGTGCCGAGCCAGTACAAGAAGTCGTCCCACGCATCGGGGTCAAAGTGGATGCTTCGCACTACTCCCCGGCCAGATCCTGGAGATCCTCCTTGGTCTTCACCACGGTGCCTCGGCCCGACTTGTCCCGCTCGACGGCTTCCATGAGTCGTCGGGCATTGGCGGGAGACCGCAACAAGTAGATCGTCTCCTGCCAGGAGTCGAAGTCCTCGGCCGACATGAGTACGGCGTCACCAGCCTTGGACTTGATCCGTACCGGAAGATGGTCGTCATTGACCTGCTGGATGAGAGGGAACAGGCGCGAACGCGCCTCGCTAGCGCTGATTGCCACGGTGAGGCTCTCCTTTAGCGGTACGATCTAACAGTACCAGGTTGGAACCGGAATCGAGTACGACTCCGGCGTAAAGATGGCAGAGCGTGACATCCCGAACGTCAACGCGGAATGACGCCCGGACGGTCGGCCACATGCTGTCGGGTGGGTCAGTTGATGGTGAGTCGCGTTCCCGGTTTCAGTTTGACCGGGGAGGCGCTGAGACAGACCGTCGCCTTCATGGTTCCTGGCAGCGGGCCGCCGTTGACATATCCGGACACGACCCCGAAGGAGACGGCGGTCTCATTGGGGCAGGCGGCCGGGTCCGGCGGTGCCGTGGTGGGGACGGCCTCGGTCTGGGCCGGCGGTGCAGGGCCGAGCACCGTCGTCCGGCCGCTGTACCAGCGGATGGTCCACGGGGCCGGCCCGTTCAGGTTGAGCGGGTAGGACTGGCCCCCGGTGTCGCCGGTGCAACCCTCCAGCGTGTAGGGACCGGGATCGCTGGTGACGGCCCTGCACACGATGCCGGTGGTGCCCGCCGTAGTGGCGGGCGGAGCGACGGTGGTGACCGGGGTCGCCGCCGCCGGGACTGCGGTGACCCAGCCGATGAGCCCCGTAAGGCTGATTGGTACCGGCGGCGGGGTCGACACGGCCAGCGGGCAGGGGCTGCCCGTCACGACCGTGGAGGCGAGGACGTGGAACCGGGTGAACCCGGAGTCGGCGATGACGATCCCGGCGGAGCCGCCACCGGGGGACGAGCTGGCCTGGCACCCCACGTCGAACGCCACCTGGGAGCCGTCGGGAGAGTAGAAGGCGGCCTCGAAGGAGATGCCGGCCGCGGACGGGGCCACGAAGATCTGGCGGACCGGGCCTCCGCCGGCCGGGATGGCCAAGAGTTCCGAGTTGCCGGGATCGGTGTCCCGCAGGCCCTGGACGTTGACGTCGGCCAGCAGGATGGTCCGGCCGTCAGGCGACCACGAGAGGCTCACCGAGCCAGTCGGCGCGGCTGGCACCGTGGCCAGCACC
>JAKBAM010000046.1 GCA_021809105.1 Actinomycetes bacterium
ATCGCCTCAGGCACTGCATCCATCTCGCGCTGCCAAAGTGCTCCGCGTTTCAGTTCGGTAGAAATGGGTGCTCGACGACTAGTCGGTGGTTGCGACTGTTGAGGCGGGCTCCGCCTCCTCAGGGCGCAGGGGAACGTTGTAGTGGTGGACCTGAGTGACCCTGACCCTGACCAGCCCATGCGAGCCACCGCGCAGCAGTAGAGGGGTCCGCGGAATCAGGGTTGGCATCAGGTAGAGCTCGGACAGACTCGTAAGGAGGGGAAGCTGCCGCCGTGCGGATCGCAATCTATACCTTGTCCTCCGGCGGTTGTTGGGGGGCTCGTCTCTAGCCTCAGCGGGGGGAGCCGGCTGAACGCGTCAGGATGGGCTCAGTCATCGACTTCCCCGGCCGGCGTGGAAGGCCACCCACCCGGCACGGAGTACAGCCAGCGAGGGGTGTGTTCGGGTGAGGGAGGCCCAACCTCCTGGCCGGGACCCGAGCTTCGTTCCACGTGAAACCTGTATCAGAGGGCTGATGTCGAAGCCGAGTTCCGATAAGTAACGGACTTATGCCGATCTCGTGGCTGAGCTGGTTGCGGCACTGCGAAGATCGTCCGCTATCGGCCCGAATGCTCCCCTAAGGCGCTAGTCGCATCCCATAAAGGTCGCTTCACGGGAATGCCCGTTCGGCGGGGGTAGTGACTGGGGCAAAGGCAGGTCTGGCGCAGGACTTGGGCCGATACGGGGCTCGTAATCGATTGGGAGGGCACCAAACCGAGCTCCATCAGTCTGTTCGCCGGCCAACGCTCCGGCGCTCCCCCTGGTGGCTCGGTGACGATCAGTGCACCGCCCACTCGTAGGAACGGCGCGGCGCATTCTGATGTCGGAGCGGCAGCGGCGAAGCCACGTGCCACCACAAGGTCGTAGGCTGCCCGCAGGGGCCCTCTCGCCGCCTCCTCGGCTCGTTGGCAGACAACGGCAACGCGTGGGCTCAGACCGAGACTGGCAGTCGCCAGGTTGAGGGCCTCCGCCCGCTTCGTGGAGCCATCAAGGAGAGTCCATTCCCACTCTGGAAGAGCAGATGAAAGCACCAGTCCCGGCAGGCCACCCCCGCTGCCGAGGTCCAGGGCCCGCACACGGCCGGAAGCGCTTGAAGGGATTGATGAGTGGGCTAGGGGGGCAGCAGAGGCCGTCACCACTGGAAGCAGGTCCAGGCTTCTCTGGATCTGGGCCTCGATGGACCCGGGACCAAGAAAGCCAAGCCTACGGGCATGCTGGAGAACTGAAGATAGGCGGGCCCGGGCCTCGGGCGGGACGGGTTCCGGGGCTGGTGGGGGGATCGGGGTCATGCGGGCAGCGCCGGTCGCCCGACGGGCGTCCAGGGCGGAGGCTTAGATGCCCGAGCTCGGTATGACCACGACCCGTCGGCCCGTGTCTTCGCCCTCCGAGACGGTCGAGACGCCTTCGACATCAGTCAGGGCGTCGTGAATGACCTTCCGGTCGACCGCGCTCATAGGCTCGAGGGGCTGTGGAGCGCCTGACGCCTTAACGGCTTTGGCGACTTCCAGGGCAAAGCGGCCGAGGGCCTCCGACCGCTTCTGGCGGTAGCCGGCGACGTCAACGTGAATACGACCGTTGCCGGCGCTGGTCTTCTGCTGAACGGCAGAGCGGGTCAGATCCTGTAGCGCCAGAAGTGTGCTGCCCTTGGGGCCGATCAGCATTCCGAGATCCGTGCCCGTGACGGCTACGTCGATGACATCCTCCTCACCTACCGTCGCAACGATCTCAGCGTCCAGGCCGAACTCCTGCACCAAACCGACCAGGAACTCTCTGGCCACCTGGCTCTGCTCTTCGAGGGGTACGTCCGCGTTGCTCATCTTGTCCTTCTCCTCCTTGCGCTCCTGGGCGGCGCGTCGCGTCCCCCGACCGTTGCCGGCGCCTCCTGAACCGTTTTGCCGGCTGCTGCTCTCCGGGTCCGCTGTGCCAGCTGCGCGCGGTCCAGCCTCGGTAGCTGTCCGGCCCGGGGGGCCTGTGACCGTCGAACTGACCGTTGCCGACGGCCCCGAGGTCGGTCGGTCCACACCAGACGGGGTGACGTTGGGTGATGTCGTCGGGACCCCGGTAGCGCCGTCGGAATTGGCGTCGGCTGAGCGCCCCCGCCGGCGGTTACGGCGCTCGTCCTTGGGTCGGGGTGCGGTGGGACGCACTCGCGACCGCACTCGGGCTTCGACTCGCATGCGACCGAAGAGACCTGTCTTGGGCTCGGCCAGGATCTCGAACTCTGCGTCCTGCTCGTCCACACCCAGCTCGTCCAGGGCGGCTTCTTTGGCCTCCTCGACCGACTTGCCGGTTGTCTCAATCCACTCCATCTAGCGTCCTCGCCGCTTCCTGTTCGTCCGATTTGTACTTGCGGCCCCCGTGCGACCGCCGCTGCCGCTGCCGGTGCCTGCGCCGGTGCGGGGTGGGCCGGAGGTGATTCCGTCGCCGTTTTGGCTGCCGTCAGTTGGAGCAGCCTGGTTGCCGTTCGCGGCGGTGTCGTTCGGTCGCTTGGCAACCCCGCCCCCGGAGTTGACGGATCCTGTGCCGACGGATCCTGTGCCGACACGCTTTCCGCTCGACGCCGTAGCCTTGCCGTTCCGGTCTGGGGACGGCGTACCCGAGCCCGATGCCTTGCTAGGGGTACCGCTCACCTTGGAACCGGCGCCCTTGCCCTTGGCCGTTCCCTTGGCGGGTGTTGGGTTGGTGCTTGGTCCCTTGGCGCCTTGACTATCTTCCCGCGCCCGAGCCGACTGCTCGGCGGCGGAGGCCAAGAGGTCGCGGAACCGGCTTTTCGGAGCCGGCTGAGCGGGCAGCTCTCGCTTTCGCTTGCCGGTCTCTATTTCGCGGGTCTCCGCCTCGATCTCCCTGATCTCTCGCGCCGCCAAGTTCTTGACCTTGGGGTCGTAGCGGTACATCAAGGTCTGCTGGCCGATCCGGCACACGTTGGACATGGCGTAGTACAGGATTACGCCGGCGGGAAACCGGAGGAAGAAGATTCCGAAGACGATCGGGAGGTACTTCATCATCTTCGCCTGCGGATTGTCGGCGGCCGCCGGATTGCGGCTCATCATCTGCACGGTTTGCAGATATTGAGTACCCATCATCACCAGGATGAGGGCGGCGTACGGGAGCGCCGCCCCAACGCCGCTGTGGTGACTGAAGAGGTTCTTGGACAGGTCTATTCCGAAGGCGTTGAGATGCCCGCCCGCCGCCTTGATGTCGTGGTACATGGTGGTGGACTTCGACAGGTACTTGGGGGCAGCCACGCCGTTGACCGTGTGGCTCAGGCCGTCGATGACCCGGAACAAGGCGAAGAAGATGGGCAGCGGCAGCAGGGTCGGCAAGCACGAGCCAAAGGGGCTGACGTTGTGTTCCTTGTAAAGGTCCATCGTCGCCTGGCTGAGAGCGGCTCGGTCGTTGCGGTGCTGCTCCTGGAGCTTCTTGATCTGCGGCTGGAGCTTCTGCATGGCCAGCATGGACCGCGTCGTCTTCAGCGTCAGCGGTGCAATCAGGATCATCCAGGCCAGCGAGAGGACGAGGATGGCCACCCCGTAGTTGGGGACCACCGAGTAGATCGCCGCCAGGATGGCGGCGATCGGCTTCGCGATCGGATCGAGGCTCAGCCCGGTAGAGAGGGCCAGGAACTGCACGGGCGGGAGGTGCATCAGTGCGTCCTCATTCGGGAACTGGATCGGGGCCGAAGGGGCCCCCTGGGCGACACCGCCCGAGCCTGCGGGCGGTCAAGAGGAAACCCCGCCGGGCGCCGTGCAGAGCTATGGCCTGGGCTGCGTACTCGGAGCATGTTGGGGTGAAACGGCACGGCGACAGCCGCCCGGCGCGCATGACCTGATAAGTCCTCACCAGGCCGACCAGGAACCGGCTGGAGCGAGTGCCGGTCGCGCCGACGCTCGTCATTGTGGCCCTGCATCCGCGCCCGCCAACCCCGACGTCAGCTCGCTCGGCGGCCGCAGGGGCTGGGCTCCCGCAGTCGTGGCGCGAAGGGCTCGCAGTAGGTTCATCCGGAGGTCTTCGTAGGTGAGGTTGACCGCATCAGGGTTCGCCACGACCAAGTAGGCACCGGGCCGCAGGTGAGCTTCGCGTAGACAGGTTCGGAGGCGGCGCCGCAGTCGGTTTCGAACGACGGCCGTACCCACGCGCTTGCCGATGGCGAAGGCAACCCTGGGAGGCTCCGCCGGGTCCCCGGGAAGGCTCGATACCGTGAGGGGACCGCTGCGGCGGCGCTTGCCGGAGCGAAGGGCCCGGAACGTGACACGGCGGTCTACCCGCCAGATCAGGCCGACAGCTTGTGACGGCCCTTGAGGCGCCGACTCTTGATGATCGCCTGTCCGGCGCGCGTGGACATCCGGTGCCGGAACCCGTGCTTCTTGGCTCGCTTGCGATTGTTGGGTTGGTAGGTGCGCTTCACTCATTGCCTCCTCGAGTGCCGTCAAAGTTGAAGGCCGGCCACTGCGCCGCGCTGGTGAGCAACGGCGATACGCGTCAACTCAGACGGCCCGCGGGCCACTCTCGCCAGGGTAGAGCAGCGCAGGCCGGTTCGCCACTCGGTCCCGGTGGCTTGCAGCTGCCGCTCGACGAGCGAATGTTGAGTCGATGGATCGACTTTTCGGCCGGTAGTGCGGTACCTTGCTTCACAGGCGGCGTTCGACCGGCGCCGGAAACATTCCAGAAGTGACATCCCAGGAGGAACCATGGCCCTGCAACTCGGCGACGACGCCCCTGATTTTACGGCTGACACCTCGGACGGCACCGTCTCCTTCCACGAGTGGCTGGGCGACGGCTGGGGTGTGTTGTTCTCCCACCCCAAGGACTTCACCCCGGTGTGCACGACCGAGCTCGGAGCGGTCGCCAAGTTGAAGCCGGAGTTCGACAAGCGGAATACGAAGGTCATAGCTATCAGCGTCGACTCCGTCGAGTCCCACAAGGGCTGGATCCCCGACATCAACGAGACGCAGGGGACCACTGTCAACTTCCCCATCATCGCGGACCCTGACCGCAAAGTCGCCGACCTCTACGGGATGATCCATCCCAACGCGGGCGACACGGTGACCGTTCGCTCGGTGTTCGTGGTAGGGCCGGATAAGAAGATCAAGCTGACCATCACCTACCCGCAGAGCACCGGGCGCAATTTTCAGGAGATCCTTCGGGTCATCGATTCGCTCCAGCTCACCGCCAAGCACCAGGTGTCGACGCCCGCCGACTGGAAGGTTGGCGAGGATGTCGTCATCTCTCCCGCCATCTCGGATGAGGCCGCCAAGGACAAGTTCCCGGCGGGTTGGAAGACCGCCAGGCCTTACCTCCGCCTCACGCCGCAGCCTAAGTAGCACCTTGGCGCCCCGGGCCGAAGCTGGGTCCCAGCTCTGTCCACAGGCTGTGGACAGAGCTGGGGATGGATGACAAGCGTGTAAGTACCCAGCGGGCGCGCTCGAGCTACGGATGCAAGGTCGCCCTTGTGGTTATCGGTACTGGGTGGCGGTGATGAACCCGGCGACGATAAGCCCGAGACCGGTCAGGAGGTAGACGTTGCTGGCACCTCCGGGCAGTACGCCGAGGTAGTTGAGGACGATGCCCAGCACCCCGATGCCGAACAAGGCGAGCATCAGGACCGGCACCCACCAGGGGGAGCTGACGTCCCACTCGTGGGGAGCAGGTGCGGTGTAGCGGCCGCCGGCAGGGCGCCCGGTCTCGGCGGCCGCGTCGGCTCCGCGCCCCTTCGCTGAGCCTCCTTTGGGGGTTACCCGTCCGGGCGCGTCCTTGGTCCTCCTGGCCATGGCGTCAGCGTAGGCGACGGCTACACCCGACGCGTCTCCGCCCCTGCTGCTGAGGGTAGCCTTCCGCCTCGATGCCAGAGCCCAGACCGACGCCAGGGCGGCGGCCAGCCCGCATACTGGTCGTGGACAACTACGACTCGTTCGTCTACAACCTCGTCCAGTACCTGGGCCAGCTCGGAGCCGAACCTGAAGTCGTGCGCAACGATCGGGTCGACGTCCGGTCGGCGCTGGCGCTGCGACCGGACGGGCTCCTCATCTCACCGGGACCCGGCCGGCCCGAGGGGGCGGGGGTCACAATGGAGCTCATCCGGGCGGCGGCCGGTTCGATGCCGGTGCTCGGGGTGTGCCTGGGCCACCAAGCCATCGGCGCAGCGTGGGGTGCGCCAGTGGTCCGCGCCTCGGTGATGCACGGCAAGACTTCTGAGGTCACTCACGACGGTCGGGGTGTGTTCGCGGGCCTCCCAGACCCGTTGACCGCGACCCGGTACCACTCGCTGGTGGTGGATCCCGCGGGCCTCCCAGACGAACTGGTGGCCACGGCGTGGACGGAGGACGGGATCCTGATGGGCTTGCGCCACCGTCGGCTTGCCGTCGAAGGAGTGCAGTTCCACCCCGAGTCGATCCTCACAGCCGGCGGTTATCGGATGGTCGCCAATTGGCTGGAGGCCTGCGGGCAAGTCGGCGCCGTCGCTGCGGCCGAGGCGCTCCCTAACCCCGCGCCGCGCACGCCGGTGTAAAGGTCTGCCATGGCGTCGAGGCCTCAGCCCGGCGTCGTGGTGCTGGTGGTCGTGGTGCTGGCCGGAGACGGGATGGTCGTGGTCGTGGTCGGCTGGGTGGCGCTGCCGATCACGATCGTGACGGTGGAGCCGGGCGCGATGCTGGTGCCCGCGGTTGGGTTCTGGCCGGTCACCACGCCCACCTGGGACGGATCGGACGTTGGGGCGGATGTTTGGCTGGTGTTGAGCCCGGCTGCCGACAGCTGCTGCTGGGCCGCCGAGGGCGACAATCCGAGCACCGACGGGACCTGGGCCCCGCTGGAGACGTACAGCGTGACGGTGGAGCCCACCGGTGCCTGTGACCCCGCCGGCGGGTCCGTCCTCGTGACCTGGCCGACCGGGAACTTGGTCGACGGCTCGTTGGCTGTCTGCACCTGGAACCCGAGCTGTCCCAGCTTGGCCGCGGCAGTCACGCTGTCCTGTCCCGCCAGCGACGGTATGGTCTTTTGGGCCTGCCCCGAGGACACGACGATCTGCACGTTGGAGCCCTTGGCGGCCGGCGAGCCGGCGGGGGGGTTGGTGACTATGACATCGCCGGCGGTGACGCTGGCGGAGGCCTGGGTGGTGCTGGTCACCTTGAACCCGCTGGCCTCGAGCGATGCGGTCGCATCGGCCTGCGGCTGGTTGGAGACGTCGGGTACTGACACCGTGGTCGGACCTGTGCTCACGACGAGGACCACCGGAGAGGCGACCGACGCCTTCGTGCCCGACGCTGGGTTGGAGCTGATGACCAGTCCTTGGGGCACAGTGTTGTTCTTGGCACCGGTCTGGGACACATTCGTGAATCCCAGGTTGGTCAGCTCGCTGCGCGCCGCCGCAGCCGGCATTCCGACGATGTTGGAAGGGATGACCTTGCTCGGGCTCGAAGACGACCACCAACCGACCTGGCGCCCTAGGAAGAAGATCAGCACGGCGAGCACGGCCAGCAGCGCCACCAGGACCCCGACGAAGAGGGCGGTCCGGGACCGTGCGGTGTTGTCCTCCGCGGCGATCAGGGCCGCATCCGGGCCGGCTATCGGCGCGCCGATCGGGATTGCCTCTGTCCCGTCCGCCCGAGGCTGGACGCGAGTGGCTTCGGCGCCCACTGCCCCGCCTATGGCCAGCGGGACGTAGTTGGCAGCAGAGACAGCCTGGCCTTGCGTGAAACGAGTCAGATCTGCCCGAAGCTCGCCCGCGTCCTGATAGCGGGCCGCGGGATCCTTGGCCAAGGCCTTCATCACGATGGCTTCGTAGGCTCGGGGGATGCCAGGATGCCCCTGCGACAGTGGGGGCGGCTCCTCCCGCACGTGCTTGTAGGCGATGGTCACCGGATTGTCGCCGGTGAAGGGGGGGCGCCCGGTCACCATCTCGTAAAGGACGACACCCAGGGAGTACACGTCGCTGCGGGCGTCCACGGTCAGGCCCTGAGCTTGCTCCGGGGAGAAGTAGGTGGCGGTGCCCATGACCGCCCCGGTCTGGGTCAGGCCCTCGGCCGCTCCAACGGCGCGGGCGATGCCGAAGTCCGCTACCTTGACCTGCCCCGACTGATCGATCAGCACATTGCCGGGCTTCACGTCTCGGTGGATCACGCCGCGCCGGTGGGCGAACTCGAGGGCGCCAGCCACTTCGGCTCCGATGACGGCGGCGCGGATGGGCTCCAGCGGCGCTTGGCGGATTTGCTGGCTGAGCGTGGAGCCGTCGACGAACTCCATGACGATGAAGTACGTGCGCTCGCCCTGCCCCCAGTCGTAGACGGCCACGATGTTGGGGTGGGACAGGTTGGCGGCCGCCTTGGCCTCGGCCCGGAACCGCTGCACGAAAGATTGGTCCGTCGACAGCTCGGGGAACAGGACCTTGAGCGCGACCGGCCGGTCGAGGAGGATGTCCTTGGCCAGGTATACCTGGGCCATCCCGCCTCGGGCGATGTGGCGCACCAGTTCGTAGCGGTCGCTGAAGACCTGCTGCTGGGACATGGACGATCAGACCTTCAGGGAGCGGTAGGGGTGGACCGTCGCAGCGTCCCTCACGGGGCGCTCGCCGAGCCGGTGGCCACGGTGGTCGAGGAGGAGGTGGGGGCGGTGACGCCGGGAGCGGAGGTGACGGGCTTGGCACCGGCGGCCCCGCTAGCGAGCCACGCCTGGATGACCGCCTTGGCTACCGGAGCGGCGAGGGTGCCCCCCTGGTATTCGGTGCCGTTCGGTTGGTTGGGAAGTACCACGGCTACGGCGATCGTCGGGTTCGGCACGGGCGCGAAGGCTGCGAACCATGCATCGATGGTGTGGTGGCCTGTCTGTGCGGTGCCGGTCTTGCCCGCCACCGAGACGCCGGGGATGCGAGCTGCGCCGCCGGTACCGTTGGCCGAGTTGACCACGCTCAGCATTAACTGGGTGACCGAGGCTGCGGTGGCCGGCGAGGTTGCTTGCAGCCACGGCTTGTCACCGTAGGTGGACACGGTTCGGCCCTGGCTGTCGGTCACGTGGCCGAGTACATGGGGGGTCATGATCGTTCCGTTGTCAGCGATTCCGGCGGCCACCAGCGCCATCTCCAGCGGGGTGGAGGACACGTCTTGCTGGCCGATGGCGGAGTAGGCGATGGCCGGCTGGTCCTGCGTGAATGACGAAACGGGGGGAAATGTCGACGCCGCCACTGCCGGCAGGTCGAGCGGCGGGGCCTGATCGAAGCCGAAGGCGTGAGCCTCGTCGTAGAGGTTCTGGGCGCCGAGCCCGAGGCCGATGGCACCGAAGCCGGTGTCACACGAAACCGTGAACAACTGCAGGATCGCTCCGCCGCACGTTTCCCCGGCGTAGTTGTGCAGCAGCAGTGTGGTCTGGGGGAGTTGCAGGGCGTTGAGCACTGGATAGGTCTTGGCGGCCAGCGACGGGTTGTGGTCGTAGACCGCAGAGGACGTGATGATCTTGAAGGTGGAGCCCGGTGGCCAGCTGTTGCGGTAGGACCCGGGGGACAAGGGGTTGCCGGCGGCGGCCACCAGGGCCTTGTAGTTGGCGATCACCTGGGTCTGGTTGTGCCCAGACAGGAGGTTGGGGTCGTACGTCGGGTTGGAGTACATGGCCAAGATGGCGCCCGTCGCGGGCTCGATCGCCACAACAGTCCCGGTCCGACCGGCCAAGGCGGTGGCTGCGGCCTGCTGCATTTTCTGCGACACGGTGAGTGTGATGCTCTGGGACTTGTTGGTCTGGGTGAGAAGGTTGCGCAGGCCCTGGATCGAGGTCGGCAGGGACGAGGACAGGTTGGCGCCGGTCAGGATGCTGTCGTAGGTCTTCTCGGCCCCCTCCGCCCCGTAAGTGAAGGAGAAGAAGCCGGTGATCTGGGCGAACAGCCCCTTGAGGGGGTACTCGCGCTGGAACTTGAACTGGTCGTTGGTCGGGACCGATGTGGCCAGCAATTGCCCGTCGGCCGAGACGATCTGGCCACGCGGTCGGTCATACTCCTTGACTACCCGGGATCCGTTGAGCGGATTGTTGTCGAGCGCGCTGGCGTGGAACACCTGCAGCCAGTTGAGCTGCACGAACAGGGCGACGAAGAGCAGCATCAGCCCGGCTCCCACCAGCCGGATCTGACGGTTCACGAGGATCTCCTCCCGGCATCCGCACCTGCGTGGAACTGCGTTGCGGCCGCCTGCGTGTGATGGGCCCTACTCACGCTTGGACCTCCCGCAACTCGCCGGAAGGCATGTCGATCAGTGCTGACTCGCGGAGGATCATGGGTGTCTCGGTGTCGTTGGAGATGCGCAGCAGGACCGCCAGGAGGATGTAGTTGGCGATGAGCGACGATCCGCCGTAGGAGACGAACGGGAGCGTTATGCCTGTGAGCGGGATCAGCCGGGTTACACCACCGACGATTACGAATGTTTGCACACCGAGGATCAGGGCCAGCCCGGCCGCCAGCAGCTTCTCGAAGGGTCGCTCGCATCGCAGGGCGATCCGCAGGCCGGTGCCCACCATGAGCAGGTATCCCATGAGCAAGGCGGCCGCGCCGACCAAGCCGAGCTCGTTGGCCACGACAGCGAAGATGAAGTCGGACGAGGCGTAAGGGATGTGACTGGCATTGGATTGTCCTGGCCCGGTCCCGAACACGCTGCCGTCGGCGATGGCGAACTGGCCCTGGATGATCTGGAAGCCCGTCGAGTACGGATGGGCCCACGGGTCCAACCAAGACTGGACCCGGGACTGGGCATGGTGGATGACCCGGAGGGCGAAGAAGGCGCCGGCGGCAAACAAGCCGACGCCGAGCCCCAGGTAGTACGTCCGTCCGGTGGAGATCCACAGCATGCCGATGAACAGCGCGAAGAAGAGGAACGACGAGCCAAGATCGTTCTCCGCCAGGAATATGAGCAGTGAGAGGCCCCACGCGGCGATTATCGGTGCCAGGTAGCGGGGATCGAGGACCAGGAACCTGCCGATCCTCCTAGTGGCGTGGCTGAGCAGGTCGGCCCGCTCCACCATCACCGACGCGAAGAACACCGCCAGGGCCAGCTTGGCCAGCTCGCCGGGTTGGAAGCTGAAAGGGCCGAGGTGGACCCACAGGCGGGCACCGTTGATGTTGAGGCCGATGTGGGGCACCAGCGGCAGCAACAGCATGCCTATGCCGACGAAGGCGAAGAGGTACCGGTAGCGCTCCAAGTCCCGAGCCCGCCTCACCACGGCCAGGGTGACGATGAAGGCGACCAGGCCGAGTGCCGTCCAGGCCGCCTGCTTGGAGGCCTCCGAGCTGGATAACCGGGCGATGAAGGTGTAACCGACGCCATTGAGCAGGCCGGCCGTGGGCAGCAGTATCGGGTCGGCGTTGGGCGCCAAGTACCGCATGGCCAGGTGGGCGACGAGCAGCATGGCGAAGAAGCCGATGAGGAAAGGGACGATGTTGGCGGGGAGAGATCCCGCCTTGCTGAGGCCGGCGATGGCGTAGAGGCCCCCGACGAGGAGGACCGCCAAGACGATCAGGCCTAGTTCTGTCCTGCGCCGGGCTGGGGCCCGCGGCAGGGCGGTGGCGAGCGCCGTCATCCCTGCGGCACCGACGTGCTGGGGGCCGAGGATGGCGGGCTGGTCGGAGCCAGCTGGGAGTGGGCCTGCTTGTACTCGTGGGTCAGGTTGGTGACGTAGGCCTGGGCGGCCGCCAGCGACGACTCGGTCACTCCCGCCTGGAGCTCGGGGAGGTGCCGGCTCTCCACCTGCGAGGTGGTGACTCCGGTGCCCTGGGCGACGGTGGGGTGGATCCACAGCACCCCGCCGGGCCGACCCTTGAAGATGGTCAGCTGCTGGCCGCTGAGTCCGACGTAGTAGCTGGCGCGCCCGTACCATCCGACCGCCGCGGCTCCACCGCCCAGCACCATCAGCAGGAGTAAAAAGAAGAGCACCACCCTTGCCGTTACGATCCGGACCCGAGGCCGGGTCGGCGCCACTGCCTTGGAGCTCTTTCGATGCTGCCGACGCGTTGCCTTCGGCGCCGGGATCGGCGCCACCACAGGGACGGAGGTGGTCGGGTCGGAGACATCGTCTACGCCCGCCTCGGCCACCAGCGACGCGGTGGCGTCCCGATCCGGCGCCAGGCCGCCCCACGCTTGGGCGGCTCGCTCACTGTTGTCGAGGACATCGACAACGACCACGGTGATGTTGTCGTTTCCACCTCGCAGCTTGGCTTCAGCCACCAGCTCCCTGGCGGCCTCGGTCGGGTCGGACAGCCGGCGCAGCACCGATGCCACCTGGTTGTCGCTCACCTCTCGAATGAGACCGTCGGAGCACAGCAGCAGCCGATCGCCCTGGATGGGGGCGACCGTCACGAGATCGACGGGCACGTCGCTGTCTACGCCGAGGGCGCGGGTAAGGACATGGCGTTGCGGGTGGAACTCGGCCTCGTCGGCCGCCAGCTGCCCCTCTGCGACCAGTTCCGCCACGAGGCTGTGGTCGACGGTCAGCTGCGCCAGCTCGCCGCCCCTGAGCAGGTAGACCCTTGAGTCTCCCACGTTGATTACGGCCAGCTCCTCGGCCTCGTCGCTGCCGGTGAGAGCTACCGCTACCAGCGTCGTACCCATACCCCGGAGGCTGGGGTCGGCCTGCGCAGTCTGCCACACTTTTCGGTTGGCATCCCGGGCCGCAGCCTCCAGCGCCCGCGCATCGTGGGCGCTGCGGGTCGCCCACGCGGCCTCGAGGGCCTTGACCGCAGTGTCGGAGGCGACCTCCCCGGCAGCGTGGCCGCCCATCCCGTCGGCCACCGCGTACAGGGAACCCGCCAGCAGCAGCTGGTCCTGGTTATTGGCACGGACCAGCCCGATGTCGGTCGCCGCTCCAGCCCTTAGGACGGTCATCTCAGCTGGCCCGCAGCAGGGCTTGCAACGCAGGCGCTCTCACGACGACAGCTCGAGGACGGTCCGGCCCACTTGCAGGCGGTCGCCTCGGCGCATGACCGCCGGCGCCGAGACCTTCTTCTCGTTGAGCAGGGTGCCGTTGGTGGAGCCGAGATCCTCCACCCAGACGTCGCCGTCGCGGCGGAAGACTCGGGCGTGCAACTGGGAGGTGAACGTGTCCTCGGGCAACGGGACACCGCATCCCGGAGCCCGGCCCACGGTCAGCTCGTCAGTCAGGTCGAAGGTCTGGTCGCGGCGGGCGGCGGGCTCGGTGATTCGGAGGTGGGTGGGCTCGCCTTTGCCCCGCCGCTTCCTGGGGGCTTGCGTCGGAGCGCTCGGAGTGGCTGACGGCGCGGCCACCGGCGCGACCTTCGGCTCGCGCAGCTCGACCCACACTGCCCGCAGCACACGCAGGAAGAACAGGTAGAGCACGGCCAGGAACACGTACTTGAAAAGGGTGATGACCCCGCTCGACACTCGCCCTTCTACCCCAGCCGCCGGCTCAGGCCTCGAAATGGACGGTTGAGGCCCCTACGGTGATCTCGTCCCCAGCCGTGAGCCGCTCGGAACTGTTGATGGTGATGCCGTTACGGCGCGTCCCGTTGGTACTGCCGAGGTCACGCACCTCGTAGCCGCCGTCTTCGCTGGCCCGGATCTCGGCGTGGCGCCGGCTGACATTGGGGTCGGCCAGCACCACGTCGCACCCGGGCAGGCGGCCCAGCACGATCGGCCGGTGGCCGATAGCTACCCGGCGGCCGTCGGGCAGCACCAGGCTGGCCGCTCCTTGGGCAGGGCGCACCAGCTCGCCCGCCACGAGGCACATGCCCGGGGACAGCCCGTAGTCGATGTCGAGGGTGACGGTGACCGGGCCGATGAACACGTAGTTCTCGCTGCGGGCATGTTCCCGTGCCTGCGAGATCAGCTCTGCGACCAGCTCCTCCTCGATTGGAGCGAAACGCTCATGGTCTTCGGGTGAGAGGAGGACCTCGAACCGGTTGGGTGTGAGCGTCCCCCGTGGGGCCACCGTGCGGCGCAGGTCCATTTCCCGCGTCAAGCGACGGCCTACCTCTACGGGCTGCAGCCCGCTGCGGAAGGCCTTGGCGAACACGCCCTCCACGAGGCGCTCCAAGCGGCGTTCGAACTGCTGCAATCCCATGGTCGGATCACGAGCGTACTCGCCTCAGGAGGAAGCCGGCGGCACCCCCGCGCATGCCTGAGGTATGCTCTCCGGTCCCACCCGAGGTGGGCCACTCGGGCGAGTGGCGGAATTGGCAGACGCGCAGGATTCAGGTTCCTGTGTCCGAAAGGATGTGGGGGTTCAAGTCCCCCCTCGCCCACGCTGAAACCCCTGGTGGGAGGGGGTGTGGAGCGGCCTTCGAACCCCATTTGCAACCGGTTTGCAACCGGAGCGCTCCGCGACCGCTCCAGCGTCGGCGTGGGCCGAGGGTTGTCCGGGGCGAAAAGAGACCCGCACGTGGTTGCCAAGACCTGGTCCAGAGGTCCATACTGGTCACCGTCAGGTGCCTTAGCGCCTGGAAGTGACGCCTCGGACCCCCGCCGGACGACGGGACCCGGGGCGCCTGCGCGTCAGGGCTTCGGTTCGATCTGGCGGAGGACGAGCAGGCTGGTGCGGAGCTGTGCGAAGTAGCTTGAGTCGTCGCCCGCTACGTGCAGTGACACGACGCCAGCGATCACGTCAGCCACCCACAGCAGAGGCTCGTCCTGCTTGGCTACGTGCGAGTACCGCATGGCCCGGCCGATCCCGGACCGCTTGGTGGCCGCCATCGTCGCCCGGTCCTTCTTGTCGAGGCTCGCCTTGCGAGCTTCGATGACCATATGGTCGACGCCTTCCTTTGCCAGATCGTCGGTCATGGCAACAAGGAGCCGGGCTCGTACTCGTTCCTGAGCTTTGGGGGCGACGGGGTGGCAGCTGTGCACGAATGCGTGCACGTCGAGTTCGGCCAGGCGGCCCACTATCTCCCGGCGTCGGGCAGCGTTCTCGTCGTGCCAGTGCACCACCTGGCTTCGGGGGGCCCGGAGTTCGCGCATCGCCTCGCGCACCTGAACGTGGTCATCGATCGTCACGGCAGCCGCAATGACGTAGCAGTAGCTGCTGCCCGTGAGCCGGGACGACTCGTCGAGGAACGCTTCCACGCAGCGGATCAGGCCGGCGGCAGCATGAGGCGTGCCACCTGGTTGGCTGCTTCATCATGCAGCCTGGGGGAGACGTGACTGTAGATGCCAAGGGTGATGGCAACGGTCGAGTGGCCAAGGCGCTCCTGCACGACCCGGGGGTGCACGCCGTCCTCGAGAGCCAGGGTTGCCCAGGTGTGGCGCAGGCCGTGCAGGGTGAGCCTGGGTAGGCCGTACCGGGCGACCCTGCGCACGAAAGAGTCGCTGACGCTGTTCGGGCGCAGCCAGGTGCCGTCAGGATGGTGGAAGACCAGACTGCGATCCTCGAAGTCGGGCCCCACGAGCATGCGGTCCTCCAGCATCCGGACCCGATGGCTCCTCAGCACGCCCACGGTGATCGGGTCCAGGGAGACTGACCGTCGCCCCTGGGAAGTCTTGGGGACGCCCAGCGAGACTGAGCTGCGGGTCTGGATGACCGTCTGGACGACCCTCATGTGGCCGGCGTCGAGGTCGATGTCGACCCAGCGCAGCCCGAGCCCCTCTCCTCGACGCATCCCGGTGGTGGCCAGCACGACCCACAGGGGGTAGAGCCGATCCCTTTCGGCTCGGGAGGAATCGAGGAACCGCCGCAGTGTGGGTCCATCCCATGCCGCCGCCTGACCGTCCTTCTGAGCGGAACGAGGCGGATCGCTTGCGTCGGCGGGGTTCCGGGCCAGCCTTCCCCAACGAACTGCGTCCTTGAGCGCCCGGTGGAGGATGGTGTGGATGTAGGCGACCGTTCGCCGGTCGAGCCCCGTCGAAGACGGGGCCGAGAGCTCTCCGCCATTACTGGAGGAGTCGCGCCGTAATAGCGAAGCGAGGGTGTCCTTCGTTAGGTGGGAGGCTTCGGGGAGCTCGTCGCGGAGGGCCCGGGCTGTGGCGTTGAGCGACGTGCCCTCCGCCCTCAACTCCTTGGCGCGGGCGAGCACCTCGGGGGAGTAGCCGGCACCCTGTCGGGAAGGGGGACGGCGCCCCGAGTTGAGCAATGTGGCGTACAGCCCATTGAGCACGCCGGCATCCAGCCTGGTCAGGCGGATCGTGCCGATGTGGGGGATGACATGGAGGCGGACGTTGCGGGAGTACGAGTCGAACGTTGACGGGCGGACCGTCGGACTTGCCGCCGTCAGCCACTCCTCGAGGAACTCCCCGACTGTCTGGCGTGACGGCTCGACGTAGGCGCCTCGATCGAGTTTCGAGAGAAGGTCGATGCGTGCCCGCTCCGCGTCCCGCTTGGTCTTGAAACCTGAGTGCCACCTCTGGCGGCGCCGGCCGGTCGAGGGGTCCGGGTCCAACTCGATCTTCACGGTCCAGCCGCCACCTCGCTTGAGGATCGACCCCCTCATGACGGGTCAGACCGTTGGCCGGGTGCATCGTCTGCCGGGCTCATCTCTTCCGGGTCGGACGGCGGCGGGTAGGCCTCCTCGCCAGGCCGGTGCGCCAACGATTGCAGGTACCCACGGGGGCCGAAGGTCTTGATCTTTGCTGCAAAGTCGGCCAGCACCTCGGCCAGGCCATCGAGCTGGTCGCCGTACTCGCGCGCCAGGAGGTCGACGCGGCCCTTCCTCCAGGTGCGGAAGTGGTCATGCCAGTTGGTAGGCGAGGCGTCAGGTGCCTCGCCGAGAACGGCCGCCATCACCGGGTCCAGGCCGGTCGGGACGTTGATGCCCATCTCTTGGAGGCGTTCGTCGATGGGGCCCAGCTGGCTCGCGCTGCCCAGGATGGCGAAGTACAGCTGGACGGCGGGGATCCCGGTGTCTGCGATCGGCGTGTCCATGGCGCCACTCGGTGGCAGGAAGAAGTACGGGATCGGCACTTCGAACACGAGTGACAGCAGGTAGAGCTCGTGGGCGTCGAACCGCCGCCGCCGATCGCCGTCGAAGCCTCGCTCCATGGCCGAGATCGACGCCTGCGGCAGCTGATGGCCGCTGAACTCCGCCAGCTTCTCGGCAACCTGTTGTTGCGTCCAGCCCCGTCGCTCGCGGATAGCGCGGACGTTGAAGGACACCACGGCGTTGACATCGATCGGCGCGCCACGTCCAGGCTCGCCGATGGCATCCGGCTCGGAGTCCGGTCTGCCTCGACGTGAGGGACGTGCCATCTCACGATCGTACCGCTGCAAGTTGTGTGCCACAACATCGTCACATAGTAGATGGTAGGCTAGGGGTTGTAGCCCACAACAACAAGGAGTTATCCGTGTTCGATGACGTTCCGCCATTCATGACGATCGAGCAGGCGGCAAAGGTGCTGCAGCTCGGACGGTCCAAGACCTACGAGCTGAGTGTGGAGTGGGAACGCAGCGGCGGTACCAGCGGCCTTCCCTTCGTGTGGTTCGGCCACCAGAAGCGGATCCCACGAGCGGTGCTTCACCGATTCGTCGACGCCACCCTCACGCCGCCGGCAGCGTGAGGGGCCGGCCCCTCCTGCGCTCAGGCGGGGCCCCGAGGACCGACGGATGGTGATGCCCCGGATGGACCCCCAGGACCGGGTCACCCCACTCCGCCGTCCGGCCTCGCCGGAGTCACAGGTACCCGACCTCCTCGAGGGCGACCAACCCGATGGCCTCACGTGGGCGCCGGCGGACCTCCAAAGCGTCGTGGCCTCGCTGCTCAACGGGACCGTCCAGCGACCGGAACCGACGTTGGGGCGGCGAAGCGACGGCGCCGCCCTGCTCTACGCCGGCCGGGTCAACTCGCTGATCTCCGAGTCTGGCGGCGCCAAGACGTGGGTCGCCCTCGAAGCCTGCCGCCAGGAGCTCCAGGTCGGACACCACGTGGTCTTCGTGGACTTCGAGGATCACGCCGAGGGCATCGTCGCGCGACTTCTCGACCTCGGTGCCGCCCCCGATGCCGTCGTCGAGCGGTTCCGGTACGTCTGCCCCCAGGAGCCCTTCTCCATCGCCGCCGAGTCCCGTCTCGCCGCTGTCCTGGTGGAGAGCCGACCGACGCTCGTCGTCATCGACTCCGTCGGTGAGTCCATGGCGTTGGATGGGATCCGGCCCAACGACGACGACCAGGTGGCTCGGTGGTACCGGCGCCTGCCCCGCCGTGTGGCAGCAGCAGGACCGGCGGTCCTCGGCCTCGACCATGTGACCAAGAGTGGCGAGGGGCGCGGCCTGTTCGCCATCGGTTCGCAGCGAAAGCGGGCCGCGGTGTCGGGCGCCTCCTACATGCTCGAGACGGTCCTCGACTTCGGGAAGGGACGCACCGGTAGCGCCCGTCTGGTCGTAGCCAAGGACCGCCACGGCACCTACGTCCAGGGTCAAACCGCCGCCACATTCGTCCTGGGACCCGCCTCCCAAGGCGACCGTGACGGCCTGCTCGAGTCGCGCCTCGAAGCCCCTTCGGCGGCCTCCATCGCACCCGCTTCCCTCCGCCCGACCCGGCTGATGGAGCGCGTCTCGCGCTACGTCGAGGACCACCCAGGCGCCTCCGGCAACGACATCGACAGGGCCCGACTCGGCAAAGCCGATTATGTCCGCAAGGCCACCGGCGTCCTCGTCACGGAGGGCTGGCTACGAGTCGAACGGGTCGGCCCAGCCATGCGCCACCGCAGCGAACGCCCCTTCCGTGAGGACCCCGGGGCCTGCTCGCCAGCGAACGGGATCGTATGAACGGCGCAGACCTCGTCCCCTCGTCCCCTTCTCGTCCCAGGATCGTCCGGACGAACTCGTCCCCCTCGTCCCCCACCTCAAGGGGGGACGAGGTCCGGGACGACCCGGCGACCGGAGCGCCCCGTCCCGGGACGAACTTCGGTCGGCAACACCGATCCGATCAGCTGCCCTTCCACCAGCCTGCCTCCAACCCGCTCACCTCCCACCACGTCTCAGCCCACTCCACCCACCAACCTTCAGCCCCTCCCCACACACTCACCACCGACACCGCCCCACCCACAACCCCTACGGTCACCCCACAGAACCGCCCAACCCGAACACGTTTGCAACTTGCAGTTGGCGGGGCCAGCGCCTGATGGCGTGGATGCGGATGATGGGCCTCGACTCCATCGAATATCACGAGCACACCGTCGCCGGACGGAACGACGACCCCGTCGTTGCCGCCGCGGACTACTACGCATCGAGAGGAAAAACCCCCATGACCTGGGGCGGTCGCGGCCGTGAGTTGCTCGGCTTGGATGGCCAGGTCGACCTCGACGACTACCGCGCCATCTATGCCGTCGGCGGGGCCCTCGACCCGGCTACTGGGACGAGGCTGGTCGCCTGCCGTCGTCCCGGCCTGGAGTTGGTCGTCTCCCCGCACAAATCCGTCGCAGAACTCGGCGTGATCGGCCGAGCCGAGGACATGCACGCCATCGTCGACGCCGAGCGCGACGCAACCCTCGACTTCCTCGACGTGCAGGTCGCCGACAGGGGAGGGCGGCGAGGTAGGGCCGTCGTCGCCTCACCGACCGGTGGACTGCTGTGGGCGACCTCCCGGCACGCCACCACTCGAGCCGGTGACCCGCAGGTACACGACCACCTATTGACTGAACTACTTGGGAGAAATCCCCAGGTCAGGGCCTAGTTATCCCCTGGTTGGGGCGGCTATACATCCCGCTCATGGACCATGAACAGGCAAGCTCTGGAGACAGGGCGGTGTTGGCCGTACCGCTTGTCGGGCGGGTGGTGGGCGACGGCTTGGGCTGGGAGCCCTACCGGCTGGTGGACGCCGACGGCGAGGTGGTCGACGCGGTGTCGGCGTTCCTCGCCGAACTGCAAGCCGCCGGGCGCTCGGCGGCGACCTTGCGTTCTTACGCGTTGGATCTTCTGCGCTGGCTGCGGTTCTGCTGGGCGGTCGGAGTGCCCTGGGATGAGGCGAGCCGGGGCGAAGCCCGCGACTTCTCGCGCTGGATGGCGGTGACGGGCAAACCGGCCCGACCGCACTGGCGCCACCCAGACGAGTCTCCACCGCCGTCACTGCCGACTGACGCCACCAATGCTTACGCTCCGTCAGTGAGGGCGCATGCCGAGACGGTGCTGCGAGCCTTCTATGAGTTCCACCGTGAACAAGACCACGGGCCGGTGCTCAACCCGTTCCCTCTGGAAAGTTCAAGGCGAGGCCGCCGTGCGAACGGCCATCACAACCCGATGGAGCAGTTCCGCAATGAACGCGTCGGCGTTTATCGGCCGAGGATCCCCGAGCGGGTCCCTCGGGCGGTGCCCGATGAGACGTTCAACGCGATCTTCGCCCGCCTGGGTTCCAACCGGGACCGGGCGTTGGTCGCCTTCTATGTCTCGACCGGCGCCCGTGCTTCTGAGCTTTTGTCGACAGTCCAAGGAGGCGTCGATCCGGGTCGCCAGCTGCTCAGCGTGGTGCGAAAAGGCAGTGGAGCGCTCCAGGAGCTGCCGGCTTCGACCGACGCCTTTGTGTGGCTGAGGCTCTATCAGCTCGAGATGCAAGACGTCATCCCGACCGGGCGCCGCCAACCGCTGTTCTGGACCCGCCGCCGCCCGCTCCGCCCGCTCAGCTACCACGCCGTTCACCGCATGTTCGAGCGCGTCGTCGATGGCGTCGGAGCCGATGTCACCCTGCACGCGCTGCGCCACACCGCCGCCTACCGCATGGCCGAAGACCCCGCCCTGCCGTTGACCGACGTGCAGTGGGTCCTCGGGCACGTGCACCTGACCACCACCCAGATCTATCTGAACCCTCGCCGCGCAGGGAGGATGTGGTGCGCCGCGTCCTGGCTCATCACGACGAACAGACACGCCGGGCCAAAGAGCGCGCCGCGGCCACCCCGGCTCTGGCCTATCGGCCCGAGGATCTGCAGGTGCTGTTCCCCACCACCGACCGATGAGCGCCCACCCCGTCGGGCCGCCCGGGGCGGGGGCGCCGCTGCCGGCCCGCTTCCCCCTTCGCCCGACCGTCTCCGCCTGGGCGACATGCCGCCCGAGGCGCGCCAAGGTGGTGGAGTCGGTGACCGAGCACTGGTCGAGCCTTCCGAACCGCCAGGAAGCCGCCGCACGGCTTCGAGGTCTCGGGTTGCTGCTGGATTGGTTGGAGGAGCAGCCGGGCGAGACCTGGCAGCAACGGTGGTTGGCCTCGGGGGCCGACCAGGCCCGGGCGAGCTGGCGCCAGGGACCACAGCAGTGGTTGGCCCGAGGCGGCTATCCCCCTTGGCGCCTGCGGCCGATGACGGTTGCCCTGCCCAGTCTGATCGGGGCGGACCTGTTGCGCCCATCGCTTGACTGGCTGCTCGCCGGCAGCGCCAGGATCGGTCCTGAGGTGATCGCTTGGCGCGACCCTGAGGGATTCGAGGCGCTCCGGGCCGCCTGTAGTGGCGACGGTTCGCTGCGCCCGGTGGTGAGACGACAGATCGTGGCTCGCTGCGTCATGGTCCTCGCCGCCAAGGGTGGCACCCTGGCCGAGGTTGTCGTCGGTGACGTCTTGGAGATCCTCCAGGTCGAGGCGGTCCGAGGTGGCAGCGAGGTGCGCAATGGATCGGCCACCTTGAACGCCCTGCGGCGCGTCGGGGTGATCGGCGACGAGGTCCCGACATTGCGGGAGATCCGCAGCCGAGGGCCACGTTCAGCCGAGGAGCTGGTCGACCGCTACGAGCTGGCCTCCGATCGCATCCGGGACCTGATCGTCGACTACATCAAGGAGCGCCAGGCGGTCCTCGACTACGGCTCGCTCATGGCTCTGTCGTACTCGCTGGCCCGCTGCTTTTGGTCCGACATCGAGGCCCATCACCCCGGGGCTGACACCCTGGCGCTGCCCGCCCCGGTCATGACCGCATGGAAGCAGCGGCTGAGAAGCCGGACCAAGTCCGTCACCAACGCGGCGGGAGAGACCACCGAGGTGTCGGTGGAGCGCCTCGGCTACCTCGACGTGCTGGCCAGCGTGCGCATGTTCTACCTCGACCTGTCCGAGTGGGCCCTGGTCGACCCGGCCCGCTGGGGTGCTTTCGCCGCACCGTGCCCCATCCGGGCCGAGGAGCTGAGCCGACGAAAGGCGTTGCGTCGCCAGAAGGCACGCACCGACGCTCGGACCCGAGCGCGCCTGCCCGCGCTTCCGGTGCTGGTCGGCGCCGCCGCCAAGTGGCGGGCCGACAGCACCGAACTGCTCGCCGCAGCGGCTGGTTGCCCGCCAGAGGAACAGTTCGTGGCCGCCGGCCAGACCTGGACCCGCCATGCTGCCCCCCACGCCGCCGCCGACAACATCTGGGTCACCGAGCTTTCAACGAACAAACGCCGCTGCTTGAACCGGGAGGAGGAGTACGCCTTTTGGGGCTGGGCGATCATTGAGGTGCTGCGCCTCACCGGCGTTCGGGTCGAGGAGTTGATGGAGCTGAGCCACCATTCTTTGGTCCAATACCGCCTGCCGAAGACCGGCGAGCTGATCCCCTTGTTGCAGATCGCTCCTTCCAAGACCGACGCCGAGCGGCTCCTGGTCGTCAGTCCGGAGCTGGCCGAGGTGTTCAGCACCATCATCCGCCGGGTGCGAGGCGATGGCCCCGCGGTCCCTCTCGTCGCCGCCCGGGACTACCACGAGCTTGTATGGCTCCCGACCGCCCCTTTGCTGTTCCAGCACATCGTGCGTCGTGAACGCCACGGCTTCGACGTCACCACTATCTCACGCCTGATCGACATGGTCGTGGCCCGCACCGGCCTGGTGGATGACGCCGACGGCACACCGCTGCGCTACACGCCCCACGACTTCCGCCGGATGTTCATCACCGACGCGGTGATGAACGGCCTTCCTCCCCACATAGCCCAGATCCTCGCCGGCCACCAGGACCTCAACGTCACCATGGGCTACAAGGCCGTCTACCCCGACGAGGCCATCCAGGCCCACCTCGCCTTCCTGGCCCGCCGCCGGGCCCTGCGACCCAGCGAGGAGTACCGCACCCCGACCGACGAGGAATGGCACGAGTTCCTGGGCCACTTCGAGCGGCGCAAGGTATCCATCGGGACCTGCGCCCGGGCCTTCGCCACCCCCTGCATCCACGAGCACGCCTGCGTCCGCTGCCCGATGCTGTGGCCCGACCCCGCCCAGCGGCCCCGCCTGGTCGAGCTCTGCGACAACCTCACAGCCCGCATCAAAGAAGCAGAACAGGAAGGCTGGTTCGGCGAGGTGGAAGGCCTCCAAGTGAGCCTCGCCGGCGCTACGTCAAAACTGGCCCAGATCGACCGGCGAAGCGAGACCCCAGTCGAGCTGCTCGTTCACGGCGGCACCAGCACCGTCCGCCAATGAAGGTCCCGATCCCCGACCATGAGATCGTCTCGGTGGTCGAGCTGCTCACCGCCATGGCCGACTTCTGCCGGGCAGAAGCCCCGGTGATCGGCGTGGCCCTG
>JAKBAM010000092.1 GCA_021809105.1 Actinomycetes bacterium
CGGATGCGGCGGTCCTCGGCGGCGTCGAGGGTGTGGGCGCCGATCACCCCGTTGTCGTGGTGGATGCAGGCGCCCCGCAGTTTCACGGCCTTCCCGTTGATCTGCATCCCGCGCCTGGCGTCTACCTCGAGGGTGCGGATCCCGAGTTGGGCGCGGGCCTCGTCGATCGTCTCCCCCCCGCCCGATAGGAGGACGGTGGCGGAGTAGAGCTGCGGTGATTCCGGCGACCACAGCTTCGCGTCCCGCACCGTCATCTGCTGGGTGACGGCCTTAGTCTCGCCGGGTGCGACGGAGAGCTCTTCCTCGACCGCGCCCGCCGCTGTCCCGCTCGCACTCGTCAGGCTGACGGTCAGGGTTATGTCGCGAGCCTCGGTGCCGTCGTTGACGATCTCGGTCACGACCTCCACCAGGGCATCGGCACCGTCGATCGACCTCGTGGAAAAGCGTGGACCCGAGGGTGTGAGTCGCAGAGGCCCACCCACGAGAAGGTGGACCGGGCGGTAGATGCCGCTGCCCGAGTACCAGCGGCTGTTCGGCATCTGGTCGTTTCGAGCCACCACCTCGACGAGGTTGTCCGCTCCGTACTCGAGGAGCCCGTCGAGGGGGACGTGGAAGAGCGCGTAGCCCGACGGGCGACCGCCGGCCATTCGGCCGTTGACCCACACCTCCGAGCGCATGTAGACCCCCTCGAACTCGAGGTTGACCTTGGAGTCGCGCCACTGTTCGGGAGCGTGGAACGACTTGGAGTAGCGGTATACGCCCCCCGGGAAGAAGCCTGTGTTGTGGCTGTTGGGGGTGCTCGGGTCGCGCGGCTCGAACAGCATGGCGTCGTAGGGCAGCGTCACCGGTCCCACCCGATCGGCGTCCAAAGCACCTTCCTTCCGAACGAACCAGCCCTTGTCGAAGGTTTCGGGTATCACAGGGACTCTCCGTCCTGAGGTACCGCTCAAATTGCTGGTCCTCGTGTCTTGATGTCGATGTCGAACCCATGGTAGCGTTATCAGCGTTGGGGACGGGCCGCATTGGCTCCGTTCCGATACGCACCATCGGGGGGTTATTGGCTGTGCCGTCGACCCTTGGTGGCGGGCACTGTCATGGCCGTGGTCGGCACCCATTACCTACAGGAGAAATCCATGAAGCAGCCGGAGTTGGTTCGATCTGGGATCCGGCGTAGTCCACGCG
Organism: Actinomycetes bacterium; assembly: GCA_021809105.1. GTDB lineage: Bacteria > Actinomycetota > Acidimicrobiia > Acidimicrobiales > Palsa-688 > Acidiferrimicrobium. The sequence goes on from JAKBAM010000092.1 coordinate 1,183, forward strand.
GTGTTCGTATGGCGGGAGCCGCTGCAGTGCTGGGCGCTCTCACGCTCTCCGCTTGCGGCTCCTCGGGCACCCCGAGCACGTCGGGCAGTGGGGCCACCAAGCTGGCGCATGGCTGCCCGAGCGGGGGTCCGGGCGTCACGTCGAGCCAGATCAGCGTTGCGGCCACTGTCGTCGACATCAACTCTGGGTCGCTCACCAACGCCACCGTCGGCGTGCCTACGCTCCAAGCGCAGGAGACCGACTGGAACACCGTCGCGAGCAGCATCAACAAGGCGGGGGGAGCGGGGTGCCGCCAGATTGCGTTGCACTTCTACAACGTCAACCCGCTGGACGCCAGCGCCGCCCAGCAGTCGTGCCTCACCATCGCTGCGACCCGCCCGTTCATCGTGCTCGACACCGGCGCGCTCAGCGAGGTCGGTGCCAGCAACTGCATTCCGGCACACCAGATCCCCTTCGCGTCGGAGTACCTGACCCAGGCCCAGCAGACCCAGTACCACCCCTACTACCTGGCCATGGGTGACGTCGCGAATGACGTTGTCCGAAATGGCATCCTCGGCCTCAACCAGCTCGGCTACTTCAAGGCCAGCAAGGGATTTCGTAAGCTGGGCGTGCTATACCACACCTGCGATCCGACCTACGAGGCGGCGACTGTGGCCGCGCTCAAGCAAGCTGGTGTGCCTAGCAACAAGGTCGTCGCGTACAACCTGGGCTGCCCGGCCGGCCAGCAGGACACCCCGGCTTCGCTGGAGCAGGCGGTGCTGTCGTTCAAGAACGGCGGCGTCACCGATGTCAACGAGTCGAACGTAGCGGACATCGGGGAGTTCACCCAGATCGCGCAGCAGCAGAACTACAAGCCGCAGTATGTGCTCACCGACGCCGGCTTCGCGACGAGCAAGCTGAGCGGTGCGCTCGCTCCCAACCCGACCAACTTGAACGGGGGGGTTGACGTGATAGATCAAGCGTCTGGGGAACAGACCACGCCGGGATTCAAGCCCACCGGGGGCACCGCCAAGTGCGACGCCATCTTCGCGGCCGCCGGACAGCTGAGCGTCTACAAGCAGCCAGACGGTTTCGGCGGGTCGGTCTGCGACCTCCTGTGGCTCGCCCAGGCGGCCGCCGACCACGCACCCCAGCTGCAACCCACCGCGCTGGCGACGGCCCTTCACGCGGCCGGAACCATCGACTTCTCGTTCCCCTTCGCCCCTATCAATTACGGCGCAGCCCCCGCGGGTGCTACCTACGGGGTGAGCTATTGGCGGCCCATTGACTTTGTCGGGTCGTGCAGCTGCTGGCAGGTACCCAACCCCACGTTCCACCAGCCGTTCAAGTGAGCCAGGCGGAGCGCCATCCTTCCCCACCTGACCTGTCGCAGCTGGAGTTCCGCCAGATCGTAGGTCTCCTCGAGTCCACGGACGCCGAAGCCGCCTTCGAAACCCCGGACCGGGTGGATTTCCCCGCTCGGTTCCCGGAGTTGGCCGGCGTGGAGGTCCGAGACGTCGTCATCGACGGTATGCACGGCGAGGTCGCGGGCCGCGTCTATCGCGGCAGCGGGGCTGGTGGCCCGGGGTTGGTGTGGGTGCACGGGGGAGCTTTCATCGGTGGTGGCCTCGACATGCCCGAAGCCCACTGGGTGTCCCTCGTTCTGGCGGCGCAGGGTTTCCCGGTCCTGTCGCTCGACTACCGCAAGGCGTTGCGCGGCGTGCACTATCCGGCGCCTTCCGATGACGTCCTGGCTGGATGGCTTTGGGCCAGAGCTCATGCCGGCGAATTGGGCGCCGCGCCCGAGGACCTTCACCTCGGAGGCGCCAGCGCGGGCGGCAACCTGGTCGCCGGGGTCACCAAGCGACTGCGCGACGGCGCGGGGCCGCTGCCAGCGTCTCTGGTGCTGGTCTACCCGGCCGTGCACGCCGAACTGCCTCCTTTTTCAAGGGAACTGGAGCAGAAACTGGACGTGGACGAAGCGGCCTCTTCGGGGTCACCGACGACGTTGCTCTTCAAGAGCGAGCAGTATCGCGAAATGACTTTTCAATACGCCGGCTCCGAGGACGTCATGGGCGACCCTTACGCGTTCGCTCCGAATGGCGATCTGACCGGTCAGCCACCCGTGTTCATTATGAACTCCGAGACGGACTCCCTCAGAGCATCGGGCGAGGCGTACGGTGACGGGTTACGACTCGCGGGGGTCGAGGTGACGGTCGAGACTGTTCCGGGGACCCATCACGGCCACCTCAGCGGACCTGAGGAGCCGGGCGCGCTCTACAGCGTCGAGCGCCTGGCGACGTGGCTCCGGGATCACCACACGGCATGACTACCGACAACGAGGTCCAGTTCCCTTACCAGGATCCCCAGCTGGGAGTGGGTCAGCGGGTAGCCGACCTGATGGCTCGGATGTCGCTGGAGGACAAGGCCGGGCTGCTCTTCCACGACATGGTTGCCCCGGGCGACCTGGATGCCTCCAGTCCCTTCGTGTCCCTGCCGCCGGCGAGGACGTTGGTGACTCAGTTCCGGCTGAGGCACTTCAACCTCCTCGGCGCCGCCCCGGACGGGCGCCAGTTCGCCCAGTGGCACAACCAGCTCCAGCAGCTCGCCGCCGAGCAGCCGCTCTCCATCCCGGTGACGCTCTCCACCGACCCGCGTCACCACTTCACCGACAACCCGCTCCTGTCCATCATGGCCGGGCCGTTCTCGCAGTGGCCCGAGCCGCTGGGACTGGCGGCCATCGGGTCCGAGGAGCTGGTCGGTGAGTTCGCCGAGATAGCCAGGCAGGAGTACCTGGCGGTCGGGGTCCGGGTGGCCCTCCACCCGCAGATCGATCTGGCCACCGAGCCGCGCTGGTCGCGGATCGGCCAGACCCTCGGCGAGGACGCAGACCTCACGAGCCGGCTCGCCGTTGCCTACGTCCGCGGCTTCCAGGGCGAGTCGCTCGGGGCTGGCTCAGTCGCCACCATGGCCAAGCACTTCCCGGGGGGCGGCCCCCAGAAGGACGGTCAGGACCCGCACTTCGCCTGGGGTCGCGAGCAGGTGTACCCGGGCGGGTGCTTCGAGTACCACCTCCGGCCGTTCCGGGCAGTGATCGAGGCCGGCGTGTCGCAGATCATGCCGTACTACGGCATGCCCGTCGGGACCGAGTACGAGGAGGTCGGTTTCAGCTTCAACCGATCGGTCGTCACCGGCATACTGCGGGAACAACTGGGCTTCGACGGCATCGTCTGCACCGACTGGGGGCTGGTCGAGGACGCCCCCGACCCCGGTCCGCTCAGCGCTGCCAGGGCGTGGGGGGTCGAGCATCTCAGCCCCGACGACCGGATGGTCAAACTGCTCGATGCCGGCGTCGATCAGCTCGGCGGGGAGTGCTGCACGGACCGCCTGGTCCGCCTCGTCAAGTCCGGCCGGGTTACCGTAGGACGCATCGACGAGTCGGTCCGGCGTCTGCTGCGGGAAAAATTCGTCCTTGGGCTGTTCGACCGGCGGTTCGTCGACGAGGACAATGCTGCCATCGTGCTCGGAAAGCCCGAATTCCGCGCCGCGGGTCTGCGGGCGCAGCAGCGGGCCCTCACCCTCCTCGCCAACGAGGCGTCGGCGGCCGGTTCGCCCACCCTTCCCCTCCGGCGGGGGATCAACGTCTATGCGGAGGGGATGGCCGACGGCGCCCTCGACGGGTACGCCACCGTCGTCGGCGACCCGGCTGACGCCGATGTCGCCATCCTCCGCCTCAAGACACCGTGGGAGCCGTCCGGCCAAGGTGGGCTGGTCGACCTCTTCCACGGCGGATCGCTGGAGTTCCCGCCCGAGGAGTTGGAACGCATCGCCAGCATTTGCGACGCCGTGCCCACCGTCATCGACCTCTACCTGGAGCGCCCAGCCGTCCTCGGGCCACTCGCCACCGCGGCGGCCGCGATC
>JAKBAM010000093.1 GCA_021809105.1 Actinomycetes bacterium
GTGGGTTTCGATGGTGAAGAGGTTAAAGGTGGCCCGGTCGTGCCAAGCGCGGGTGGCTGTGTTGCGGTTTGCGTGTCGCGGATGTCCCCCCGATGAGGCGGAGCTTTCCACTGCGGTCTCACGAGGTGTCACTGGGTGGGTAGCGTGAGCGAGTGGGCGAGCATTATGGACCGAGCGGACGGCGGGCGAGCCTGGTAGGGCGCGGGCTGGACGTCTGGGAAGTCATCGCTACGATCCGTGACAACGACGGATCGATCACCGAGACGGCCCAGCACTTGCAGGTGCCCGCCGGCTTGGTGGAGGCCGCCGCGACCTACTACGGCGAGTTTCGCAACGACATCGCTGAACCGGCACCGATCCGCAGCACAGCCGGCTGGGAGATCAGCAAGCAACCTCGCTCCCGGTCAAGGATCGCTGAGCGGATATCCAATGGCAGTCAGCCGGCGAGGGAGTCGAGAGGGACGGTGACAGGTTCCTGGTCCGGGAAGTGGACCTGGAGAGCCACGTCGTCGGCACCGAGTGCCCAGAGGTAGGCGGCCAGAGTCGAGACACGTAAGTCCCGCTGGCGCTCGATCCGCGATACGTCAGACTGCACCATGTCGAGGGCCTCGCCCAGGGCGACCTGGGTGATGTGCTGGCCCTCTCGTAGTTGACGGAGCAGCTTGCCGTAGGCCTCCGTGCGGGCCTCTCGCCGATGGCGAGCCTGGTGGCGTGCTTCTTGGTAGCTGGGATCAGCGCTCAGCTCGTGGTCATCTGGGTTGAACTCCTCCCATCCGGGAGGGAACTCGGGTGCGTTGGTCATTGGCTCCTACTCGCTCGGTAGTTCCTGACCTGGTTGATCAGGTCGTCGGCTACGGGGATGGCCTGGGCGTACCAGGCGTTTCCCGAGTCGGTCTTGTCGCCGCCCAGAAGCACCAAGACCAAATCAACGGGCTCGAAGCTGACCAGGACACGGAGCTGGTGCCCGTCGACCAAGACCCGGACCTCGCTCATGTCGGGGTAGTGCCGGGAGGTTTGGATGCGGTGGCGGACGTAGGGCAGCGCGGCGTCCCGTCCGAACTGGCGCAGGTAGGCGAGCGCATCGTCGACCTCCGCCCGGAATTCAGGGCTGAGCGAAGTCCGCCACTCGCGAAAGCCCGGAGATGGGATCAGCCGCATCGCTCCCCTAGTATAGCACTAAACCCTTAGTGGCGAAAGCCGATATTTCTGGACTTCGTCAACCCGTACTTGGTGACCGTCGGCGAAGGGCGTTACCCCATCTTAAGCTGGGATAGGAACCTCGCGTGTCTTGAGTTCCTGCAGCGACATGTCACTAGACTCGAGCCTGTAGCTAATAGTTGCACCCGTCGCGAGAACGGCAAGGAGGTCGCCAACTGTGCAGTCAGGAGTTACTGGTACGGAGTGGTCGCCATCATCTTGACGCTCGGAAATAATGACGTTGCCGACGTAGAGGCACACCGAACCGGGCTCTGAATCGTGTGCTATCGCAACGAATGAGCCCTTACCGCCGCTTTGGCGGATGAGTCGACTGAGATCATGAAGCGAGTCAGAACCACGAATCGGTACGACCACGCTCCGCCCCTCGGCATCCCTGTAGGGGAATACTGAAGCGAAATTTGGATTGTTGGCTACTAGACGCGCCACAAGAGCACCCGTTTGGGCACGCGAAAGCTGATCGCGGGTGAGATCGACCGACAAATCCTTGAGCCCCGCCGTCTGACGAGACCGCCCCTTCGCTTTCGTCACGCTGCGAGTCTATGACCCGTCCTTCGCCGCCTGTCGTTGTCTGCTCCCGGCGGCGTGCTGCCGATAGCGGTTTGGTGGACTGTCTAGCCAGTCCGCCGTCGGCGCCGATCGCTGCCTAGTAGCGAGCTGTCGCCTCGGCGACCGCTTGGAGGTGCGCTTCGGCCATCTCGGGCCGGGTCTCCCTGGCCCGGCGGCGTGCTTGGAGGGTGCTCGACGCTTGGCCTTGGAAGCGTGCCAAGCGCGGGAAGCTATGTTGCGGTTTGCGTGTCGCGGATGTCCCCCCGATGAGGCGGCGCTTCGTACTGCGGTGTCACAAGGTGTCACTGAGTGGGTAGGATGTCGGGGTGAGCGAGCATTACACCCTGCGTCTGGCGCCAGGCATGCGACAGCGCCTCGCGGACGGCGCGCGTCGTAACGGCGTGGCGGAACGTGCCCTGGCTCAGCGTTACGTCGAGGAAGGGCTGCGCCACGACGCCCATCCCCTGATCGGGTTCCTCGACGGACCGAGCGGACGGCGGGCGAGCCTGGTAGGGCGCGGGCTGGACGTCTGGGAAGTCATCGCTACGATCCGCGACAACGACGGATCGATCACCGAGACGGCCCAGTACTTGCAGGTGCCCGCCGGCTTGGTGGAGGCCGCCGCGGCCTACTACGGCGAGTTCCGCAGCGACATCGACGCAGAGATCGCGCTCAACGAGTCCGACTACACGCGCGGCCGCGCGGCAGCTGTGGCCGGCGAGAGCGCCTTGCGCGAGTGAAGGCACTGCTCGACGAGCAACTCTCGCCTCAAATCGCCGTGCTCCTGCGCAAGGATGGCCATGATGTCTATGCCGTTGCGGAGCGAGACGATCTGGTGGGCCGCAGCGACCGGATGGTCCTAGAGGCGGCGGACGCTGAGGACCGCGCCGTCATCACCAACAACATCAAGGACTTCAGGCCGATCGCGGCTGAGTGGCTGGCCCAAGGCCGGACGCACCCAGGGCTGATTTTGCTGCCCTCCGCCCGTACCCGCACCCGCTTCGCCGTCCCCGCGCTGGCGGAGACCATCGGGTCCATACTTCGCGCTCATCCCGACGGGTTGCGAGGCAGCGAGCGCTGGGTCGGCCCGCTCGAAGCACGAGAGCACAACCAATGAGGGATCGGCTGCTGGTGCCACTCGATCCTCGGCCCAGCCGAGGAGCGATAGCTGCTCGCGTCTGCGGAACCCGCTAGGGCGACGACGGGGCGGCTCTTCGACACCCGGTACCGGTTGACCATCCCCCTGTCGGACGGTCGAAGTCTCCGCGGCGGGCCGCAACCGGCGACGGCCCATCCAGAGATTAAATTTGGCGCGCGACGAACGCTGACCAATGGCTGATCGCGTCGGGCGGCGTCTCGTCATGAGCGCCTGCGCAGCCGAGCAGGCGCCTGGTGGGAGCGGCGAGGTGATCAAACAGCTCGAGCTGGCCGCGTGAGGGAAAGACCTCGTCATCGACATGCCTAGGTAGCCGATGCGCGTGGTATCGGCAAGCCCCTCCAGGTCGAGCGCCGCGATAACCCTCTGCCAGTCGCCGATCATGCGTTGCGCGACGACGTCAACCCCCCTCGTTCGCGATCAACTATTGATACCGGGTCGCCGAGAGTGGTTGCGCCACACGGTCACCGTGGTAGGGCCCATCGATCGCCACCGCGGCAAAGCGGCCATCCTCGGGCACCAGTCGGCGCATCGAGCGAGAACGTCCGCTCGACGCACCCGTCGAACTCGCGCTCCCGAGCCAGCCACACGAGGTCAGACCCTACGTCGTGAGCTGGACGCTGGTGGACCAAGACTCGAGCTCCGACTCGACCGAGTCAGTGGCCCTCGTCGGCACGGCGACCGTACATCTGTGGATCGTCGTACGGCCATGTAGCACGGGAGGTGTACACTGATTTACCGGTGACTCGTATCGGTATTCGGGAGCTACGTCAGAATGCTTCGCAGTACATGACCCTGGTCAAGATGGGCCAGACCATAGAGGTGAGCGAGCGTGGCGTGCTCGTCGCCCTGCTCGTGCCGCCAGAGGCTTCCAGAACGACAAGGGACCGCTTGGTCGCCGCCGGTCGACTTATTCCCGCGTCGAGCCCTACCGGGCGTCTGCGCTCGCCCCGACCAGTTCCGGTCGGCCCGGACCAGCCGACCAATCAGGAACTGCTCGATGCCGAGCGCTCGGAGCGGCTGTGATCTATTTCGACTCCTCGGCGTTGATGAAGTTGATCCGGGAAGAGGAGGAGACCGTGGCATTGAGCGAGTGGCTCGACACTCAGGCGGACGCCCCGGTCGTCACCAGCGAGCTGGGGCGGGTGGAGGTGCTCCGCGCCTCCCGACGAGCTGGTAGCGAGGTGCTCGCGGAGGCCCGGGCCGTGGTTGCGGACCTTGACCTCGTGCCACTCGATCGTGGCGTGCAGGATCTCGCCGCGGAGATCGGTGGCCCGCTCCTGCGTACCCTCGATGCCCTGCACGTGGCCTCCGCGGCCCTCCTGCGAGGTGAGCTCACGGTGTTCGTCGCCTACGACTACCGGCTTGTCAGTGCTGCGAAGGCCTCTGGCTTGCCCACGGCGTCGCCGGGGCAACCAGACCCCGCCGACGCTGGTCAGGCGGGCTGACCACTCGATCACCGACTCGTCCCATTCAACGATCGGTTTAAGTCCCAGATCGCAAGCCGGTAGCGGGGCCTTCCCGAGGGCGTAGTGGGGGACAGGCGGGATCGCCGGAGACGGGAGAAAGTGTCCAGGAGATGCTTCGGGTGGGAAAAATTGGACCGCGTCCGCCCCAACGCCCGCCACCAGCAGGCTTTTGGTGATCCTGCAGCCAGCTCTTGCGGCCCGTTGTCTGCCGATCAGCAAAGTCCCCGGGACCCTGCTGAAGGCGTCTATGGTCATCGGCAGCCACTCGGAGGAGGATGACAGCGCGCTGTGAGCGAGTACCAGTACTACGAGTTCCTCGCCATCGACCGACCACTCGATGCTCGCCAGCAACGGGAGCTGCGGGTTCTGTCCACCCGGGCTCGGATCACTTCGACGAGCTTTGTCAACACCTACCACTGGGGTGACTTCAAGGGTGACCCCCGGCGGCTGATGTCCGAGTACTTCGACGCGTTCTTGTACCTCGCCAACTGGGGGACCCGCCAGCTGATGTTCCGGCTGCCGACGTCGCTGCTCGATGCTGAGGTCGCGTCTCGCTACGCGGCGTCCGACTCGGCGTGTGCGTGGTCGGC
>JAKBAM010000094.1 GCA_021809105.1 Actinomycetes bacterium
AGCGCCAGTGACCGAAACCCGCGAGGAGGGCGGTAAGCCCCTCGAAGGGCTGCGCGTGCTCGACTTGAGCCACGTGCTCGCAGGTCCGATGTGCACCAGGCTGCTGGGCGACCTCGGGGCTGACGTCGTCAAGGTGCAGACGCAGGAACGGGCGACGACGGTCAACGACCCGACGCACCCGTATTTCTACACTTGGAACCGCTCGAAGCGGGCGGTGACGCTCAACATGAAGCACGAGAAGGCTCCAGACGTCATTCGCAAGCTCGTATCCGTGAGCGATGTGCTGATCGAAAATTTTTCGGCCGGGGTCCTCGAACGCTGGGGTATCTCCTACGAGGACGCCAAGTCGTGGAATCCCCGCCTCGTCTACGTGACGATGTCAGGGTGCGGACACAGCGGGCCTTGGTCCAGCCTCGTCACTTACGCGCCCACGATCCACGCCCTTTGCGGACTCACCTATCTCACGAACCCTCCCGGGCGCGGCGACATCGGTCCGGGCTTCTCCTTGAACGACCACGCCGCTGGACTTTCTGCGGCTTTCGCCATTCTGGCAGCCCTCGACGAGCGCGACCGGAGCGGAGCAGGCCAACACGTCGACATTTCCCAGATGGAGACCGGCGGCTACCTGATCGGGCCGGCGCTGGTTGACTTTCTCTCTAACGTCCGTGAGGCGAAGCCCGCCGGGAACGCGGACTTCCTGGACCCGATGGCACCGAACGACTGCTACCCCGCCGCCGACGGGGTCTGGCTTGCGATCTCCTGCCGAAACGACGAGGACTGGGGTCGACTCGTGGCGGTCGCCGGGCTGGAGGCAAACGATCGGATGTCGACCAACGCAGAGCGAGTTATCAGACGCGCAGAGGTCGACGAGCTCGTCGCCGAATGGGTACGCAATCAGAATGCCGAGCAGGCACAGCAGCTGCTTCAAGAGGCCGGGGTGCCCGCAGGCACGATCCAGAATGCCGCTGACCTCATGTCTGACCCGCAGCTTGGCGCCCGAGACATGTGGAGGACCTTCGAGCACCCAACTTTCGGTACGCGACCGCATGACCGCTACCCCGCGATCTGGAGCCGCTCGTCGCTCGAGCCGTACCGGCGGGCCGCCGCGTACCCGGGGGAGGACAACTTCGAGGTTTATCCGGATCTGCTCGACGTCGACGAAGCCGGCGTTGCAGAGGGGATCGGCGACGGGCTGTTCGCCTAAGCCGCCATTCCAGGAATCCGCCCGGTTCTATGATGGCGCCTATGGCGCGCTTCGCAGATCCGGCGAGGGGCTTTACGGATTGACTGTCCTCGTCGTCGGGCTCGCGGTAGCGGTCGGCCTCCTCGGCGTCTTGGTGGCCGGCCTGCTACGCGGCCACGCCGAAGTGCTCCGTGCCCTGCACCAGATGGGCGTCGATATGGACCCGGGACGCGAACGCCCGGGACACTCCGCTGATGCCGGGAGGGTCGGGGTCGGTGCCCCGGGAAGGGCGGGACCTCCGGGGACAAGGCCGACTCCCGAACGGCCGGCCGACACCGACGTAATAGACCTGACCGGGGTCACCCCGCGCGGGGACGCGATCAGCTTGGCTATAGCTGGCGTGCGCCACGACACGCTGATCGCTTTCCTGACCTCCGGTTGCGCCACCTGCCGAGGCTTCTGGGACACTTTCAGGTCAGCGTCGGTGCAGGTTCCGGGGGGTGCCCGCCTAGTAGCGGTGACGCGCGGGAGCGAGGCGGAGTCGCCTGGAACTGTCGCCAACCTTGCAGGCGACGTGCCCGTCGTCATGTCGAGCGAAGCTTGGGAGCACTACGACATCCCCTACGCGCCGTATTTCGTCTACGTGTCGGGTCCGGGCTCACGTGTGGTCGGTGAAGGAGTCGCCGCAGGGTGGGAGGAGGTGAAGGTCCTCGTTGCGAACGCTGTCGCGGACGGCACGACGAGCCCCTCCCAGGCTGGCCGAGCCGGCGGTGGCCGCTCCGGCGCCGACCGGCGCCGAGACGACATCGTCGACCGCCAGCTGCGCAGCGCAGGAATCGAGCCTGGAGACCCGAGGCTGTACCCGACCTCGATAGCGGACAGCACAAGCGGAGAATGACCGCAACCGTCTCAGGGTTCGGTCTGTCCATGACCGTCCCGACTGGTTGGGAGGCGGTCATCTACCGCCGACCGTCGACGCCGGGAGAGACAACCCATCCAGTCGCCCAAGCCGCCACAGTGGCGATCCCGGCGCAGCGGGGTGACTACGGCGGGGGGATAGTGGAGACGCTGGGGTCGACGGACGTGTTCGTCGCCTTCCTCGAGTTCGGTCCGCAGGCCGCAGGATCGGCCCTCTTCCCGACGACGGACGTAGTCCCGGCAGTCACCGCGGACTCGTACCGGCCACGCCAACTTCAACGCACCGTCCAAGGTCAGGCCGGAGTCCAACGATTCTTCACGATCGCGGGGCGAAGTTTCTGCCTTTACTCGGTGATCGGCTCCGTCTCGGCGAGGGTCGCACTCGCTTCCGCCGCTAACCAGCTCATCGGCTCGTTCCAAGTGCAACCGCTACCGTGAGCACGCTCGAACCGACATCGGCCGTCTTCGTCGCCTCCCTCGGCGTGCTCGCGGCCGCGGGGGTAGCCAAGATCGTCAAGCCCGACGACACGTCGAGGGCTCTGCGGATCGCTGGCTGGCCGTCGCAGCGATGGTTGGTCCGGCTCGCAGCGACCGGAGAGGTGGCGCTAGCGGCCGCCGCACTTGCGGTACCGGGGCATTTGACCGGGTCCCTCGTGGCGGCAGCGTACGCAGGATTCGCAGGGTTCGTGGGATTGGCGCTCGTCAAAGGTTGGCCGCTCGCCTCGTGCGGATGTTTCGGACGCCCGGACAGCAAACCTGGGCTCATCCACCTGCTCCTCGACCTGGGCGCTGCGGGCTGCGCCGTCTGGTGGGCTGCACGTCCGCCGCGCAACACCGCCGAGCTCTTCAAGGGTCAGCCGTGGGCAGGGGCAGCCATGCTCGTCGTGAGCGCAACCATAGCGTGGCTCGCGTACCTGATCTGGACGAGACCGTCGGTTCGGACCTCGTAGTGGATTCTCCGGTTAAGCCGTGAAACTCGACGTTGCCCGGCCCGTCGCCGACTTCCTGCTGGCGCGTACATCGCGACGAGGCTTTCTGGCCAGGGCGACCGTCGCTGCAGCAGCGATCACCGTTGCTCCGGTCGACCTGCTTTTGAAACCCGGGAACGCCTACGGGTTCATTTGTGAATGCGTGCCGGGTACAGGGTGCGATTGCACATCGATGTGCTGCGACGGCTACACGCAGTTCTGCTGCACGATCAACAACGGAATCAACGGCTGCCCGCCGGGAACGTTCGCCGGCGGTTGGTGGAAGGCGGACGGGTCCGCGTACTGCGCCGGACCCCGCTACTACATCGACTGCATGGGCGAATGCCAGGGGTGCGGCTGCGGCGGCGGGAACTTCTGCCCGACGTGCGACAACCTCACGTGCGAGTGCGCGCTCGGGTCCTGCGGAAACCGGCACGTTGGTTGCACCGAGTTCCGCTACGGACAATGCCACCAGGAGATCGCGTGCAGCGGTCGGATCGCGTGCCGTGTCGTTTCGTGTACCCCGCCGTGGCTTCTTGATCCTTCGTGCGGCACTGTCTCTCAAACAGACGACAGCACGGCAGACCATTACGCTCCCTGCCAGGACGGCCCGCAAACGCCGAGCCCGCTCGTTGTGGGAATGGCATCGACGCCTACCGGCAAAGGTTACTGGCTGGCGGACGCTGCCGGCGGAGTCGCAGCCTTCGGTGACGCCGTCTCCTACGGCTCGATGTACGGCAGCGCGCTCAATCGCCCGATCGTGGGGATCGCCGCCACCTCGACCGGAAAAGGCTACTGGCTCGTGGCATCCGACGGCGGGATTTTCAGCTTCGGTGACGCCTCCTTCGACGGCTCGACCGGCAACATCGCGCTCAACAAGCCGATAGTGGGAATGGCCGAGGATTCGAAGTCCGGCGGATACCGATTCGTAGCCGCGGACGGCGGCGTGTTCGACTTCGCAGCCCCGTTCTACGGCTCCACTGGGAACCTGGCGCTCAACGAACCGGTAGTCGGCATGGCGACCACCCCGGACGACGCCGGGTACTGGCTGGTGGCCTCGGACGGGGGCGTGTTCAGCTTCGGTGACGCTGCTTTCTACGGCTCGATGGGGGCGGTGGCACTCCAAAGGCCGGTGGTCGGAATAGCGGCGACAACGTCAGGAAAAGGGTATTGGCTTGTCGCTTCGGACGGGGGTATCTTCAGTTTCGGCGACGCTATCTTCTACGGCTCGCTAGGCGCGACAAGCCTCCCGAGCCCGATAGTTTCAATCGCCGTCACACCGACCGGGAAGGGTTACTGGATGGTCTCGGAATTGGGAGCCGTGTTCCCCTTCGGCAACGCCGCGACGTTCGGGAGAAACCCGTGAACTCCATCTACCTACCTCTCGGAATCGTCGTGGCGGTCTTCTCGGCTGCCCGCTCCACATGGTCTCCTTGCGGCATGTCGATGCTTTCGAGCATCACGCCTTTCGGGGAGCGAGCGCGGGGCACAAAGTTCGCTTGGACATCGGCGTGGTTCGTCACCGGGGCTGGCGTCGGCGGCGCCACGCTGGGCGGCCTCGCCTCGATCCTAACGTTGAGTGTCCGGGCTGCATTCGATGTTTCAAGGTCAGCTTCGGGATCAGCTTCGGGGTCACGTCTGACCGGCGGACTCACAGTTGGCGTCGTGTGCATGGCGGTCGCCGCGATTGGAGCGGCAACCGACGTAGAGCTGTTTGGAGATGTCCTGCCGATATTGCGACGACAAGTCGACGACGGGTGGATGTCACGGTTTCGGCCGTGGGTGTACGGAGCCGGATTCGGTTGGCAGATCGGTTTCGGGTTCGCCACCTACGTGATGACTGCCGGGATTGCCGTCACGGTCGCTTTCGCCATCGCTGCCGGGGTGGCTGCCAACTCCGTCTACGA
>JAKBAM010000047.1 GCA_021809105.1 Actinomycetes bacterium
GGTTCTGGCATTCGGTATCTCCGAAAGTAACGCCGTCAAAGCCCTCAGACTCGGCCTGGCGGGCGATCTTCCTGCTCTCACCACCGATATTGGCGCTGGCCATCCAGAACTCGATCTGCCGGCCGGATCCGTAACCGTCTCCCGGACCTCCTGCCTCCCCCGACCTCGCTCGAGCAACCTTCTCGGCAGCGACCTTCTCGACTTTGCCGTCACCATCCATGCTGATCCCCTCTGCTAGCGACGAAGTTCCGGGTCTAGGCTACGAGCCGGGGACGTGGCGCGTAGACCATCAGGCACCACGATCTGGAACCAAATCAGCAAACGCTGCGTCTACGTGGTCGTGCGAAGGTTTCTGCCGGTCCTGACGGGCGCCGTAGTTGTGCTGCTGGCCGCGGGATGCGCCTCTGCGGCCCACGGCTCGACGTCGGTTCGCATTTTTGCACCCCGAACGGCTGCTGCTCCCCCGCCGTGTCGAATGCCGACCCTGCAGTCCTCGTTGGCCGGAGGCAACCAGCCGGGCCTCGCCGGTCCAGCGGCGAGGGCGCTCACCGGCGGTGCGGCCACGACTCCTATCACCCTGGACAACGGCAGCTTCGAAGTGACACCACCCCCTCGGGGAGCTCGGCCGGGAGTGGGCAGGGCCTCGGTGGTGTGCGAGGCGCTGGCCTCCGCTGAGATCGACGGAGCCCAGTTCGGTGATGACGCTGCCAGCGGGATGGCTGTGGGCTACGGCCTCGTCACCGTCGCCCCGTCGGTGCCGATCAACGACCAGCTGTTCGGCCAGCCCGGAATGCCCAAGGCGATGGCCGCTCCGCCGTACGCCCACCGGCTGGCGTGGGTCATCGTGGTCGCCCACCGCCAGATGGCATCCTGCCCGTCCTTGGCTGTCCCCAACGGAAAGAAGCCGTCTCCGGCAACCACGACCGCCGCGTCTCCTAGCTGGGACTACGCCATCTTTCTCGCCGACGCGGCGACCGGCGCCGACACCCTCGTCTACACAGAAGCGGCTCCGCCGCCCTGCGGCGGCAACAGTCCCAACGGGCCTTACCAGACGGTGCCCATCGAGACCATCTCGGTACCGTGGAGATTGGTCAGCCGCGACGCCAACGGATACTCGGGTCGCGTCGGAGCGCAGGTGCCCCCTGCTGGACGGTGCCCGCTACCGTCAACGTCGTGCGGGGGTCGAACATGCTCCAAGTCCTCGCTACCTCCGTCGCCGGAGAGGCGTGTGGACCAGCCCGGCCGGTGAGTGTGATCGTTGACGCCGACACGGTCTTCGACAACCTTCCCAAGCATCTCGTGCCCGCACCCCTCGGGCCAGCCATCAGCTCGGCACCGCTGCCGCCGGCGCCCGCACCCTCGAACACCGGCCAGCTCGTGCAACTCACCCCTCAGCAGAATGGCACCACCCTGACCGTGAAGGTGGGGGACGTTCTCGTCGCCCCGCCATCCCTGATGCCACTACCGATGCAGCTACCCCAGACCCGCCACGTGATCCGATCCAGCAACGCCGCTGTCATCGGCCAACTGTCACCGACATCGATGGGCCTGCCTGAGTTCCGAGCCTGGCAGCCTGGAATAGCGAACCTTTCCGACTCATCGGTTTGGTCGCTGACCGTGGTCGTCGCCGGCCGGTAGGCGGCCACCGGGTGCGGCGTGAGCGAGAGCGCTGGCGTCGGCGTCGGCGGGACTCCGTATGAAGCCACGATAGCCCGACGCGGTGACCTCCTCGCAGATGCGTCGATAGCGGTCGAACCCGCCGACATAGGGCATGAAGACCTTGGGCTTACCAACAACGTTGGCTCCTATGTACCAGGAGTTAGCTTTCGTGTAGAGGGTCTGTTCGGCGACCTTGTTAGCCTCCGTCACCCAGTTGACCTGAGCCTCGCGCCTGGCCTCGATGGTTGCGTACCCACGCGTGTCCACGTCGTCGATGCATCGGGCGATCCACCTGATGTGCTGCTCGATCGCTGCGACCATGTTGGTGAGGACCGAGGGGCTGCCCGGACCAGTGACGAGGAACAGGTTGGGGAAGCCGGCAACCATCAGGCCCAGGTAGGTCTGAGGGCCTCCGTCCCACTCGTCTACGAGGCGTGTCCCGTCGCGGCCAAGGATGTCGATTTTGAGTAACGTACCGGTCATGGCGTCGAATCCCGTGGCAAAGACGAGGCTATTCAACTGGTAGTCGGCCTTTGTCGTCGCGATTCCGCTCTGGTGTAGTGCGACGATGGGCTCCGAACGGAGATCGACCAGAGTGACGTTGGGGCGGTTGAACGTCTCGTAGTAGTCGGTGTCCTTGCAGACGCGCTTTGAGCCGAAGGGATGGTCCTTGGGGCAGAGTCGTTCGGCTGTAGCAGGATCCTTGACCTTCTGGCGGATCTTCGAGCGCATGAATTCAGCTACCACGTCGTTGGTGGCCTGGTCGATGAGCAGGTTCTTGAAGGTTACCTGCATGGAGTTGCCTCCGACCTCCCAGGCGCGCTCCATGACGGCGTAGCGCTCATCGGCGTCGACGTCGTCGGGTGCGATGGTCGGACGGGGAAGCGGTAGGGCTCCTGGCGAGTCTTGGGCCAGGGCGCGCCTCGCGGCGTAGCCGGCCTTGACCTCCCTCACGATCTCCGGATCCAGGGGCTGGTCGTTAGCTGGCGTGCTGAAGTTCGGAGTGCGCTGGAAGACATAAAGGTGCTCGGCCTGCGCCGCCACCTGAGGTATGACCTGGATGCCAGAGGACCCGGTGCCAATGACCCCGACCGCCTGCCCCTCGAATCCGACTGGCCCAGGCCAGGTGCCCGTGTGATAGACGTTGCCGCGGTAGGAGTCCTTGCCGGGAAGATCGGGAACCTGCGCCGTGGAGAGGCAACCCGTGGCCATGACGCAGAAGCGGCTCGAGATCGTATCCCCGGTGTCGGTCCGGACCGTCCAGCGAAACGTGCCGTCGTCGAAGTGAGCTTCTGTGACACGCGTGTCGAACTGAATGTTCCTGCGGAGATCGAAGCGCTCCGCCACATGTCGAAGGTAGCTCAGGATTTCGGGCTGAGTGGCATATCGGGAGGTCCAGCGCCATTCCTGCTCGAGCTCTGGCGAGAAGGAGTAGCTGTAGTCAACGCTCTCGACATCGCAGCGCGCGCCCGGGTAGCGGTTCCAGAACCAGGTGCCCCCGACGTCTGGCCCCGCTTCCAGCACGACGACCGACAAGCCGAGGGCGCGCAGCTCGTAGAGCGCGTAGAGCCCGCCAAAACCCGCTCCGACAACCACCACATCACATTGCCGCGGGCTCATGCCGCTCCCTCCTGGCCGCCATGTCGTCTATGGCCTCCGCGCCACAAGTGGGCGTAGCTCTACGTTGCCCCACCAAGGAGGCGTCTATTGATCCATAATGCAATCTAAGGGATGAGAGGCAGGGTGTCAACGAGCCGAGGCATCCGAGATCGGGTCACGTCCAATTTCAGGGAATCGGCGGCGGTGGCGGCGACTCTGCGATCGCCGCTTCGAGCGACCGGTCTATATCGAGGCGCCACGTCCGGAACCTGGCATCGTCAGTGGGAGAGGTGAAGATGGCGAAGCGCCGGGCCAGGACGGCATCCGCCACCATCACGCCCACCTCCTCGGCCGTGACGGACGGGCTCTCCTCCGGTGGACGCAGGTATCTCCAGGACTCCAAGGTTGCGTCCGGAACGCCGGAGATCCGGACCGTATCGCCTAGGTTGGTTCTGACAGCGCCCGGGCAGAGCACCGAAACCCCGATGCCCAAGGGGAGCAGCCGTCTGGCCAGTGTCTCGGTGAGCCCGAACACCGCGAACTTCGAGGTGATGTACGGCGCCATGCTCCAGGTGTAGGCCCACATGCCGGCGATCGAGGACGTGTTGACGACGTGCCCTCGTCCGCGTTCGAGCATGCCAGGGACGAACGCCCTGATCCCGCGGACCACGCCGAGGACGTTGATCTGCAGGATCCACTCCCAGTCGTCCATCAGGACTCGCTCGGGCGGCCCCATGACCGCTACGCCGGCATTGTTGCACAGGAGGTCGACCGACCCCAGTTCCCGCTCCACCGTGTCCCGAAAGCCTTCGACATCGGCGTCGCTAGTGACGTCGCAGCGAGCCGCCAGTGCCTTTACGCCAAAAGATCGCAATTTCTCGGCGGTCTCCTCGAGCCGTTCCTCGTTTACATCGGCGATCGCCACGTTGGCGCCGCGACAGGCCAACTCCGTTGCGATGCCTCGACCAATCCCGCTCGCGCCACCGGTAACGACCGCCACCGCACCCTCGAACCGTTCGATCATCGCGTCGAACCGCTCAAGAAGTCCAGGATCGCCGGGGCGGCGAGGACCCAGGTGTCGAACATTGTGTAGCGCTCGTGCTTGTGCCGGTTGCGGTTGGCCTGCTCCCATGCGTCCTCGGGCCACGGAGGATCGATGAGCCGAGACCCCTCGATGAGGCAGCTCACTTCGAGGGACGTGCGCTTCGGATGATCGATATCCCGCTCGCCCCCGCGAATAATCAAGGTCGTCACGGCCTCCATGCCACCGAGCCGTACAGCCCTGATCTCCTTGCTGAAGCGGCCACCTGGCGTCAAAACTACCGGGGGCGCCCCAGCGTCCCCCAGGATGTCGTAGACGACTTCGCCACCGTTGATGGACACCACTGACATGGTCCTGCCTCCTCAGCTCGCCGTGTCAACGTTGCGTGCCACGTCGTCGACCTCGATGCACAATCAGGCGAAGGCAGCGCGCAACGAGGCAGAAGCCTCATCAAGAGCTGCCCGGCCGCCCACGAGGAACATGTCCAAGCTGAAGAATCCATGGATCTGGCCGTCGTAACGCGACAGCCTGACGGGGACTCCAGCCCCCTCCAAGCGGCGGCCATACGCCTCCCCCTCGTCGCGCAGTGGATCGAACTCGGCAGTCACGAGGAGGGCAGGCGGCAATCCGACCAGGTCACTCGCCGCTGCATGCAACGGCGAGACACACGGATCGCGCCGGTCGCCCTCTCCGAGATAGAGCTGGTAGAACCACTCCATGGCGTCCGCGGTCAACTGATAGCCCTCGCCGTTCTCCCGGTAGGACGGATGGCTCATGCTGCCGTCGGTCACCGGATAGATGAGAAGCTGGTAGCAGAGGCGGGGGCCGCCGGCCCGCAAAGCCTGGATGGCGGTCACCGCCGCCAGGTTCCCGCCGGCGCTGTCGCCTCCCACCGCAATCCGGCCAGGGTCGCCGCCCAGCTCCTCGGCTTGCGCGGCTATCCAACGGGTCGCCGCCCAAGCATCTTCGACGCCTGCGGGATAGGGGTTTTCGGGGGCGAGTCGGTAGTCCACGCTGACGACCACGGACCCGCTCTTGACCGTCAGACTCCTGCAGGTGCTGTCCGCCGTATCGAGATCGCCGAGCACCCACCCACCACCATGGAACCAGACCAAGAGAGGAAAGGGCCCCGGTCCTTCCGGCCAGTAGATGCGTACCGGGATGTCGACCGCAGGGCCCGGGATCTTCCGGTCCTCGACCCGGGCCACTGCCGGCCCGTCGCCTTTGACTTCGATCATCGACCGCATGAGAGATCGGGATTCCTCGACCGTCTGGTCGCGCAATGGAGGACGGCCTGCCGCGGCAGCCTGATCTAGAAGCATCTTTACCTGCGGATCGAGGGGCATCTCGACATCAACTCCAAGCGCCTGAATTGCGGAAGGCCAGGCTATAGCGGAGCTCGGGCGTTGGGTGGACCAGAGGCCCCCCGAGCACGACGTCTGCCCTGGGGCCTATCCTGTCTGCGATCGGCCGCAGCTTCTCCAGGCTGAAACCGTAAGCATCTGCTGCGTTGCCAGAGAGCATCCGCCGGACCGAGTCGATCGGGATACCTTCGAAGGTCTGGTGCAGCGACTGCAGGGTCCAGGGCCAGGTCCCTTCGATATGCGGGTAGTCCGAACCCCAGAGTGCCCGGTCGTCGATGCCGAGCTCCACAAACATCTTGGCTTCGCCATGGGACATGAAGCTTGCCCCCACATAGATGTTGGTACGGAAAATCTCTCGCGGAGAGCGGCGAATGCTCTTGCGCATCTCATGCTGGGCGCCCGACTCGTAAACCGTCTGTAGGTAGTCGATCTCGTACTTCGGCCACTCGCCGGGCTGTTCGGTGATGACGAATGTCAAGCCGGGGTGACGTTCGAACACGCCTCCGAAGATCAGCCACCACGTGACTCGTCGGGCCAGCCACGGACCATCGGCGAGGACGAGGGCGTATCGGCCGGGACCCAAGTCGCGATAGAGGTTGAGGTCCGCCGCTCCGTGATTGACGAGCGGGATCTCGAGCGACTCGCACGTCGACCAGAAGGGCTCCCAGACCGCTTCGGTGTACGACGGCCACGTGAGATCGTCGAGGTGGAGGGTCGGAAGGTTGACACCGCCGATGCCAGCATCGCGCGCCCACTCCGCTGTCTTCGTGCACGCATCCGGATCCCATCCGGGGAGCTGAGCCAACCCGACATGGCGCTCTGGCTGGACGGAGCAGAACTCGGCCAGCCAGCGATTGTAGATCTGGATGCCTTCTGCTTCCTGGACCCGATCGCCGCGGCCGCCATAGCCGAACGGTAGGGGGTTGAGATTTTGAGACCCGTGAAAGATCACATCTGCGCTGACCCCGTCACGGTCCATGTCCCGTAGACGCTGGTGAGGATCGTGCTCGCCGGACGTCGCGACGTGGGCCAGCATCTGTTCCCGATGCTCGGCGGTCTGGGCGTTTCCGGCGGTTGGCGCCTGGCCCAACTCGGCTGCCCGAGCGTAGAAGGAATCGAAGTCCCCAACAAGCTTCGATGGGCAATAGGGCCGCAGCTGCTGTGACGTAGGCCCCACGTGGGCATCCGACGAGATCACGCACAGCCTCTGGTCCGCCAGATCGTCGATCGCCTCAGGCGGCCGTGCAGTTATGCTCATCGTGCATTCTCCATCCAGATAGCGACCAGGAGACCTCCGACGCCCCGGCCGGCGTACCCATCACGCGGCGCAGGCGGCGACAATTAGGCCGGGAAGCCGTACAGGCGGGAGGCGTTCCTGTAGGTGGACCCTTGAACAGTCTCCGGAGATCGGCCCTTCAATTGCGTCCCCAGGAACTCCCGCGAATTCGGCCACGTGCTGACGTTGTGGGGAAAGTCACTACCCCACATGACGCGGATCCCGGTGACCTCGGCCACGGCCGGAGCTGCGAAGTCCCGAGTAAACGTAAAAGACCAGTTGTTAGTGATGATCTCGCTCGGTATCCGGGTATTGTTCAACTGATCCGCCCTCAACTTTCGATACCGACGACTGACGTAATCAGCCCTTTCACATATGTTAGCAACCCAGCTGGCGTCGTTCTCCGCCGATACCGCTTGCAATCGCGGATAGCGATCGAACAATCCTCCGAAAATTAATCCGCAGAGGGTACGCTCCATGACAACCGGCTCGAGGACGAAGTCCACTACGCTATTGTTGCTGATGAGCTTACCGCTCCGATTGGACGAGGCGTGGAAGTGGACCGGCACCTGGAGATCCTGGGCCGTGGCCCAGAAGCGGTCGAATTCGGGAACCAAGAGACGCTCGGCTCCGTCGACATCCAGGGGAATCATCACGCCGGAGAGCCCCTGGTCCCGAGCTTTTTTCAGTCCCTCGGCCGCGACATCACCGTCGCCCTCGTCGAGTACCAGCATCCCGATGCCCTTGAGCTTGGTGGGGTGGGCGGAGCAGAATTCTCCGAACCACGAGTTGAACGCATCCAGGAACGCCCAGAGCAGCTCGTGGTCGGCGATCCCGAACATCGAACTACCGAGCGTGGGATATAGCACTTCACCGGCGAGCCCATCCTGCTCCATCGCGGCAATTCGAGCGTCCGGATCGTAGGCCGAGCGAGGAACGTCCTCCTCCCATCGCCCTTCAGCTCGGACCTCGTCGTCCCTACGCATCACTCCGGCGGCCAAACCTACGGGGAACTCGAGCTTCATTCCTGCGCACACGATCCGGTCAGTCTTGTCGTCCGAGACCAGCTTCGGCGCGGCGTCCCGGAACTTACCGGTCAGCCGAGCCGACCACACGTCAGGTGGCTCGATCACATGAGAGTCGGCGGAAATAACCTTCTCCAACATAGTTGGTGTGACTCTATCGCTGTTACCCATCATTTAGGTTCCATCCTTCCGCACAAGGCCTCGGCGCCGCTCCATCGAGGCGACCAAAGCCGATACTGGCCCAGCGGCTCGCCGCTTTTTATAGATCTATAGATGAGTCTATGTAAGAGTCGATGATCCGTCAAGTCGCTTCTGGGGGTGGCGGGAGCAGCGCCACGTCGTGGCGCTCGGACGGGAGACGATAAGAGCCACGGCATGCCGGATAGGAGTACTATTGACCGTTGCTGCAGGTCAGCTGGCCGTTGTTCACCAGCGTCGGCGCGCCGTTTTGCACGCGGCCGGTGTACCAGCAGTCCACGGACGTCGGCTGCCCCTGTACGAAGGTGAGAGGCGGTGACCATCCGTCAAGCGTGTCCGCCTTGAGGCTGTAGAGCCCCTTGAGGATCTCCGCTGACGAAGGCGTGCCCGTGGCGCTGAGGCCGCCCGCTGCGACCGCATCTTTGAGGAGGAGCCCAGATGGCCACGAGCCGGCCCCCTGCTGGGTCCATTGAGTCGGGTTGGAGCGCAGGCCCGGGTAGTACTTGTCGACCGCGGCATTCATCGCTTGGACCGGCGCAGCCGTCGAGAAGTAGGGCAGGTAGTTGAACTGGGCCCAGAGCGTGTTTTTCATTCCTGGCGCGCTTGTGGTCTGGGAGTTGAACGAGTTGCCTTCAATCACATAGGTCGGGTCGTATCCCTGCTGGTTGCAGTCCGTGGCTACCTTGGCGATGATCGGTGCGCCGTCTCCGATGAATGCCGCCTGGACGCCGGCCTGCTTCGCCGCAAGGCACTCTGCGGTGTAGTTGGGTGCGGTGGCCGCGATCTGTGTGTTGTACACGTCGCTCAGGCCGATCTTGCTCCCCGCGGTTTTGATCAGGGGCACCGCCTGCTGGCATTGAGGTGCCTCGGCGCAATAAATTTGACCGAACTTGGTAGCGCCGGCCTGCTTCATGGTAGCGGCGATCGCTGCGACGAGTGAGTCGTTCGTTTCACCCTGAGGGAAGAAGTTCGGGTCCGTGTAGAAGGGCGTCGAGGTGATGATCGTGCCGATGACCGGGATCTTCGCCGCGTCAACCGTCTTTGCCCACACCGAGTCGAGAGCGGTGGCATCCACGATGGCGACCACCCCGTCGGAGATGACGGTTTGAGCATTTACTTCGGCGGTGCCGGGAATGAGCTGGTCGTCCTCGTAGATCACCTGCACCGGATGACCGTTGATGCCGCCTGACGCGTTGACCGTGTTGACCCACGCCTGGTAGACGTCCCGGGCGCCGACCCCGATGTAACCGAACGCCCCCGAGCACGAGCACAAGAAGCCCACCTTGATCGGCGCCCCAGTGGCTTGCTTGGGCGCGGCTGCAGCCGCTGTTTGGAGCGTGGTGCTCCCCGCACTGTTCGATTTCGTGCTCGAACCGCACGCGCTGAGCGTCACGACGCACGTCAGCGCCGTAACGAGAGTGAGGAACCTCTTTCTGTGGTGCAACGTGACTCCCCCTTGTGTGGCTGGGAGCGCCGAGCGGTCCCCAGAGCCGATGACAGGATCATATGTTAGATCAAGTCTTGGATCAATAGCGTGCGGCGCTGCGGGTGCTGGACGGATCGTCGAGCGGGCTTGGCGACCAGGGAGAGCTAGGCGATCGGCCAGGTCACGGTCTGATACTCGAGGTAGTCATCGAGGGCCCATTTGCCACACTCTCGTCCGAGCCCGCTCTGTTTGAAGCCACCTCGCGGCGCACGGATCGAATCCATGGCGCCGTTTATGCTCACTGCCCCGCATCGGATGCGCTTGGCGACCGCGATGCCGTCAGCCACGCTCCGACAGGCCACGTTGGCCTGCAGGCCGAAGATGCTGTCGTTGGCGATCCGGATGGCCTCGTCGACCGTGTCGTACGGGATGACCGTAAGGACCGGCCCGAACACCTCGTCCCGGGCGATGGTCATCTCGTTTGTCACCTCGGCGAAGAGCGTTGGCTCATAGAAGTAGCCACGGGGAAGGTCGGGGGGCCGGTTGCCTCCGGTCACCAGCTTGGCTCCCCCACGCACGCCAGCTTCGACGTAGCTCTCGACAGCCCGGCGCCGCTCATCTCGGATCAAAGGACCGACGGTAACGGCTGGATCGGTCGGGTCTCCGACCCTCTGCTGGCGGAAGGTGGCGGCGATGGCTTCTACGACTGGGGTCTCAATGCTCCTGGGGACCAGCACCCGGGACAGCATCGAACAGGTCTGGCCGGCATTGAGGCAGGCCTGGAGGGCAGCGACCGACGCGACCTGGTCGACATTCACGTCGCTGAGGACGATGTTGGCGGATTTCCCGCCGAGCTCGAGCGTGACCCGCTTCACGGTGCCGGCCGCTTCAGCCATGATTGCGCGCCCGCTCGCGATCCCCCCGGTGAAGCTCACCATATCGACCTTGGCGCTGCGGACGAGCTCTTGGGACGCGTGGATACCGTCGCCGGTCACCAGATTGAAGACGCCTGCCGGCAGGTCTGTTTCTGCGATGATCTCGGCCAGCTTCAGCAGTGCCAGCGGCGTCTGCGGCGGCGCCTTCATGACCATCGTGCTCCCAGACGCCAGCGCCGGTCCCAGCTTGCGGACTGCGATCATGATCGGGAGGTTCCACGTCGGGAGTAACCCGCACACGCCCACCGGCTGGCGCCGGACGTGACTCCCCAAGAGCCTTCCGCCCACGTTCTGTGGTGCTACGGCTTCGTCGAGCGGGAAGGTCATCGCCAACTCGGCGAAATCGTGCATCATGACCGCGGAGGCCTGTTGGCTGACCAGCGGGCCGGTGGTGCCGGTCTCAGCCACGACGAGATCTGACAGAACCTTCTCGTGGCGCTCCATGCCCTCGGCGATCTGCCGGATGATCCGGTACCGGTCCGCTCTGGCCATCGCGGGCCACGGGCCATCGTCGAACGCCGTCCTGGCGGCGTCGATGGCGCGCCGCATATCCGCGGGCTCGGCCTGAGGTGCCGTGCCGAGGGGCTCCTCCGTGGCCGGATCGACCGTCTCGTAGACACGCCCCTCGAGCGGCTTCACCCATGCGCCGCCGATCAGCATCTCCGAGCGCACTGCGTGCATGAAGTCTGCGGCAGCCACCCCATCCCCCATCCCTGTTAGATCTGTGAATGAATCCCTCACCTAGGCAAGTGGACGATAGCTCCCAAGGCATGTCCTGACAAGCAGGGCAGCCGGTCTCCCCCATCGCAGGTCGTGAGGCGTCGACCCTGCGGCGTGGTGGACCTAGACGGCCGCCTTCTTACGGGACCTCATCGTCGCCGCCGAAGTCGTCACGCTCGGCCCGAGGGGATCCTGGCCATCGTCGACGATGGCTCGAAGGCGCCGAGACTCTGCCCGGGTGAGCACGGCCGGCAGGATCCGCAGCTCCTCCGTGCGCACCCGGTCTTGAAGGATCACGCCCGCCATGTCGATGCGGTACTCGCGAATGAGTTGCTCCACCCGGTCCTCGTCCTTGATCTGGCACGCCGCGTACAGCTCTTTGAAGTGGCTCTTGCCGACGTAGGCGATGCGACGGTTGGAGAACCACATGCTGCTCAGGAAGACATTGGTGTGGTGCACGGTTTGGGTTGCGAGACGGAGCATCATCGGCGCCCCCGCAGCCCGGTACAGGTAAGAGTGGAATGCGAGGGCCGGCTCGACCATCTGAGTGTGCTGCTCCGGCAGCACGATTCGCTCGATATCACCGAGCAGCCCGGCTAGGGCGACTAGGTCATCCTGGTCCAGGTTGCGGGTGCCGGCGCGTCCCAGGGCAGCATCGAGGACCAGGCGGGTCGACAGCACATCCTCGATGTGGGTCAGCGTGACGTCAATGATGGTGGCGCCCCGACGACCCGAGAGCTTGACGAACCCCTCCGCCTCCAGCCGCTCCAATGCTTGCCGCACGGGTGTCCTGCTCGCTCCCATGCGCTCACCCCATTCGTCCAAGTCGACACGCTGGCCCGGCTTGAGGGTGCCCGTCATGATGTCGTGTCGGAGAGCCTCCAGCAATGCGTCGACCGTGCTGCTCTCACGCCTAGGCGGCGGCATGTGGCGCTCCTCAACTTCGGTGGGCCGTAGTGGACCGGCATCCTATAGGTGCTGCCCCGGTCCGGAGCCGCCATTGAAGGAGGGAGTAGGTGTCATGGTGCTCGAAGACCGCCATGAGCTCGGCGCCGATCGGGATGGGGCCGTCCGGGGGCTCGACGATGTTGCCGAGGACACGCACCCCGCCGGTATCGGGCAGCTCGACGAGCACTACCACGTAAGGAACGCTCTCGACGAGCGACGGGTCGACGGGATGCCAGACGCGCTCCCATGAGTACACGACCCCCCGGTGCCGTCCATCCGCGCCCCTGGGAACCTCCGTCCAGCGCAGGTCGAAGCTACCGCAGCGGTAGCAAACGCACTCCGGGCCCCACTGGAACGCCGCGCATGCCGGGCAGCGTTGAATCACCAGCCTTTCCTCGGTAAGGCCCTTCCAAAACAGGGCGTCTAGGTCCTCCAGGGGGACTGGACGCACGCGTTCCACCAGCACGTACGGGTTATCGGATTGGCTCACAGCGCCTCTTCGGTCCCTAGGAGCAGGCTCGAGACGGGCGTGGTCAGCGGGCCGGCGCTGACCAACGCCACGTGGCAGTCAGCGACTTGGTTGGAGGACGTCCCGCGCAACTGCCTCACCCCTTCGACCGCCAGATTGAACCCGTGGATATAGGCCTCGGCGAGGTTGCCGCCCGAGGTGTTGAGCGGGATCCGGCCGTGCGGCGCGCTCAGGTTGTCGAGGGTGAGCACCTCGTCAACAGCTTCGGGATCCACCATGCCGTGCTCGACGAGGCTCATCACCACCCCACCCGTGAAGTTCTCGTAGCTCTGGACCACGTCGACGTCCATTGGTCCGACACCAGCACCGGCCCAGAGGCGCGGAGCAACGGTCGTGAAACCAGCTGATGCGTAGGGCGTCTCGTTGAATCCCGCCCTTCCGGCCGATTGATAGGCCCCCTGCGCTGCTGCGAGAATGTGCACCGGCCGGTTCGGCAAATCCGCAGCGCGGTCGGCATGGGTCACGATGACGGCGGCCGCCCCGTCGTTCTCCTGGCAGAAGTCGTACAGGCGCCACGGCTCGACGATCATGCGGGACGCGTCGTACGCCGCCGACGTGAGGGGCTTGCCGTACATCGTGGCGCGAGGGTTGCGCTGGGCGTGCCGGTAGGAGGCCAGCGACACCGCCTTTTGGGCCGCCAGCCCTGCGCCGCCGTGCTCGTGCATCCACCGGACGAACTTGAGGGCGTACATCTGCCCCGGAGTGACCACGCCGTAGGGCTGCTGGTAGGCGGCCGCCCCGTACACCTCACCGCCGCCGCGGGCCACGCCGAACCGCCCGTACTGGCCCTGGGCCAGGCCCCGGAACGCGGCGACACAGCGGGCGTGACCGGTGGCGACGGCCATGGCGGCGTTCATGATGGCCGCGGCCATGCCACCGCCCCCTCCCTCCCATTGCATCACGGACACGGCAAGGTCCCGCACCCCGAGGGCATTGGCCAGACGGACCGGGCCGTTTCGGTCGTTGCCGTAGGAGCAGAACCCGTCGACGTGGGAGGGCGGGACCCCGGCGTCGGCGCAGGCAGCACGGACCGCCTTCACCAAAAGCACGAACTCCGAGTCGGGCGATCCGCCGTGGCGGTAGTACGTGCTCTCACCGACGCCGGCAACTACAGCCTGGCCGCGGAAGGCTACAGAGGCCAACGCCCTCCCTTCGGTCAACTCGCTACCACGTCGATCGGGAGCTCGACTCCCCCGTCAGGTCGAGCCAGGCCCTGCACCACCGCTTGAGGATGGGCCATCACCTCCCAGGGCTCCAGCACGGGCACCATTTGCCCGTCGGAATCCTCGACGATCACCCTCAGTTGCTCGCTCGTCAGATGGCGCGTGGCCTCGTCCAACAGCCCAGGTAGCTGCCACTCGTTGGCCCGAAGCTGCTCCAGCGTGCTGAACCTCTCGTCGGAGAGCAACTCGACCCGGTCGAGGGCAGCCAGGAACTTGACCCAACCTTCGTCATTGTTCCTGATCGAGATCAGGACCTGCCGGTCTCGGCAGGTGTAGCCGTGGTCAGGTGGCCACCCGGGGGCCTGCACCTGCTTGCCTTCCGCTCCGTCACCGCCGGACTCCGCCGTGAGGTTCCACCCGCCGAGTGCCACGGCTGTCCTGAGCATCGAGACCTCGAAGTGCCGGCCGCCAACGCTGATGCGCTCCTCGGCACCGATCGCCAGCAGCGCGGCCATCACGGCTTGGGCCGCCGCATAGCCGGTATTGACTGACACCAGGTGGAAACCCTGCCGGACCGGAGCCTCGCCGAGAGTGCCCAGCTGCCTCGTCATCCCGCTCATCAGCTGGACGTCGAGCTCCGTGGCCGGCGCGTCGGCCAGCGGCCCTGATGTCCCAAATCCGGTCAGCCCGCAGTAGACGACGTCACCGCGCACCGCACGGATATCGCTCACATCCAGATGGAACATCCGACGGAATCGCATCGGCCCCGAGACGAGGACGGCAGACGCCAGGCGTAGCGCATCGTCGAGGCGGCGGCGGTCGTGACGGTCACCCACATCGAGCTTCTCGATCGTCTTGGCCCCGTGAAGGTCCCGCTCCACCGCCGGTGCGTCCGCGGCCGGCGCCACGGCGACATCGCCCCACGGAGGAAGCACCTTGGTCACCGAGACGCCGAGCTCGGCGAGGACCATCCCGGCCGTACCGACCGCGAGCCCCGTACCGATCTCCACCACGGCCAGCCCTGACAGGGGCTTGGTCCGGCTCAAGGGGTACATCGTGGAGGACGGGGCGTCGCTGGATATGCGGGCGCTCGGCGAGGCGATGGGCTGAACGATGCTCTTGACCAGCTCGTCGTGCTCACCGAGCTCGGGCGCCGCCCGGAGCGGGCCGAGGGCACGGTCCGCCATCTCCCATGGAGGCGCCGCGTACAGCACGCCACCTCTCTGGGGGTCGTGCTCTTGGACCAGGTGTTCGGCCTGCACCTGCGCTTCGCGCTGCAGCAGGTCCACGAGAGACGAGGCCGAGTGTGCAGCCGCCGTCGGCAACCGGGCGGCACGGAAGCGCTCTACCCAGTCGCCGGAAGACCTCGCCTTGATGATGGGCTCGAGCTCCACGCCCGTGGGATCCAGAAGCGTGTCAGCCGGAAGCCCTAGCGCGTGGACGAACCGGCGCCATGCAGCGGGCGTCGGTGCGCACACCGCCACGTGGCCGTCGGCGGTGGCGAACGCCCGATCCAGCATGGTCTGGCCAAAATTGTGACCCAGTCTCGCCGCGGCTCGCGGACCTGCAGCGCAAGGGGCGAGGCGGGCGGATCCGGCGAAGACGCTGCAGCCGAACTGCGAGGTCGAGAGCATTACACCCTCGCCGGAGGATCGCCGGCGATGCAGTCCGGCGAGTGCCGCAATGGTGTTGATCATCGCTGCGGTCCAGTCGAGGTAAGCGGTGCCTCGCGAAAACTCGGGCTTGCCGTCGGGGTGGCCCGTCAGCCCGGCGAACCCGCTCAGCGCTTGAGCGACCCATTCGAAGCTGGTGAGGTCGCGCAGTGGCCCCCGACCCTGGAACGACGACGACTGGATATACACCAGCGCGGGGTTAACCCGCCGCAGGACGTCGAAGTAATCGAGTCCCAGCCTGCGCATGACGTCCGGGCTACGGAAGTTGTCGATGACGATGTCGGCCCGGGCGACGAGCCCCAAGGTGTACCCGTAGTCAACGGGGTCCCTGGCATCCAAGACGACCCCGAACTTGCCCAAGTTGGTGCTCAAAAACGTGAAGCCCGCGTCGTGCTTACGGCTGACGTCGTAGCGCCCGAGCTCCCCTCGGGGCTGCTCGACCTTGATGACGGTCGCGCCGAGGTATCCGAGGAACATGGCCGCCACCGGTCCCACCGCCGTCTGCCCTAAATCGAGCACGGTAGTGCCCGCGAGGGGGCCGCCCGGGGTCTCGACACGCGACACGGTGCCCAGCACTTTTCTCATCCGGTTCCCCCTCCGACAGCTCCGACTATCCGCCTACCGACGCGCCATCCGCCCACTCCGCCGGGGGCGCCCCGACGTCGGGGAAGAGCTCGAGGAAGGCACCGCGCGTGATGCGTGCGGTCGTCTCGTCGTCTACGCCATCGAACAACTCGTGCAGGGTCTTCTGGGTGTGCCCGAACGTCCCTTCGAGATGGGGATAGTCGGTCCCGAACATGACATTGCGGTAACCCATAGCCGTGCAGGCGGCGATGGCGGTCTTGTCGTGCTGGAACGAGGCGTAGACCTGCTGGTACATGATCTCGCGAGGTGGGCGCGACAGCTTGGGTCGCGCCCAAAGTCCGTGCTGCCGATACCCTTCCTCGATTCGATCGGCCACGAACGGTACCCAGGTGGCGCCGCCCTCGGAGATCAGGAGCCGGAGGTCGGGGTGACGGTCGAGCACCCCGGATCCCACCATCATGGTGGCCATCCTCTGCCCGCTGTAGCTTGACTCCACGTAGTTCATGAGGGCGCCCCCGCGGCCCCGGAACGGCCGATTGTCGGGGTGTTGAGGGTCCTTGGCGTCCGACCCGACGTGTACAGCCAGGACCATGCCGGCCTCCTCCGCGACGTCCCAGAGGGGATCCCAGTTCTCATGGTTCCAGTTCGGCCCATCGCGTTCGAGGGAACTGGGAAGGCTGATAGCTCGGAATCCCAGACCCGCCGCCCTGACCGTCTCGGCTACCGCGTCCTCCACGGACAGGACGGAGATCTCCGCAGCCGGAACCAGCCGGGAGGTCACCTCCAAGAAGGTCTCCTCGAGCCAGTCGTTGAAGACCCTCACCCCTTCCCGGTAGAGGAGCGGGTCCCCGATGAGGCCGGCCCACAGCCCGATCGACGGGTACACCAACTCGCCCCAGACCCCCTCTTGGTCCAGATCACGCAGCCGGATCCGAACGTCGAGCGCGCCGGGCGGACGGCTGAGCTCCCCGGCCGCCATGCCGACTTCCATCCCGGACCGGCCGATGGCCCGGAGATAGTCCTCGTCGACGGCGACGCTCGTCGGCTTGCTCCGCTCGAAGGACCGTCCGTCAACGTGGATCCGCTCCGTCCGGTCGTCGATCGTCTCACTGCGCGGCATGCGGACGGCCAGATCGGCCGGCAGGCGCTCGGTCCACAAGTCGTCGGGTTCGAGGGCATGGGAATCGCCGGAGTTGGTCCACAACTTCACGCCAACCTCCCCTCCAAGAATGTCCTCACCAGCACGTAGGATCCTACTATAGATCCAAGTTTGGCCGTCCCGGCGGCCAGCTCCGGTGGAGTTTCACGACTCCACGGGTTTCGCCTGGGCGCGCTCGGGGATGGCCATCGAGGTGCCGAAGAAGTAGTCGTCCGGGTCGGGCACCACCACCCGATCTCGGTAGGCGCCCATCGTGGCCGGCCATTGGGTGACCACCCGTCCCGACGGAGACCGGTAGTACCCGTTGCAGCCCGCCTGCCAGTGGGTCACTCCGGCAATGGCTTGTTGCACCTCCGCGTTGTAGGCCGCCATCCGCTCCGGCCGGACCTCGGCCCACGCCAGCCCCCCTTCGGCCATCCGTTGAAGGAGGGCCACGACGTGAGAGACCTGGAACTCGATCATGGTGATGATCGAGCCATTGTTGGTGTTGGGACCGTAGAGCATGAACAGGTTGGGAAATCCGGCCGTGCTTATTCCGAGGTGCGCCTGAGCTCCGTCCTTCCATGCCTCGGCCAGCGTTATCCCGTGGCTCCCCGTGACGTCGATGACCGACGTGTACTTGGTGGTGTCATAGCCGGTGGCCAGGATGAGCGTATCCACGCGGCGTCCCATGCCATCGGCGGTGACGATCGTCCTGTCGTCTAGTGCAGCGATGGGGTCCGTCACCAGCTCGAGGTTGGGCCGGTTGAAGGCGGGATAGTATTCGTTGGATATCAGCGGCCGTTTGCAGCCCCATGGGTGGTCGGGTCGCAGTTTGGCTCTGACCGCCGGGTCCTGCACGACGTCGATGGCTGCGAGGACGAGCGCCTCCCTCGTCGCGCGGGCCTCAGCGCCGGCCTTTGCCACGTTGTTCATCTCCTGCGTAGCGAACACCTCATCGCGCGCAGCTTGCAACGCAGCCGGGCTGGTGCGGAACACTTCGAGTTGCTCGGCCGTGTAAAGGGTGTCCGGCTTGGGAAGTACCCAGTTTGCCGTCCGCTGGAACAGGTACACCTGGGCGGCCTGTTTCACGATCTCGGGGATGAACTGCACCGAGCTGGCAGCGCTTCCGATCACCCCCACCCTTTTGCCGGACAGGTCGTGATCCCAGTCCCAGTGCGACGAGTGGAAGACCCTCCCTTGGAAGTCGGCCAGCCCGGGGATGTCGGGCCACACGAGCTGGTTGAACATGCCGACCGCGCTCACGACCGCATCAGCCTCGATCAGGCTCCCGTCGCCCAGCTCGAGGGTCCAGGTGGATCGGGCGTCGTCCCACGTCGCCGCCATCACTTCGGAGCGAAATCGGCAGTGGGGCATCAGGCCGTACTTCTCGGCGCAGCGTTCCATGTAGGCGAGGATCTCGGGTTGCGGCGCGTAGGGCCGGCTCCACGCAGGATTGAGCTCGAAGGAGAACTGGTAGACCTGCGACGGGACGTCACATGCACACCCGGGGTAGGTGTGACGTCTCCAGGTGCCGCCGACACCGTCGCTGCGCTCGAGGATGATGAAGTCGTCCAAGCCAGCGGCGCGCAACTGGATGCCCATGCAGATCCCGCCCGGGCCTGCGCCGATGACGGCGGCCCGAACCCTTTCTGCGCGACCCTGCTGATCTCCAATCATCACATTCCCTTCGTTCATACGAGCATGGTGCCTCTCGCAGGTTGACCGTCTGCCTTCCCCCTCCCTACTCGCTCGCGGATGGCGGCTCGCGGCTCAGCCCGCCCAACCGGCAAGCTCCCGTTCGGACATGAGCGTCACCATCGCCGGGAGCTGCTCTATATAGTGAGACAGCGAGTCGTGCCGGAAACGCAACGTCAGCATCGTGGCGCCGGCGGCCCCGAGCTCGGCCACCGTGGCCGCCGTCTCGTCCGGCGCGCCGAGAGGATCGACCGTGGTGCTCGCAGCCACGTCTAGCGGAGTCTCACGGCGAGACCACAGCGAGGTCCTGGCGGCCTCCAGGATGAGGTGACGCAACTCGTCGGGTGAGAGGGAAAACGGGCACCATACGTCGCCCAGCTCCAGCGCCCGCTGCAAGGAGCGACGGGTGCGGCCCCCAATCCAGATCGGCAGGTGTCGCTGGACGCCACAAGGGTCGATCACCATGTCGGAAAACTTGAAAATTGGGCCGTCATAGTGGGGGACGGGTTTGCCGAACGCAGCCCGGATCGCACGGATAGCGTCATCGCCTCGCCCGTTGCGACCTTCGAAATCGGCACCGAGCAACTCGAACTCCGGCTTCAGATAGCCGATCCCGACACCCAGGTTGAGCCGACCCCCCGAGAGGCGGTCGAGCGTGCCATACCGCTTGGCAACGTCGAGCGGATGGTGATACGACAGAACCAGCACTAGCGTGGTAAAGCGGATATTTCTCGTCCGGGCAGCCAGAAAGCCAAAGGTAGCGAGGGGATCCCAGTAGCACCCGCCCGGGAACTGGCCGGGTCCGAATCCGCTCTCGCGGTCCACCGGAATTGCCACGTGCTCACTGCAAGTGAGGTACTCGTAGCCGAGGTCGTCGGCCGCCTCGGCGATCGTGGCCACGTCCTCGATAGTGCTGTCGACTTCCCAGGCGGCGTGTTTGCCAGGGCTCAGAGACAGCACGGGCGTCAGGAGCCCGAGCTTCATGGCTGCTTCACTCCCAGAATTCGTCGTAGGCGTACTGATCGACCGGGATGGTCATGCCACGGCGGATGCGGCCGTCCTCGCACCTGACGATGAAGACATTGTCCCCGTCGAGGGTCTTCCCCGCTCGGGTCGCGGTGACGTGACCGACGACGACCGCTGCCTCGTCGTCCCCGAAACTCAGCTCGGGAGTGAGCTGGAAGCTCCCGCCGCTCTCGTCGCGAACGCCCTTCAGCAGTGCGGCCAAGCCCTCAACCCCGTGGTGGTGGCCTGCGTAGGGAAAGCGGCCCATAACCTGCCACTCGAAGTCGTCGGTCACCAGGGCACGAGCCTTGTCGAGGTCTCCGCTCTGTACTGCGCCAACAAGCGCGTGCCAGAGGGCGGCGGCGGTTGAGTCTGCCCTTGCCATCCAACTAGCTCCCGGCCTCTGCTGCCGACCGGAGGCCAGCTGACACGAGGGCCTGCGCCGCGGCCCGCAGATCGGGCTTGACCACCTTCCCGACTGCGTTGAGCGGCAGGGCCTCCACGAGGACCACTTGGCGGGGCACCTTGTAGTTGGCCATCTCCTGCCGGCACCAGGCGATGATCTCCTCTCCGGCAGGAGAAGAGCCGCGCTTTGGGACGACGAAGGCTATCCCCACCTCGCCCAGCCGCTCGTCAGGCATGCCGACGACTGCAACCATGGACACGTCGGGATGGCGGATCAGCGCGGCCTCGATCTCGGCCGGGTAGGCATTCAATCCGCCGACGATGTACATATCCTTGAGGCGGTCGGTGATCGCCAGGTACCCGGCGCCGTCGAGGATGCCGATATCACCGGTGTGCAACCAGCCCTCAGGGTCGATGGCCTCGGCCGTCTGCTCGGGAGCATCGAAGTAGCCCTTCATTACGTTGTAACCCCGGATGAGAACCTCTCCCGCAACCCCGGGTACGACCGGGTGCCCGTCACCATCGACCACCCGCACATCCACCCCGGGGAGCGGTCGGCCGACGGTCCGAGAGATTATCTCGGGCCGATCGTCGAAACGGGACATAGTCGACACCCCCATCGTTTCCGTCAGGCCGTAGCCCGTGATGACCGTTTCGAAGAGCTCGGCCTTCATCCGCTCGACGAGCTCGACTGGGACCGACGCCGCTCCGACCGCCGACAACCTGAGCGACGAGAGGTCATAGCGATGGCGGTCGGGATGATCGAGGATAGACAGAAAGAGGGTGGGGGTTCCGGGCAGCATTGAGATCCGCTCCCGGCTCACCAAGTCGAGGATCTTCGGCGTGTCCGCTACTGCCAGCGGATACGTGGTCGCCCCAGACTGGATGGCAGCAATAAAGCCGGCCTTGTACCCGGACGCGTGGGAGAAAGGACTCACGAGCAGGTAGCGGTCGCCGGCTCGAAGACCTACAGCCGCCGACCAGGCACGCGGCACCCGCACGGTCTGCCCGTGGGTCGACATCACGCCTTTGGGTCTGCCTGTCGTCCCGGATGTGAAGATGATGTCGGAGAGGTCTCCGTCCGTAACGACCGGAAGCTCGGCATCGGTTGCGCCATCCAGGTACTGATCCCACGATGGCGTCCCGAACAATACCGTCCGCTCGAGTGCGACACCGCATCCCTGGAGGAGAGCGACATAGTCGATGCCGAGAAAATCCTGCACGGTAAAGAGAAGCTGGGCGCCACTCCTATCGAGCAGGTACGCCGCCTCATCGCCCTTGTAGCGAGTGGTCATCGGCACAATGACGCCGCCAGCCCTCTGGACCCCCAGGGCAGCGACGACCCACTCCCACGAGTTGGGGGCCCAGAGGGCCGCTCGGTCACCCTTCCTGATACCAGCGCCCATAGCGGCCCGAGCAGCACGCTCCACCATGGCGCGCAGCTGGGCAAATGTCAGGCGGACGTCGCCGTCGACGACGCCTTCGACGTCAGGCCACGTCTCGGCGGCGGCCTGGAGAATGTGAGGGATCGTGTCATCCGTCCCCATACGGCCGTCCCCCTTCATTCCTCGCCTGTCCTGGCAGCGTCGCGTCATCCTGGCGCAACCTGCGTGTCTTGCGCCCGCCTGTACGCCTCTACCTGATAAATCTATGATTGAGTCTATTGACAGGGCCGAGGATCGTCAAGCCGGGTAGTGTTCGGCGCCCGACACTTCTGGAGGAACCTGACATGCCAAGAGCGGTCGTGCTCACGGAGCCGGGAAAGTCATTGACTGTCGAGGATCTCCAGGTCAGCCACCCCGGTCCGGATCAGATTCGTATCCGGCTGGCAGCAGCCGGCGTCTGCCACTCCGACCTGCACGTGTTCGAGGCTGGCGGCCGCGGCATGCACATCCCGCTGGTGCTCGGACACGAGGGCGCCGGGGAGATAACCGAGGTCGGCCCGGGCGTCTCGGGGCACCGGGTTGGTGACCACGTGGTCCTCTCCGTGATGCCCCAGTGCGGCGCTTGCCCCTCCTGTATCGACGGCCTGCCCACGTTGTGCACCGGGTACCCGAAGACGCTCACCGGTTCGCTGCCCGACGGCAGCTTTGCGCTCTCCCTCGGGGGGGAGCCAGTGGGCCAAATGGCGGGCATCGGGTGCTGGAGCGAGGAGGCCGTCGTGCACCGTTTGTCGGCGGTCAAGATCGACTCATCCATGCCGCTCACGCCGGCGGCAATCCTAGGATGCG
>JAKBAM010000008.1 GCA_021809105.1 Actinomycetes bacterium
TTGGTCCTCGGGCTCGACAAGCATCCCACCGGCGCGTTCACCTCGGATCCGGTCGGGTACGGCTGTCCTGCCTGGTACGGGGAGATGGGGTTCTTCCTGACCCCGAAGTTCTTCGGGATGAAGATCAACCGCTACATGCATGATCACCGGATCTCCGCGGAGACGCTCGGCCGGGTGGCTGCCAAGAGCTACGCCAACGGGGCACTCAACCCGAACGCGTTCCGGCGCGAGCCGCTCACGGTCGAGCAGATCGTCGGGGCCCGCATGGTCAACTACCCGCTCACCCAGTACATGTTCTGCAGCCCGGACGAGGGCGCGGCAGCCGCGGTCCTCTGCCGGGCGGAAGACGCCAAGAGCTACTCTTCCGAGCCGGTCTGGATCCGGTCCGTCGAGGTGCGCACACGACGATTCGGGGCCTTTGAGGTCCACAGCCCGTCCGTGCCGGTCGAGCGGGTGCCTGCGCCTACGACCGATGCGGCGCGTGCAGCGTTCGAGGCCGCCGCTGTCAGCCCGGGCGACATTGACATCGCCCAGCTGCAGGACACCGACGCCGGGGCAGAGGTGATCCACATGGCGGAGGTAGGGCTCTGCGAGGACGGTGAGCAGGAGCGCATGCTGGCCGAGGGGGAGACGACCATCGGAGGGAGGCTGCCGATCAATACCGACGGCGGGCTCATCGCCAACGGCGAGCCGATCGGTGCCTCCGGTCTGCGTCAGATCCACGAGCTCACGCTCCAGCTGCGGGGCCGGGCGGGGGCCCGGCAGGTGCCGGGTGCACCGAAGGTCGGCTTGGCCCACCTATATGGCGCACCGGGAACCTCAGCGGTCACGATCGTGTCCACGTGAGGTTCCTGGACGCCAAAAGAGCCCGAGAGGATAGAACGTGTCCAAGCGTCCCATAAGCGAAGGGCTGTTCACCTGGCCTCTCCCGGCGCCCCCGGCGCAGCCGAGGCTCCTCGGCTCGCGCTGCGAGGCGTGCGGGGCCGTCACCTTCCCCCGATCCTCCGGGTGCCCCCGGTGCGGCGAGGAGCGCATGGAAAGCTGCGAACTCCCATCCAGGGGGACCCTCTACACCTGGACCACGCAGGGCTTCCTCCCGAAGCTGCCCTATCTCGGCCCCGAGACGCAGAAGACGTTCGAGCCGTGGGCGGTCGGGTACGTGGAGCTGGGAGACGTGATCCGCGTCGAGGGAAGGCTGCACGACGTGGTTCTGGAGGATCTGGCTTTCGGGATGGAGCTGGATGTGGTCGTGCGTCCTTTCCGCACCGAGGAGGACGGCACTGAGGTCTACACCTTCGGCTTCGCTCCCGCCGCCCAGAGCATGTAGCTGCCTGGTCCCGTGACGCTTTCAGACCGCATCAACGATCCCCGTTCCGACAAGGGGCGACGGACGAGAGCTCGCTTCATCACGGCCGGGGAGGTGGTGTTTGCCCGTGACGGGTTCTTGAAGGCGCGAATCGCGGATATTGCCTCCGAGGCGGGAGCATCGTATGGCGCCTTCTATCACTATTTCGATTCCAAGGAGGCCATCTTCCGCGAGATAGCGGAGGAGATGGAGGTGGCGCTCCTCTCCATGGACGATGTCCCCCACTCCGGCCCTCGCCATCCCACAGCCTACGAGCGCATCCGGGCTGCCAACCGCTCCTACCTGACCGCTTATCGCGAGAACGCCGGGATCATGCGGGTGATCGAGGAGGTGAGCCGCTATGACGATCAGGTCCGAGCGGTGAGGGATCGGCGCCATGACGAGTTCGCGCAGCGGCTGAATGCTTCTATACAACGGCTGCAAGAAGGAGGCGTCGCCGATCCGGACGTCCGCGGGGACTACGCGGCTACGGCCCTCGGGGGTATGGTCGCCACCTTTGCTGCAGCGCTGTGCGCCCCCGGCTCGCCCTACGAGCTCGAGGTGGCCGTCGAGCAGCTGACGATCCTGTGGGCCAACGCTCTCGGGATCGGTAAGTCCAAGGATCGGTAGGCCCCGAGCTCGCCGCCAGGGGGAAGGTCTAGATTCGAGTCGTGGAATCCATGCAAAGCAAGGGCGAACGAGCGGAGGGCGGCTCAGTGCCGGACGATCTGGGGGTGCGGGGGGAGCCCTGCGCCTATCCGGCGCGTGCCTGGTGGGGAGATCGGCTGGTAGGCGAGACGTCCGCCGCGGTCGTGGTCGAGGAGGCGGGGGACGTTGCCCTTTACTTCCCGCTCTCCGATGTCCGCCTCGAGTGTTTCCGCGACGAGGGGAGAGAGCTGAGCTCCCCGGCCAAGGGCCCGGCTCGCCTCTGGAGTGTCGCCGCTTCCGCCGATGATCATCCTGCCTCCACCGGCCGGGACTGGCAGGACCCCGCGCCCGGCCCGCTCGACGGTCGGGACGTTCTCCGAGCCTTCACCGATCCCCCTGAGGCGCTGGCCTGGCTCGAGGGACTTGCAACCTTCGACCACGACCGAGTCAGAGTCGAGCTGGTGGACGGCGTGCCGTCCGGCGGGGAGCGGGACGTCACGGTGAAGCGTTTCCCGGCGTGGGGGGACACCGGGCACTTGATCGACATCCTCGACGTCCGCCAGCTCGACGGCGGGGCATTCGTGAGCGTGGCTCGCACCAGTCCCCGACGCCCGGTGGTGGAGGGTAGCCAGATGCTGGGGCAGGCCATCGTGGCCGCCGGCCGGCGGGCGCCCGGGCGCCGGGTCGTGTCCGGCCACATGGTGTTCCTGCGGGCGGCTGATGCCAGCCAGCCGCTGCGCTTCGAGGTCGAGGACCTCGGCGCAGGACGGACCTTTACGACCGTGGCGGTCCAGGTCAGCCAGGCCGGCCGTCGTTGCGCCAGCGGCATCTTGATGCTCGATGTCACGGCGCCGGATGTCATCCGACACTCTTCCCCGCCGGCGGGGGTGGCGGGTCCCTACGAGAGCGAGCCGCTCGACATGTCGGTGATGGGACGCGACGTGCGGGTGGTCGGAGGCGCTTACACCGATGATCCGCTGGCTCCGGTAGGTCCACCCGAGATCGATGCGTGGGTCCGTTTCCGCGACGTCCCTGACGACCCGCCCCTCCACGACGGGCTGCTTGCGCAGTTCACCGGGCACATGTCGATAGCCGCCGCGCTGCGTGCTCACGAAGGCGTAGGCCAGCGAGAGGCCCACCGGACACTCTCCACCGCCATCAATGCGATCGGGATCTCACTGCACGCACCGGTGCGTGCCGATCAATGGATGCTCTACCACCACGAATCGACCTTTGCCGGCGACGGCATGACCCACTCGCAGTGCCAGGTGCGCGACGAAGACGGGAGCCTTCTGGCGTCGTTCACCGTCGACGCGATGGTCCGGAAGTTCGCCGGCGGCTCAGAAGCAGTCGACGACCGCCGAGCGCTGTGAGCCTGACCACCGGTCGCGGGCCACTGAG
The DNA here is from genome assembly GCA_021809105.1 of Actinomycetes bacterium. GTDB lineage: Bacteria > Actinomycetota > Acidimicrobiia > Acidimicrobiales > Palsa-688 > Acidiferrimicrobium. The sequence goes on from JAKBAM010000008.1 coordinate 3,395, forward strand.
TGCCAAGCCCGCCGGACGGTTCAACTCCCCCGTGCCCACCGGTCTGGTCTACACCGAGCCATGGCGTCGCCGGGTGCGGGGCATCGTGGGTGGACGCGTCGTCGTAGACAGCGAGCAGGTGCTCCTCGTGCACCGGCAAGGGGAGCCCCCGAGCTACGCCTTCCCGCAGGCGGATGCGGTGGGCGTGCCCGCCGAGGCGGACCCGGCCGCTGCGGGGTACGTACGCATCCGGTGGGACGACGTCGACGCGTGGTACGAGGAGGAGGAGCAGGTCTTCATGCACCCGCGCAACCCCTTCCACCGGGTCGACTGCGTCAGGACCACCCGCCGTGTCACCGTGCGGGTCGCCGGCGTGGTGCTGGTCGACAGTGATGACACAGTCGGGGTGTACGAGACGTCGCTCGAGCCGCGCCTGTACGTCGGCCGGGATCAAGTGCGCCTCGATCTGCTCCAGGCGAGCCGGACCACGACCTACTGTCCCTACAAGGGCACGGCCTCCTACTGGGATGCGGTCATCGGCCAGGACAGGGTCGCCGACGTTGCCTGGTCGTACGAGGACCCCCTGCCCGAGAGCATGCAGCTGCGCGGGCTCCTCGCCTTCGACCCCTCCAAGGCTGCGGTCGATCAAGAGCTGGCGCCGCCGGCCTGGTAGCGGTCGACTCCCCGGCGGGTGACGCTAGTCCCGGAGAAATCTCAACTTTGACGTCGCAGTCAAAATATGTCATGCTGGACAGCATGGCACGCCGTTGCGATTTTCCCGTCTTCGATGCCGACAACCATCTGTACGAGACGAAGGACGCGTTCACCCGTCACCTGCCGAGCAAGTACAAGGGTGCGATCGAATACGTCGAGATCAAGGGGCGGACCAAGATCATGATCCGCAACACGGTCAGCGACTACATCCCGAACCCGACGTTCGATGTCGTGGCTCGCCCGGGGGCTCAGGAGGAGTATTTCCGAGTCGGCAACCCGGAGGGCAAGTCCTACCGCGAGATCGTCGGCGATCCGATGAGGTCGATCCCGGCGTTCCGTAGGCCGGAGCCGAGGGTCGAGCTGATGGACGAGCTCGGGGTGGATCGAGCCCTGATGTTCCCCACCTTGGCCAGCCTGCTCGAGGAGCGCCTACGCGACGACCCTGAGCTCACTCACGCAGTGATCCACTCGCTCAACGAGTGGATGCACGAGGAGTGGACCTTCAACTACGAGAACCGGATCTTCGCGACACCTGTCATCACCCTTCCCATCGTGGAAAAGGCGTTGGCGGAGTTGGAGTGGGCGATCGAGCGCGGTGCCAAGACCATCCTCATCCGTCCTGCGCCGGTGCCCGGTTACCGCGGGTCGCGCTCGTTCGGGCTGCCGGAGTTCGACCCGTTCTGGAAGGCCGCCGTGGATGCGGACATCCTCGTTTCGATGCATGCTTCCGACAGCGGCTACACCCGCTACCAGGGCGACTGGACCGGTCCGGAGGAGATGCTGCCCTTCCGCCTCGATCCGTTCCGGGCGCTGACAGTGGGCAAGCGACCGGTAGAGGACACCTTCGCGGCCTTCGTCTGCCACGGCGTGTTCACCCGGTTCCCCGACCTGCGGGTCGCCTCGATCGAGAGCGGTGGCGACTGGGTCGTGCCGTTCCTCGAGCACATCGAGGACGTCTACCGCAAGATGCCCCAAGCCTTCGACGAGGATCCCGTGGAAGCGTTCAAGCGCAACGTCTGGGTCAGCCCCTTCCACGAGGACAGGATCGACCGCCTCGCCGAGGCGATCGGTGCGGATCACATCCTGTTCGGCTCCGACTACCCCCACCCGGAGGGTCTGGCCGAGCCTTGCAGCTACCTGGATCATCTCCCCTCGACCTTCTCGTCGGAGGATGTCGCCAAGATCATGGGCGGGAACCTCGCCGACATCATGCGGGTAGGCGCTACGGTCTGACGGCCGTCTCCCCCTCCCGCGAAACGAGGCCCGACCCATGATCAGTGTCGACGAGCTCGTAGGGCTGCTCGCCCTCGAGCGCGTAGGTCCCGACCAGTACCGCGCCGACAGCCTCCTGATGGGCCACGACGTGGTCTTCGGGGGTCAGGTGCTGGCCCAGTCCATCGTGGCCGCGCTCGACGGTCAAGAGGACAAGCTGGTCAAGACCGTGCACACGGTGTTCGCCCGTAGCGCATCCACCAAGGAGGCGCTCGACATCGCCGTGGACGTGATGCACAACGGTCGCTCGCTGGCCAGCGCAGCGGTCACTATCAGCCAGCAAGGGCGCCTCTGCACGAGATCTCTCGTGCTCCTTTCCGGAGACGAGCCGGACCTCATACGGCATGCCGATCCTTCCCCCGCCGTCCCTCTGCCTGCAGAGGAGGCGTCTGGGTCGCCGGCGAGGGAGTGGGCCGTGCAGGTAGTCGGCGATGTCGACATCAACGACCCCGACGCGGTAGGGCCGCCGGAGCTCGACGTCTGGACGCGCTTCCCCGGGGCTCCGGAAGGTCCCGGGATCAACCAGGCTCTGCTCAGCTTCGCCACCGACGGCTTCTTGATCGGCACTGCGATGCGGCCCCACAAGGGCGTCGGCCAAGCCCAGGCGCACCGGACCATCTCGACGGGCGTGCTGACCCACACGCTGACCTTTCACGAACCTTTCTCGGCGGGGGAATGGCTCCTACTCTCGCACCGAAGCCCCTACGCGGGGCACGGGCGGAGCTACGGGAGCGCCGGGATATACCGCTCCGACGGACAGTTGGTGGCGTCGTTCGTGCAGGACAACATGATCAGGACGAAGGCGGCACAGAGCCGCAGCGCCCTATAGCTGAAGGCGGGACCGGGCGCGGGCCTTGGCGTTGGCGCCAGGGCCCGGCGCGTCGTCGGAGAGCCCTAGCGCGTTGACGAACACCCGGGTGAGTTGCTCGACTCCTCGCTCGAAGCTGCAGTCGAGCGCGCCCTCGACGAACCACATCTCGGGGAACCTGCTCGTCATGGAGCCGAGCACCGCGGCAGCTATCACAGGATCGAGGTCGGAGTCCGCCAATCCGTGACGCTGCAGCTGCCGGATGGCCTCCTCGACGCCTTCGCTGTAGAGGCGGTGCCACTCGAGCCTGGCCGCCTTGACGTGGTCGTCGTAGCGGGACACCTGCTCGATTACCCGCATGATCCGTGCCTCGCGCTGGTAGGTCGCCATGTGGAGGCGCATGGCCTGCTCGATCCGCTGATGCGGGGTGGCCGCCGAAGAGTGGTCGAGGATCACGTTGTCGAGAGGCGCGCTGAGCTGGTCTTCGATGCCCTTCGCCACCTCTCGGAAGATCTCCTCTTTCGATTCGAAGTAGTGGTAAAAGGACCCATGGGAGAGGCCGGCCCGCTTGGCGATGTCCGATATGCGAGCGTCCAGGAAGCCGCTCTCCTCGAAAGTCTCCTTGGCGGCATGGAGGAGTCTGGCGCGGGTCTCGACGCCTTTGCGGGAGCGGGGGCCGTTGGGTTTGTCGCTGTCGAGCGCAGCGGTTGACACAGTAGAAGCTCCTTCTGGCGTCCGGCCGAGTTTGGCACGGCCGCCTGGCGTGCGGGAGGCATGGTTCGCCCCCGTCGCCTGGCGCGGCGTAGATGGCGGTGAGGTATCTACTGTGGACTCCGGAGCAGGCCCATCGGGGCATGGTTGGCCCATCCCGATCCTGGCCAGTTGAACCATCCCGACGATGCTGACGTCCCGCCGTCGGGATGCAGCGTCGTGCCGGTCAGGTACGACGAAAGCCCTGACGCCAGGAAGACGACACAGTTGGAGACGTCGCGTACCTCCCCGACGCGGCCCAGAGGGATGGCGATCCGGATGCCTTCGGCGGTGGAGAGGGAGGAATCATTGCCGGAGATCCTCGCCAAGTTGGGCGTCGGGACGAAGTCAGGAGCGACGTTGTTCACCCGGATACCGTCTGGCGCCACTTCGAGCGCCAGCGTCCGGGCGAACTGCTCGACCGCTGCCTTCGCTGCCGAGTACACGGCGAACCCCGGGGCGGCGCGATGCGCCTCGATCGTGGTCAGGTTGACGATGCTGCCGCCGCGGCCTCCGGCACGCATCCGCGGTACGGCGAGCGAGCAGGCGTGGAGCACGTGGAGCAGGTTGGTGCGCAACAACGCGTCCCAGCCTTTGGGGGTGGTGTCGACGAACGGGGCCCGAAAGGTCCCACCGACCACATTGACCAGGGTGTCCAGCCGACCCCATCGTTCGTCGACCGCGCTGAAAAGGTCGGCGAGCACTTCTGGGTCGCGGACGTCACCCCGCTTGACGATCGAATCCACCCCTTGCCGCTCCAACTCCCCACCCAGCGTCGTGACCGCCGCGTCGTCGATGTCGAGTGCTGCGACTCCGACGCCGTTGGCTGCCAGGTCGCGGACGATGGCTGCACCCAGGCCGCCCGCCCCTCCGGTGACGACGGCGACGGTGCCCCCCAGCCCCGATCGATCTTCGAACCATCCCATGCCGGATCCGCCGCTCAACCGAGAAAGGTGGAGCCGAAAGATTCGAGGAACTCGTAGGTGGCCTCGGGACGATGCGTCTCGCTGGAGATCACGACCCAAGTCACGCCCGCGTCGGCCATCTCGGCGAAGGCCTCCCGATGGCGGCCCGGGTCCGCTGCGGGCGAGGCGAGGGAAGGACCGGTGTATGAGCAGAGGATGTCGATCTCATCGGTGCGCCCGGCCGCCACCGCCGACTGGCGCAGCTCGGCTACGAGGCCTTGGAGTTGCGCCACGGACCCGATCGTCAACGTTCTGGCGGTGGCGCTCAGCTGGGCGGACCCGAGCATCGGCATCCATCCTTGCGCGCGCGCCGCGACGCGCCGGCGGCTGAGCTTGGAGTTGCCACCGATCCATATCGGGATCGGGACCTGGACCGGTCGGGGCCTGGCGATGACATCTCGTGCGTCGAAATGGCGGCCCTGATAGGAGAAAGGATCGCCAGCCCAATGCAATGGTAGGACATCCAACGCCTCGTCGAAGAGTGCATTGCGCTCCTCCATATCCACGCCCAGCGCATAGAACTCTGTCTTGTGGTAGCCGGCTCCGAGGCCGAGGATGAACCGCCCCCCGGACAACTTGTCGACCGTCGCGGCAGATTTGGCGAGGAGAAAAGGGTTGCGGTACGGCGCGACCGCCAGGTGGGTCAGCAGCTTGATCCGGCTGGTGACCGCCGCGGCGTGGCCGAGAGCCACGAACGGGTCGAGGCTTTGATGTCCGCCCGAGACCAGCCATCGAGCGCTCGGCACGGGGTGCTCGGTGAGGGCGAACCCATCGAACCCGGAAGCCTCGACCCTGGCGGCCACCTCGTGGATCGGGCCGGCCTCGAGCATGTCGGCCTCCGTGCCGCTCGTCTCGGGGTAGTGGTACATGAATCGCATCGTCAGACAACCTGCCGTCTCGCTAGAGCGGGCTCCCCGGAGGTCACTCGCGGTGTATGACACCGATCTCGGTGCCGATGTCGTAGGTAGCGCCGGTCGTCCCGCTCCAGTGGACCCTGCCTGATGCACCCGCCCCGATCTCGGACTCGACCTTCTCGGTCTCGATGACGAACAGCGGGTCACCCTCGGCGACCTGGGACCCTTCGTCCACGAGCAGCGCTACCAGCGTGGCTTCGGCGACGGCGACTGAGACACGGGGGATGCGCACCGGGAATGCTGTCACTCGCGCCTCGCCGATGCCGGCTCCAGCGTGCGGCGCGCCGCCGCCACGATACGCCCGGCGTCGGGGTACACCTGCGCATCCAGCGAGGGCGAGGCCGGGTTGGGGACGAAGCGGGCTCCCACCCGCCGGACCGGGGCGACGAGGTCGCCGAAGAGCTCCTCTTGGAGGATGGCGGCGATCTCGGCACCGGGTCCCGCGAAACGCACCGCGTCGTGCACCACCACCGCCCGCCTGGTCCGCCGCACCGAGTCGAGCATCGTCTCGACGTCGAGGGGCACCAGGGTGCGCAGGTCCAGGACCTCGGCGTCGATGCCCTCGTCCTCGAGCCTCGACGCCGCTTCGGTCGCTTCCACCAGCCCCCTCCCGTAGGCGATGAGCGTGACGTCGGAGCCGGGCCGTTTGATGTCTGCCTGGCCGAGGGGGATGGCGAAGGAGGGTTCCGCCGGCACCAGTCCCCGCTGCCCTTGGAGGCGAATGGTCTCGACGAAGATGCACGGGTCGGGATCGAAGATGGCCGAGGTGAGCAAACCTTTGGCGTCTCGGGGGGTGGCGGGCACGATCACCTTGAGCCCGGGGATGTGCATGAACCAGGCTTCCAGCGACTGGGAGTGTGTGGCCCCCGTGCCGAGCCCGCCGTACACCTGGGTGCGTATCGTGATCGGAGCCGTCGTGCGGCCGCCCGACATGAAGCGAAGCTTGGCTGCGTGGTTGACGATCTGATCTACGGCGATGCCGATGAAGTCCATGATCATGATCTCGGCGACGGGCAGGAACCCGTCGAGCGCGGCCCCGATCGCCGCACCGACTATCGCGGCCTCGGAGATGGGTGTGTCGAGGACCCGGTCCGTGCCGTACTTCGTGGAAAGGCCTTTGGTCGGGCCGGACGCCCCGGGATCCGCGATGTCCTCACCGAGGAGGAAGACCCGATCGTCGCTGGCGAGCGCATGGTCCAACGCGGCATTGAGGGCCTCGCGCATGGTCATCTCCCGCTCTTCCACGATGATCGCTCCTAGGCCGGGCAGTGGGTGGGGTCGCCGTAAACATCGGAATCGAGCTCGTCGATCGAAGGGGGCGCCGCCGCCAGCGCGGCCGCTAGCGCATCTTCCACTCGCGCGCTGGCCGCCGCCTCGATGTCGTCGAGCTCCCCTTCGGTGCAGACGCCCGTGCCTGTCAGGTGGGAGCGGAAGCGGGGGAGGGGGTCGGCCGCCTGTGCCGCTGCCAGCTGCTCCTTGGGGATGTACGCCATGGGATCGCCGAAATAGTGGCCCCGGAACCGGAAGGTCAGGCACTCGAGCAGCGTGGGCCCCCCGCCGCTCCTGGCCCGCTCCAACGCCTGGCGGAGCGAGGCGACGACGGCAAGGGGGTCGTTGCCGTCGACGCGCACGCCGGGCATGCCGTACGCGAGGGCGCGGTCTGCGACTCGCTCGACCTTCATGGTGTGCTCGGTGGGGGTCATCTCGGCATATTGATTGTTCTGGCAGACCAAGACCACCGGCAGATCCCAGAGCGCCGCCATATTGGCGGCTTCGTGGAACGAGCCGGTGTTGGTCGCGCCGTCACCAAAGCTGACAGCTGTGACACGGTCGAGGCCCCGGCGCTTGGCGGCCAGAGCCAGGCCCACGGCTACCGGAGGCCCGGCTCCTACGATCCCAGTGGAGAGCATGACTCCTGATTCGGGGCGGGCGATGTGCATGGTCCCTCCCTTGCCCCGGCTGGCGCCCACCTGGCGGCCGAGCATCTCGCCGAAGATCTCCAAGAGGGGCACGCCCTTGCCGATCAGGTCGTGCAGGCCCCGATAGGTCGTGAGGAGCTGGTCGTCGGGCCGTAGGCACAGTCCCAGGGCGGCCGCAATCGCTTCTTGCCCGCGCGAGGGCCAGTAGACGCAGAGCAACTCACCCGTGGCGATTCCCTTGCTGAGGCGATCGTCGGCCGCCTTCATGAGCACCATCAACTCGTACAGGCGCCGTTGGCTGCCGGAGTCAGTTGCCATAACGGCTCCCCCCTCAGCGGTCACGCTACTCGGACCGCCCGAGCATGAACCGGGCTACGGGCGTAGCCTTTGGAAATGATCCGCTGATCCCCGAAGCGATGTACCCGACGTCGGATACCAGGGTGGCCCCGGTGATCGCCGCTGCCGCGTCACTGCACAAGAAGACCAGCGCCTGCGCCTGCTCCAGCGGGGTGGAGACCGCGATGCCGGCGTCGGCTCGGTAGTCAGATCCGAAGCCCAGCCACGTCTCCTCGTGGGCCCGCGCCAGGGGCGTATCGGTGGGTCCCGGGCAGATGGCGTTGATCCGAATTCCGCGCTGGAGGAAGGGAAAAGCCTCCCGGGCCACATAGGCGCAGATCGCCTGCTTGCTCCACATGTAGTCGGCCTTGCCGTGGTCGCGCGCCCATTGAGCAGCCACGTCGAAGTCGGTCAGGTCGAGAAACTCCGATAGCAGTTCGAGCTGCGCCTCCCATCCGAGGCCGGCGGCTGAGGATATGAAACCGATCGCTGAGCCCCTGGGAAGCGCCTCTGCCGCGAGGAGCCCGCCGACCAGGTGGCGGTGCCCGATGAAGTTGGTCCTCTCGATCCCCGGCGTGCCATCAGCCACGCCCGCGCACAGGAACAGGGCGTGCACGGGTCCGCCACAAGCCTCGACCGCGGCGTCGATGGACGCCTTGTCGGCCAGGTCGACGGTGATCTCCTCGGCGCCGGGCAGCGAACACTCGGCGATGTCCATCACCACGACTTCCGCCCCGGCGTCTCGCGCCAGCGCGGCGACCGCCGCACCCATGCCGGTCGCGGCGCCCACGACGAGGGCCCGCTTGCCTCCGTAGCTGAATGCATCGAAGAGCGTCATGTCGTCTCCTCCAGGTCGGCGTTGCTCGAAATGGGGGCTTACCGGTCTCGGGTGGGTCTACCTGCTCCGGGCGCCGGCGGAAGGACCGCGCGGGACCTCGCGGAAGGGCACGTCGCGATCGGAGCTTCGCTCCCGGGGCATGCCGAGCACCCGCTCGCTGATGACGTTGCGGGCCATCTCCGTCGTGCCGCCGCCGATGCAGGCGGCTTGGCGCATCAGGAAGTCGACGCCGAGACCGGCGGCCGCCCCGTCGTCGTCGGTCCATGCACCGCCCATGGCGCCGGCGATCTCGAACTCGATGGTGCGTGTCCGCGCCCCGGCCACCCCTCCGAAGAGGCGGGCAATGGCGGCGCCCTGATCGGAGATCCGGCCCGACCTGACTCCTTGGGCGATCCGCTGCTGGAGCTCGCGGCCGGCGATGTCGAGGACGCGGGCCTCGCCGATCAGATCCCGCACGTGGGAATCGGCCAGAACCCCGGCATCGCGCGCGACATCGGCCGGGGACCCAGACCCCGGGGTGAACCGCGCTCCTGGCGGCAAGGTGACCAGAGGAGAGTTGTAGAGCATCCTCTCGTGGAACATCCACCGGACGCCGACGGTCCATCCTTCGTCCACTTCTCCGACCCGATCAGTGTCGGGCACTCGGAGGTCGGTGAGGAACTCCTGGCAGAACTCCTTGGAGCCGTTCAACATCTCTATCCTGTGGACGTCGACCCCTTCCCGGTGGAGGGGAAAGATGAAGACCGTCAGGCCGCGATGCTTCGGGACATCCCAGTTGGTCCGAGCCAGGCAGAGGCCCCAGTCGGACCACCACGCCCCTGTGGTCCAGATCTTGGATCCGTTGAGCACCCACTCGTCGCCGTCGCGCACCGCCGTTGTCTGCGCGGCCGCAACGTCGGAGCCCCCGCCGGGCTCGGACAGGAGCTGCATCCAAAGCTCCTCTCCCTTGAGGATGGCGGGAATGTGGCGCCGCTTCTGCTCTTCGGTCCCGAAGTCGAGGATCACGGCTGCGCACGGCGAGAAGTTGGGCGCTTGCAGGCGGTGGGGGAACTCGTAGCCGGCCAGCTCCTCGTTGAATGCGCGCTGGTGGGCAGGCGTGAGCCCCTGGCCCCCGTACTCCCGCGGCATGCATATGCCGGCGAAGCCGGCATCGAAGAACATCCGCTGGATCTCCCGCTCCCGGCGGATGCCGGCCAGCTCGGTCTCCTCGCTGGCGCCTCCGCCAAGGGCGGCGGCCAAGACACTGCGGTCCATGAGCTCGAGGTTCGATCGGATCCAGGAGCGTGCCCGCTGCCTGAAGGCTTCGGGATCTTCGATGTTATCGGCGGCCATCAGCGGTCCTCCTGAGGTGCAAGATCGGCGGCGATGCGCTGGCGGTGCTCGGCTGGAGTCCCCATCAGGGCTCGGTCCAGTGTCGCCCGGCGGAGGAAGAGGTGCAGGTCGTGATCGAAGGTGACCCCGATGCCTCCGTGGATCTGGACGCAATCCTGGATGAGCTCGCCTCCGTACTGGCCGACGAATGCCTTGGCGACGCTCACGAGTTCATTGGCTTCGGGGGCTCGGGACTCGACGGCCAGGGCGGCGGCGTCGGCCACAGCGTGACCAGCCTCGAGCCATGACTTCATGTCCGCGAAGCGATGTTTTAGCTCCTGGTAGGAGGCCAGGGGGCGGCCGAAGGAATAGCGGTCGAACGCCCACTCAACGGTCATGTCGAAAGCGCGCTGCATGGTGCCCACCGTCTCGGCGCACAAGATCACCAAGGCGGTCTGCACCTGGTGCTCCACCTGCTCGGCTGCCTGTCCCGGCGTACCCACCACGGCGTCTAGCGGCACCCTGACGGCGTCGAGCCTGACGATCGAGAAGCGCCGGGCGAGGTCGACGGTGTGCATCGGTCGGATGGTGAGACCGGGCGTTCCTGCGGGCACCAGCACTTGGGTCGCTCCGTCGCCGGAGCGTCCTGTGACCAAGAGATGGGCGGCTTGGGCCGCGTGCTCGACGGGTCGCTTCTCCCCGCTGAGCACCAGTTCGTCGCCTTCGACACGGATTTCGAGGGCGCCGGCGGTCAGTCCTGCGAGGCGCTCCTGGAAGCACCATGACGCCGTGGACGTCCCGGCTAACACCGCATCGAGGACGGTGCCGTGTTCTTCGCCGCCCGCCCGGCTCAGCGCAGACGCGACGACGTTGGTCGACAACAGGGGGCCGGGGGCGGCGTGGCGCCCGAACTCGTAGGCGACCAACGTCAGATCTATGAGTCCCTGACCGCTGAGTGATCCGCCCCCGTGGGCCTCGTCGACGAGCAACGACGTCCATCCGAGCTCGGCGCCCCTCCGCCAGTAGTCGGCGTCGAAACCGTCCGGATCGTCGCGCAGGCGGCGGATCTCTCCCGGCGGGACCTGGTCGGAGAGGAACTTCGCGGTGTTCTCCCGGAAGAACTCCTGGTCGGATGTGGGTTCGAGCAGCATCGTCGGCGTTCTCGCTTTCCTCGCCGGCCCGGCGGGCAACGTACTGGATTTTGACGTCACAGTCAAAGCCCGGATACGGTCGGTTCGATGACCCCGTCGGGCGCCCGCTGGAGAGCGCAGGCCGGCTGGTGAGGGCTCTCGGGGCGAGATCTGCACCGGCGAGGCGTGCTGCGAACCCGACACGGGGATTGCTAGTGTTCCTCGAGATCGGGGGACCCGTCCAGGACGAGGCGGCTGGTGTGACCGACGTGTTGCAAGGGGTGAGTGGATGCTTCAGTACGTACTAGCCGGGCTGGCGCTGGGCTCGATCTATGCGATCGCGTCCGCGAGCCTGGTCGTCACCTTCGTCTCCGCCGGGGTGCTCAACTTCGCCTTCGGCTCGATGGCCTATTTCGTGGCCCGCTTTTACTATTTCCTCAACTCGCAGCACGGATGGCCTACCGACGCAGCCGGCGCAGTGTCGCTCCTGGTAGTGGCGCCACTGCTGGGAATAGTGCTGTACGGACTGCTCTTCCGCTTCATCCGCGGCAAGCCCACACTGGTGAAGTTGGTGAGCATGATCGGGTTGTCGGTCGCGCTCCCGCCGGTCGCCGACCTCACCTTCGGTACGCAGTCCATCACCTCCGCCCCTGGCCTGGCGTCGCTGTCGGATCAGCCTTTCCACTTCCTCGGCGCGCCGGTGACCACCAACCAGGTGATCACCTACGGCTTCCTGGTGGTCGTGGTGGTCCTCGGGACTGCGGTGTTGCGCCTGACCGACGTGGGCCTGCGTGTGAGGGCCATGGTGGACTCCGAGGCGATGGCGTCACTTTCAGGGACCAATCCCGGTCGGGTGGCACTCGGCGTCTGGGCCGCCAGCAGCACGCTGGCCGGGCTGGCCGGCATCCTTGTGGCTCCCACCAACGGCCTGACGACCACCGGCATGACGACCTTGATGGCCGCGGCCTTCGCCGCGGTCGTGGCTGCCCGCCTTCGGTCCCTTCCCGGAGCGGTCGGCGTCTCACTGCTCATGGGCGTGGTGACCGACGTGATCCAGAAGTACCTACCGCCGAATAGCTCCTTCACCGCTGCCATCATCCCGAGCATCCCGTTCGGCTTCATCTTGATCGCCCTGATCGTCTACCTGATCAGATCCGGCTCGCTCGACGAGGATGCCGGCGTCGCCGGCCCGCTGGACCAGGCGATCAAACCGGCCAACCAGGAATCCGGGGCGGTCTCCACCGACGCCGGTCGCCGCAAGGGTCCTGCGAAAGCCCTGCCCGCGATTCCCGTCATCGTGATCGCGCTGTTCCCGCTGATCTTCCACGGCTCCCCCTACTGGCTGGGCTTGGTCGCGCTCGGCTTCTGCTACGCGATCACCTTCCTGACCTTCACCGTCGTCACGGGTGAAGGTGGGATGTTGTGGCTGTCACAGATCATCTTCGCCGGCGTCGGAGCGTTGGCCACCGCCCAGTTCGTCACGCTGTGGCACGTGCCGGTCCTAGCGGCGATCTTCCTCGGAGGGGTGGTCGCCGCCCTGGCCGGCGCGATCATCGGCCTGCTCACCATCCGGCTGGGTGATCTCTACGTCGCCTTGGTGACCCTGACCTTCGGTCTCCTGATCGAGACGTTGGTCTTCCCTCTCAACCGCTTCTTGAAGGGTGGCCTCGGCACGCCACTGCAGCGCCCGAGCTTCGCCACCAGCGACTTCGCCTTCTCGTTCCTGGCGTTGGGCGTGTTCGTCGTGTTCGCCCTCCTCACCTTGAACCTACGCCGCTCGACGACAGGGCTGGCGCTGCGGGCCGTACGCGACAGCGAGGCGGCGTCACGCACGCTCGGTCTGAGCGTCCTGCAGGTGAAGGTGATCGTGGGCTCGCTCGCCGCCTTCGTGGCCGCCGTCGGTGGCGGGTTCCTTGCTCTGGATGCACTCGTCGCCCAGCCGCAGTCCTACGCCACCTTCGGGGGCCTGGTGTGGCTGGCCGTGGTCGTGACCATGGGAGTTCGCTCCATCACCGCGGCTGTCCTGGCGGGCATGGCATTCGCCCTCATGCCGGGCGTCTTCCAGACCTACGTCCCGACCCGCTTCGGCGAGGTGCCGGCGATCCTCTTCGGGTTGGGCGCGGTCGGAGTCGCACGCAATCCCGAGGGAGTCGTGGCCCAAAACGCCCAACAGCTCCGGGCGCTGGTCGCCAGGCTGCGCTCGGGGAAGGGTCCCGCGCCAGCCGCGATCGACGGCACCCAGGCCGTGCACCGGGAAGATCCGACTGACCGGGGAGAACAGCGAGCGGGTGTCGGATCCACCGAGACCGGCGTGGAGGCAGCGCCATGACAGACCTATCCTCCAATGTGGCATCCGGCGGCGCCGCAGACAGGGCTGGGGCGGCGGCAGGGTCGAACACGAGCCGCCTGGAGTGCTCGGGTGTGACCGTGCGTTTCGGCGGCCTCGTGGCGTTGGCCGACGTCGACCTGGTGGTGCCGCCGTCGGCGATAGTCGGCTTGGTGGGCCCCAACGGGGCCGGCAAGAGCACCCTCTTCGGCGTGCTGTCGGGCTTGCTCCGCCCTACCCGAGGCAAGGTTCTCCTGGAAGGCCAGGACATCACGGGGGAGCGACCGCAGCTGCGGGCGGCGTCGGGCTTGGCGCGGACGTTCCAGCATCCCGAGTTGTTCGCCGGCCTCACGGTGCGCGAGCACCTACGACTCGGCCACCGGGTGAGGAATGCCAAGAGCCGCATCTGGTCGGACCTTTTCACGATGGGGAGTGTGCGGGCGCCCGAGGCAACCGAGGACGAGCGCGTCGACGGGCTGGTCGCCCTGCTGGGGCTCGAATCCATAGCCGATCGCGCCGCGCTCGGCTTGCCGCTGGGTTCCGCTCGCCTTGTCGAGTTGGGGCGTGCGCTGTCCACGTCGCCGACGGTGCTGCTCCTCGACGAGCCCTCGTCGGGTTTGGACTCCGCGGAGACCGAGCAGTTCGAGGGCACTCTTCGCCGGGTCGCCGCCGAGCGTGGCATCTCCGTGCTGCTCGTCGAGCACGACGTCGAACTGGTGATGCGTCTCTGCAGCACCATCAACGTCCTGGACTTCGGGGCCTTGATCGCCTCCGGTTCCCCCGACGCGGTTCGCAGCGACCCGGCTGTGCGTGCCGCCTACCTCGGGGAAGAGGTGGCGGGCGCGGCCGAGCCGCGCGAGGACGGCGAGATCGTCATGGCCGCTTCCCCAGAAGCTGGGTCGGCGCCGGCAGCGGTCCCCGGCGGCGCGACACCGGCACAGGCCATGCTCCCCGACGGTGAGGCGCCCGCAGCAGCTCTGGCCGTTCGGAGCCTGTCGGTCCGCTACGGGGACGCGGTGGCGCTCTCCGACGTGTCCTTCACCGTGGGCGCAGGCCGGGTCCTGGCGATCCTGGGAGCCAACGGCGCCGGCAAGAGCAGCCTGGCCCGGGCGGTCTCCGGGCTGGTGTGCCCTCACTCGGGCAGCGTCCTCTTCGACGGGCGGGAGATCTGTGCATGGCCGGCCCACCGGATCCGTCAAGCTGGGATGGTCCACCTCCCGGAGGGCCGGGGCGTGTTCCGGCAGCTGACGGTGGTGGACAACCTCCGGATGGCCGTCGCCAGCGTGGAGACCCGTCAGGGTCGGCGCGACGCGGTGGAGATGGCGCTCTCGACCTTCCCCGCCCTAGCAGACCGTCGGCGGCAGCTCGCTGGATCCCTGTCGGGTGGGGAGCAGCAAATGCTCTCGCTGGCCCGAGCCTTGGCGACCTCCCCCAAGCTGGTGATCGCCGACGAGATGTCTCTCGGCCTGGCCCCCCGGATGGTCGACCTGGTCTTCGAAGGGCTGGGGCGGGCGCGGGAGATCGGCGTGTCGGTCGTCATGATCGAGCAGTACGTCCATCGTGCCTTGGCCTTCGCCGACGATTGCCTGGTGCTGCACCGGGGGCGGCTGGCATGGACCGGATCTGCGCACGACGTGGGCAGCGAGGTTTTGAGCCACTACTTGGGTGACGCGATGAGCCAGGCGTCCTGAGCTTTAGTACCGCTCCCGCAGGAGGCGCTTGTAGAGCTTTCCGTTGGGGTCACGCGGCAGCTCTTCTACGAAGTCGATGCTGCGGGGGCACTTGAAAGTGGCGATCTCCGACCGGCAGTAGGCGAGCAGCTCGCTTTCCAGATCGGCGCCGGCGCGGGCGGGGTCGACGGGCTGGACGACGGCCTTGACGGCTTCGCCCATCTCGTCGTCAGGTATCCCGAAGACCGCCACATCCGCGACTGCAGGGTGGCCGGCGAGGACGTTCTCCGTCTCCTGGGGGTAGATGTTGACACCCCCGGAGATGATCATGTTGGCTTGCCGGTCGGTGAGGTAGAGGTAGCCGTCCTCGTCCAGGTAGCCGATGTCGCCCAGCGTGCGCCACCCCTGCTCTTGGGTGACCGAGGCGGTCTTCGCCGGGTCGTTGTGGTATTCGAACGGCCGGCCGCCGGCGAAGTAGATCCGGCCGGGCTCTCCGGCACCGAGCTCCCCACCGTCCTCGCCGAGGATGTGGCACTCCTCGCGTGGCCGACCCACCGAGCCGGGATGGGCGAGCCACTCCTCGGCGGTGATGTGGGCGCTGCCGATGTCTTCGGTGCCGGAGTAGTACTCGTTGATGATCGGGCCCCACCATTCGATCATCTGGCGCTTGATCGGGACCGGGCAGGGCGCGGCGGCGTGGACCACGAACTGGAGGCTCGACAGGTCGAACTGCCGGCGTTGGTCCTCGGGGAGGCGCAGCATCCGGACGAACATGGTGGGCACGAACTGGGCGTGGGTCACCCCGTAGCGCTCGATCGACTCCAGGCATTGACGGGCGTCGAAGCGTTCCATCACCACGACGGTCACGCCGTGGCGCTGCATCGCCATGGAGTAGACGAGGGGAGCGGCGTGGTACAAGGGGGCGGGCGAGAGGTACACCGATGTCGTGTTGGCGCCGAGCTCGCCGATTCCGAGCGCCACGCGAACCGGATTGGCCGTCGGATCCCCGAACGGTAGCCCTGACAGCGGCTTGCGGACGCCTTTCGGCCGCCCTGTCGTGCCGGAGGAGTACAACATCTCCTGGCCCTCCTGCTCCTCCTCCTCAGGCAGAGGACCGTGGCGGGCGAGGAGGTCGTCGTAGCCGTCGAACCCGGCTAGGTGCCCAACGGCGGATATTCGATTGCGGACCCGGGACAGGTCGAGGTCGGTGACCACTGCGGCCATCTCCTCGGACGAGATCAACGTGCAGGCGCCGCAGTCGTCGAGTATGTACTGCACCTCGGCCCGTCGCAGGTGGCTGTTGATGGCGGTGTAGCACAACCCGGACCGTTGGGCCGCCCAGGTCACCTCCAGGTACCGGGAGTTGTTCTCCATCAGGATGGCGATGTGATCGCCGGGAGCGGCGCCGCCCGAGCGCAGGGCTGCGGCCAGCCGGCGGGACCGGTCTTCGAGCTGGCCGTAAGTGACGGTCTCCCCGCTTCCCGCCATGATGACGGCAGGCGCGTCCGGTGTCCGCGACGCGTGCCAGCTGGGGGTCAGCTTCCCCGCTGTCATGTCACGACCCCCGTCTCCCAGTACCGCTCCAGCATCGGCTGGAGATCCCTCGTCACGATCTCTATCCGCGGGGCGCCCGGGTGGCGGTGGTAGGCCCAGTACGGAGTCCCGTCGGGACGGGTCCCGGTAGCCTCCGCCGGATAGCCACGAGCTTCGAGGCGCGCCGCGTCGGCCGCGACGTCGTCGGACCAGTAGCCGAGATGGTGGATCGGCGAGCCGCTCGACGGAACCCACAGCGTGCCCGGCACGCTGCGGATGATCTCCAACCGCGGCGCCGTCATCGAGTAGGCGAAGCGCAGGTCGATCGAGCGCTCGCCGGTCGGGAGCCTGACGGGGGTCGGACCCCCGATCTCCTGGCACCAGCGGTAGCCGAAGAGGTCGGACAGCTCTGCCAGCGTCGATTCGAGGTCGTCGACGACGATCCCGACGTGGAACTGGTCGTCAGCTCTCATGCCGGCTCGATGACCACTCGGATGGCGCCGCTGGACTTGTCCCCCGCGATTCGGAAGGCTTCGACGGCGTCTTCGAGGGGGAACCGGTGGGTTATCACCGTGGCGGCGATCTCGGGATCTCCGGCGAGCATGGCTGCGGCTTCCTCCATCTCCCTCTTTCCGTCATGGGCGCAGTAGCCGAGCGAGGGGATGACCCGTGCCTCGCGATGGAACAGTGGCATCCAGTCCAGTTGCACCGGGCCGAAGTGCACCCCCAGCACGACAATCGTGCCCCCGGGAGCGACGAGCTCCGCGCAGCGGGCCAGGCTGGCCTCGGTCCCGGCCGCCTCCACCACCACGTCGTAAAGACCCTCCGGATCGTTGCTGGCGCCGAGCCGGTCGGCGGCGTCGCGCTGGTGACGGTGGCGGGCCACGATGGCTACCTCCTCACTGCCTTGAGCGAGAGCGCCCGGCACGGCCAGCAACCCGAGGGCGCCCGCGCCCACTACCGCCACCCGTTTGCCGGCTCCGGTGCCTGCGAGGCGCAGCGCATGCCACGACACGGAGGCAGGTTCGACGATCGAGGCGTCGGCGGGGGCAAGGCCCTCGGGCACCGGGACCATGCGTGCTGAAGGGGCCCGGAACTGCTCGGCCATCCCCCCGTCGGCGGTCATCCCCAGGGCACGCTCGCCGTGGGTGGCGCATAGGTTGTAGGTCCCCCGCCGGCATTGCTCGCATTCCATGCAACCGTAGAGCGCCTCCACGATCACTGGTGTGCCATCCTCGCGAACCCCTGCGAGCTCGTGGCCGAGGACGGACCGGCTGCCGAAGCCGATGTAACTGAGGTCGGAGCCGCAAATGCTCATGGCCCGCATGCGCAGCACGTCGCCGGTGCCCGGCGGCTCGTCGACATCGACCACCGCTACTCCACCCTCCACGCTGCGCACGGCCTTCACTTTGCGCCACCTCCCTCGGAACGCGCCGGGCCATGTCTAGCCGGGGAACGTGCCGCCAGGATGGCACGGATGTAGAAGTCTGCAATGTGGTCGACCTCAGCCCGGCTCGGGCTGGTGCGCTGCCACAGGTGGTCCGAGAGCTTGCCCAGGGTGGAATGGGAGATCAACGAGGCGTCGAGCGGAGGCTCGGCGCTGCCGAGCGCCGCGAGTGGCGCGTGGAGGAGGGCGGCCAGGGGCTCATTGGCGAAGTGGCGACCCGATGCCTGCCCGTTGCCGACGGCGCCCCCGTTCCACAGCACCGCCAGGGTGGTGGCCGCAGTCTCGCCCTCCGCCTGTGAGAGCACTCCGGCCACCCAGCGTGCCACCTGCTCAGCCGGCCTGCTCTCCTTGGCCATCTGGTGGGCCAGGTAGCTACTGAGGCGCTCGGCGCCGTCTTGGATGATGGCGACCACCAGAGCGTCCTTCGACCGGAAGTGCCGGTAGAAGGTGTCGTTGGACAAGCCGGCCGCGGACACGATGTCGGTGACACGCGGGCTGGACCGGGTGCCGCACTGGCGCATAAGTCCGATAGCCGCGTCGATGAGGCGGCGAACCTCGCTGGCGTACTCGCTGCCCCGCTTGGCCAAGGTCTGCATGGCAATGCGGTCCGCAACGTCGATCGGATCATGAGGAATTGCGTTCTGAGTAGGCAGAACCATAGTGTGGCACCCACCGGAGGGAGCCGCAATGTCATGGGATTTCGAGACCGAGCCCGAGTACCAGAAGAAGCTGGACTGGGCCAGGGACTTCGTGCGCGAGGAGGTCGAGCCGCTCGACTACCTGTACCCGCACGGCCAGTTCGTGCCGATGGACGAGACCAAGCACAAGATCATCGACCCGCTCAAGGACCAGGTCCGGGCCCAGGGGCTCTGGGCCACGCACCTCGGCCCCGAGCTCGGCGGTGAGGGCTTCGGCCAGCTGAAGTTGGCCCTGCTCAACGAGATCCTGGGTCGATCGCCCTGGGCTTCCACCGTGTTCGGCACACAGGCGCCAGACACCGGCAACGCCGAGATCATCGCCCACTACGGGACCCCCGAGCAGAAGGAGCGCTACCTGCAGCCCCTGCTCCACGGCGAGATGTTCTCCTCGTATTCGATGACCGAGCCTCAGGGGGGCGCCGACCCCACCCAGTTCACCACCCGGGCGGTCAAGGACGGCGACGAGTGGGTGCTCAACGGGTGGAAGTACTTCTCGTCGAACGCCAAGACGGCGTCGTTCCTGATCGTGATGGCCGTGACCAACCCGGACATCAGCCCCTACAAGGGGATGTCGATGTTCCTGGTGCCGACGGACACGCCCGGTGTCAACATCGTGCGAAACGTGGGCCTCTACGGCGAGCCGATCGACGAGGGGTGGCACGCGCTCATCCACTACGAAGATGTCCGGGTGCCCGCCGAGGGGCTCCTCGGCGGTGAGGGACAGGCTTTCGTGATCGCCCAGACGCGCCTCGGTGGTGGACGGATCCACCACGCGATGCGCACCATAGGGATGGCCCAGAAGGCGATCGACATGATGTGCGAGCGGGCGCTCAGCCGGCACACCGCCGGCAGCCTCCTGGCCGACAAGCAGTTCGTGCAGGGTTACATCGCCGACTCCTATGCCCAATTGGCCCAGTTCCGGCTGTTCGTCCTGTACACGGCCTGGGAGATCGACAAGTACAACGACTACAAGCGGGTCCGCAAGGACATCGCCACCGCCAAGGTCGTGATGCCCACCTTGCTCCACGACATCGCCTGGCGGGCCATGCAGGTGCATGGCGCCCTCGGGACGACCAACGAGATGCCCTTCTTCCAGATGATCCACGGCGCCGGCGTCATGGGTCTGGCCGACGGCCCGACGGAGGTCCACAAGGCTACGGTGGCCCGCCAGATACTCCGCGACTACCGGGGGACCGACGAGATGTGGCCCACCGAGTGGATCCCGGGGAAGATCGACGATGCCAAGGCCAAGTACGCCCAGTACCTGGAGCTCGAGGTGGGGAACCTGTGATCGACATCGACCGCCTGGGCGGGTGGATGGACCAGCAGGGCTTCGAGGGCAGCGGTGAGCCGATCGAGGTCCGTTACCTCTCCGGCGGCTCGCAGAACGAGATCTACGAGATCCGTCGCGGTGATCTTCACGGCGCCGTCCGGATACCGCCGCCGACCGCACCCGAGAGCCGCGACGCGGGGATCCTCCGCGAATGGCGGATCATCGAGGCGCTGGACGGCACGGAGGTGCCCCACACCACAGCCATCGGCATGTGCGAGGACAAGTCCGTGCTCGGGCGCTCCTTCTACATGATGGGTTTCGTCGACGGCTGGTCGGTGATGAACACCGACCGTCGCTGGCCCGCTCCCTTCGACGACGACCTCGAACTGCGCAAGGGGCTCGCCTACCAGCTCGTCGAGGGGATCGCCCTATTGGGCGGCGTCGACTGGAGAGCCAAGGGCCTGCAGGATCTGGGCCGGCCGGAGGGTTTCCACGACCGTCAGGTCGATCGATGGACCGCTTTTTTGGACCGGATAAAGAAGCGGGAGCTACCCGGCTTCGACGTGGCCGCCGCCTGGCTGCGTACCCACCGACCGATCGACTTCATCCCCGGACTGATGCACGGCGACTACCAGTTCGCCAACGTGATGTTCAAGGACGGGGCGCCTGCTCGCCTGGCGGCACTGATCGATTGGGAGATGGGAACTGTCGGCGATCCCAAGCTGGACCTCGGGTGGGTGCTGCAGTCATGGCCGTCCGACACCAACGACCCCTCCCTGTCGGGAAGCGGCTACGCCGATCTCTACGGCATGCCGTCGAAGGAGCAGCTCGCCGCCCATTACGCAGAGGTCTCCGGGCGCCAGGTCGAAGACCTCGACTACTACGTCATCCTCGCCAAATGGAAGCTCGGGGTAGTGCTAGAGCAGGGCTACCAGCGGGCGGGCGACGATCCCAAGCTCCAGTCGTTCGGTCCGGTCATCGACGATCTGATGCGCGGAGCCGCCGAGCTCGCCGAGACCACCGACTACAAGGTGAGCGCCACCGCCTGACCGGGTCACGGGGCCGGACTGGCGCTAGGCGGGGGGTCGGGGCACTACCGCGATGGTGGGGATGCTGGCGCTGGAGCCGCAGCGCAGGACCGTGTGGACGGCGTCGATCAGCTCCTCGACCTCCAGCAGGGAGCCGGCGAT
Organism: Actinomycetes bacterium; assembly: GCA_021809105.1. GTDB lineage: Bacteria > Actinomycetota > Acidimicrobiia > Acidimicrobiales > Palsa-688 > Acidiferrimicrobium. The sequence goes on from JAKBAM010000008.1 coordinate 24,468, forward strand.
GTAGTTCCTGGCGATCCAGATGGGTGCGAACTCCCCGGCCAGCGCCGGGTCCCAGCCGGCATTGAACTCGGTCGCCGAGGCGCCCTTACCCCCTGCGCAGTCCCCCACGATGACACGGGTGAAGCCCACGTCGGGATGCTCGACACGCCAAGCCTCGACCAGCTTCTCCAGCGCCGCCTTGCTCACCACGTAGGCACCGAGGCCGGGCCAGGCGGGGGTCATCGACGCACTGATCGAGGACAGGTAGGCCGCCACGCCGGAGGATGCCCTCAGATGCGGCAGCGCGGCGGCGGTGACGAGGGCCGCCCCGGTCACGTTCGATGCGAACACGTTGCTCCACGTGGCGGCGTCGATGTCTTCCAAGCGGGCCAACGGGCCGATACCGACGGCGTACACCAAAGCGTCTATGCCGCCCATGTGGCCAGCGGCCGCGGCTATCGACTCTTCGCAGGAGTCGCCGTCAGTGACGTCGCAGCGGATGGCCACCGCGCCCGGTCCGGCCTCCTCGACCCCTTCGTCGAGGCGCTCGAGCCGGCGGCCCAGGAGGGCGACCTGCTCGCCTCTCTGCCCCATGGCCACGCCGATGCAGCGCCCCAGCCCACTCGAAGCCCCCACCACGACAACTCTCATCTCGGCCCCTCCATCGCCGCGATGGTAGACGGCCGGCCGCCGTCCCGAGGAGCACGCCGTGCGTCAGGTTGCAGCCCCGCCCGGCTCAACCAATAATGGGCCGGCCCACTTCGAGGAGACGCACATGGCGACGCAACAGCCCGATCCCCCGCTGTTCGACACCGCCGGCGTCCCGGCTTGATGGCGGAGATCGGCCCCCGCTGGTCGACGATCCCGGCCATGGCCGCCGCCACGGCCGAGCGCCACGGCGAGCGCCTGGCGGTCGCCGACGGTGCGACCAGGCTCTCCTACGCGGAGTTGTTCTCCGCCTCCCGCTCGTTCGGGGCCGCTCTGGTGGAGGCGGGTGTCCAGCCCGGCGAACGGGTGGCCATCTGGGCGTTCAACAGCGCCGAGTGGATCATCGCCCTCCTGGGAGTGGAGCAGGTCGGGGCCGTGCTGGTCCCGATCAACACCAGGTTCAAAGGACCGGAGGCGGCTGCGGTACTGGCCCGGAGCCGGGCCCGGGCGCTGGTGACCGTCACCGACTTCCTGGGCGTCGACTACGTAGCCATGTTGCGCTCGGCGGGGGTCGAGCTGCCGGACCTGCAGACGATCGTCGTGGCTGACGGGCCGGTCCCGGACGGGGCGGAGTCGTGGGCGGGCTTCATGAGCCGCGCCACCCCGGCCGGTTGGGCGGAGGTCGACCGGCGCCGGGCGTCGCTCAGCACCGACGACCCCTCGGATGTGCTGTTCACGTCCGGCACCACTGGGGTCTCCAAGGGTGTGGTCATGACCCACGGCCGGACGCTGTGTGTCGCCACCGACTGGGTCGAGATGACCGGCCTCGGAGCCGGCGACCGCTACTTGATGGTCAACCCCTACTTTCACATGTTCGGCCTGAAGGGTGGGATCTTGGCCTGCGTGGCCAGCGGTGCTGCCATGCTGCCCGAGCCGGTGTTCGACGTAGGGCGGGTCCTCGCCCGGGTCGAGGAGGAGAAGGTGACGGTCCTGCCCGGGCCGCCCACCATCTACCAGTCGATCCTCGACCATCCCGACCTCGACCGCTACGACCTGTCGAGCCTGCGGGTGGCGGTCACTGGCGCAGCCGACATCCCCGTGGAGCTGATCCGTCGGATCCACGACGAGCTCCCGTTCTCCAGGATCATCTCCGGCTACGGCTTGACCGAGGGCGGCACGGCTACGGGCACGTCGCCCGAGGACGACTTCGAGGCCATAGCCACGACGGTCGGCCACCGCCGCCCGGGGTTCGAGATCCGCATCGTGGACGACAAGGGCCAGGACGTACCCGCCGGCGAGTCCGGCGAGGTGCTGCTCCGGGGCGGGAGCATCATGCTGCAGTACCTCGACGATCCGGTCGAGACGGCCAAGGCACTCTCGCCCGAAGGATGGCTGCGCACCGGTGACCTCGGAGCGTTCGACGCCGGCGGGCGGCTGCGCATCGTCGGGCGGGTCAAGGACATGTTCATCGTGGGAGGCTTCAACGCCTATCCAGCCGAGATCGAAAACGCTCTGCTCGGGCACCCCGACATCCGCCAAGCCGCTGTCATCGGGATCCCCGACGAGCGCCTCGGCGAGGTGGGCATGGCGTTCGTTGTGCTGAGGCCGGGCGCCAGGACCAGCGGTGCGGACATCGCGGCGTGGTCCCGGGAGCAGATGGCCAACTACAAGGCGCCGAGGGTGGTGGAGATCGTCGACCACCTTCCCCTCAACGCCACCGGCAAGGTGCAAAAGGACGTCCTCCGCGCCGGGCTGTCTCCCCGACCGACGGTGTCGCCGGCATGAGCGGAGGCACCGAGCCCGCCGGCGGCCTCCAGTCGCTGTCAGGGTTGAGGGTCGTCGAGCTGGGAGTCTGGGTGGCGGCCCCGGCCGCGGCCGCGCTCCTGGCGGATTGGGGCGCCGACGTCATCAAGGTGGAGCCTCCGACCGGTGACCCCATGCGCTCGGTCTTCGGATCGCTCGGGATCGGTGAGGACCTCCCCAACCCGGCGTTCGCCCTCGACAATCGCGGCAAGCGGAGCGTCGAGCTCGACTTGCGCCAAGCGGCGGATCGGCAAGCGATGGAGGACCTCCTCGCCAGCGCGGACGTCTTCATCACCAACCTGAGGCCCGACGCGCTGGACCGCCTCGACCTCGAGCCGGCGGCGACGGTGGGGCGCCATCCGCGGCTGGTGTACGCCAGCGTCAGCGGTTACGGGCTGAAGGGGGAGGAGCGCGACCGGCCGACCTACGACATCGGCGCTTTCTGGGCCCGGTCGGGCCTGGCCATGCAGATGGCGGACAGCAGCGGAGCGCCGTTGAATGCCCGCGGCGGGATCGGTGACCACATCACCGGCCTGGCCGCGCTGGCCGGGGTCCTCGCTGCGGTCATGGAGCAGCGCCACACCGGCAGGGGCCGGGTGGTGGAGGTCTCCCTCCTCCGGGCGGGCGCTTACGTCCTCGGTTGGGACCTAGGCATACAGATGGCGCTCGGGAAGGTGGCCCGGGCGGAGCGCAGGGACAAGAACCAGGCCCCGCTGATGAACCCCTACTGCGCCGCCGACGGCCAGTGGTTCTTCTTCACCGGGCTGGAGACCAAACGCCACCTCCCCGCCGTCTGCCGGGCGCTCGAGCGCACCGATCTCCTCGACGACCCCCGTTTCGCCTCCGCATCGTCCATCCGGCGCAACCGTTCGGAGGTGATCGCCATCCTCGACGAGGTGATCGCCAAGCGTCCCCTCGCCGAGTGGGCCGAGCGCTTCGACGAGGAAGGGGTCTGGTGGGCTCCCGCGCAGTCGCCGGCCCAAGTGGTGGCGGACCCCCAGCTGATGGCCAACGACGGCTTCGTCGAGATCGCGTCCCCCGGCGAGACCAGCCAGCGTTCGGTCAACGGTCCGGTGAGCTTCTCCGACCTTCCGCTGCGCCCGGCGGGGCCGGTCCCGTCCCTCGGGCAGCACACCGCCGAGGTGATGGAGGAGCTTGGCTAGAAGCCGCCGCTGCCGATCGGGGGCTACGGATCAGGCGTTACGGATCAGTGGCTACGGAATCAGTGGCTGCGGGCGCGGGCCAGAAGGCCTCGGGCGATGACCAGCCGCTGGATCTCGTTGGTCCCTTCCCCGATCACCATGAGGGGGGCGTCGCGGTAGTACCGCTCGACGGGCATCTCGGTCGTGTAGCCCACGCCGCCGTGGATGCGCATCGCCTCGGTCGCCAGCTCCAGTGCTGTCTCGCTGGCGAAGAGCTTCGCCATGCCGGCCTCCACGTCGCAGCGGAGCCCGGCAGCCTTCCTCTGCGCTGCGCTCTGGGTGAGGAGACGTGCCGCTTCGAGCTTGGTGGCCATGTCGGCCAGCTTGAGCTGTATCGCCTGGTGCTCGGCGATGGGCTTGCCGAACGTGGTCCGCTGCTGGGCATAGAGGAGGGCAGCGTCGAACGCGGCGCGTGCCACCCCGACGGCGCGGGAGGCGATGTTGATCCGTCCGACCTCCAAGATGCCGAGGATCTGCGGGAGCCCGCGTCCCAAATCGCCGATCAGGTTGGCCGCCGGCAGGCGGTGGTCGGAGTAGGCCATCTCGACGGTCTCGACGCCCTTGTACCCGAGCTTGCTCACGTGCTTGCTCACGGTGATGCCCTCGAAGCTCGGCCCCGGCTCCTTCTCCACGATGAAAGCGCTGATCCCTTCGTCGGTGCGCGCCGCTAGGGCCACCACCGAAGCGCGCTCCCCGTTGGTCACCCAAGCCTTGGTCCCGTTGAGCACGAACTCCTCGCCGTCGCGCCGGGCTCGGCAGGAGATGTTGCGGGTGTCGCTGCCGGCGTCGGGCTCCGACAGCGAGAGGGCACCCCGGCGCTCTCCCGACGCCATGGACGGCAGCCAGCGCTGCTTCTGCTCCTCGCTGGCGTGCTGCATCAGCAGCGTCGCCACCATCGTGTGAGTGTTGATGATGCCGGTCAGGCTCATCCATCCGTAGGCCAGCTCTTCGATGACCGCGACATAGGTCAGCAGGTCCAGTCCCAGCCCCCCGTAGCTGGTCGGGATGGTGACGCCGAACAGCCCCATCTCCCGCATCTGGGCGACGATGTCGGTGGGGTACTCGTCGGCCCGTTCCAGCCCGGCCGCCACCGGGGAGACCTCCTTGGCGACGAACCGGCGGACTGTTTCGACGATCTCCTGGCGGACCTCTGGATCGGTCGCCGTCTCGACACTTTCGTTCCCCATGTGCGGGAGATTACACCCGGAGTTGACTGCGATATCGATCTAGAGAAGTATTGGCTCATGGGAGCGGGCCTCTTGCACCACGGGCTCGAACGGGCGGCCGACCGCTTCGGCGCCAGGGACGCCCTCCTCGCCGGCGAGGACCGATGGACCTTCGGTGAGCTGGAGCGGCGGACCAACGCCACGGCGCGCCACCTCGCCTCTCGTGGAGTGTCCCCCGGAGGCCGGGTGGTGGTCATGACGGCCAATCGACCCGAGTTCGTCGTGGCGGTCAACGCCGTCAGCAAGCTGGGGGCGGCCGCGGTGCTCGTCAACCCGGCCTGGAAGGCGCTCGAGGTGCGGCACGCGCTCGAGCTGACCGATCCGCTCCACGCCGTGGCCGACGGCCCGGCCACAGATGTGCTGCGCGAACAACTGGGCGATGCTGCTGTATCGGACGTCGACGACCCGTCCTTCGCCGCCAGTGTCTCGGCTCAGAGCACCCGGCGGCCGGCGGAGGCGGGCGCGGACCCCGACCGCGACGCGCTGTTCGTCTTCAGCTCGGGCACGACAGGGCTGCCCAAGGCCGTTCGCCACACCCACCGCTCGTTCGGCTTCGCCACGACGCACTGGGTGGCGGCGCTCGGGCTCGGTCCCGACGACCGGTTCCAGGTGGCGACGCCTCCATCGCACATCCTCGGGTTGCTCAACCTGGCGACGGCTATAGCCGCTGGGGCGTCGGTCCGCCTGCACCGGCGGTTCGATCTCGAGGAGGTGCTCCACCGCATCCAGGCCGAGCGCATGACCCTGGAGATGGCCGTGGCGCCTATCGCCCTGGCCATGGCCAACCACCCGCGACTGGAGAGCTACGACCTCTCGTCGCTGCGATACATCATGTGGGGGGCTACCCCTGTGACCGCCAGTGTGGCCGAGGTCGTGACTCAGCGCACGGGCGTGCGCTGGCTGCCGGCTTACGGCGCGAGCGAGCTGCCGGTCATCGCCGCCAACCCTGTCGGGGATCCCGCGGCCTGGAGGCTCGACTCCGCCGGGTTGCCGGCCCCGGGCGTCGAGCTGAGGGTATGTGACCTCGACACCGGCGAGGTGCTCGCGCCCGGCGAGGTGGGCGACATGCAGGCCCTCAGCCCCTCGGTCATGGCCGGGTACGTGCCGGAGGAGGCCAATGCGGCGGCGTTCGTCGACGGTTGGTACCGCACGGGGGATGTGGGCTGGCTGGAGCCCGAGGGGTGGGTCCATCTCACCGACCGATCCAAGGAGATGATCAAGGTGAACGGATTCCAAGTGGCGCCCGCCGAGTTGGAGGCTGTCTTGCACGGCCACCCCGGAGTCGTCGACTGCGCCGTGTTCGGCGTAGCCGACCAGCGGGCGGGCGAGGTTCCCGTCGCCGCCGTGGAACTCGACGCCACCCACCCTGCCAGCGCCGGCGAGCTCATGGATCTCGTAGCGGGTGCCCTTGCTTCCTACAAGCGGCTGCACCGGGTCGTGGTGGTCGACACCATCCCGCGGCTGCCTTCGGGGAAGGTGCTGCGCCGCCAGCTCCGCGAGGAGTGGGAGCCACAGATCGTGGCCACTGCCGGGAGGGGCGCCTGATGGATGTCCGCTTCTCGCCCGAGCAGCAGGCACTGCGCGATTCGGCCGCGCAGGCCGTCGATCGTCTCGGACCCCACACGGTCCGGGATCTGGAGGACACCGAACGCGCCGCCAAGCTGGATGCCGCGGTCGAGGCGTCGGGATGGCGCGAGCTGCGCGCGGCCGGCGAGGGTCGAGCTCCGCTGGCTTCGGCGGTGGAAGCAGCGATCATCGCCGAGGAGATGGGCCGTGGATTGGCCGACGCGCCTTTCGTCGGCGCCACTCTGGCCGCCGAGCTGCGCAGGCTGGTCGGTGCTCCGCCGGCCACTGCCCGTGAGACGGTTGGTTTCGTCGCCGACCTGTCGGCTCCGGCGGTAGCTGACCGAGGGACGTTGCCGGCGGGGGCGGTGGCCATCGACGCCCGCCATTCGGCATCGGCGCTGGTGCTGGTGCCCGTCGAAGGCGGCCACGCTGTAGCCGAGGTGTCCTTGGATGCCTCCATCCCGGCGGAGGTGGACCTGACCAGGCCCGCGGCCACGATCGCGGCAGGGGCCGGGATGGAGCGGCTGGGCCCCGTCGAGCAGCCGCTGACCGCCGACGATCTGCGCAGATGGACTGCCCTTGGCCTGGGGCTCACCAGCGCCGACCTGGTCGGGGTGATGAGGGGCGTGCTCAGCGTTGCTTGCGAGTACGCGGGCGCCCGCCGGCAGTACGGCGTCGCCATCGGCTCGTTCCAGGCCGTCCAGCACATGCTGGCGGATGCGTGCGTGGCGATGGAGGGCTCGCGAAGCGTGGCGCTCCACGCCGCTTGGGCCGTCGACGCTCTGGCGGCGGAGGAGGCCCTCGCCGCCACGGCGATGGCGAAGGCCTACTGCTCGCGCGCCGCCCGGATGGTTTGTGAGACGGGGATCCAGGTGCACGGCGGGATCGGCAACACCTGGGACTGCATGGCGCACGTTTACCTCCGGCGGGCGCTCTTGGCTATCGACGTCCTCGGCGGTGCGGGAGCCAACTTGCAGCGCGTGCTGGATCACAACGGGATCGGAGGCGCAGATGGACTTCGGTGATTCCCCGGAGGAAGCGGACTTCAGGCGGCGGCTGAGGGACTGGCTGCGGGACAACAATCCCGGCCTGCCGGCCTCCTCCACGTCCGATGCTTACTGGGCGGGGCAGGCGCCCTGGCACCAGGCGCTCTACGACGCCGGTTTCTTCGGCATGTCGTGGCCGAAGGACATCGGCGGCCAGGGGCTGCCCTCGGTCTACGAGGTCATAGTGGACGCCGAGCTGGCCCGCGCCGGCGCTCCGCCCCGGCCCAGCCTCGGCTACCTGGTGGTCGGTATCGGTCACCACGCCAGCGACGACGTCAAGCAGCGGTTCCTGCCCGGGCTCGTCAACGGTCGCGACCGGTGGTGCCAGGGCTTCAGCGAGCCCGACGCCGGCTCCGATCTGGCGTCGCTGCGGACCCGGGCCGAGCTGGACGGGGACGAGTACGTGATCACAGGCCACAAGGTGTGGACCAGCTACTCCGACGCCGCCGACTGGTGCCTGCTGCTCGCCCGGACCGACCCGGACGTCCCGAAGCATCGCGGCCTGTCGGCCTTCGCCGTCCCGATGCGCCAGCCCGGGATCGAGCAGCGGCCCCTCAAGATGATCAACGGGGTCACCCGGGAGTTCGGCGAGGTGCTCTTCGACGGCGCCCGGGTCCCCGCGGCCAACATGATCGGCCAGCCGGGCGAGGGCTGGCGGCTGGCCATGACGGTGGTCAGCCACGAGCGCGAACCAGGCGAGCTGGGATACGTGGCCCGCTACAGCAAGGTGGTCAGCGAGCTCGGCCGCCAGGTCAAGGCGGACCCGGGCAAGTTCGGCCCTGAGCAGGTCCGCGACCTCGGGTGGGCGATGATCGAGGCCGAGATGCTGCGGCTGCACGTGTCCCGCCGGCTGTCGGACCGCATGGACGGGATATCCCACGGCCCGGAAGGTTCGGTGGACAAATTGCTGATGACCGCAGTGGAGCAGGCGGTCGGGCACGCCGCGCTGTCGGTCGGCGGCACCCCTCACGGAGATGGAGATGACATGTGGTTGAAGGTTTACCTGTACAGCCGGGCGCAGAGCGTCATGGGTGGCACGTCACAGATCCAGCGCAACCTGGTGGCCAGCCGCATCCTGGGGCTGCCGGCATCATGAGCGAATATGACCTCCCGCAAGAGATCCTGGTCGAGTCGGACGGGCCGATCCGCATCGTGCGGCTCAACCGGCCCGAGCAGCTCAACGCCACCAACCACGTCCTGCACCGGGGGCTGGCCGAGCTGTGGCCCCAGCTCGACGCCGACCGGGGCGCCAGGGTGGCGGTGCTCACCGGTATCGGCCGGGCGTTCTCAGCCGGGGGCGACTTCGCCTACATAGAGGAGCTGTCCAACGACGCCGACCTGCGGCGGGAGAGCCTCACCCACGGCCGGATGATCGTCACGGGGATGGCGCAGTGCCGGCTCCCGATCGTGGCGGCGGTCAACGGCCCCGCAGTGGGTCTCGGGTGCAGCCTGGTCGCGCTCTCCGACATCTCATTCATCGCCCAGAGCGCGCATTTGGCCGATCCCCACGTCCTCGTCGGCCTCGTCGCCGCCGATGGCGGCCCGGTGACCTGGCCCCTGATGATCAGCCTGCAGCTGGCCAAGGAGTATGCGCTGACAGGGGATCGCATATCCGCTGACCGGGCAGCACAGATCGGCTTGGTCAACCACGTGTGCCCCGACGGCGAGGTGCTGGACCAGGCGCTGGCCTGCGCCCGACGGATCGCCAAGCTGCCCCAGCAGGCGGCCGAGGATACGAAGCGCATCCTCAACCTGCACCTGGAGCGGGCCCTCACCGCCACCCTCGACTTTGCGCTTCTCGCCGAGGACCGATCCTTCACCTCCCCCGAGCTGCGGGCCAACATCGATCGGCTGCAGGGCCGCACCGAGAAGGGCGACCCAAGCCCGGGGTGACCGGCCGGGAGTGGGGGAGCCTCAAGGGGCTGTCAGTTGCTCCCGCTCCCTGGCCTGCAGCCACTCGCCCAACGCCTCCCCGGCGTGGAGGACGTGCTCCTCGGCGATGAGGCGCGCCGCCCTGCCGTCACGACGCCCGATGGCGTCTAGGAGCGCGGCGTGCTCGGCGAGGCTTCGCTGCTCTTGTTCGGGGAACAGCTCGAAGTAGTTGCTCGGCACCGCTCGCACTGCGTGGCGGACGAAGGTGAGGAGGCGGGGGGAGCGCGACGCGCGATTGAGCGCCCGATGGAAACGCCAGTTGGCCGTCACCACGTCCGCCGAGCCGGTGATGGCGTCGGCCACCGAGCGCAGCTCCGCCAGCTCGTCGGGGGTGATCCGGGCAGCCGTCCACTCCGCCGCCTTGCCTGCCAGCGTCGCCAGCACCGCGAAGTTGTCGACCGCGTCCTCCCAGGTGATACCGATGACGGTGATCCCGCTGCGGGGGGCGATGGACACCAGCCCCTCGTGTGACAGCTCGATCAGCGCTTCCCGGATCGGGGTGCGGCTGGTGCCGAACTCTTCGGTGATCAGGTCCAGGTCCAGGCGGGAGCCCGGTCGCAGCTGCCCGGTGATGATCCGGTCGCGTAGCTCGCTGGCCGCCCGTTGACGGACCGTACCGCCTATCGCCTTGAAATCTGGCATATCAGATATTACACTTCAGGCGATCGAAAGGGGCGACGTGAGCCAAGACACAAGTCGGCAGATGTCACTGGTGGGATTCATGCAGGCGGGGAGCACGACGGTCTACGCCGGATCGTGGCGCCACCCGGCCACCGACCACGGCTTCCTCACCCAGGACTTCTACAAGAAGCTCGGTCGGACCCTCGAAGAGGGGTGCTTCGACCTCATGTTCTTCGACGACCGGCTTGCCATGCCGGGAATCTACGGCGGATCGGTGGCCGATGCCGTCCGGCTCGGAGCGCGCCCGGTCAAGCTGGACCTCTCGGTCGTCCTGGGCGTGGTGGCGGGCGCCACCCGGTCGATCGGGCTGGGAGCCACGTACTCGACGACGTACTACACGCCCTTCCACGTCGCGCGTACTTTCTCCACCCTCGACCACCTCTCCGGTGGCAGGGCCGCGTGGAACGTGGTCACGTCGGTCAACGACTCGGAAGCTCAGAACTACGGGCTCGAAGAGCACCTGGGCCACGACGACCGCTACGACCGGGCCGACGAGTTCCTCGAGGCGACCACCGGGCTGTGGGACACGTGGGAGGACGACGCACTGGTCCTCGACCGCTCCACCCCGATCTTCGCCGACCCGACCAAGGTCCACGAGCTGCGCCACGAAGGCAAGTGGTTCAAGGTGCGAGGGCCACTCACCCTGCCCCGATCGCCCCAGGGGCGCCCCGTGCTGCTGCAGGCGGGCTCGTCGGGCCGCGGCCGCGACTTCGCCGCCCGCTGGGCGGAGCTCATCTTCACCGGCGACCCCGACATCAACATCGCCCGGTCCCACTACAAAGACCAGAAGACCCGCATAGGCGAGCTGGGCCGCGACCCCGCAACGGTCAAGATGCTCCCGATGGCCTACACCGTCGTGGGGGAATCCCGGGCCCACGCCGAGGAGCGCGAGCGGTTGTTCCTCGATGAGCTCGTCGACCCGGCTGCGTCGCTCACCCTGCTGTCAGAGCTGATGAACTACGACTTCTCCGGCCTGCAGCTCGACTCGCCGATCACCGACGAGCTGATCGGCTCCGTGTCGGGTATCCGGGGCCTGGTGCAGAACCTGCGCCAGCACATCGGTGGGGACAACGTCACCCTCGCCGACCTGGCAGGCCACCGGGCCACCCTGCTCCAAGGCCCGCGCTTCGTCGGGACCGCCACCGAGATCGCCGATCAGATGGAGGAGTGGTTCCACGGGGATGCCTGTGACGGCTTCGTCATCGCCGCCACGCACGTCCCCGGCGCCTACGAGGACATGGTCCGGCTGGTGGTCCCCCAACTCCAGCGCCGCGGCCTCTTCCGCGACCGGTACACGGGGACGACTCTCCGCGACCACCTCGGCATCTCTCGGCCCGAGGCTGCCCCGCTCGGGTCGGCTGGCTAGTCTCTGACGGCCTACTGCCCGGGAGGCAACCTTGCGACAAACTCGACGCCGGCGCTCTGAGCTGGCCACACCCGCCAGCAACGAAGGAATGTGCGAGAAGGCGGCGCGCTCGGGCGCCGACCTTGTGTTCTTGGACCTCGAAGATGCCTGCGCTCCTTCCGTCAAGGAAACCGCACGCTCCATCGCAGTGGGGGCCCTGACCGGCTTGGACTGGGGAAGCACGGTCCGGGCGGTGCGGGTCAACGGTCTGGACACCCCCTGGTGCCACGGGGACATCATCGAGATCGTGACGGGGGCGCGCCAGTCGTTGGACGTCATCATCGTGCCGAAGGCCCGCTCCGCCCGCGACGTCTGGTGGGTCGACGTCCTGCTGACGCAGCTGGAGGCCAAGCTGGGCATAGAGGAGCCGATCGGGCTCGAGGTGCTCATCGAGGAAGCCGAAGGCCTGGCCAACGCCGTGGAGATCGCCCGCTCCAGCGCTCGCCTCGAGGCGATCATCTTCGGTGCCGGTGACCTGTCCGCCTCGCAGCAGGCGCGGGTGGACGGCAATTTCGATCCGGTCAGCGAGTACCCCGGCGACTTCTGGCACTTCGCCCGGGTCCAGGTGGTGACCGCCGCTCGGGTGGGCCGCATCGATGCCATCGACGCCCCGTACCCCGCATACCGGGACCCGGACGGCTACCGGCGGGCCGCGGTCCATGCGAGCCTCCTCGGCTTCGACGGCAAGTGGGCCATCCACCCGGACCAGATCGCCATCGCCAATGACGTCTTCGCGCCCACGCCCGAAGAGGTCGAGGAGGCTCGCATGGCCATCGACGCCTACCGGAGCGCGGAGAGCGGGGGGGTGGGAGCCATCGGGCGTGACGGCAAGCTGGTCGACGCCGCCCACATGCGGCATGCCGCGACGACTCTGCGCAAGGCGGGCCTGCCCGCGGGCGGGGGCGGGGAGGGTGGCAGCAGCGGCTCCGAGGGTGACGCTCAGAGGGTGAGCAGCGCCGGCAGTTGACGGCTGGCTAGCAGCCGGGTGCCGAGGTCGTCGGTCAGCGACCGCGCCGAACCGAACAGCTGGTCGAGGACGAGGATCCGCCGGAAGTACCGGTGGAACGGGTGCTCGGCGGTGAAGCCAATGCCGGCGAGCACCTGCTGGCAGTGGCGGGCGGTCGTGCGAGCCCCCCGCCCAGCCAGCGCCTTGGCGGCGGCGGCCAGCTCTGGGGATGGGATGTCCCACGCCGCGTCGAGCACCCCGTCTGCCGCCTCGATGGCCACCAGCGCTTCGGCCAGGCGGTGGCGGACGGCTTGGAACTTGCCGATCGGCTGGCCGAACTGGATCCGATTGTTGGCGTGGTCGCGCGCCAGCTCGAGCATCGTCCTGGCGGCGCCGATCAGCTCATGAGCGACCGCCATCTGTGCCAGAGCGACGGCTTCGGGCCACCCGCGGGTGGCCTCCCCGGCGATCGGGCGGAATGGGATTCCATTGCCGGACACCTCGGCGATGGCCAGGGCCGGATCCAACCCGCCCACCGGGCCCACGGCGAGGGCGGACCGCTCGACGGTCACCGCCAGGGTGGTCCCCGAGGCGCCTGGGTCCTTCGCCACGACCAGCACGGTCTCTCTGCGGTCCAGGTCGGCGGCGCCGAGGCCCCCGACGGTGAGCTGATCGCCGGCGAGCTCGGCCGGGGGTGCCCAGGAGCCGAGTCCCGGGAGGATCACGCCGTGCTCCGCGGGAGACTCGAGGCCCAGGCCGGCCGCCACCACAGTCGCCAGTGCCGAGGAGGTGACGTTGGCGGATCCCTGCAGGGCAAAGAGGACCGATACGGCGGCACGGCGGTCGACGGCCAACGCGTCTTGCCAGCCGAGCTCGATCAGGGCGGCGTCGAGGGCCGCGCCGGTGTGGCGCTCGGTGGCTTGGCGGATGCTTCGCTCGAACAGCTCCAGATCGTGTCCCTCGATCATCGGTCGTCGCCGAGATCCAGGATCCGGCGGGCAATGATGTTCCGCTGGATCTCGGCGCTGCCGCCGTAGATGGTGGCCGCCCGGGAGTAGAGGAACTCCGACCGCCAGCGCCTGCTCGCGCCGTCGTCGCCGAGGACCACCTCGCCTGCCAGTCCCGCCGCCGCCAGGTCGAACACCGCCTGCTCGGCCGTCGCCACCAGGACCTTGTCCACGGAGGTCTCCGGGCCGAGGGGGTCGCCCGCGGCCATGCGGTACTGCGTCGCTCGGGATCGCGCCCGGAAGGCGTAGAGGATCTGGACCACTTCGCCGACCTCGGCGGGGCTCAGGGCGCCGGCGGGGACAGCGGCCAGCAGGTGCTCGAGCTTGCGGTGCAGGTACGCGCCCTTGTGCCAGAGTGACGTGCTGCGCTCGTAAGGCAGCAGGTCCATGGCCACCGACCATCCCTTGTCCACCTCACCCAGCGTCCGCTCGAAGGGGACCGCCACGTCGTCGTAGAAGACCTCGGAGAACTCGTCCACGCCGTGCATGGTTTGCAGGGGCCGGACCGTGATCCCCGGGCTGTCCATGTCGATGAACAGCGCCGTGATGCCCCGGTGCGCCGACTCCTGAGAGCCGGTCCTGGTGAGGAGCACGCAGCGTGCGGCGTACTGCGCGTAGCTGGTCCAGACCTTCTGGCCGCTCACCCGCCACCCGTCGTCGGTGCGCGTGGCGCGGCAGGTCAACGACGCCAGGTTGCTCCCGGTCCCGGGCTCGGAGAAGCCCTGGCACCAGGTCTCGTCCCCCCGGAGCAGTCTCGGCACCAACGAGGCTGCCAGCTCGGGTCGGGCGAAGCCGATCATGGTGGGGGCCAGCACTTCGGTCATCGAGTAGACACCCGGCTCGACCACGTCACGCGCAGTGAGGGCCTCGCCCAGGTAGGCCCGCAGGATCGGTGAACCGCCGAGGCCGCCTACCCGCTCGGGCCATCCCCAGCGCACCCAGCCGGCCTCGTACCCGAGCCTCTTGACCTTGGCGAGCTGGGCCATCTGCTGGTCGAGTGTGCCGAGGCCCGGATGGTCGGGCGCCAAGGCGTCCTCTTGCTCGTCCAGCCAGTGGTCGACGCCCTTGCGAAAAGAGTCGAGCTCCATCACATCGTCACGGGAGCTGGCCACGGCTCTCGAGGAACGGTTGGGTGTAGGCGATCTGGCCGGTCAAGGTCGCCGGGTCTCCGCTGCAGAGGATGAGGACCGTCTCGGTGATCAGACCGACGTCCTCGGTGTCGGTCTTCGCCAGGTCGAGCGCCCCTGCGCCGGGCGTGGGTACCGGCTTCCAAGGGGCCGCGGCGTTGACCGCGATGCCGCTCGAGTACAGCTCGGCGGCCAGGCTCACGGTGAGGCGGTCCAGCGCGGCCTTGACGGTGCCGTACATGCCGAACCCGGCGGAGGCATCGAAGTCGGAGAACGGAGGACCAGGGGGACGGTCGCCGGCGATCGAGGTCAGGTTGAGGATCCAGCCCCGCCCCCGCTCGCGCATGCGGGGCAGCACCAGCTGTGTGAGGTGGAGCGGCGCCAGCACGTGCATCTCCATCATGAGCCGTGCCCGTCGCTCCGGGAACTCGTCCAGCGGGCGGAGGAAGGTCACCGCCGCGTTGTTCACCAGGATGTCGGGCGCCCCGACCTGGCGCTCGACCTCGGCTACCACCCGCTCACGGTCTTCGGCCTTGGAGATGTCGGCCTGCACCGCTACCGAACGGCCGCCGGCGGCGTTGATCTCGTCGCAGGTCTCGCGCAGTGAGCCCTGCTGTCCCGGATCGGGATCCATCGTGCGGGCCGTGATGGCCACCGTGGCGCCCTCGGATGCCAGCTTCTCGGCGATGGCCTTGCCGAGACCCCGGCTGGCGCCCGTGACGAGCGCTACCTTTCCCTCACAGCGGTTGCCCAAGGCTCTTCCCCTCGTAGTGCGGCGCCGCCAGACTAGCCGGCCCTCCCTCAGCGCTCAGACGGGGATTGATGACACCATGACCGCCATCCAGCTCGACGTCCACCAGCTCCAGGAGCGGCTGGCGTCCATCGATGTCCGCGACGTGCGACCGCTGTCGGGCGGTGCCTCGAGCCTCACGTATGTCGGTTCGATGGGCGATGAACGAGTGGTCGTCAAAGTGGCGCCCCCTGGCGTAGCCCCCCTGCGGAACCGGGACGTGCTGCGCCAGGCTCGACTGATGCGGGCTCTCCAGCAGACTCCGGTGCCCGTTCCCCGCGTCGTCTGGGAGGACGCCGGCGATCCGCCCGACACGCCGCCCCTGTTCGTGATGACCTTCGCCGAGGGATCCTCGTCGGAGCCGCTGTTCGACCGGGACTGCGACGACGACGCCACCAAAGTGGCCGAGGCGGCCCGCAACGCCGCCCGGACCCTCGCCCAGGTGCACGCCATCGAACCCGCCGACTTGGGCTTGTCCGCCGAGCCGGTAGTCGGCCCCGTGGCCGAGGTCGACCGGTGGAGCCGGCTGCTCCAGACCGTCGACGCCGCCTTGGTGCCCGGATGGGAGGATGTCGCTGCGCAGCTGCGCAGCCGCGAGCCGGCGGGCGTCCGAATCGGCCTGGTGCACGGCGACTTCCGCCTCGGCAACCTGCTCAGGAGCGGCAGCCGCATCACCGCGGTCGTCGACTGGGAGATCTGGTCCCTCGGGGATCCACGGGTCGATCTGGGCTGGTTCCTAGCCAACTGCGATCCGGCCACCTACCGGCGCGACACCCCCCAGGCGTCGTGGTTGCCGTCGCTCGACGAGCTCACCGAGACCTACAGCCGTACCCTCGGGAGAGAGGTGCCGGACCTGCGATGGTTCCGGGCGCTCGCGTGCTTCAAATCGAGCGCCACCTGGTCGCTGATCGTGAAGCACGATCGGCGCCGCGCCGAGCCCGACCCCGCCGTCGAGGAGGTGGGGAGGCAGCTGCCGGGCCTGCTCGATCAGGCCCGGCAGCTCCTCGGCTGATCAGCGGACCGGCACGATCCCCTCGAGCCGCTCGGCGTACTTGGCCTGCGCCGCCTCCCGCCGCCGGACTAGGTGCTCGGAAGGGAAGAGGTCGGGTGCGGGGGTGTAACCCTTGAGGATCTGGCGTGCGAGGGTGACCTTGTGGACCTCCGTCGGCCCGTCCGCCAACCCGAGGACGAACGACTCCACCAGGTAGCGCACGAGCGGCATCTCGTTGGTCGTCCCGAGCGACCCGTGCAGCTGGAGCGCCCGCGCCGACACGTCGTGGAGGACCTTCTGCATCATGGCCTTGACCGCCGAGATGTCGGCCCGCACGGCCCGGTAGTCCCCAAGCTGGTCGATCTTCCACGCCGTCTGCATCGTGAGCAGCCGGAAGGACTCGATCTCCATCCAGGAGTCGGCGATCATCTCCTGCACCATCTGCTTGTTGCCGAGCATCTCGCCCTGGGTGTGGCGCGACACGGCGCGCTCGCAGATCATGTCGAAGATGCGCCGCACCAGGCCGACGGTGCGCATGGCGTGGTGGATCCTCCCGCCCCCGAGCCGGGTCTGGGCGACGGCGAAAGCACCCCCGCGAGGGCCGAGCATGTGATCTGCCGGAACCCTGACACCTTCGTAGCGGACATAGGCCTCGTAGCCGTCACCGACCGGCTCGTAGCCCATGCCGACGTCCCGCAGCACATTGATGCCGGGGGTCTCCACCGGGACGACGAACATGGAGTGCCGCTGGTAGGGAGCGGCGTCGGGATCGGTGACGGCCATCACGATCAAGAAGGCGGCGAGGGACGCGAACGACGTGAACCACTTCTCGCCGTGGATGACCCATTCGTCCCCGTCGAGCGTGGCGCTGGTGGTGAACACCTTGGGGTCGGCCCCCCCTTGTGGCTCGGTCATCGAGAACGCCGACACGATGCGGTTGTCCAGCAGCGGTTCGAGGTAGCGAGCCTTCAGCTCGGACGTGCCGTAATGGGCCAGGATCTCGCTGTTGCCCGAGTCGGGCGCCTGGGAGCCGAAGACGATCGGCGCGCACACCGAGCGGCCGAGGATCTCGTTGAGGAGGGCCAGCTTGACCTGCCCGTACCCCGGCCCTCCGAGATGCGATCCCAGATGGGTGGCCCAAAGGCCGCGCTCTTTGACCAGCTTCTGCAACGGCGGTATCAGCGCTTGGCGGACCGGGTCCTTCAGGTCATGCGATTCCACCACCACGTAGTCGAGCGGCTCGCACTCCTCCCGCACGAACTCGTCGGCCCATTTGAGAGCTGCTGCGTACTCAGGGTCAGTCGAGAAATCCCAGGCCATCACCACTCCTGTCCCGCGATCGGCGGGTTCTGTCGCTCGCCCGGCGACCGCTCCCGCTGTATGTAGTGTCTACGATGACGCCAATACTGGCGTAGGAGCGGGCCGGATTGCGAACCAAGGCAGGTTGACGTGGCTGACGCATGGATCGTGGACGTTGTGCGCACACCGCGCGGTAAGGGTCGCCCCGACGGAGCCCTGCACGGGGTCCACCCCCAAGAGCTCCTCGCCCAGTGCCTGCGGGCCCTCGCCGAGCGCGTGGGCCTGGATCCCGGCGAGGTCGACGACGTCGTGGTCGGCAACGGCATCTTCAGTGGTGACCACGGGGATTGCATCGGCCGCCTCGCCACGCTCGTCGCGGGCTGGCCCGAGACGGTGCCGGGGCTGACGCTCAACCGGTTCTGCGGCTCCGGCCAGCAGGCGATCACGATCGCGTCGATGGGGGTGCGCAGCGGGGATCAGGACCTGGTCGTCGCCGGGGGAGTCGAGTCGATGTCGCGCTGGGATCTCACGGCGGGATCGACCACCATCGACGGGGGGAACCCTGCGCTCCGCCAGCGGTACCCGACCGTTCCCCAAGGGGTGTCTGCAGACCTCATCGCCACGCTGGAGGGCTTCACCCGGGAGGACGTCGACGCCTTCGCGGCCGAGAGCCAGCGTCGCGCCGCTGAGGCGAGGGGAGAAGGGCGTTTCGAGCGGGGGGTCATCCCGGTCCTCGGACCCGACGGCGAGGTGCTGCTCGGCAGCGACGAGCATCCACGGCCCGGGACCACATTGGAGCGGCTGGGCGGCCTGCGCCCGGCGTTCTCGGAAGCAGGCGCCAGCCGGCCAGAGGGCGACAAGCGCTCCTATGACGAGATGTGCCTCGAGCGCTACCCGGGCCTGGACGCCATCCGCCACGTGCACCACGCCGGCAACTCCTCCGGAGTGGTCGACGGCGCAGCGGCGGCGGTGATCGCCTCCGACGGGTGGATCAAAGCCAACGGCGTCAAGCCGCGTGCGCGGATCAGGGCCACTGCGGCCGTTGGATCCGAGCCGGTGATCATGCTGACCGCCCCGGGCCCCGCAGCCGAGCGATGCCTGGCGAAGGCGGGGATGACGGTGTCCGACATCGACCTGTGGGAGATCAACGAGGCGTTCGCCGCCGTTCCGCTGAAGACGATCCACGACCTGGGCCTCGACCCCGACCGGGTGAACGTCAACGGAGGTGCCATCGCGCTCGGCCATCCCATCGGGGCCACCGGGGCGATGCTGATCGGGACGGTGCTAGATGAGCTCGAGCGGCGGGACCTGGCCACCGGGCTGGTCACGATGTGCACGGGCGGCGGGATGGGCACGGCGACGGTGCTGGAGAGGGTCTGAGTGGGATCGCTCACAGCCGAGCGCCCGTCCGCGGGGGTGGTCTTGCTGCGGTTCAACCGTCCTGAGCGGCTGAACGCCATCGACGAGAGCCTCGCCCAGGAGCTACGGACAAACCTGGCCGGAGTCGGCGGCGACCGGGAGATCCGAGTCGTGGTCCTGACCGGGAACGGGCGAGGGTTCTGCTCGGGGCTGGACATGCGCGACTTCGGTCCGAGCATGCCCGTCGATTCGGCGGCCGCCATCGACCGGCTCCACTTCCAGGAGGCGATGGCCTCGTTGCCCGATCTCCTCCGGCAACTTCCCCAACCGGTGATCGCGGCGGTCAACGGTCCCGCGGTGGGGGGCGGGATGGCCCTGTGCCTGGCCGCCGACGTCCGGGTGTGTGGCGCCTCGGCGTCGTTCGCCAACGCCGCGATCCGCATCGGCCTAACCGGCGCGGAGATGGGCATGAGCTACTACCTGCCCCGCGTCGTAGGTACCAGCGTGGCGGCAGATTGGATGCTCACGGGTCGAACCGTGCCGGCTGGGGAGGCGCTTCGTTGCGGACTGGTCAGCGCGATGGTCGACGACGACCGGTTGGTCGACCACGCCCTGGAGATGGCCGCGGAGATGGCGACCCACTCGGCACTCGCCTTGCAGTTGACCAAGCGGGCGCTCCAGGCGAACGTCGACGCCCCCGGCCTGGCGGCCGCCCTCGAGCTGGAAAACCGCAACCAGCTGATAGCCCACTCCACCGACGAGGCAGCCGCCGCCCGCACCGCCTGGGCCCGGCGGTGACCAGGCAGTCCGTGGTCCGGCCGGTCCGTCCCACATGAGCGGTCCGCTGGCGGGGGTGTCCATAGTCTCGATGGGAGGCCTGGGCCCCGGACCCTTCTGCGGCATGCTCCTCGGCGATCTCGGGGCCGACGTCGTGCGCGTCGACCGGGTGAGCGACGTGGACCTCCCCCTCCCGGTGGACGCAGTGATGCGAAGGAGCCAGCGCTCGATCGCGGTAGATGTCAAGGACCCCCGCGGGCGCCAGTTGGTGCTGGCCCTGGCCGGCCAGGCGGATGCTTTCGTCGACGTGTACCGCCCTCAGGTCGCCGAGCGGCTGGGCCTCGGGCCCGACGACCTCATGGCTGTCAACCCCCGCCTGGTGTACGCCCGCATGACCGGTTACGGCCAGGACGGCCCGTACGCGCAGATGGCCGGGCACGACATCGACTACATCGCCCTGAGCGGGGCCCTCCACGCCATCGGGAGCCCTGACGCCCCGGTGCCTCCCCTCAACATCCTGGGTGACTTCGGAGGTGGTGGGATGCTCCTGGCACTCGGGTTGCTGAGCGGCATCCTGGAGAGCCGGCAGTCGGGGATCGGCCAGGTGGTGGATGTCTCGATGCTCGACGGCGCGGCCACGCTGATGGCGGTGTTCTACGGAATGCTCTCCCAGGGCACTTGGCAGGATCGCCGGCAGGCCAACGTCGTCGACGGCGCCGCCCACTTCTATCGCACCTACGAGACCGCAGACGGCAAGCACATCGCCGTCGGCGCCTTGGAGCCCCAGTTCTACGAGGAGCTCTGCACCCGGCTGGGGGTCAGGCCGCCCCAGGACTACGACGATCCCCGTGACTGGGCCGCCCACGCAGAAGTGATGGCGGATCGCTTCCGCCAGAA
The DNA here is from genome assembly GCA_021809105.1 of Actinomycetes bacterium. GTDB lineage: Bacteria > Actinomycetota > Acidimicrobiia > Acidimicrobiales > Palsa-688 > Acidiferrimicrobium. The sequence continues at coordinate 45,149 of JAKBAM010000008.1, forward strand.
GACCCGCGACGAATGGGAGCGCGAGGTGGTCACGCCGCAGTCCTGCGCGGCGCCGGTGCTGAGCATGACCGAAGCGCCCCAGCACCCGCAGAACCGGCACCGTCGGACATTCGTGGACGTCGACGGCGTCGTCCAGCCTGCGCCGGCACCGCGCTTCTCCCGTACCGCGCCGCGCCCTCCCGGCGGGCCGGCGCTACCGGGCAGCCACACCCGGGTGGTGCTGGAGGAGCTCGGGATGAGCGAGGACGACGTCAGCTCCCTCCTGGACGCCGGCGTGGTGCGAGAACGCGCCGCCGGCGACGTCGAGGCACCTACCGCCCCGCGCTCCACGACCACTGCACTGGAGGACCATTGACCGAGCCCGAAGATCTGCGAGCTGCCCGCGCCATGCGCCGCGCCATGCTCGGCGACGCGTACGTCGACAGCATGACCGCCGACCCCGATCCCGTGGCCCAGGAGTTCCAGGACTACCTGACGTCCATGGCGTGGGGGGTCTGGGCGCGCCAGGGCGCCCTGACTCCGCGCGACCGGAGCCTGTTGGTGATGGCGATGACCGCCGCCCTCGGCCGGATGGAGGAGTTCCGCCTCCACGCGGGGAGCTCACCGCAGACCGGTGTCACCGACGAGGAGATGGACGAGCTGCTGTTCCAGATTGCCGCTTACTGCGGGGCGCCCGCCGCGTTGGCCGCCAGGCGCGGGATCCGGGAAGTCCGAGCTGCCCGCGACGGGCAATGAGCGCTGAGGGCATCGAGAGGCCCTGAGCTGCTCGGGTTCAGGGACGCGGTAGGGGTGCCTGCCTGGCCAGCCGGGAAAGCAGATCGATCAAGACCTTGCGATCATCGGCGCCGAGCACGGCCAGGTACTTGTCCTCCGCTTCCACGCTGCTGGTCCAGCAGAGGGCGGCGATCCGCTTGCCTTCGTCGGTGAGGCGGGCGCGGACGATCCGGCCGTGGTTGGCGTCGGGGCGCCGCTCGACCAGTCCCCGGCGCTCCAGCGCCGTGAGGGCGAGGTGAGCGGCCTGGGGCGTGACCAGCAGCCGTCGCGCCAGCTGGGCGCCGGAGAGACCCGGCTCTTGCGCGAGCCGGTTGAGCGCGCCCACCTGTGTCGGAGTCACGCCCTGGTCGCGGATGGCCTCGCTCACCATGCGATGGCCATGGTGGAACACCCGCTTCAACAGCCAGAGGGCGTGCTCGGAATTCTGGATCGCGTCGATTCCGCTCGAGGTCATTTCCGGGCTACTGGCAATTGCGAGGCCGGGCTGAGCGCAAGTCGCGAAGGATATCACCAGGCATCGACGCGAGGGTCGGGCCGGGAGGCGCTCGGTGGCGGGCGCTAGGGTGATGCCAAGCACTTACCAACTTTGGAGGGACCGGGGATGCGGATCGGCCTGATGATCGGCTCCGACACGGAGAGGGAGCGAGCGGAACGCCTGGCTGGGCTGATGGAGGACGTCCGGGCTGCCGAGCAGGCCGGGTTCAGCTCTTTGTGGGTTCCCCAGATCCCCGGCTATCTCGACGCAATGACCGCTATTGCGGTGGTGGGGCAGAGCACCGAGCGCATAGAGCTGGGGACGGCGGTGGTGCCGGTGCAAACCCGCTTGCCGATCGTCATGGCCCAGCAGGCACTCACGACTCAGATCGCCTGCCGTGGCCGCTTCACGCTGGGTCTCGGACCGTCGCACCATTGGATCGTCGAGGACCAATTCGGTCTGGTCTACGAACGCCCGGCTCATCTGGTGCGCAACTATCTGGAGGTCATCAACGCCGCGCTGGCCGGCCCCGGGCCGGTAGATGTGGAGAACGAGCTGTTCCGCGTCCACAGCCCGTTCGACGTGGCGGATGCGATGCCGATGCCTCTGCTGATCGCGGCGCTCGCACCCGTGATGTTGCGCATTGCAGGGGAGCACGCATCAGGAACGATCTTGTGGATGGCGGACGAGCGGGCCGTGGACGGGCACGTGGCGCCCCGGATCACCAAGGCTGCCACCGCTGCGGGCCGCCCGGCCCCCCGCATAGTCGGATGCGTGCCCGTGGCCCTCTGCCGCAACAGCGAGGTCGACGCGGTCCGCCAGTACGCCAGCAAGATGCTGGGTCATGCCGAGATGTCCCCCAACTACCTCCGCCTGCTGGAGCACGGAGACGCCGCCGACGTCGGGGACGTCCTGGCCGGCGGGGACGAGGCGGCGATCGTCGAACGGCTGCGCCGTTTCCGCGACGCCGGGGTGACGGACCTGGCGGCGAGGATCGTGCCGTTCGGACCGGACCGTGAGTCCCGCATCGAGTCACGACGGCGGACCCAGGAATACCTCGGCTCCCTCTGCCCGGAGCTATGAGGCATGCCTGACTTGGTGGGAACCCCCTCCGACGAGGTCCCCGGCATACTAGAGACGGGACGTTCCGACGTCACCACCGTGTTCGTGTCGATGTCGGGCCGCCACCCGGAGGGTAGAGACGCTCATTACATCGAGTGGCACTCGCTCGACCACCGGCCCGAGCAACACCGGCTCTCGGCGCTGCGAGCCTCGCTGCGCCTGGTCTCGACACCCGGGTGCCGGGCCGCCCGGATGGCCAGCTCCGAGCGCTACGAGGCTGTTGACCACGTGATGAGCTATTTCTTCGCTGACGTCGCGGCCCTGGACGGATTCGTGGATCTGAGTGTCGGTCTGCGCAATGCAGGACGGACGCCCGAGCTACTGCCGCTGGTCGAGCGGGGCGTGTACACGCCGAGCGCCATGGAAGCGGCTCCTCGCATCAAGGCCGGCGCGGACGTGCTTCCCTGGTGGCCGGCACGAGGCGTGATCTTGCTGGTGGAGGCCGGCGAATCGCCGTTGGGAGCGCTCACCGATGTGGCTGGTGTCGGCGGGGCGTGGTCGGTCACCGGTTTGAATGTGGGCCCACCGAACACCACCACTGACAACAGCGGTATCCAGATCACCTACCTCTTCGTCGACGACGAGCCGGAGGAGACGGCCGGGCGGCTCCGTCCCGCTTTGGAGAAGCGCTGGGCGGATGATGCCGTTGCGCCGCTCCTGGCCGCGCCGTTCCACACGATCGTCCCCTACGAGTGGGATCGCTACCTACCCTGAGGTGATGTAGGCGGCGCCGACGAGACTGCTAGCTCATTCCCGCACTCCGATATCGGCGAGGATGTCCCCGATCCGCTCGAGGCTGCGGCGCAGGGCCGGCGGGTATGTCTCGGCCTCTATTCGAGGGCCGAGGATCTCCAGGTCGAAGGGGCCCTGGTAGCCGGCCTCGATCACCGTGGAGAGGAGGCGGCGCAACGGGATGTCGCCATCGCCGGGGACCGCCCGGTTGGGCGTGTCGAAGGTCCCCATGACGTAATCGCAGATCTGGACGAGCGCCACCGCATCCACGTGGCTCTCGATCAGTTTGTCGAAGTCCCGCTCGTACCAGCACGAGTAGAAGTCGACGACGACGCTGATACCGGCATCGCGTGCCAGGTCGATTGCATCCCGCAGCGAGTGCACGAAGCTGACATCGGTCCGCAGCGGGTTCGTCGGCTCTACGGCGAGCCGCACGCCGAGCTCGTCGGCCAGCGCCGCCAGAGGGGCGATGTCCTTGCAGAAAGAGGTGGCCGACTCCTCCCATGTGCGGTCAGTGGCCGGTCCGCTGCACACATATACGGTGCCGGCTCCCACCGCAGCGGCAAAGCGCAAGGACTCGGCTATGACGGTGTTCTCCGTCGAGATGTTGGAGACCCGAAGTCCGCTCTCGCTCACCAGCGCGACAGCCGCCTCCCAGCCCGCAGCGGCCAGCTTGGGTGAGATGAGCCCGACCTGTCGGACGCCGAGCTGGTGCCACATGGTGATGTCTTCGGACAACGACTGGTGTAGCGAGCTGAGGCTGTTCACCGAGATCCGGGGGTGCACCGACACGTTCGCGGACGATAACAGAGCCCAGCTTGTGCGGCGTCGGGATCACGAGCCGATCAGGGTAGGTAGCGGCCCCAGTCGTAGCGAACAATGGTGTGGAACGGGGCGGCCAGCAGGGGGACGACGGAACCGTCCGCCCAGCGCTGCTCCAGTACAGGACGAAGTTGTCGGCCTGTCTCGGCCGGATCGCCGTCCAAGAAGCAGTAGGTGATCTGCAGGCCCGTGTTGTCGGCGCTGGCGTAGGGAGGTTCGAGAGGAATGCCTTTGCCCCACCAGGCCCCGGCCACTCCAGGGGTCTCGATCAGAGCAGATGCGGGCTCCTGCCCGCGCTCGACCAGTAGGTACACGCCGCGCGCCGGCCACCAGGGCAGCACATCGGCACCTACCTTGACGCGTGGGGCTGCGGCACTGCCGTCGAGCCCGTACGCGCCGCGCTCGAGCAACGGCATGCCGGGAATCTGCACGTCGACAGGCGCGCCACGGTTGTAAGGGTTGCGACCCACCTCTGCCATTGCCAGGTTGAGAGCGTCGAAGGCGTCCAGCCGATCGATGTCGTTGAAGAGGTACGTCATCACGTGGTCCACGGCTTCGTACCGCTTGTCCTCGGCCGCTCGGGCGCCACGGCACGCCGGGGTGGACACGAGGCGCAGCGAGGCCCGCAGGCAGGAGAGGCGATGTTGATCAGGCTGGTGGTCGAGCCCGTGCCACTCGATGTACTCGGCGTCGCGGCCTTGCGGGTGACGGGCGGAGAACGACACGAAGATGGTGGTGATATCCGTCCGACCGGTCGCCAGGATCTCGGGAACGTCGTCGGACGGTGTGCCTACGAGAGCTGGCATGGAGGTATCCTGGCATTTTGCGCCATCTGTCGACAACCGGCGGGGAAATGACGCCTGTGCCAGGCGAACAGGGGGAGAGTCGTGATGGACAGCCGTCGTTATCGGGTCGTGCAATGGGCCACCGGGAACATCGGTATGCATTCGTTGCGAGCAGTGATCCAGCATCCGACACTGGATCTGGTCGGCCTCTACGTGTATTCGGAGAGCAAGGCAGGCCAGGATGCCGGGGAGTTGTGCGGCGTCGGGCCGGTGGGCGTCATTGCTACCAGTGACATCGAGGAGATCCTCGCCCAGAAAGCCGACTGCGTTCTCTACATGGCAGACCGAGTCGACCTCGACGTCTTGTGCCGGATCCTGGAGTCGGGGGCCAACGTGGTCGCCACCCGCAGCGAGCTGCACCGCGCCGCCAGCATGGAAGAAGGAATGCGGACGCGGATCGAAGCGGCCTGCCAGGCGGGTGGCACGTCGTTGCACAGCACCGGGTCGAGCCCAGGCTTTATCACCGAGGCGCTCCCGCTGGTACTGGCGTCGCTGCAGCGCCGGCTCGACCGTTTGACCATCGAGGAGTTCGCGGACATGTCGTCGCGCAATTCCCCGGAGATGATCTTCGACCTGATGGGCTTCGGTCGCGATCCTTCCACCTTCGACGCGGGCGGCGTATCGCGCCACGGGGGCATGACCTTCGCTGCATCGCTCGGTGTCCTGGCCGACGCCATCTCCATGCCGTTGGACGATGTGGTGACCGCCGGCGAGGTGGCGGTGGCCCGGGAGGGAGTCGACGTCGCCGCCGGCAGGGTGGAGGCTGGCACCGTAGCCGCACAGCGCATGGAGGTCACCGGAATGCACAACGGCCGGCCGTTGGTGACGTTCCGGGCCAACTGGTACCTCACGACCCGAGTGGAGCCGGCGTGGGACCTCCGGGGGACTGGCTGGCACGTCCTGCTCGAGGGCGACACGCCGCTCGACATCGACATCCACTTCCCGGTGCCTGAGGATCTGTGGGCGCAGACGTCGCCGGGTCTGACCGCTCACCGTCCCGTCAACGCCATCCCCTATGTCTGTGCCGCCGGACCCGGCATCCGTACGACTGCCGACCTGCCCTTGATCATCCCGACGCTCGGCTGAGGCCGGGCGGGCGACAGGCGGCCGACCTCCTAGGATCATCGGCCAAGTCCTCGGCTCACGGTGCAGGGGAGTCAGCGTGCAGAGGAGTTGGCGTGCAGGGAGCGACGTGGTAGCGACGGTAGGTGTCATAGGTCTGGGCAACATGGGGAGCGCTCTGGCCTCCAACTTGCTCGGAGCAGGTTTCGGCCTGGTTGCCTACGACGCGGCGGGCCCCGGCCGCGAGCCCGACGGCGCCGTGGCGGCCGGCGATGTGGCCGAGGTCGCCCGACTTGCGGATGTGGTCGTCTTCAGCCTCCCCGACGGTCGCGCCTCGGAGCAGGTGGCGAGGCAGATCGTCGATGCACCCGACCGGCGGGCCACCCACGTCGTGGACACGTCGACGATCGGTGTCGACGCAGCTGCGTCGGTGTCGGGGGTCCTCGGCGCGATCGGGGTGTCGTACCTCGACGCTCCGGTATCTGGGGGTGTGGCGGGCGCCCGCGCCCGGACCCTGGTCGTCATGTTCGCCGGCGACGACCAGGCCTGCGCCCATGTCGAGCCCGTCCTGGCCGGACTGAGCGACCGGCGCCACCGGGTCGGTGGCCGGCCCGGGATGGCACAAGCCCTCAAGCTGGCCAACAACTTCCTCTCTGCCACGGCCCTGGCCGCGACCAGCGAGGCGGTCAGCTTCGGTCTCTCGGTCGGCCTCGACATGGCCACGATGCTCCAGGTGCTAGACGCCGGGAGCGGCCAGAGCTCGGCGACGAGCGACAAGTTCCCCAAGCACGTCTTGACCGGACGCTATGCAGCAGGCTTCGCCAACTCCCTCATGGACAAGGATCTACGTCTATACCTCGGCGAGGTCGAGGGGCGTGGAGGACCCGCGGTGGTCGGCCGGACCACCGTCGCCCTGTGGGACCAGTTCTCCGCGGCCGAACCCGGCGCCGACTTCACCGGCATCTTCCGCTTCATCGACCGGGGACGGGGCCGCCCGACCGCCGAGGATGCCGGGTCCTAGGCGGCCGCAGGCTTCAGGGCCAGGGGGTCGCCTATCCCGGGCCTAGCTCTGGGGGCTGGCCGCCCGCGCCTTGTCCTTGAGGGCGGGGACCACCGGCGCGGCGTCGCGCCAATTGGGCACGCCGTCTTCTGGGAGAGCTGCGGGCATCCTGTTGTCGTGGACCTGCGCCCAGTGCGAGTGGTTGAGCTCGTGAAGCGTGAAGCAGGCCTGCAGGGCGTTGTAGAAGCCCATGTTGTCGACGCTCTGGTTGACCGACTCCTTGATCAGCAGTGACGTCATGGAGGGCAGCTTGGCGATCCGCTTGGCGAACTCCAAAGTCTGCTCGTCGAGATCGTCGAGCGGGAAGACCTTCGTGACCATGCCGAGGGCGTGCGCCTCGTCGACCTCGAGAGCGTCGCCGGTCAGGAGCAGCTCCTTGGCCTTGCGGGGTCCGAGCTCCCAGGGGTGGGCGAAGTACTCGAGGCCGCACATCCCGAGCCGGGCGCCCACCACGTCGGCGAACCGAGTGCCCTCGGCGGCGATGATCAGATCACAGGCCCACATCAGCATCAGAGCTGCTGCGTAGACCTCGCCGTGCACCTGCGCGATGGTGACCTTGCGAAGGTTCCGCCAGCGAAGCGTGTTCTGGTAGAAGTAGTGCCATTCCTGGAGCATCAGCCGCTCCGCCCCCACCTTGGTCCCGCCCTGCATGGTGTAGGAGGGGTGCTGGCCCGGTCCCGGGGTGTACTCGGCCACCGAGTCCTTGGTGCCCATGTCGTGGCCGGAAGAGAACATCGATCCCTTCCCGCGCAGCACCACCACCCTGACCTCGTCGTCGGCCTCCGCCTCGAGGAACGCCTCACCCAGCTCGACGAGCAACCCCCGGTTTTGAGCATTCCTGGCGTCGGGCCGGTTGAGGGTGATCCGGGCGATCCGCCCATCCTCCAGGGTCTCGTAGTCGAGGTACTTGCGGGTCATGCGCGACTCCTTCGGCTGGTGCGGTGTGGTGACGCCCGACGGCTATGACCCCCTGGCTACGCCGAGAATCCTAGGGGTGGCTGCGCCCCCGGCGCTAACTGCCTGCTCACGCGATCGCCTCGTCACCGAGGATCGTCGTGCGGTGCATCTCGCGCGGGGACGTGGGATCGTAGGGGCAGACCCGGTGCAGCACGCCGCGGTTGTCCCAGATGACCGTGTCGCCGAGCGACCACTCGTGGCGGTAGACACGATCGCCGGCGGTGGCCCGGGCGAGCAGGTCCTCGAGCAGCTTCTGGCCTGGCGCGATGTCCCAACCCACCACGTGTGATGCCGTCGCTCCGAGGACGAGTGAGCACCGGCCGGAACGGTGGCGCCACACGAGCGGGTGCTCCCGCTTCGGCCGTGTCGCCCAGTCTGCCTCCACCTCCGGCGAAGGGTTGGGGTTGAGGCGGCGCTGGTGGGCTTCGAAGCTGTGCAGCACCCGGAGCGATCCGTATCGCTGCTGCTCGTCGGGGCTCAGCAGGTCATACGCCGCGTAGGTGCTGGCGAACTCCGTCTGGCCCCCGTCCTCGGCGAGCGCATGGGCGCTCAGCACCGTCGCCATGTTGGGCACCTCGTCGGTGGTGCCGTCGATGTGCCAGTCGAACGTGCCCTTCAAGTACTCGGCGACGGCGCTCTTGGAGGGATCGAGGCTGACGATGCTGATCTCAGGGATGGGATGGGTCGGGAACCGGTGGATGTCTCCCAACCGGTTGCAGAACGCCACCTGGGTCTGGTCGTCGAGGTGTACGCCGCGGAAGACGAGCACGCCGTTGTCCTCCAGCGCCTGCAGGCACGCTGAAGGCAGGTCCTCGTCATGCACGAAGCGGTCGCGGTCAACGCCCAGGACCTCTGCCCCCACCGTCGCGCCGAGCTTCTGTAGTGAGATCATGCTTACGATCTTCGCGCTCGGTGGTCCTGTCGGGCCCCCGCCGCTGTGGCGGCCCCTCAGCGGCCCTGCCACACCGGGGGCCGCTTCTCGACGAAGGCCAGCGCTCCTTCCCGAGCGTCGCTGCTCGTGAACACCGACTTCTGCAACTCGGCCCGGCGCTCCTGGGCCCGCTTGTGGTCGGTGACTCCCAGTCGCACCAGCTCCTTGGTCGCGGCCACGCCGAGTGGACCGTTGGCCACGATCCTCTCGGCGTACTCGAGGGCCCTGGAGAGGACGTCTTCGGGTGCCACCACCGAGTTGACCAATCCGAGCGCGTGCGCCCGCTGGGCGTCGATGCTGTCGCCGGTGAGGGTCATCTCGAGGGCGATCCCGAGCGGGACCCGCGTGCCGAGGAAGGTGCCTCCCCCTGCGGCGAACAGCCCACGCTTGACCTCGGGCAGGCCGAACTTCGCTTGGGACGACGCGACGATGATGTCGCAGGCGAGCAGCAGCTCGAAGCCGCCGGCGACGGCGGTGGCGTTGGCTGCGCCGATGACCGGCACCGAGACCTCGCCGTTGACCAGGCGCTGGAACCCGGTGGCGACTCCGGTCCCGGCCTTGGGCTCCTGTCCCGCGGCGGCGAAATCCCGCAGGTCCATGCCCGCGCAAAAGGCGCGGTCGCCTGTAGCGGTGAGTACCACGGCGCGGATCCCGGGATCGGTCTCGGCCTGGTCGATGACCTCCCCGAGGGCCCCCAGCAGGGCGGAGTTGAGGGCATTGCGAGCTTCGGGTCGGTTGAGGCTGGCGATCAGGATGCTGCCCCTTCGCTCCTGCAGGAGCTCTTCGCTCACTGTTGCTGGCCCTTCCACGCATTGAGCAGGTCGATGTTCGCCATGGCTTACCGTCCTTGGGTCGGGGGTGGCTGCTCGTCACTCCGTGCAGCGGCTTCGAAGCCTAGGGCGAGCGCCTCGCCGGTGTGCTCTCCGACCAGTGGCGGCCGGCGGCGGATCGCCCACGGCGACGCGCTCATCTTGAAGGGAGCTCCCGGATATCTCACGTCGCGACCGAGCTCGTCGTGGCGGATAGTCGATTGGAACCCTCGCGCCGAGAAGTGTGAGTTCTCATAGGCCTCGTCGGGGGAGAAGATGATGCCGCACTGGAGGTCGCGGTGCTGGGCTCCCTCGAAGAAGGTGAGGGCGGCGACGTTCTCTGCGATGTGGACGAGGGCGGCGCGAGCGGCACCGAAGATCGCTATCACCTCTGGATCGTCCCGCTCCTTGACGACGTCGATGCCGCCGCGCTCGACGCCGATCTGGAGGAACACCACCTCCGGGCAGGTCGCCCTCAAGTCGAGCTCGTCGAGCCAGTCGAGTAGCGCCTGGAAGTCCTTGGCGTCTTGAGGGAGGAACCCGGTAGTGACGTACCGCCCGTCTGCGGCCCGGACCTGCACGTCCATGGTGGGGTTGACCGAGGCGTGCCGGCCCGTCTGGCGCTGCACCGTCTCACCGGCGACCAGCCAGGCGAACGTGCCGCTCTCGGTGGTCACATTGCAAGCGGCGAACGCGCTCACGTCCACGTGTTGTCCCGAGCCTGTCGCATCCCGGTGCAGCAATGCGACCAGCGTGGCCAGGGCGGCATGGGTGCCGGTGATCTGGAGGGTCTGGTTGCCTCGGCCGCGCATGGGAGGCAGCGAATGGTCGTCGTAGCCATTGAGCCACGCCAGCCCTGACGCCGCAGCCATGGTGAGATCGGTCCACGGTCCAGAGGAGCGCGGGCTGGCGCGCCCGTGGGTGGTCACCGACGTCCACACCAGCTCGGGCTGCTCGGCCCGCAAGTCGGGGTGGTCGAGGTGCAACGCCGCGAGCCTCCCCGGTCGTTCGGCCTCAAGGACGACCCCGGCCCCGCCGACGAGCCGGCGGAAGTGGTCGGCGTCGAGAGGATCGTCGAGGTCGAGCACCACGCTGCGCTTGGAGGTGTTGTAATACCACCACCACAAGCTCCGGTCGGGATGGGGATCGTCACCGGCGAAGGGACCGAAGGATCGGGTGGAGTGGCCACCGGGGGGTTCGACCACCAGTACGTCGGCGCCCAGGTCGGCCAGCAGCCTGCCGGCCCATGCCCCCCAGAAACTGGCCAGCTCGACGACCCGCACCCCTTGAAGTGGGCCGGTCACAAGACACCGTCCGCCTGGAGCGCGGACAACTCCTCGTCGCTCATGCCGAGCAGGCCGGCGAATACCTCCCGGTTGTGCTGCCCGAGGAGCGGAGCGCCCCTTTTGATGCTCCAGTCGGTCTCCGACAGGTGGGCAGGGATGCCATCGACGCGAACACCGCCGATCTCGGGATGCTCGACAGTGGGGAACAGGCCCCAATCATCGTTGTCCGGATCGTGCTCGATGCGATCCTCCGACATGGTCACGGCGGAGACCGGCACCCCGGCCCTCTCCAGCCTCGACGCCACGACCTCGCGGCGGAGGGACGACGTCCAGCCCGATACCAGCCGGTCCAGCTGCGCCTCGTGGTCCGCCCTGCCGGCGGTCGCGGCGAAGCGGGCCTCGCGCGCCCAGTGCTGATCGCACGCCTCCGCGAAGGCGGCCCAATCTTGGTCGTCCCGGCAGGCGATGGCCACCCACCTGTCGGGCTCCTCGGTCGGGTAGATGCCATGGGGCACCATCACCGGGTGGTCGCTGTGGTTGGAGTCGGGCATGCCGGGCCGGCGCAGGGGCCGACCGTTGACGGTGTAGTCGAGTAGGTCCGGCCCCGTGAGGCCGAGGCCGGCCTCGGTGCAGGACATGTCCACCCACTGGCCTTCACCGGTGCGGTTGCGGTGCACGAGTGCAGACAGCACGGCCAGGGCCATGAGGTCGGCTCCCATGTGGTCCATGTAGGAGAAACCCCAACCCGCCGGAGGGGCGCCCGCCGCCCCCACGCCGAAGGTCAGGCCGCAGACCGCTTGGACGACGGGGCCGAAGGTCTTGAACCTTGAGTAAGGACCGGCGTGGCCGAACCCAGAGTTCGACACGTATATGACGTCGGACTTGATGGAGCGAAGCTCGCCGTAGGAGAAGCCCAGCTTCTCCATTACCCCGCTGGCGAAGTTCTCCGTCACCACATCGGATACCGCCACGAGGCGCCGGAGCAGGTCACGCCCCGCCTCCAGCCGCAGGTTGATCGTGACCCCCAGCTTCTCGACATTGTGGTTGTTGAAGGCCCCGCCGAGCTCGATGCCTCGTCGCTCGTCGACATGGGGCATCGATCCCCGAAGGATGTCCCATCGTCCCTGGCGGACCGGGTCCTCGACGCGTATCACCCGCGCGCCGAACGCCGCCAGGTAGCGAGTGGCGCCGGCGCCAGCTAGCTGCCCGCTCAAGTCGCAGATAGTGACGTGACCCAGCGCGGTTGCTTGGCTCATCGGGCTCGCACGCTGCGATCGGTACCGGTCTAGGCGCGAGGCTTGCGGGGCCGCGACGCGGTCGTCAGCTCATGGGGCACCGCCACAGGCGCCGCCGGCGCCCCCGATCGACTGCGCCTTAGTGGCATCGCGTCGCGGTGAGAGTTGCCGTTGGCGCTCGGGGGGATGGCTCCCAGCGCGCCTGCGTTCCGTCGGATGGCGTCGGCGGCCAGGCTCTCCATGGTCCCCAGGGCCGTGCGGTCCCAGGTCAGGGCCAGGGCGCGCTGCGCCGCGCCGCTCTGTAGGCGCCTGCGCAGATCGGGACGATCGATCAGCGAGCGCAATGCGCCCTCGAGCTGCTCCCGGTCGTCGAAGAGGAGGCCGCTCGTGCCGTCGTGCACGGCGTCGGAGTGCCCGGCAATGCGCGAAGCCACCGCCGGGGTACCGCAGGCAGCGGCCTCGGTCAGGGTCATCCCCCACCCTTCGAAAGCCGACGCCGACAGTACGGCCCAAGCCCGGCGGTATGTGGCGAGGAGCGCTTCCCCGTCCAGGTGTCCCGTCATGCGCAGCCAGCCGCCAGCGCCATGGGCGTCGATGCGCGCCTGCAGCGCGGCCCGCTCCTGGCCCTCGCCCACGATCACTGCCTCCAACGACTCGTGGGTCGCCTGTGTGGCGACGAGTGCGTCGATGAGCAGGTCGAAACGCTTGTACGGCATGAGCCGGCCTACGGCCACGAAGAACGGGCGTTCGGAGCGTGGGCCGAGCGGCGAGTACCGCGGGTCGACGCCGGGTTCTACGACCCGGATCTGGGCCGGATCCAATCCCATCACCTGGATGATCCGCTGGCGGGACGATTCCGAAAGGGTCACGATCGGCGTGCTCCGGTAGAAGCGCGGCGCGATGCGCACTTCGATCAAGCGGCCCGCCGCGGCGAGCGGCGCCGGCAGGGTCAGGTCCCACATCCCCTCGTGGACGTGGTGCAAGAAGACCGTCCGCGCACACCCCGCCCACAGGGGCGAGAGGAATGGCAGGCCATTCCATATCTCGACGAGGCCGTCGGGACGGTTCTTCGAACGCCTGGCGAAGCCCTCCCACGCCACTGTCGGGAAGACGCCGTACCGCCGCCCGGGTCTGGTGACGCGGAAGCCGCCGTAACTGTCGACGGGAGGACTGGCCGGCGCTCGCGATGCCTTCATGGTGACGTCGACGCCGGCCTGCGCCCAGCGCTCGGCGACGCGGGTGGCGTGGAGCTCCGAGCCTCCCGCTTCGGGGTGGCCGAGATCGCGCCACGCGACCATCTCCACCCGGCGCAGCTGCGCGGCGCCCGCGAGCTCACTCAGGGCCGTCCCGAGGTCGGGTCCGGGCAGGTCCTTGCCGATCGCGCTCACGAGTCGATGGTGGCCGAACTCGTGAGGAGTGGATTTACGCCTTGCGCTCTTGGCGCACGGTGACCGATGCCCGGGAGGTGACCGAGGCGCTGGGCGGGGCTCTCGACCAGCACGTAGCTGACGGCGGCCGACCCGACGGCCAGGACGAAGGTGATCGGGGCGAGCTCCCAGAGCGGGAACGAGAACAGGCGGTCGCCCGTCCAGCGCACGAACATCAAGATCCACGCCTCGTGCCAGAGGTAGATGCCGTAGGAGATGGCTCCGAGCAGTGCGAGAGGGCGAGACCGGAGGAGCCATCGGACGAACCCTTGGTCCTGCGGGCCGAACACGGCAGGGACCACGAGGAAGAGGCCGAACAGGCCGTAGAGCGTCTGGCGGGCGATGCTGTTGCCCACGGTGGGCTGGTAGATCGGAAGCCGGTTGAGGCCCAAGTTGGACACCCACACGAAGCAGAGGGCCGCGAGCGACCACGAGATCACCGGCATCTTCGGGTGGGAGGCCCAACTCGGCCGCCGGCCGGTAGCGCGCATCCATGCCGACACCACGGCCAGGAACATGCCGAGTGCGAACAGGTCCACGTAGGCGGGCAGCCAGTTGGTCATGGTTCGAGCCATCGAGGAGTTGACCTCGAGGTCAGCCAGCCGGAAGGACAGGCTGATGAGGCAGAGTACGGCCAGTCCGGCGAGCTCCACGCGCACCTGGCGGGCGGGATCGCGGTGGCGCCGCCCGAGGACCCAGGCATACAACGGTATGAAAAGGTAGAAGCTCATCTCCGTGCAGAGGGTCCACGCCTGGGTGACGCCGGTCAGGATGTGATCTGGGAAGTAGATCTGACCGAAGCCCAGATATATGAGCAGGGACCGCCAGCCAGGTACGACGGTGTCAGCGTGGAGCACGTAGGTGATCACGCCGAACGCCAGCCAGTAAGCCGGGACTATGCGGAGGAATCGCCGCAGCCAGAAGCGACTGACGCTCGGAGCGCCCCGGATGCCGAAGTGGGCGCTGGTGAACGGCCGGTAGAGCAGGAACCCGGAGATGACGAAGAACACCGCCACCCCGATCTCGAGGCGGGCGGTGTAGGCGCCCCAGACTGCCTGGCGGGTCGTGAACCCCGACACGAAGCTGGTGTGCACCCCGAGCACGCTGATGGCGGCGATGGCCCGTAGACCATCGAAGCAGGGCAGTCGCCCGGCAGTTGACGGAGCCGCAGGCGGAGCCGCAGGCGGGGCGTCGGAGGCCACGCCTCTTACAGTGTCGGCCATCCCTCCCCTTTGGTCATGACGGCGAGCGACACTGTAGGGCATCGGCGGAGCTGGTCACAGTTTCGGGGCCTCCGGCTCGCTGGGATCGCGTCGACGGGATCGGAGCCGAAGGCCGGCACAAACGTCTGCGCCGGTGAGTGCCAAGGCCAACCAGGCGAGGTCGTTGGCCGAGCTGAGGTCCGCCGGCCAGTCGATGGAGGGCCAGTAGCGCCACCGGTACTGCTGCACGACCACGTAGACGCCCACGAGCAGGAAGGCGGCTACCGCGGCGGCGCGGAGGATGGTCCGCCACCGACCCCATCGGCCCGCGACTAGAGCGGCGGCCAGCGCCACGACGCCGGTCGCCGGGCGGTCCGCGGCGCCCACGATGACTCCGAACCCGAGGGTGACAGCGGTGGCGAGACGGGCCGACGGACGGGGCGCGCCGTTGACCCGGAGCGCGCCAGCACCCATCCGGATACGCCTGCGCTTCTTGCCCCGCCTCGTGGTCAGCGCCGGGGAGGGGAGGACAGCAACGACGGTGAGGGTGGTCAGCGAAACCGCCGAGATCGCAATGGCCACCCAGACGATCTGCTGCGGCATCCACTGGATCTGGATGGTCGTGGGGGAGCTGATCAGCCCGGCCGGCACGTACCAGCCGTTGGCATAACCGTCGATCAGGGTGGGCGGCCCCAGGCTGCGCCCTCCAGGAAGGGTGGCTTTCCACCCTTTGCTGAGGCTTTGCCCGAGTATCAGCCAGAACGGCCGGCCGTTGCCGTTCACCTTGACCGTGGTGGAAGTCTGGTTCTGGTGGGTGACGGTGAGGGCCGGCGGTTGAGCGCCACCTCCCGCCGGCGTGGCAGCTGTCGTGGAGACCGCGGCCAGGCTCTGGGGCCCGCCGCCGGCGGCCGAGTTGAAGGTGAGGTTGTCGATCGACCAGCCCGAAGGGGCCGGCCCCGCAGTCTCGATGGTGTGGGGTCCGGCGGAGAGGTGCAGGCCCGCGGCGTCGGCGCCGCAGCCGACGAGAGACAGCTGGCCCCCGCCTAGTGCCGTCGAGCTGCTGCCCGAGATGGCCACTGGCACGGCGTGGCCGTCGACTCGGAGGAGGTCGCTGCGGCATACCGTCGGGATCTGGGTGGGGGTCGCCGGCGCGCGGGCTGGCAGGCCGAGCTCGGCTATGCCCACCGGTAGGAGGTCGGTGGCTCCGGTGTAGGTGGCGTAGTAGTCGAGGGCGCGTACCTGCCTGACCGCATCGATCGTTACCCGAACGCTGCTTCCTGTGACCGGAGCGAAGCTGACCTGCACTGCGCTCGTCGCGCCCTGGGGCCGCCCGGCGCCGTCTGGGACCGCCGGTACGTCGACGGTCCTCGTCGTGGAGCCGACCGTCAAGGTCAGGCGGGTCGGCACTGAGTGGCGCCCATCGTTGATCAGTTGCAGGTCGAGGTGATCCAAGGTCACCGGGCGGTTGAACTGGTACTGCACCCACCCCCCGACCTGCGGGCCGGTCTCGGGCACCCAGGCCGTCGCTGGGTTGCCATCGACGGCGGCCATCGCGCCGGCCGAACGATCGCCGATGAGGCGGCCGGACGAGGAGGCGCTCACGATCTCGGCGCCCGCGCTGCTGGGGGGTTGGTAGCTCCCTGTCAGCTGGCTGATCACCGGGTCGGGTGCCGTCGTGGCGATCTCGGCGGAGCCGCCGACTGCGAACGTCCGCGCAGTCGGCAAGGTGAAGGTACGGGAGATCTGCGCCTCGGGGTCGGTACGGGGAGCTTTGGGTGCCCGGATGCGGCTGAGGAGGATGGTCAACGGGTGGGTGAGCGAAGCGGCGCCCGCCCGCGACAGCAGGTCGGTCGGGAGCCGGAGCGCCTCCTGTGCCGGTGCCACACCCGGGATGGTGATCTCGGCGAGTCCCACCGACCCGAGGCCGTCGTAGCGCTTGTGGGCGCCCCCGGTCGCACCGTCGGCGATCACGTCCACGCGGTTGACCACTTGCGAGGGGAACGCAACGAGTTGGCCCTGACCGGTGAGTGACGCCGCGGTGAGGTTGACCCGCCGGACCGCTCGACCGTTCAGCTCCACGGTGACCGCGGTCAAATGACGGGTCCCCGCCGCCTGCAGGAGGCGGATGTGGTCTATGCGCACAGACGAGCTCAGGTCGATCCGGATCCGCTGGCCGCCGATGGCGGAGTGGGCGCCGAACGTCCACGCCGTGGAGGGGTTTCCGTCAATGGCGTTGAAGGGCTGGTCCTCGGGCGTATAGGTCACCGGGTTGCCGTACTCGGTGGCCCGGACCGCGGAGACGCCAGTGATGGTGGCGATGGTCTGGCTGGCGCTCCCCGTGCCTGGGAAGACGGGCATCATGTAGTCGGTGGGGTCGGGCACGAGTGGCTTGGCGAGGCCCTGGACCGCCCCGATGTTGTCGTCGAGGGTCCCCCACCGTTGCCCGGCACGGAGATTGCTGTCGGTGATGACGAGCCTGGCACCGTTGCGCATGGCCTGAGCGAAGCCCCCGGCGTTGCCGGGGAGCGCTGCGCTGTAGAGCAGGGTGGGATTGCCGTTGAGGAGGCCGGTCGCGGCCGCCTCGACCACGCCGCGCCCGTCACCGTCGAGCAGGAGAGGAGCGGCGACAGCCTCGGTTCGCACGATCGGGCGGGTGCCCTTGACCCCGAAAACAGCCAGGGCCGGGGGCTGCGGGGCGCCCGGAGGGAGGGCGAGACGAGCCTCGTTGTCCATGGGATAGCGAATCTGAGGCGCGGGGTTGGGGGCGCCGAAGGGCACGGGGGCGGTGAGACCGAGCGGGGTCGGGGTGAAGTCCTGCCAGAGGGTTTGAGGCAGAGGCAGGTTGTAACGCTCGTACTGGAGGTCGGATTGGAGCAGGATCGACCCGACGCTCATCATCCGAGCGAGAGGGGCGAGGGTGGCGAAGTTGAGAGAGCCCTCCTGCAGGGGCTCGTCGAGGGACTGCAGCAGGTTCACCGCCGCGGGGGTACCGGCCGGGACCACCTGCCGGGCGACGTAGGGCCTGGTGAGCAACCCCGGGGGAATGGGGTCCTCCGTCACCCCCCAGGAGTAGGCCCCGAAGTCCTCGCCCGGCAGGCCGAGGACCCGAGTCGAGGATCCCTGGGCGTTCAGGTACGACGCCGCTTGGTACCAGTAGCTCGGGATCTGCGTCGGCCGGGACAGGTTGGACGCCACCAGCTGCCCTGTCCACAGCGGGGGGATGTCGGCCGCGACCAGGCCCACGCACAACAGGGCGGTGGCCGTTCCCGCCGAGGGGCGGCGCACGCGCAGGGCCGCAACGCCGGCACCCATCAGCAGTGCCAGCCCGAGGACCACCAGGGGTACTATCCGGTCGACCGACCGCATCGCCAAGGCCAGGACCGAGCCGCTCGATGCAGACTCGATGATCTTGCCGACGAGCGACGGACGGTTATATGGGTAGGCGCCCACCGCGATCAGCGCGCCGGCGATGAGCATCGTGATGGCGAAGGACCGGTAGCGCCACCTGCCGAGCCATCCGAGTGCCACGCTGACAGCGGGGATGGCGAAGCCGACGCCGATCAGCCAGAGCGACTGCGTGTAGGGGATAGACGCCATCGTCCAGGGCTGGACCTTGTCCCAGCCGTAGAAGTACCAGTACCCGAGGCCGCGCAGCACCTCCGCGGCCGACGACGTGTGCGCAACGGTTGCAACCGTCTCCGTCACCCGCAGGATGTTGAGCCCGTAACTGTCCTCGATCAAGAGGCCCACGATCCACCACACCGATACCGCAAGGCTGGCGGCGCCCAGGCGCAATGCGGTTCGCACCGCCGCCCCGGGGCGCACCTCGCCCGTCGCCACCACTGCGTAGACCAGCCACAGCACTGGCGCCAGCCCCACCAGGGCGATCGACGTGGCGTTGACTCCTCCTACGAAGCACACCACGAAGGCGAAGGCCGCGACCGGACGCCACCGCTGGCTTCGGGCCGCGATGATGGTGAAGGACAGCAGCCATCCCAAGGCCGCCCACGGCATGACGATCGCCGATGTCCTCGCCAGGTAGTCGATCATGTAAGGGCTCAGCATGTAGGCGAAGCCGGCTACCGCGGCACCGGCGCGCGCAACACCGAGCTGGCGAGCGCACCACGCCGCTCCCACCCCGGCCGCCAGCACCAGGCTTCCCATCCAAACCCTCTGGGCGACCCAGACAGGCGCGCCGATCCACTGCGCGACGGTGAAGTAGGGCCCCATCGGCCACAGGTATCCGATGTTCTGGTGGGTCACCGTCCCCATGCCGACGTTGGGGTCCCACATGGAAGCGGCGCTGCGAGTGAGTCGAGCGGGATCGATGTAGAGGTACTGCTTGGTGTCTGCCGCTACGCGCCCGGGCTGGGTGAGCAGCAGCGGTACGTAGCTGACGACCGCCATCACGGCCAGCCAGATGCCTGCCGGGCGGTCGAGGTGCGCCTTGACGCTCCACGAACGCGCCAGGCCAACCCCGCCGTCTCGCTCCTCGTGTCGCCCGGTCATGGTGCCCTCCTAGCCGAAGGAACGCGGCCTGCTCCGGCTCCTCGAAGCGTCCGAGCGGCTGGAGGGTAGTCGGCGGGTCGGCCCGGTTGTCGTCGAGAGGCGGGGGGGCCGGATGCTCCGGTAGAGGCGCTCGGCCCGCTCCGGTCGAAGCGCACCGAGTCCACCACTGTCCTGACCACGTCGCCGCTGGACTTTATCGGCCGGCGCCGAGCCGGTAGCATCGTGCCCTCAGGGAGAGTGAGCTGTCACTGTGTGCCATCGAGCTTTCGACGCCGCCGAGCAGGGGCAGCACGTGTTGGGCAACAGATGTTCGGGAGCTGGGTGACGACGGGCTGGGGGGTGCCGCTCGCCGCGTTCTCGATTCTCTTCTACGACGTCGGCTACGTCCTCGAGAAGCAGGCTCTCGTATCGCTGCCGCCGTTGGGCGCTCCGTCGCTGCTCTTGGTCCGCACGCTCCTCTCGACGCGCCGGTGGGTGGCCGGCTTCGTGGCCATGCTGGTTGGCCTGGCTGTCCAGGTGATCGCCCTCACGGTCGCACCCGTCTCAGTCGTGGAACCTATCCTGGCCGGCGGCACGGTCTTGTTGATACCGGTGGCCCGGCTGGTGTTGCGCGAGCGCCTGGGCTCGGCCGACCAGGTGGCCATCGTGTTGCTGGTGGGCGGCGTGATGGCGGTCGCGGTGTCGACCCCGCCTGCGGGGCACCTCGCCGGGGGCGCCCACCCGCTGGCCCTGGTGGCGTTGATAGCCGGCGTCGTCGCAGCAGGTACGGCGCTGGCATGGAAGTCCACCGGGTACCGGAGGGCCAGCGCCCCGAAGACCGTGCTCGCGGTGGGCCTCTACTACGGCACCGGTGCGGTGGCCAAGAAGGGGGTGGCGATCGAGCTCGTGCGTCACGGGTTCGTCCGAGGGTCAGAGGCGGCGCTGCTCACCGTGTACCCCTGGCTGTTCCTCCTGGCGACGGCGGTGGGCATGGCCCTGTTCCAGGTGGGGCTCCAGCGTTTCCCGGCCGCCATCTTGGTGCCGGCGTCCAACGGGACCTCCGCAGGATTCGCCCTCGTCGGCGCAGCCGTGATCTTCGGTGAGCCGTGGGCGGGCGCAGGATGGCATGTCGCGGTGCTGCTGGTCGGGTATGCGGGCATCGTTGCCGGACTCACCGTGCTGACGTTTGCCGCCGCTCCGGTTGCTTCGGTGTGCCCTTTGATCGAGCCTGCAGCCCAAAGGCAGACCGGCCTGTGACGGTGTCGCGCCCGCAGCTCCAGGACTCGCCGCCGGCGGCCCCCGGCAGTGCCGGCCGGCTGAGGAGAGCGCTGCCCCTGCTGGTGATCCTGGCCGTCGGGTTGGCGATACGGATCATCCCGGTGCTCGTAGGCCACCACTTCAAGCCCGCCGGCGACGCCCTCTTCTACCACCTGGAGGCGAACTTCCTCGTCGAAGGCCGGGGATGGTCCAACCCCCTCCAGGTCCTGGCCGGCCATCGGGGGACGCCGACTGCCGCTTTCCCGCCGCTGTTCACCCTGGTGCTCTCGGTCTCGTCGCTCGTCGGCTTCAAGTCCTTCTTCGCCCACCGGATCTGGTCAGGAGTGGTCGGGACCGTCGGCGTGGCCCTGGCCGCTGGGCTCGGGCGCAGCATCTCCGGAAGGAAAGCCGCCCTCTGGGCGGCGGGCTTGGCGGCCGTCTACCCCAACCTCTGGATGAGCAACAACCTCGCCTTGTCCGAGACCATCTCGCCGGTGCTCGTCCTGGGACTCCTGTGGGCCGGCTATGCGTTCTGGAAGTCCCCGAGCGTCAAGCGGGCGTTGTTGCTGGGGGTCGTCCTAGGGCTGGCCATCCTCGGCCGGGACGAGCTGCTGCTCCTGGGGCCTCTGGCGGTGCTCCCGCTGGCACTGGGCCGGCGTCGCTCGTGGCCTGACCGCGGCCGATTCCTCGCTTCGGCGGTCCTGGCTTCGGGCCTCGTCGTAGGGCCCTGGGTGGGATATAACCTCAGTCGCTTCCAGGACCCGGTGTTCGTGTCAGACGGGCTCGGGGTCACCCTGGCGTCGGCCAACTGCAATCAGACCTGGTACGGCCCCGACGCCGGCTACTGGTCCCTCCCGTGCGCCGCGGCGGTGCCTTACAAGCAGACCGTCGACGAGTCGGTGCAGGGAGCCGAAGCGCAGTCCTTCGCGCTGCACTACATAGGCACCCACCTCGGTGGCCTCCCCCGCATAGAGGCGATCCGCCTGGGGCGCGCGTTCGGCGTCTACCGGCCGATCCAGCAGATCGACTTGGACGTCTTCATCGAAGGAAGGCCGCGCGTCTGGGCTTTCGCAGGCCTCGGTATGTACTACTGCCTGGTTCCCCTCGCCATCGCCGGGGCCGTCGTCCTCCGCCGTCGTGGCCTACCGCTCTACCCGGTGCTGGCGGTGCTGGCGGACGTCGTGGTCTCGGTCCTGCTCACGTTCGGGCAGACGAGGTATCGCTCCACGCTCGAGCCGGTGCTCGTAGTCCTGGCTGCGGTGGCGATCGCAGGATGGCGTCGCAAGGGCCGGACTGTGACGGGTGCCCCGGGCGAGGAGACCGCCGGAGTGCTCGTGTTGGACGGCGCGGCGCCCTCCTAAAGCGGTCGACCGGTCGGCTTTGGGTACCCTCCTATCCATGGGAGTGATCGACCAAGCTCAGATGCGAAGCATCCTCGGTCATTTCTGCTCCGGTATCACCATCATCACCGCGCACGACCAGGACGGTCCCGCCGGGATGACATGCCAGTCGTTCTCGTCGGTATCGCTCGATCCGCCGCTGGTGCTCTTCTGCCCGGCCAAGAGCTCGACGTCCTGGCCGCGGATACGCGCGGCCGGGCATTTCTGCGCCAACGTCCTCGGTGAGGACCAAGAGGAGCTGTGCCGTGCGTTCGCCACGAGCGGTGGGGACAAGTTCAGCGGCGTGGAGTGGAGACCCGGCCCGAGCGGGGCTCCGATCATCCGTGGCGCTCTGGCGATCGTCGATTGCGAGCTCGAGGTGGTCCACGAAGCGGGCGATCACGACCTCGTCATCGGTCGTGTGCTGCACCTCGATGCAATGCCCTCCGGGAGGCCGCTGCTCTTTTTCCGAGGCGGCTATGCCCGCCTGGCCGGCTGACGTCCTCTCTGGCGGACCGCCGGCGAGCAGTCTCAGGCGATGAGGTGTCTCAGGCGACGACGCCGCGGACCTTGAGGTCCACGATGCTGTCCCAGTCGAGCCCGAGGTCGCTCAAGATGGCCTCACCGTGCTCGTTGAACCCGGGTGCCCGGCCAGGCTTCGCGGTTTCCCCTCCGTAGGTCACCGGCGCAGCAACCAGCTTCAGAGATACTCCTGACGCCGTCTTGCACTCTTGTACGTACCCGTTGGCTGCCGACTGGGGATCGGCTGCCGCCTCGATGGTGTCCTGGACGACCGCCCACTGGCCGGAGAAGCCGGCCAGCTTGTCGCGCCACTCGGCGAGGGTGTGGTCGGCGAATGCCGCCCGAAGCAGGTCTGCAGCGGCGCCGCTGTTGGATAGTAGAGATGCGTGGTCGGCGAAGCGGTCGTCGACGGCCAGATCGTGGCGGCCGAGCACCTCGCACAGCGGTGCCCAGTACTTACCAGCCTGCAGGCACGTGAACGACAGCCACCGGCCGTCCTTGGTCTGGTAGTTGGAAGACAGTGGGTTGAGTCTCTGCGCATTGACCGACGGAGCTCTCCACGGCGAGTCGATGGCGAGCGACATGGCTATGGCCTGACCCATCGCCCACATGCCCGAGGCCAGGAGGGAGACGTCGACGGTGGTGGCCTCACCGGTGCGCTCCCGGTGAAACAGGGCGCCCATGATGCCTCCGGCGATGGTCATGCCGCCGATGGAATCCCCGAACCCGGGCCCAGGCGGGACGGGCACGTGGTGGTCCTCCGGGCGCATGACACCGAGCGCAGCGCCCGAGCGGCACCAAAAGGCCAGTTGGTCGTACGATCCCTTGTCGGCATCGGGCCCGTGCTCGCCCTGTCCGGTGCCGGCCACATAGATGATCTGCGGGTTGTGGCTGCGGATCTCGTCGGGCCCGATCCGGAGCTTCTCGCGCACACCCGGGAGCTTGTTGGTCAAGAAGACGTCCGACGTAGCGACGAGCTTGTAGAGGATGTCGATCCCGTCCGGCGAGGTCAGGTCGAGCGCCAGGCTTCGCTTGCCCCGGTTGGAGTGCTCTAGGAGGGGATGGACGTCGGGGGGCAACACAGCCACGCCCGTCGACGCCAGCCCTCGCATGGCGTCGCCCCGCTCGACGTGCTCGATCTTGATCACGTCGGCTCCCCAGTCGGACAGGAGGGCCGAAGCGGCGGGTACGAAGGTGTGCTCGGCCACCTCGAGGACGCGGACGCCCTTCATCACTGCAGTCATTGGGTTCTCCAGGTTGGGCCAGTTGTACCTGGCGCTATTGCTGTGGCCAAGCAACCGACTTGGTCTCGAGGTACATCTCGAAGCCGGCCGTCCCGTTTTGACGGCCGACGCCGCTGTCCTTGTAGCCGCCGAAAGGCACATCCGGCCCGTAGGGAGCACCACCGTTGACGCTCATGACCCCGGCCCGGATCCGTCGCGTCAGTGCCAGCGCTCGGTCGAAGGACCCCGAGAACACCCCGCCGGCCAACCCGTACTTGCTGTCGTTGGCGATCCGCACGGCGTCGTCGTCGTCGTCGAAGGGGATCACGACCAGGACCGGGCCGAAGATCTCCTCCTGCGCGATGGTCATCGAGTTGTCGACGTCGCTGAAGAGCGTGGGCTCGACGTACCAACCCTTCGGCTGGCTGGCCGGGCGGCCGCCGCCGAGGCTCAGCGTCGCCCCCTCCGCGACCCCCTTTTCGATGTAGGACAGCACGCGCTCCCGCTGCTTCGCGGAGATCACGGGACCCATGATGACTTCGGGGTCCTGGGGGTCGCCGAAGGGGACTGCCGACATCGCAGCTTTCAATATCTCCACCCCCTCGGCGTAGCGTGAGCGGGGTAGGAGCATCCGGGTCTGGATGGCGCAGCCCTGGCCGGCGTGGAAGCACACAGCCAAGCCCGACATGAGCGCCTGCGAAAAATCGGCGTCCTCGAGCACGATCGTGGCGGATTTGCCGCCGAGCTCGAGGAAGAGCCGCTTCATCGTGGAGGCACCTTTCTCCATGATGCGCTTACCGACGGCGGTCGAGCCGGTGAAGGATATGAGGTCGACCTGAGGCGACACGGTCAACGCTTCGCCCACGAGGTGGTCAGACGAGGTGACGACGTTGACCACCCCGGCAGGGATGTCGGTGTTCTCGGCGATCAGGCGCCCCAGGCGCGTGGCGTTCCAAGGGGTGTCCGGGGCGGGCTTCAGCACGACGGTGTTGCCCGTGGCCAGGGCTTGCCCGAGCTTGTTGAGGGAAACCTCGAAGGGATAGTTCCACGGGACGATCGCCCCCACGACGCCGGCCGCCTCTTTCCATACGCGCCGGCTCATGGGCATGCCGAGGGCATCTGCGTCGCCGAGGTCGGTCTCCCATTCGAAGCTGTCGATGAGCTTGGCCGGGTACCGGAGCGCCCCCTCAAGCGGGGCATCGAGCTGCGGCCCGTAGGTGACCCGGCGCGGGCACCCCACCTCCAAGATCAGCTCTTCCCGGAATGCCTCCTGCTCCGACTCGATGGCATCCTGCAGCTGCCCGAGGCAGTGTTGGCGAAAGGAACGGTCGGTGGACCAGTCGGTGTGGTCGAACGCCCGCCGCGCCGCGGCGATGGCGCGGCGCATGTCGTCCTCGGACCCATCGGCCACCACCCCGAGGACTTCTTCGGTCGCAGGGTTGACGTTGTCGAAGACCTTGCCCGACGCTGCGTCGACCAGCTTGCCGTCGATCAGCATCCTCGTCTCAGGCTTGACCTCGGAGGCGTTGGCCACGATCATCACTCTCCCTCTACGATGACGCGGAACGTACTAAACATTGACGTCGTAGTCAAAATCGCCGGCGTCGTCAGGCGGCCCCTTCGAGCACCTCGTAGGTGTTGCCATCCGGGTCCTCGAAGATGGCCAGCCGCACCTCCGGGCGGATCTCGATCGCCGACTGCCTCAGCTGCGCGCCTCGCTCGACCGCGCGGGCGACCACGGCGTCGAGGTCGTCGACCATCATGGTCAGGTAGCGCAGACCAATAGCGGCGTAGAAGGGCTGCGCCTCGCCCACGCCGGGGGTCTCGTGGGGCACCATCACCTTGAGTGCCATCGCCGGCAGCCGCAGGCGGTGCACCGTCCCCACACGTGATTCGATTGCCTCCAACCGTTCCATCTCGAAAACCTCGGCAAGGAATGTGACGAGCCCGGTCCCCTTGCTCACGAGGCCGACCTCGAAACGGATGACATTCATTGGCGACCCATCACGATCCAGCTCCTTCACGTCGGGCGAACCCGGGACACGGCACCTACCCGGGCGCGAGCGACCGGGCCTGACCCAACGTAGTGCGGGGCCAGGTGGCGCAGATCCCCTCTGGTAGCGTCGTTGTATGGCGAGTGATCTGTCGGCGCACGCTCCGGACTCAGAGCGAGAGGATGCGTTGCGCGCCCACGGCTATCACCTGCTGAGCGTGAAGCAGATCATCCAGGAGACCGAAGATGCGAAATCATTCGTGTTGGACGTTCCTCCCGATCTTCGGGATCTCTTTGCGTACGAGCCTGGACAGTTCTGCACCTTCAGGATCCATTTAGGCGACGTCGAGCATCTGCGCTCTTATTCGATGTCGAGCGCCCCTGAGACCGACTCCGATCTGACGGTCACCGTCAAGCGGGTAGCGGACGGTATAATCTCGAATTGGTTCTTGGACCATGTCTCGGTAGGCGATGTGCTGGAGACCACAAAGCCCGCCGGCGTCTTCTGCCTGCGCGACAGCCAGATGCCTGTCGTGGCCTTTTGCGGCGGCAGTGGGATCACACCTGTGATGGCGATCATAAAGCGGGCGCTCGTCTCGACCCAGCGCCGGATCACGCTCGTCTACGCCAACAGAGATCTCGACTCCACGATCTTCTTGGACTCCTTGCGCCGCCTCTCGGCCGAGTATCCGGACCGCCTGGAGACTCGCTATCACCTCGACGTCGAGTCAGGTTTCATCGAAGCGGAGCCCATCGCCGAAGTTTGCGCGAACCACTCCGATGCCGACTTCTACATCTGCGGCCCCACGCCATTCATGGATCTCGCTGAATCGACCCTCCTCGGAGCCGGCGTGTCGCCGAGGCAGATATTCATCGAGCGCTTCGCGGTCGCGGGTGACCGCGAAGCAGCGCCCGACCACGGCGGCGGGGATGCCGTGGTCGGAGAGGGTTTGGAGCCGACGGAGTCGGTCACCATCATAATGAAGGGAAGGCCGACCACCGCCGACTACCAACGCGGCGACACCGTGCTGGAGACCGCCCGGCGGGCCGCGTTGCGACCGCCGTTCTCCTGCGAAGCAGGTAGTTGCGCCACCTGTATGGCCCTCGTCCGCGAAGGCTCTGCCGCGATGCGGGTCAATAATGCCTTGACCCCCGAAGAGGTGGCCGAAGGGTGGATCCTCACGTGCCAGGCACTTCCCACGAGCAAGGCGATCACCGTCGAATACGAGTCGATCTAGCAGGCGGCCTGCTCGGCAGGCCGATGAGCGCCGCCGGCGCCGTTCCCGGCGGCTATAGCGGCGAGGAACAGGACGCATACGGCGAGCTCGACGGTGGCGCCGACCGAGTGGCGCCCAACCTCCCAGGAGTCGCCAACCCAGTCGATGACGAGGTTGAGCAAGCCACCGACGGCTAGCACCGACCACCACAGGATGTGTCCGCACTCTCCGGTGAGGTGCCGGCGGCGGACGACCAGCAACGCCGCGGCCACGCCCGCCCCGACGGCGAGGGTGGTCTGGCGGTGGGAGAGAAAGAGGCCTTTGACGAACCCCGGGAGCCATGGCCGACTGGCTGTGCCTCCGTAGTAGTCCAAGCCGCTTCTGGCCAGCTCTTGGTGGGCGCCGAAGGTGCCTTTCAGCGCCCACCAAGGGTGCAGGAGCGCGTACTCGAGGTAGGTCCGCTCCCCCGCTCGGTGCATCCAGATCCGAAAGGGAGCCAGGGCCGGGGAGTGCCGCAGGGAGTTGTCTGCGGCGGGAGTGTACGAGCCGGCCTGGTGGAGCAGGGTGGGGGTGACGGGCATCCCGTGGGCTGCGAACCACGCGGTACGAGGTGCGCTGACCAAGACGCGCTCGGTGGTGACGTGGAGGAACGGCTGGACCCAGAGCATCCCCAGGTCGGTCGAGACGATCACCGCTGCCCCGCCGAGGATGGCGGCGCCGGCGGCGATGATCCCGGCCGTACTACGAGCTTTCAGCCCGACGATGGCAAGACCGCCGAGGCCGAAGAGCAGCAGTAGGTAGCCGTTGGTGTCACGGGTGAGGGCCCAAAGCACGGCGACGGCCATCATCCTTGCCAGCGACCCCCGCCCGGCGAGCCACGAAGCCAGCGACGCCAGGAGCAGGGCGGTGAGCGACAGCGACAGGGAGTCGCTCAGGATCGCCCCGTACCAGTGCGTCACGTAATCCGAGCAACTGGTGGCAAGCACCCCGATGAAGGCGAGGTAGCAGGCGGGGCGGCGGGCCACCCGCAGCGCTTCCACTGCCAGAATGCTCCAGCACGCCGCGCCGAAGACGGCCTGGACCACGACGATCGCCCGGAGATTGTGGCCGAGCACAGCGAAGACGGCGGGCACGAGAGGGAGGCGCTCGGCCGACAGCGACAGGGGAGCGAGGTAGCTGCCCGAGTCGTAATTCAGCCGGGGGATGGTGAGGATCGCCGGGACCGCCGCGATGAGTGCCGCAGCTGCGACCGCGACCACCTCCACGATCGTTGCCAACGACGCGCCACCGACCGTGCGCGGACGGGCGTTCGCACGCGTGCCCTCGTCGGTGGTCGTCAACCGCTGGCCTCCCCGCCGCGGTAACGAGCCACGCTGGCGCATGGTAATCCGTCGCCGGCGCGCCCTCATATGATGAGCGGGTGGATCAAGCGCAGATGTCCGACATCATCGAGATCGAGCAGCTCCTCGCCCGCTACGCCGTGGGGATGACGAGTGCGGACATCGAAGCGGTCGTCGATGTCTTCACACCTGACGGCACCTACAGCGCGTTCGGGGCGACGTACGGCCTCACCGACTTTCCCACCCTGGTCGAGGCGGCGCCGAAGGGGTTGTTCCTCACCGGTACCTCCGCCATAGAGCTGGACGGTGACACGGGCACCGGCCGCCAGCCACTCTGCTTCGTCGACCAGACCAACCACAACATGCGGATCGGTTGGTACACGGACACCTATCTGCGCACTGCGAGCGGATGGCGGCTGAAGACGCGCTCGATGACCTTCCTGCGGCGAAGCGGTGCTCGGGACTCGGGGCGTCCACACGATCCCACCCGGCCCGAGCCCACCGTCGCCAGCTAGCGTCAGGCCCGGTCAACCCGGGTCGGGCGCCGTCACCCCCCGAGCGACAGTGGCGGTGTGGTGGTCGCCGGCACCAGGCCGCCACTACCTCCCGCAGGCGAGGTGATGGGCGGTGCGGTAGCGCTCGACGCCCCCCGGCCCAGGTGGAGCAGGAACTCGAGCGTACCGTTGCTGGCAGTGGTCACGAAGCCGCCCAGGCTGGGGTTCGAGATGCCCCAGGTGGCGAAGACGACGTTGATCTCACCTTGAGCTTCCAGGAGGCTCGACGTCCGCTCGGCGTTGATGGTGAAGGTCACGGGGTGGGTCTGGCCCCGGAGGGTCAGGTCGCCGGTGGCCTGGTAGCTGTGGACGGCGCCGATCGATGGCGTCGATCCGAGATCGATTGGCGCCGTCAGCCTGAACGTCGCGGTCGGGTATCTCGCCACGTCCATGATCCGCCCGTCGAACTGGTGATCACGCTGGGACTGGTCGCTCCTGACCGACGCCATCTGCGCGGTGAAGGTGGCGGAGCTCACCGATGTCCCGGTGATGGTCAGGCTCCCGGTCACCGAGGATGTGCGGCCCACGGCGGTGTTCTTCTGCCCGGCCAGGGTCTCGCCGACGCGGTAGCCGACGACCGAGCCGGGCCCGACGTTCCACTGGCCGTCGATGGAGCCGGAGTCGGTTGCCAGGCCGGCCGTGCTCGCCGAGGAAGCGGAGGGCGCCGGCGACGGGGTAAGGGTGAGCTTGGCCGGGGCCTTACCCTCGATGAAGTGGATGTAGGCGAACGGGACCCCGACGGCCAGCACCACCACCACGGCAACCGCGATGGCGATCCGTCTCGGCCAGCGCCGGTGATGGGTGGAGCTGCGCACGGGGCGGTCCTCTCGTCGATGTGTGCGGTCGGGTCTTCGACTACCCGTTGGGCGAGCCGGAATCGGAGGGGCCGGGGAGCGAGAAGCGCTGCCGGTCGGCCGCCTTCACCAGGGTCAGGTACTCGTGGTGGCGCTGGATGTACGAGCGTACGAAGGAGCATTCGGGCACGACCGCCGCCCCCCGTTCGCGGAGCAAGTCGAGGGCGCCCTTGACCAGGCTCGAGGCCAGCCCCTGCCCCTCGTGGCCGTCGTCGATCTCGGTGTGGGTGAGGGTGACGGTCGCTCCCGACTGGCGGTAGGCGGCGAGCCCGACCCTCCGACCCCCGATGCTCACCTCGAAGCGGCTCGCCGCCGGATTGTCGGTGACCTCCGCGGGCCCATCGCTGCCTGCCATGCCGCCAAGGGTACGTGTCGCCTGTCGACTGCCGGCGGCGCGCCGCCTCAGTGGGGGAGCGGTCACCGAGGGTTGGGGGCGGCGAACTCGTAGGTGGGGTTGATGATCGTCAACCGGCCCTTGCGCTCGGCCACGGTGCCCTCGACGATGATGCGGGCGCCGGGCTGGATGCCGGCGATCTGGCGCCTCCCCAGGAACGCCACGACTATGCGGCCCTTGTCGTCGTCGATGACGCACTCGAGGGTGGGAACGCTGCCCCATGGCTGGACGGTCAGGCTGCGGACGCGCCCCGCTACCCTCGCCCGGTCCCGCGCCCGGAGGGTCGGGATGGGGCGCACGCCGACGAGCTGGCCGATGGTGGCGGCGTCGATGACCTGCTCCTGCTCCTCCGCCTCGTCGCGGGGGCGTCCCTTCGGGCGCGACGGGGCAGGCTCCGAGCCGGCACCGATGGCCGAACCCACCTTCTGCAGCACCCGCTTGGATCGCCGACGCTCTGCCAGCTCCTCGTCGACATCGAAGGGGACGATCGTGGCGTTGACGTGGGGGAGGCGGCTCACCGCCGCCGCCAGGCGTTCGCCAGTGGCGTCGTGGAGGAAGCGGCTGTAGGCCCGCTTGTAGGAGCGGCGGGGTAGCAGCACGTTGACCTCCGTGCGGCCATCGGACAGATAGTCCTCGACCAGCTCCAAACAAGCCCGGATGACCCGGCGGTCCGGGCAGTCGATCAGCTCCAGGGGCAGCCGGCTCAGCCCGAGGCGCACCCACCGCTCCTGCAGGCGGGCGGCCCGGGTGGTGTCGATGGCGAAGTGCACGGCTCGCAGCTCGTCGACGTTGAGAGTCTTGGCGTACTGGATGGCTCGTGCGGTGGCCAGGTCCATCCGGTCCACCAGCATGAGGGCGACCGCGCGGGGGAGGGGCTTGGCCTCCGCGGCTGCCTCCGCGACGGTCTCGCCCAGCACCGAAGCCTCGAGACGGTAGCGATGGTTCAGCCGGGTCAGGCCGAACCACATGAGCGGGAACAGGATCACCACCACCCAGGCCCCCTCGGTGAACTTGGTGACCGCGAAGATGATCACCACTGCGAAGGACAAGAACGCGGCGAAGCCGTTGATGGCGATCTTGCGCCGCCAGGCCGCCTCCTTGTGTGTCAGGTGGTGCTTGACCATGCCGGCGCCGGCCATGGTGAAGCCGGTGAACACGCCGATGGCGTACACCGCCACCAGCGAGTTGACGTTGGCCCTCGTGATCAGCAGCAGGGCGATGGAGATGACCGCCAGCACGATGATGCCGTTGGAGAACACGAGTCGGTGGCCGCGCTTGGTCAGCTTGTAGGGGAGGAACCGATCCTCGGCGACGAAGCTGGCCAAGAACGGGAACCCGTTGAAGCTGGTGTTGGCGCCCGTCCAAAGGATCAGGAGCGTGACGATCTGCACCACGTAGTAGACGGTGTTGCCGAAGGTGCTGGTTCCGAACACCGCCTTGGCCTCCTGCGAGAGGACCGTCGGGCTCCCGATGGCGTAGGGGACGGCGTGGGTGATGTGGGCCAGCACCGAGACCCCGAGGACCAAGAACCCCAGGGTGCACGCCATGATCACCAGCACCTTGCGGGCGTTGGGGCCTTCCGACGGCCGGAAGGCCCCAACCCCGTTCGAGATGGCTTCGAGGCCGGTCAGCGACGACCCGCCGTTGGCGAAGGCCTTGAGGAGGAGGAAGACCGATACCCCGAGCAGGAGCCCATGGCCGCTGCCGGTGTGTCCCAAGTGGCTGGGCTCCTCTGTCAGCGCGCCGGCCTTGGCCACCACCTTGGGCAGTCCGCTGACCAGGTCCTTGGTGATCCCGACGACGATCAGCGTCGCGGTGGTGACGATGAACAGGTACGTCGGGAGGGCGAAGGCGCGTCCGGCCTCCCTGATGCCCCGCAGGTTGCCGTAGAGGATGAGCACCACGATGCCGACGGTGATCTCGACGTGATAGCCGGCCAGCGACGGGACGGCGGAGGTCAACGCATTGGTGCCGGCGGCTGACTGCACAGCCACGGTGACGACGTAGTCGATCAGCAGGGCCACCGCGGCGATCTGGGCGACGTTGAGCCCGAAGTTGTCCCGGGCCACCACGTAGGAGCCGCCGGCCTTGGTGTAGACCATGACGACCTCCCGGTAGGAGAGCGTCACGAAGAACAGCACGATGATGATGCCGATGGTCAGCGGCAGGACGAGGCTGAACGCCGCCAGTCCCGCCGCCGGGACGAGGATGGTCAGGATCTCCTCGGTGCCATATGCCGTCGAGGAGATGCAGTCGGGCGACAGCACGCCCATGGCGATGGTGTTCGGGAGCCTCTCCTCGGAGAGCGCTTCGTTGACCAGTGGCTTGCCGAGCACCTTGCGCTTGAGGCGGTAGGCCCTCGTCTCGGGAAGCGACGAGCGGGGTATGCCGCCTCCGGATCCTTGCGCCGGGACCTGTGCGACCGCCATGGCGCGAGTGTCTACCAGGACAGGGGTCCCTCAGTCATCCCGGCGGTCGCCGACGGCCCGGAAACGTAGGATGGCTCGATGGGCCGCGAGCGACGCCGGGTAGTGGTCACCGGGATGGGGGCGCTCAGCGCATTGGGGACCAGCGCCGAGGAGACTTGGGACGGTCTGATCACCGGGCGTTCCGGTGTCGGCGCCATCACCGCCTTCGATGCTTCCCGCCTGACGGTGCGGATCGCCGCCGAGGTGCCCGGCTTCGATCCCGTCGCCACCTTCGGCCGGCGCCGGGCCCGCCATTTGGACCGCAACGTCCAGCTTGCACTGGCTGCCACCGCAGAGGCGCTTGAGGCGTCGAAGCTCGATGTCGCCGCCGCCCCCGAGCGGGTGGGGGTCATCTACGGGACGGGGATAGGCGGGCTCACCTCGCTCGCCGACGGCATCGGCGTGCTGCGCAACCGCGGTCCGGAGTGGGTCAGCCCATACACCCTGCCGATGGCACTGGCCAACATGGCTGCGGGGCTCATAGCCATGGAGCACGGGGCCACCGGCTACAACTCCTGCACCGTGACCGCCTGCGCCGCGTCCGCCCAAGCCATCGGCGAGGGGGCCGACCAGATCCGACTCGGCCGGGTCGATGCCATGATCTGTGGGGGATGCGAGTCTGCCGTAGGCGAGGTCGGCATCGCGGCGTTCGCCGCCATGAAGGCGCTCTCCACGCGCAACGAGGAGCCAGGGCGCGCCTCGCGGCCGTTCGACACGGACCGGGACGGTTTCGTGATGGGGGAGGCGGCAGCGACGATCATCCTCGAGGAGCGGGAGTCGGCGCTGGCCAGGGGCGCCACGATCCTTGCCGAGCTCGCCGGCTACGGCTCGACCGCCGACGCCCACCACATCACCGCCCCCCACCCGGAAGGGGACGGAGCGGTGCGGGCGATGAGGGCAGCTCTGGCCGACGCGGGCCTGGACCCCGGCGCGATCGGCTACGTCAACGCCCACGGCACCTCGACACCCCCGAACGACCGGGTGGAGGCGTTGGCCCTGCGCAAGGTGTTCGGCGAGAGCGGTCCGCCGGTCAGCTCCACCAAGTCGATGACCGGTCACACCCTCGGGGCGGCGGGAGCCCTCGAGTCACTGGTGTGCATCCAGGCCATCCGCACGGGGATCCTGCCCCCGACGGTCAACCTTGACCGCGTGGACCCCGACTGCGCGCTGGACCACGTCGCCAACTTCGCCCGCCGCGCCCAGGTCGCCGCGGCCATCACCAACAGCTTCGGCTTCGGGGGCCACAACGCCAGCCTGGTGTTCACGCAGGCATAGGTTGGGAAAAGAGCTGGATCAGCTGTCCACGATCACGAACAGCAGGGCCGTTTGGCAGGCGACCTGGCCGCCGACTCGGGCCACGCCCGAGCCCTTCCCGGCCCGCGCTCCCAACTGGTCGAGGGTGACCTCCATCTCCAGGGTGTCGCCCGGGCCCACCTGCCGGCGGAAGCGCGCCTTGTCTATCCCCCCGAAGAGCGGCAGCTTGCCGGCGAAGCGATCGTCGAGGAGGACGGCGGCAGCTCCCAGCTGAGCCATGGCCTCCACCATCACCACGCCGGGCAGCGTCGGGCGCCCCGGGAAGTGCCCGGGGAAGAACCACTCGTCCCCGGTCAGCCGCCAGCGGCCCGCCGCCGATCGCCCGGGATCGAGGGCGGTGAGCTCGTCGAGGAACAGGAACGGCGGGCGGTGGGGCAGGACGTCGGCCGGCGACGGGAGCCCTGCACTGCTCGGCGGGGGCATTGGCGCTCCGCTCTCCTCGCTGTCCATGGTCAGTGCCCCATCCCGAGGCCGCCGTCGACGGGGATCACTGCCCCGGTCACGTAGCCGGACTGCTCGGACGCCAGCCACACGACCGAGGCGGCGACCTCATCAGGGGTGGCCATCCGTTTGAGGGGCACCGAGGCGAGGATCTCGGCCCGGCGGCTCTCGGGCAGGGCGGCGGTCATGTCCGACTCGACGAAGCCGGGGGCTACGACGTTGACAGTGACGCCCCGACCTCCGAGCTCCCTGGCCAAACTCCGGGCGAAGCCGATCATCCCCGCCTTCGACGCCGCGTAATTGCTCTGGCCGGCCGAACCGGTCAGCGCCACCACCGACGACACCAGGATGATGCGGCCCTTGCGGGCTCTGATCATCTTGGATGTGGCCCGCTTGGCTACCCGGTAGGCGCCGGTCAGGTTGGTGTCGACGACGCGGGCCCAGGCGTCCTCCTTCATGGAGAGGAGCAGGGTGTCGGCGGTGATACCCGCATTGCACACCAGGACCTCCACCGGCCCCAGCTCCGCCTCGACGGTCGAGAACGCAGCCTCCACCTCCTCCCCGGAGGTGACATCGCAGGGCAAGCTCAGGTACCCATCAACTTCGCCCTTGCGGCTGGTGACCGCCACCCGGTCGCCGTTGGCGTCGAAGGCGGCGGCGATGGCCGCGCCGATCCCCCGGTTGCCCCCCGTGACCAGCACCACGCGGCTCATCATGCCCCCATGGCGTGGAAGCCGCCGTCCACGTGGACTATCTCGCCGGTCGTGGCGGGGAACCAGTCCGACAGGAGCGCCACGCAGGCCCGCCCTACGGGGTCCGGGTCGGTGATGCTCCATCCGAGGGGAGCCCGGCCGTCCCATACGTCCTCGAACAGCGAGAAGCCCGGGATGGACTTGGCCGCCAGGGTCCGCACCGGGCCGGCCGCCACCAGGTTGACCCGGATGTTGTCGGGCCCTAGGTCTCGGGCCAGGTAACGCGCCGTCGACTCCAGGGCCGCCTTGGCTACACCCATCCAGTCGTAGCCCGGCCAAGCCACTTGGGCATCGAAGTCCAACCCGACGACGGCGCCGCCGCCGGCGGCGACCATGAGCGGGCGCA
Source organism: Actinomycetes bacterium (assembly GCA_021809105.1). Taxonomy (GTDB): domain Bacteria; phylum Actinomycetota; class Acidimicrobiia; order Acidimicrobiales; family Palsa-688; genus Acidiferrimicrobium. Next base: position 80,430 of record JAKBAM010000008.1, read on the forward strand.
GCCCGGCCGCCAGGAGCTTCAGCGAATAGGCCGAGATCTCCACGGCTGTCCTAACCGATTCCCACCCTGCGTCCATGAAACCCCCGCCCAGGCACTCTGCGGGGGCGAAGGCGATGGCGTGCAAGACGCCGTCGAGGCGGCCCCAACGTCGATCGAGCTCGGCGCGCACCGCGTCGACGTGCCCGGGCTCGGTGACGTCGAGCTCGAGCACATCGGGAGGCTGGGGGAGGTGCTTGGCCACCCGCTGGGTGAGGCGGAGGCCCCGGCCGGCGCCGGTGAGCACGACTTCGGCTCCCTGCTGCTGGGCGTGGGCGGCGGCGGAGAAGGCCAGCGAGTCGTCGGTCAGCACACCGGTGACCAGCAGGCGCTTGCCTTCTAAGAGTCCTGGCATGCCCGGCATCGTAGAAGGGCTGGGTGACCGGCGAGGTATCCTGGCTGGCCGTGAGGGGGTGACCCTGTGATCGACAACTCGGGATTGGGCGACTATCTGGATCGGTCTGCACCACGGCGTTCTCGG
>JAKBAM010000048.1:0-11979 GCA_021809105.1 Actinomycetes bacterium
TGTTGCCGGTGTTGGTGATCGAGGCGGTAAACCCGCCAAGGCTCGCCGTGGTGCCGACGGCCAGCGCCGCCGCTCCGGCGACTCCGCCGATCAGCGCCAGGCGGCCGCGCTCGGCCATCCATCGCAAAGGGGACAGAGACATGGAAGTCCTTTCGTCTGGGCGCCGAGAGATCCATGTCCCGACTCCGCTCGAGCAAGTTGCTCCCACACCGCATCGGGCCGCTTCGTCTCTGACTTGAGCAAATTCCTGACCCGGGAGTCAGCTCATGCTGACTGATAGGTAAGGCCCTGTCATCGAGATAGAGGATTCTGCTCAGGGCGACGGCGAATCTCGCCGATGTAAGAATCCTGGAAGCAACAACGGCGGAGGACAGTGTGACCAGAGGTGCCAACGGCGCAGCGACCAAAGAGGCGATCCGGCAAGCAGCTATTACCGAGTTCCGCCTTCACGGCTACCGGAGCGCCTCGCTGGAGGGCATCGCTTCCGGGCTCGGCATCACCCGAGCAGCCGTGCTCCACCACTACGACACGAAGGCGGATCTCCTAGACGCCGTCTTGGACCCGTACCTCACGGCGGTCGAGGCTGCCCTCGGGCGCTGCGACCCGGCTGGAACGCTCACCCCGCGGCAACGCCGGGGCCTGCTCGGCGACATCACCGATGTCTTCGTCGCCCACCATGACGTCGCGGGGATACTCATCCGCGATATCTCGAGCCACACCGATCCGGCCACGGTGATACGGATGACCGCCATCACCGAGACGATCACCGTGCTCATGACCCGTCCCTGTCCCACCCCCATCGACCGGGTGATCGTAGGAGCCATTCTGGGAGCGATCCTCCGGCCACTTACCGATCCCGGCCTGGACCCAGCCGACCCGAGGACCCGGGCGGTACTGACGACGATCGCAGCCACCATCGCCCGCCAGATCGAGCCGTCTCGGGCGGTGCGGCCGAAGGGCGACTTGGAACTGGTCGACGCCGGCAGGTGAGGCCTTCCGCAGAGCTGGGGCTGCAGCTCTGAGGGATTTCCCAGGAAGATCTGCGGGAATCTGCAGCTTGCTCTTATCTCCCTCTTGGCTTCACGTGCAAGGGTCTGGGCCGTGCCGAACCGCGCCTGGTCACCCGCCGCTCCACGTCGAGGGCAGGCGTTTCGCGCCTTGGGGGCAGCAGCGGGCATCGTCGCGGTGGTCGGCCTGTCGGCATGCGGAAGCTCGTCTACCACTAGCTCCGGTCCGACGACGACGGTCGCAAGCTCGTCCGGCAGCGCCAGTAAGGGTCGCCTCGCCGCGTTCGAGAGCTGTATGGAATCCAAGGGCATCCCTGCAAGCGCCCTGCCCACGGGACGTCGGCCTGCCGGCACTGGCGGGACGGTGCCAGCCGCGGGCGCCGGGACCGGTGGTTTCGGCGGTGGTGGCGGCCGCATTGGCCGGGTTCCCACCAGCCTTCCCGCCGGCGTGACCCAAGCGCAGTACTCCGCGGCCCTCACGGCCTGCCGCTCTACGATTCCGCGCTTCGGGGGTGGCAGGTTGTCCAGCCCGGCGTTCACGGCCTATCGCCAGTGCCTGCAGCTGCACGGCTTTACCCCGCCTGGCGGCCCCGCAGGCTCGACCAGCACGACAGCCGCGGGCGCGACGACCACTACCGTGGCGGCCGCGACCCGCCAAGCTGCGGTCGCGGCCTGCGCCGCCCTTCGGCCCGCCGCTAGCGGGTCGTCCACCCCGACTTCCACGACGGTGGGCGGCTGATGGCGGGCCGCTTCACGCGAGGCTTCGTGCTGGCCAATGCCGCTCTGCTGGTGGTAGTTGGTGTTGTCGCCTACCTCGGGATCGCCTCGGTCTTCCACAAGGCTTCGGCGAGCTCCGGGGAGCGAACCGCCTCCGCCACGCTCGGCACGGTGACGTCCTCGGTCACCGCGACCGGCAACGTATCGCCGGCCGCCACTGACAATGTGTCATTCGCGACGGGTGGCACTGTCACCGAGGTGGACGTGGCCCTGGGATCGATGGTCACCGCTGGCCAGACGCTGGCCAAGGTCGACGCCGCTCCCTCTCAGGCCAGCCTCGCCGTGGCCCAAGCCCAGCTCGAGGCGGCTCAGGAGACCCTCAGCAACGCCCAGTCCAACGGCGGCCAGACACCGGCCGCTCAGGCAGCCGATCAATACTCGATCAGCTCGGCCCAACAGTCGGTCAGCAACGCCGACGTGGCTCTCGCCAACGCTCAGTCCCAGCTGGCAAGAGACCAGGCAGCATGTACGGCCAGTCAGACAGCTGCTGCCTCCTCGGCTTCCGCGGCACCTACAGGCGGAGGAAGCGGCTCGAGCGGTAGCAACGGCTCGGCCGCCCCGGCAACTACCCCGGCTACCTCCGGAGGATCGTCCGCTACCTCGAGCGCGTGCTCTGCGGCGACTCAGGACCAGTCCGGGGTCACCCAGGCGACCAACAGCGTGACGCAGGCCCAGAGCTCTCTCACCAGCACTCAGCTGTCGGTCGCAGCGAAGGAGTACGTCAGCCCGGCAACCCTTGCCGAAGACCAGGCTGCGGTTCAACAGGACCAGGCGACTGTCGCAACGGATCAGAAGGTGGTTGACGAGACCACACTCACCGCTCCGATCAGCGGCACCATCACCACGCTCAACGGCTCGGTGGGCGACACGGTCAGTGGAGGGGGCTCGGCCAACAGTACGTCGGCGGGCGGCAGCGGGTCGGCCGCCGGCTCCGCAGCGGGCGCGGCATCTGGCTCGGCTGCGGCCGGCTCTGCTTCCGCCGGCTCGTCGGCGTCCAGTTCGTCGGGCAGCTCCTCCAGCTCCTCCAGCTCCTCGGCGTTCCTCGTCATCTCGGACCTGTCCCATCTGCAAGTAATTGCCGGCATCGCTGAAGCCGACGCCCCGAACGTGGCTGTCGGGCAGCCCGCCACCGTGACATTCGACGCCTTGCCCAACGTCACAGCTGCCGGCCAGGTGAGCGCGGTCAGCAACACGTCCACGACCGTTAGCAACGTCGTCGAGTACGAGGACACCATCAGCCTGATCAACGCTCCGACCTCGGTGAAGTCGGGCATGACCACGTCGATCAGCGTGGCCACCAAGTCCGTGACCAACGCCTTGACCCTGCCGTCTTCGGCTATCACCACCACCGGGTCGGTGTCTACGGTGACCTTGCTGCGCAATGGCGTACGCACGACCCAGAGGGTGACCACAGGGGTTCAGGGCGCCACTACCACACAGATCATCACCGGCCTGTCTCCGGGCGACACGGTGGTGCTGCCAACAGTCTCGGTGACGACCACGGGTGGAGCGCGCCTTGGCGGGGCACTGACCGGCGGCGGGGTGGGAGGCCTCGGGGGCGGGGGCGGCTTTGCACGGGCTGGCGGGCTCGGGGCCGGATGAGCAGGCGCGAGGATCGTGCCGGGAGCGCCGGCCCTGCCTCGGCGGCGGTGGCCTCGCCGTCGGCCAACCCCGTTCTCCGTGGTTTGCGCCCGGTCATCTCCCTCCGCCGGATTACGAAGGTCTACCGGATGGGCGACATCGAAGTCACCGCCCTGACAGGAGTGTCCCTCGATGTGGTGGGCGGCGAGCTACTGGCGGTCATGGGGGCTTCCGGCTCGGGAAAGTCGACGATGATGAACATCCTCGGGTGTCTCGACACCCCGTCGTCGGGTCGGTACCTCCTCGACGGCGTGGACGTCCGCCGGCTGGACGAGAGCGTCCTGGCCCGGGTCCGCAACCGCAAGATCGGCTTTGTGTTCCAATCGTTCAACCTCATCCCGCGGACCAGCGCGGTGGCGAACGTGGAGATGCCGCTGGCGTATGCGGGCGTCTCTCCCAAGGAGCGTCGGGCCCGTGCCATGTTCGCACTGGAGGAGGTTGGGCTGGCTGACCGCGCGCACCACCTGCCGAGCGAGCTCTCTGGGGGCCAGCAGCAGCGGGCGGCGGTAGCTCGGGCTATCGCCACCAACCCCTCCCTGGTGCTGGCCGATGAGCCGACCGGCAACCTGGACAGCAGATCAACCCACGAGATCATGGATATCTTCGCCCGGCTCAACGACGCAGGGCGCACCGTGGTGCTCATCACCCACGAGCCCGAGGTCGCCGAGCTCACGCGCCGCATCGTGCGCCTACGCGATGGCTCGGTGCTGAGTGACGAGTCGACGGCGGGCGAGCACCTCCATGCCTCGAACATGGGCGAGGACACGCGCATGGGTGCGGTATGAGCTGGTTGGAGAACATCCGCATCGCTCTACGCGGCCTCAACGCCAACAAGCTGCGGTCATCGCTCACAGTCCTCGGCATCCTCATCGGTGTTGGTGCCGTGATAATCCTCGTGGCAGTCGGCACCGGCTCGTCGCAGGCAGTGCAAAATCGGATCAAGGCCCTCGGTACGAACACCATCACCGTCCTCGGGACCGGCAGGTTCGGCAGGGGGCCCGCCACCACCGGCACGCAAAGCCGGGCGGCGACCCTCACGGCGGCGGACGTCTCGCTACTCCAGGACAAGAACGAGGCCCCCGACGTCCTGACCGTCTCGCCCGTCATCAGCACCTCGGTAACAGCCACCAACGGCTCGGCCACCTCGACCATGACTGTCACCGGCACCACCCCGACCTATACCGGCGCCTCCGACTTCCAGGTACAGGCGGGGCGCAACTTGACCTCTGCCGACATCACCCAACACGCCCGTGTGGCTGTCGTGGGCCAGACGCTGATCAGCGATCTGTTTAGTCCCGGTAGCAACCCCATCGGATCGGTGATCTCCCTCGGCTCGGCCCAGGTCCAGATCATCGGCGTGCTGGCGACGAAGGGCACGACAGGAGCCAACGACCCCAACGCAGTTGCCATCATTCCTTACACGACGGCGGAGGATCGGTTGACCGGGTACTCGGCCTCGTTCTCGGAGCTGATCGTGCAGTCGCAGTCGGCGGGGGACATCAACGCCGCGGAGTCGGAGGTCGCCTCCGTGCTGGCCGGTGCCAACCACACCACGGTGTCGGCACTGCCTTTCCGGTTCTTGAACGAGGGAAGCTTGCTGAGTACGTCGCAGTCGACCAACCAGACTTTCACCGTGCTCTTGGGCGCCGTGGCGGCCATCTCGCTGCTCGTAGGTGGCATCGGGATCATGAACATCATGTTGGTGACCGTCACCGAGCGGACTCGCGAGATCGGAATCCGGAAGGCTATCGGGGCGCCGAAGTCGGCGATCCTCGGGCAGTTCCTCACCGAGGCGGTCATTTTGTCACTGATCGGAGGGGTGGTCGGCGTGATCGTCGGCGTGGTGGGCAGCCACTTCAAGATCATCGGCGTCCAGCCGGTCTTGTCTTGGCAGTCGATCGTCGAGGCGTTCGGCGTGGCTGTCGCGGTTGGTGTCTTTTTCGGCTTCTATCCCGCCAATCGGGCGGCGTCGATGCGCCCAATCGACGCTCTTCGCTACGAGTGACCGACTGGGGCCGGGAAACGGGTCGACAAGTGGAGGATGACGTGGAACACGAGTACACGCAGCCGGTGCCGGCTGTTGATCCGGTACGAACTGCAGAGCAGCCGGCCGTCACTGGCGGTTGGGTGGCGGTCCCCACAGCAGCGTCGAATGCCGTCCTTGCTATCCCCGACGAGGACGAAGAGGACTGGATGGCCAGCCCCGCGGCGCCGGGGATGCGCCTGCGGGTACCGACCGTCATCCTGCTCGCTTTGGGCTTGGTGGCCGCCGGGTTCTGGACCGGTGCCGTCGTGCAGAAGCACAACGGCACCACCACGTCGCCGGCGGTCGGAGCCCTGGCGGCGAGGCTGCGCGCCGGCGGATTCGGCCGTGCCGGCGCAGGCGCTGCTGGTGCGGGTGGCGTCGGTCTGGGTGGCGCCGGTCTCACTCGGGGCACGGTCATCGATGTCGCAGGCGACACTGTTTCTGTAAGCGACGCGGCGTCCGGCGCCATCGACAAGGTCCAGATCGGAGCATCGACCACGATCACCCGATCCAGCAAGGGCGGTACCGGCAACCTGCAGGTCGGAGACACCGTGGTTGTCCGGGGTAGTGCCGGCGCCGGAGGAGTCATCGACGCTACGGCGATCGTTGCCAGCGCCCAGGGGCTGGCTGCGACCGGCAGCGGTGGCTAGGCCGCTAGGAATTCCTTGCACTACGGGTCGTAGAGGGCACTCGGAGTGCCTAGAAAGGAAGGGTGCTGCCGCGTTTGCGATCCAGGGCACCGGGTGAGGGCCATCAGGAAAGATGGTGGACAGGTCGGCGCAAGGAGTACCTTCTAGCCTGAATGCCCGGTCTTGACTCGAAGCCTCCCGGCGCCTGTGGTCGTCGCGCCGTCGCCCGGGTGGTTCTGGCGTCGCTCGCCGCCGCGGTTGTGGGCCTGGGCGCCGGTGCCCGAGTGGCTTCTGCAGCGGTCCCCGAGTCCCCCTCCGCCTCCGCACCCAGTGCGGGGCCTGCGGCCGCCCGGCGGGTCAGGGTGGCGATAGTGCCTGTCACGATTGTTCCGGGTCCAAGCGTGCCACCTCCGGTGCCGCCGGACTCACCACCCGTGCGGCGGGTGCCGCACGGCCCGCGGGTGCCGCACGTCCCGCCGGTTCCACTACCGGTGCCGCACGTCCCGCCGGTTCCACTACCGGTGCCGCACGTCCCGCCGGTTCCACGGCCGGCGCCGCCGGCAACGGTGAGAACCTCCACTGCAACTCGAGTAGCGAGCGTCGTGCACCCACCCACCTCAGACGAGGCGCCTCCGGCCCTGACGGCGCGGGCATCTGTGGCCGCGGTGCACGCTGTGGTCTCGGGCGCTTCCGGGCCGTTGTTGGCGGCTCGCTACTCGGGCCACGGGGCGTCCACGGGTTCGTCCCTCGCAGGGTCTTCCAGTGCTCCAGAGATGCGCCTCGATTCGCTGGTTGCCGCCAGCGCTCCAGTCGCGGGCTGGGTTTGTCCTCCGGGCGTCAGCCCGCCTTCGACTGCCTGCACCTACACAAGTACCAGTAGTGGCACCATGAGCACCGGGTCCCCGGTCCCCGCCGCTGCCACCACCCCACCCGTCGGTTCGCGACTGCCTCAGGCGGTCGAAGCCGGCCTGGGTCCTATCTCGAGCCCGCCGTGGCCGGGCAATGGCGGTGGCGTGGCCCTAGCCTTCGGGATTCCGGCGCTTACGGCCGGAGCCCTCCTGCGCCGACGCCCAGCCTCCCATCCGCAGTCGGCCCTTGACCGGAACGGGGCACGCCCGACCCGGCGCTGCGCTGCCATCCGGCGCCCGTCGTCGGATCGCCGGAGGACGACAGCACTCGCGATGGCGACGCTCTTTGCCGTGGCCCCGATCGCTGGCTCTGGCATCACCAGTTTGCATCTCTCTCAGTCGGTCCGCTCAGGCACGGTGCCGGTGGGCCCGCCTGTGCGATCCACTCTGAGCGCCTTCAGCGGAGTGGCACAGCCTGACCGGGGGGCGCCGGGCACGGCCCCCGGTCAGGCAAGCTCCTCCGTCCCAGTGGGTGCGGCGGCTGGGATGCGTCCAGAGCGGATTTCTATCCCAGCGCTCGGAGTCGACACTTCCATCCTCCCTGAGAGCGTGGGCACCACCGGCGCTCTCGGCGTGCCCAGGGATCCCACCACAGTCGGCTGGTGGGCAGCCGGCCCCCTGCCCGGGGCAACCGCCGGCACCGCCGTTCTCGACAGCCACATCAACTACGGCGGAACGCCGGGCGCCTTCGCGCACCTAGGCCAACTAGTGCCAGGCGACGTCCTGACCTTGATCGGCGCCGGTGGGCCTCAGCGGTTCACCGTCACCGGCACCCGCGAGTACGCAAAGGTCGCACTGCCTTGGGCAAGCATTTTCAGTGGCCAGGTGCAAGGGCGGTTGGCCCTCGTCACTTGCGGGGGCGCCTTCGACGCGGCCACCGGTCATTACGCGGACAATGTCGTGGCCTTCGCTGTACCGCTTACCTGACACGCGGGTGCCACGTGAAACCTGGCGCTGATGGTCATGGTTTGCTCACCCTCAGGCCCCGACGTTCTCTGCGGTGGCCAGAGCTCTCAGGCGGTGGGCGGTCGCCGGATCTTTGGGGGCGGCCACAACAAGTCGTGCTGCCCGCCCAGGGGCCGTCCAAAGGCTGACCATCTCCAGGCGAAGGAACCCAACGGCCTCAGCCGCAACCAGTACTCGGCTCTCCACCGGACCTCCGTAGCTACCATGCCAGCGCCTGGCGAACTCCGAAGAGTCCGCGGCCAAGCGCTCGACGAAGGTCCGGCTGGCGCGAGAGCCTCCCGGCACTCCGGCCAACCCGGCCCGCAGCCGGGCGACGGCGGTGTCGAGCACTCGGTCCCACTCGGGGAAGGCGCTCCTCCATGACGGATCGGTGCACAGGAGCCGCAGGAGGTTGGCGCCGGTCGACGGCGGGTCAGACGGACCGGCCGCGCCGCTGAGGCGTGCCACCAGGTGGTGGCCGGCGCGGTTGCATGCGAGGACCTCGAGCCACGGGTCCAGTAGCCACGCCGGCCATGGATCCAGCTGCTCCACGATGGCCACGACCAGTGGTGAGGGCACTACCTCGAGCGGGATCGGAGATACCTCGCGGTCGGGTGGCATCCCCGCGAGGGCTCGCATGTCTTGGCGCTCGCCGGCGTCGAGGGCCAGGGCACGCGCCACGGCGTCGAGCACCGTCGGTGAGACGCTGATGGGTCGTCCCTGCTCGAGCCATGTGTACCAGGTGACGCTGATACCCGACGCTCGGGCCACCTCCTCTCGACGCAGCCCCGGCGTGCGGCGACGTTGCGTGCAGTGGAGGCCGACAGCTTCCGGGGGGGTGGCCTCGCGCCGCGCCCGCAAGAAACGAGCCAGGGTCATCCGGCGCGCCTCGGGGCTCTCCGGCACTTCGACCGGGAGATCTGTTAACGGGTCTGCCCTCCGGCCGCCTGCGCCCTCTTCACCCGGCGGTGAGCAGCCCTCGGCCAGCAGTGGGCGGCGCGGAACACCTCTCCACGCCACGTCGACGATGTCGGGAGCATCGAAGACGATCCCAAGATCATGATCTCCCATATGCGCAGTGTGCACTCTTATAGACCCTGGTACAAGCAGTTTTATACCCTGATAACAGCGCTGGTACCTGGATACCCTCCTCCTTGCCCGAGGGACGCTCCTGCAGATCGAGCCGCTCCGCTGGCTTCTCGGGCTGCCGCGGTAGTTGGTTCGGAGGCGCCGCGCCGGCATGCGGGTAGGGTCCGGGCATGTCACGTGCTCTGGTGCTGGGTGGAGGCGGTCCCGTCGGGATCGGCTGGGAGGCCGGCCTGCTCGTCGGGCTGGCCGCGAAGGGTGTCCACATGGTCGGCGCCGACCTGATCGTGGGCACTTCGGCCGGCTCGGTCGTCGGCTCACGGCTGGCTGGTGGCGCAGATCTCTCGACCGCGGTGGAGTTGCTCGCAGGGGCGACGGGGGAGGTGACCCCCGAGGCCAACCGTGCCGCTGTGGAAGGTTTGCAGCAGCTGACGGCGATCATGGCCGAGGCTGTCGCTGCGGGGGGGGCGACCGCGGAGACCCGGGCGCGAGTTGGCCGGATGGCCTTGGATGCTGGGACGATATCGGAGCAGGAGTACTTGGAGCTTTTTGCGGTCATGGCGGGCGGAGCTTGGCCGGAGCGCTTCGCATGCACCGCCGTCGATACCGCGACCGGCGCCTTCCGGCTGTGGGACCAGTCGGCAGGAGTAGACCTGGACCGAGCCGTCGCTTCGAGCTGCGCCGTGCCGACCGTCTACCCGCCGGTGACCATCGACGGCGCCCGGTACATGGACGGCGGTGTGCGGGACATGCTCAACGCCGACGTCGCAGCCGGCCACGACATCGTGGTCGCCGTCTCGTGCACTTTACTCGCGCTACCGGAAGGATTCGAGGATCCGGCGCTCGATGCCGTCCTGGCGGCGTCTCGCAACCAACTCGAGGGCCTGCGTACGAGTGGATCCGAGGTGGCGACAGTGACGCCTGGAGAGGAGTTCCTGGAGGTCAGCGAGTGGGGCCTCAACCTGATGGATTTCACGCGCGCTCCAGCGGCCTACGAGGCCGGGGTCCGCCAGGGCACAGCGGAAGCGGATCGAATCGGTCGGGCCTGGGCGGGCTGAGAGGTGGCATTACGCCCAGCCCAACTCCGCTAGTCGGGCGTCGGAGATCCCGAAGTGGTGGGCCACCTCGTGGATGACAGTGGTGCGTACCAGGGCCGACAAGTCGGCCTGGTCGCGCGCCAGAGCGCTGATCGGTCCCTGGAAGATCGTGATCCGGTCCGGCATGGTGGCGCCGTAGGACAGCGGGGATCGGCGGGTCAGGTCCACGCCTTCGTACAGTCCGAGCAGCGTCCGCCCAGGCGACCCGGGACCCAGCTGGCGCGGCGTCGGCCACTGGGCAACCGTGACCGCAACGTTGTCCATCCGGTTGCCGAGGTGCTCGGGAATGCTGTCGAGCGCATCGGCCACGAGGTCCTCGAACTCACGACGCCCTATCTCGACAGCCATGGATCCACCGTAGGAGGTGAGGTTCCCTTCTACGGCGGTGCCAGCGGATCCTTGATAGCGAGGCCGCCAGGGGGTATACAAGGTGCAACTCGGGGGGAACCGGGGGATCGGAGTGAGCGAGCCATGGCCACCACCACGTCACCGCGTCAGGAGCAGGTGGTGGATCCACCGCTGCTGGCTGTCGCCGACCCGGCCCCGCTCGGCTTGGCGGGCTTTGCCATGACGACCTTCGTGCTCTCGGTGTTCAACGCCGCGATCATCAAGGACCCGAAGCTGCAGGCTGTCGTCCTGCCGCTGGCCCTTTTCTACGGTGGCATCGGCCAGTTCGCCGCGGGGATGTGGGAGTTCAAGAATCGCAATACCTTCGGGGCCCTCGCCTTCTCCAGCTTCGGGGCGTTCTGGCTGGCCTACGCCGCCTATGTCAAGTTCGTTGCAGGGAGCCTGCCAACCACCGACGCCTACAAGGCGACGGGGCTGTTCCTCCTGTGCTGGACCATCTTCACGGCTTACATGCTGGTGGCGTCCCTGCGAGTCAGCGTGGCGGTCGTCGCCGTATTCCTGACCCTGACCATCACCTTCCTCCTCCTGACCATCGGGGCGTTGGACCAATCGACCGGCATCACCAAGGCCGGCGGGTATGTCGGCATCGTGACCGCGGCGGCCGCCTGGTACGCCTCCTTTGCCGGTGTGCTGAACGCCACTTGGAAGCGGGTCGTCCTCCCCGTCATTCCGCTCCTGCCGAGGTAGCGTCCACGGCGATGGACATCGCCGATCAGATCCGTCGCTACTGGGACGAAGACGCTGCGACTTACGACCAGGCCCCGTCCCACCGCCCCACGTCACCCGGCGAGGTCGCCGCCTGGTCGGCTGCTTTGGCCCGCCTCCTCCCGCCCCCCCCGGCCAGGGTCCTGGACTGCGGGGCGGGAACCGGCTTCCTGAGCCTCATCGCCGCCCGCCTGGGCCACAAGGTCACTGCACTCGACATCTCGCCGCGCATGCTGGACAAGCTGCGTGAGCGGGCCGCGGCGGGAGGTTTGGGCGTGGATGTGGTGGAGGCTCCGGCTGAGTCGCCCCCACCCGGACCCTTCGACGCCGTCATGGAGCGCCACCTGCTCTGGACCCTTCCCGACCCGCCCGCCACGCTCCGGGCATGGCGGGCGGTGGCGCCCGAAGGTCGGCTGGTCCTCATCGAAGGTGTATGGGGACGCGCCGACCGCACGGAGGCGCTGCGTGCGAAGGCTCGCGCCATGCTTAGCCGGGCGCGAGGAGCGTCAGCGGACCACCACGCCGCGTACGATCCTGCGCTCCTCTCGGCGCTGCCCCTCGGCCGCGGTACCACCCCCTCCCAAGTCGTGGAGGCCGTGATGGCATCTGGCTGGCCGGACCCCTGGCTGGAGCGCCTCCACGACATCGAGTGGGTTACCGCGGTCGGGTTGCCACTTCCGGAGCGGCTGTTGGGGGCCTCCCCCCGCTTCGTCGTCACCGCCGGCTAGGACCAGCGGCCAGGACCAGCGG
>JAKBAM010000048.1:12079-21999 GCA_021809105.1 Actinomycetes bacterium
AGGACCAGCGGCCAGGACCAGCGGTCCGACACCCCGGTAGCCTGGCCACGCCCACGCAAGGAGTCGGGAGCCGCCTGTGCAGGAGATAGCCCACCAGATCCGTGCCTGGCTGGAGGATGGCCGTCGCGTCGCAGTCGGCAGGGTCGTCGCCATCGAGGGCTTCTCCACCTGGCCCGGCGACGAGATGCTTGCGGTGGACGAGGCTGGCGCCATCGCCGGATCGATCCTGGGGGCCACCGGGACCGCCCAGGTGCGATCGGCCGCCGAGGACCTGTTGCGTTCTGGCGAGCCGACTCGCACGGTGACGGTCGAGATCCACGGCAAGGCTGTGATCGAAGCCGGGCTGTCCTGTGGTGGCCAGGCGTCGGTGCTGCTGCAGCCGGCCAGCGCCATTCCTTCGGCGCTGTGGTCGGCACTGGCGTCGCGTGCGCCGGCCGCGCTGGTGACCGCGGCCGACGGAGCGCAGAGCGTCGTCCTGGCTCCATCGGCGAGTGGTCCCCGAGACGCTACTGGCACCGCCGGTTCGCCACAGGCCGCCGGTTTGCCACGACCTGAGGGCGTGGAGCGCCGGGTCGATCCACTGTTGTTCGCGGCCTCGGTCCTGGCGGCGGGCCACTCCGCCACTCGGTCCTTGGAGTCCGACGCCGGCCTCGTGCTAGTGGAGGCGTGGGTGCCGCCACCCCGCGTGGTGGTGGTGGGCTCGGGTGACCTGGTGAGCGCATTAGTGGCCCAATCGGCCTTGCTCGGCTGGGATGCCCGGACGGTCGAGGCGGCTGATGCGCTGGCTGCGGCCCTCGATTGGGCTGGCGCGACCGCGGCGCTCGTGGTGCTCAGCCACGATCCCCACGTCGACGTGCCGGCGCTGCGCACCGGGTTGGATCGCCAAGTGCCGTACGTGGGGGCCATGGGATCCCGCAGCACCCAGGGCCGCCGCATCGAGCGTCTGACGGAGGCGGGCGTCCTCCCCGACAGCCTGGGCCGCATCCACCGACCGATAGGCCTCGACCTCGGGGGCCGTTCTGCTCCCGAGATTGCCCTCGCCATTTGCGCGGAGATATTGGCGGCCCGTACGGGTCGTGACGGCGGGTCGCTCCAGGACCGAACCGGACCCATCCACGATCGCGTTTCTTCCACCAGCTGAGGCGGCAGTGGCCGGGGTCGGGCGAGAGAGGGCTGGCAGCCCCTAGCCTGGTCCCCCGTGCGAGGCTCCGTAGCAGTGGACATGGCAGCGACCCCGAGGCAGATCTGGGAGTTGGTGTCGGACGTGACCAGGATCGGAGAGTTGAGCCCCGAGACCTTCGAGGCCGAATGGCTGGAGGGGGCGAGCGGCCCTGCGGTGGGCGCCCGCTTCCGAGGGCATGTCCGGCGCAACGGGCGCGGCCCGGTTTACTGGACGACCTGCACTGTCACCCGCTGCGACCCGGAGCGGGACTTCGCGTTCGCAGTGGGCGCCGGGGGCCGTACGGTCAACACTTGGGGATACCACTTGGAGCCCACGGCAGCGGGCACCGAGGTGACCGAGTGGTTCGAGCTGGCAGACACGCCGCTCACCCGCATCTACTGGCGACTGGCCGGAAGGGCCCGGGGAAAGACCAACCAGCAAGGGATGCGCGCCACCCTCGAGCGCGTCCGTGCCATCGTCGAGCGGCCCGAGGACGCGCCTGCCGGATGAGGACCCTCTAGCCGGCTGATCTACCGTCCCCGCCCCGCCCGGTAGCGCCGGATGAGGGCGTTGGTGGAGCTGTCGTGATCCAGCGGAGTCGCCTCGGACGCCAGCTGGGTGACGATCCGCTGAGCAAGGGCCTTGCCCAGCTCCACACCCCACTGGTCGAAGGAGTTGATGCCCCAGACAACTCCTTGTGTGAGCACCGAGTGCTCGTAGGCGGCGACCAGCTCGCCTAGGACTCGCGGCGTGAGGCGCTCAGCCAGGATGGTGTTGGTCGGATGGTTGCCGGCGAAGGTCCGGTGAGGAACCTGCCGTTCGGGTACCCCTTCCGCTCGCACCTGGTCGGCGGTCCTGCCGAACGCCAACGCCTCGGTCTGGGCGAAGAAATTGGCCATGAGGAGATCCTGGTGGGCGCCCACGTGGTGCCCCGGATCGATGAAACCGATGAAATCGGCGGGGATCAACCGGGTGCCCTGGTGGATCAGCTGGTAATAGGCGTGCTGGCCGTTGGTCCCGGGAGTGCCCCACACGATCGGCCCGGTAGGCAGGTCAACAGGTTCCCCGGCCAGGGTGACGCTCTTTCCGTTGGATTCCATGTCCAGCTGCTGCAGATAGGCCGGGAAACGGGACAGGTAATGGCTGTAGGGGAGCACTGCGTGGGTCTCGGCGCCGAAGAGGTCGTTGTACCAGACGTTGATCAGTCCGAGCAGGACGGGCAAGTTCTTCGAGAACGGTGCGGTGCGGAAGTGGGTGTCCATGGCGTGGAACCCTTCCAGCATCTCCCTGAAAGCGCGGGGTCCCACCGCGATCATCAGCGATAGGCCGATGGCCGAGTCGAAGGAGTAACGCCCTCCGACCCAGTCCCAGAAGCCGAACATGTTGTCGGCGTCGATACCGAACTCCGTGACCTTCTCGGTGTTGGTCGACACAGCGACGAAGTGTTTGGCCACGGCCGCGTTGTTGCCCAGCGCGGCGAGTAGCCAGTCGCGCGCCGAGCCGGCGTTGGTCAGTGTCTCCAGGGTGGTAAAAGTCTTGGAGCTGATGATGAACAGCGTCTCGGCCGGGTCCAGGTCGTGGGTCGCCTCCCAGATGTCGTTGCCGTCGACGTTGGACACGAAGCGGCAGCCCATGCCACGGTCGCTGAACTCCAGGAGCGCCTCGTGGGCCATGGCGGGCCCCAGGTCGGACCCCCCGATACCAATGTTGACGACGGTGCGGATCCGCTTGCCGGTGTAGCCACGCCATGCCCCGGAGCGGACTCGCTCAGCAAAGGCCGACATCTTGTCGAGCACCCGGTGGACCTCGTCGACGACATTGACACCATCCACGACGATGCGCTCGCCTCGGGGCGCCCTCAGGGCAACGTGTAGGACAGGGCGGTCCTCCGTGACGTTGATCCGCTCACCGGCCCACATTGCGTCGATTCGCTCCCGCAAGCCGGCCCTGTCGACCACCGCCACGAGCAGCTCGATGGTTTCGTCGGTCAGCCGGTTCTTCGAGTAGTCGAGGTGGAGATCCACGGCATCGAGGGTGAGGCGCCCGCCTCGCCCCGGGTCGTCGCCGAAGAGGTCCCGGAGATGGACGTCGCGCAGGGTGGCGTGGTGGGCCGCGAGGGCCCGCCACTCAGGGCTGTCGGTGATGCGGACCGGCTCGATCGCCACGGTGCCTCCAATTTGTCGCGCCTCCGAGAGCGGGGTGCGTGCGGGCGTCTCCCGCCTCGCGCCTTCTACCCCCCTGGCTGGCCGGAGTCGCGCTCGGGTTGGATACGTTGTCCCGGTGCTGCGCCGGCTGCTCCTCTGGGACATCGACGGGACCTTGGTGCGCGCCGGCGAGATCGGAGCGCTGGTGTTCGACCAAGCTTTCGAGGATGCCTTGGGGATGCGCCCGGACTCGCGGATCCGGATGAGCGGTAAGACCGACCCGCAGATCGTGAGCGAGTACCTGGCGCTGATGGAGATCGACGAGGAGGAGCACCACGTTCCTACGATTGTCGCTCACCTCGAAACCCGCATGGCCGCCGCCGCCGAGGAGCTGCGGGTGGCGGGTCGGCCCTGCCCAGGGGTCACGGTGCTCCTCGAGGCTCTCGCCGGCGACGGGCGCGTCCTCTCCTCGGTGCTGACGGGCAACATCGCCCCGAACGCGGTGGTCAAGCTGGCGGCGTTCGGCCTCGAGCGCTGGCTGGACCTGGAGATCGGCGCCTACGGGAGCGATCACGCCGACCGGCGGATGCTGGTGCCCATCGCCTTGACCCGTGCAGCCACGGCCTACGGCGCCCGGTTCGGCCCCGACGACGTCTGGGTCATCGGTGATAGCGAGCGGGACCTGGACTGCGCCCGGGCGGGAGGCGCTCGCTGCCTGCTGGTCGGCACCGGGCGGACCCCTGCCCGGGAGCTCGCTGCTTTGGGTGCCGACGCCACCGTCGAAGACCTCGCCGACACCGCGCGCATCGTCGAACTCCTGACCACCGGCCTGGACTGATCGGCGGGCCGCGGGTCGTCGTCGCTGTCGCCTCGCTAACCTACAGCCCGCCGAACACCAGGAGGCATCGAAGTGCGCGGTCTCAGATCAAGCGAATCCCCGGGAAACCAACAGTAGTTGGCCTCTCGCGCCTCATCCCGCTCGGGCGGAGGGCGGCTGCTGTTGATCGCCACCCTGATCGTGACCATCGTGGTGGTGCTGATCGACGCGTCCCTCAAGTCGCAATCGCCTGCCCAGGCCCAGACGCTCAGCGGGCAGGCCTGGATCGACGATGTCTTGCCGGTCATCGCCGCCTCGACCACCGAGGGAAGGGAGATCACACAGATCCGGACTGCTGGGATCGGTATGTCGGCGACTGCGATCAGTGGTCAGCTCACCCAAGCGGCGACCGCCGCGCAGCACGATTACCAGTCCGTGGTGGCCTTGAAGACGCCAGCGAGTCTCGGTGGTTCGCCTGGCCTGCTCGAAGCCAGCCTGCTGGTACGTGCGCAGGCGGCGCAGGCGGCGGCCACGGCGGTGAGGTCGGTTCTGAGTGGCTCCGCCCCCACTGCCGCCACCGACCCCAACGTCGAGGCTCTGGCCACTGCGGGCCAGGATTTCGCTGTCGCTGACCGGGCCTACCAGCTCTTCGCCACCAGTGTGCCCAAGGCGGTCGGTGTGACCATGCCGGCCTCGCAATGGGTTGCCGATCCGACGGTTTGGGACCCGGCGGGGCTCCAAGTATTCCTGGTCTCCCTCCGCAGTGGGACCTCGCTCACCCCGGTCCACCAGGTAACGATCCAGGCGGTCAGCACCAACCCGCCACCGGTGGGCACCACCAACGGTGTCCAGCAGTTCGCCCCCGCCCGGGGCATTACCGTGACCGTGGTCATGGCCGATACCGGCAACCAGCCGGAAAAGAACCTCACTGTTACCGCCTCGGTGGCGCCCGCCGCCCCCAACCAGACCTCGCAGGTGAGGGGCTTTGCCAGCCTCACGCCGGGGAGCAGCCAGGCGACCACCATCGGACCTATCGTGCCAGCGTCGGGCGCCCCGGCGACCCTGACCGTAACCATTACACCTCCGACCGGCAGCACCACCCCGCCGGTGACCAGCACCCTGCAGATCGAGCTGGCGGCCCCACCGACGCCGACTACGACCACCACCACTAGACCGGTAGGGGGTACGACGAAGGCGACCTCGCCGGCCGGATGAGGCTAGGGGGTTTCGTCCCACGTGGCGCCGGTCGACCCGGGGGCGCCAGGATGTGCGGTAAGGCGCGCGTCAGGGCAGACTCCGCCCATGCCCGTCAGCCCAACGGCGTCGCGACCTGCCCGGAGTTACGCGGGAGCAGCCGCCCGCCTGGCTGCAGCCGATCCGGTCATGGCCCGACTGGTGGCCGAGGCTGGGCCCCCGGTGGTAACGCCGCCACTCGAGACGCCGTTTTCCGCCCTGGTCCGAAGCGTGCTCTACCAGCAGCTGGCGGGGAGTGCCGCCGCGGCTATTCACGGCCGACTGATAGCCATCCTCGAAGGCCGGGTGGTGCCCGAACGAGTAATGGCGCTTCCAGCCGAGACCCTCAGAGGGGCCGGGCTGTCGGCCAGCAAGGCAGCCTCCATCCAGGATCTGGCGGAAAAGGTCCTCGAAGGCACGGTTGTGCTCGATCCCGAGGGGCTGCGCCGGGAGGGTGACGCAGAAGTGATCGCCAGGCTGACGACGGTACGCGGTATCGGACGATGGACTGCGGAGATGTTTCTCATGTTCCAGTTGCGCCGCCTGGACGTGTGGCCAGTCGGCGATCTAGGGGTCCGCAAGGGCTTCGGTTTGGCCTGGCAGCTCCCGATGCCGACGGCCAAGGAACTGGAGCCTTTGGGCGATCCCTACCGGCCGTACCGCTCGGTGGTGGCGTGGTACTGCTGGCGGGCCTGCGAGCTCTACGCGCAAGCCCCGAAGAGCGCCCTGACTCGCTGACAGCTGCCTCGGCGGCTACGAGGTCATCGGCGGGAGCTGAGTGGCCGGCGAGGCCTCCTTCCATATCTCCCACCAACGCCGATCAGCCGCCGGCGGGCCTGCGGGCATCTGTCCGATCCGGCCGATTCGCAGCGTCCGAGCGCCGCCGGCTGCGTACCCCACCTGGCCCGGCGTCCAGGCGTGGAGGGCGACGCGGAGGGCGCCGGAGTTGTCGAGGAATACCTCTTGGCCTCCAGGTCCCGACGCCATCCCGTCACCGCTCACCCACGCCCGGCGCCTCGTGAGCTTGGTGAACGGGCCGAGTGGTGCGTCGGCGACCGCCAGACCCATCCCGTAGCCAGCGGACTCCCACCACCCGGCGGAGTACGCCAGCCAGTACCGCCCTCCGGCCGACCACAAGCTGGGAGCCTCGATGAGCGGTTGTTCCCAGGCCTGATCGTGGAGGAGAAGTCGCACCGGCTCGGCTGCCAATGACGTGCGGGAGGCCGCCAGCGGCGCCCCCCAGAGGCTGGAGGGACGGCCTAATGCGTTGGCATCGGCCTTCCAGAGGAGGTAGGAAGTGCCGTCCCGGTCCCGGAACATGCTCGGGTCGATCGACCCTCCGTCATCCAGCTGGAAGATGGTCGGGTGCCCCGTCGTGTCGATGTAGGGGCCGTCCCAGGTGGCGGCGCGGGCGACAGATATCGCCTGGCGCCCGGAGGAGGGCTCCCGGACGGCGTACCAAAGTACCCAGCCGTCGCCGCCGCCGGTCACAGCGGGGGACCAGGTGAACCCCGGTGTGGACCAGCTGGCGACCTGCGGCAGGGCGTCAGGTCGCTCTTCCCAAATGGCCAGGTCGGGGCTGAAGCGGACCTGCACATTGCGGCCTCGGGCGTTGGTCGCGAACGCTCCCCATCCTCCGGGGACGGCGACGACGAAGGGGTCGGGAAAGTCGCCGGGTGCCGTCGGGCCGGGCAGCACGTTCAGGCCCGCTGTGCCGAGAACATTCAGCCGGCCCCGAGCAAGCCGTTCAGCGCGTCCCCGCCCGGAATGGGCAGCGCCGGGTCCAGGGTCGTCACGGGTGACAAGACACTGAGCGAGACCAGGCCTCGCCGGACGGCGCCGCCATCGGATTCGGGGGGCAACTCGTGTGCCTCACCCCAGCTCAACTTCACCGAATAGCTCCCGGGGGCGCCTTCCTTCGGTGACAGGCGCACTTCACCGATGCCCCGGCTCGGCGCCGGGGCCAGGACGGTCGGACGCCAACCGGCCAGGTCTCGCAGCGGGAGGTTGGGAACGTTTACGTTGACCGCCACCACGGGGCCCCCCAATACGCCCCGCGCGACGGTAACGCCGACGGTCGCCGCTGTCTGCCACTCCTGCCCGTCCAGGCCGTTACCGACCGCCTGGCCTTCGACCGCGGCTCCTCGCACCGACTGGCTCACGGCGACGGCAGGGATCCCCCCGCTCATGGCTGTCAGAGCTGCACCGACCGTGCCGGAGTGCTGCACCGAACGCCCGACGTTGGCGCCGGGATTGATGCCGGCGAGCACGAGGTCGAACGCGCCATCGAAGGCGCCCAGCCGGGCGTAGTACACGCACAGCGCCGGTGGTCCGCTCACCGCCCACGCTTCGTCGATCCCCTCGATGGCGGCCTCGTGGACGTCGGGCTGGACCAGGTGCAGGGGACCGATCGCGGCGCCGGCCCCGGAATACTCGGAGTCGGGAGCTACCACCACCACATCGCCCAGGCTGGTGGCGGCCCGGGCAAGACTGTGGAGGCCGGCTGAGCCGATGCCGTCGTCGTTGGTAACCAGGATCCGGGGCACCACCCGACCCTAGGCCGTCCCTCGCCTCGCCCTGTCCCTCACCCCCGTCTCTTCACCGGTTGTTCTCCCTTGGTTCCGGCGCCGGCCGACGGCGCGCGTAGCCGGAGGCGCACCGCGACAGCTGCCGTCACGACGGAGAGCACCGACCCGGCGAGCAGCCCAGCCGTCGCGGCGGACGCCTCGGGGCCGACAGGAAGCGCCGCGGCGATGATGAGCAGCGGTACGGTGAACCCGATGCCGGCGACCGCTCCGGTGCCGAGCAGGATGCGGCGGGTCATCCTTGGCTGGTCGCGGCGGTGTGTGACCCGCCGGGCGATCGCAGTCCCGGTGAGGATGCCGGCCGGCTTGCCGAGGACTCGGGCGGCGACCACCGCGAAGAAGATGCGTTCGGCCGGGGCGTCGGCGAAGATGCGCCCGGTGAGCGCGATGCCAATGTTGGCCAGGGCGAACACCGGAAGGACGACACCGTTCACCACCGGTTGGAGCCGCGCCTCCCAGAGACGGACTTTGGGGTTCGGGCCTCCGCCATCCGATCGACGACGCGGGCCCCAGGCACCCAGGGCGACTCCAACCACCGACGCCTCTACGCCAGCGTGCAGCATGGACCACCAGGCGGCGACGGCCGAGGCCACTCTGATCGGACCGATCCGGGCCCTCGTCCACCAAAGCGCGACAAGCACGGCCAAAGAGCCCGCCCCCCCGAGGAGCCACGCCACCTTCACGCCTTGGTTGTAGACGGCGACCAGCACGACGATCGCGACCAGGTCGTCGGCGACAGCCAAGGTGAGCAGGAACATCCGAGCCCTCGCGCCGACCCTCCCCACCAGGGCCAGAGCGGCTACAGCGAAGGCGACGTCGGTGGCGGTCGGGATTCCCCACGCCCGGGCCCCCGGCCCGCCTGCGACGACCGCGGCGTAGAGCCCGGCCGGCACGGCCATGCCCGCCAGGGCCGCTCCCACCGGGATCGCTGCTCGCCGAAGGGTACGCAGCTCTCCGGAGATCACCTCGCGCCGGATCTCCAGCCCGACCACGGCGAAAAACGCCGTGAGCACCCCCTGGTTGACCCACTCCCGCAGGCTCAGGTGCAACAGTTCGTGGCGGGAAGTCCAGAAGTGCTGGTAACCGGAGCTCGGCCAGTTGGCCCAGGCCAGCGCCGCGACGGCCGCCAGAAGCAATCCAATCCCGGCGGCCCGGTCGTCGGCCAGCCAGATGACCCAGGTCCGGCGGCGAGGTTGCCTTCTTGTGCTCACGGGGCTCCGAGGTTGACGAAGAGACGCCGACCAGGCTTCCCGGCACACCCAGTAGACGAGGCTACTGCGCCGGCGATCTCTCCGAGGCCAGGCGGTCCCCCCAGGATGGCCGCTCTGCTTCCCGCCCACTAGACTGGCGAAGCTGTCCGGCACTCGTAGCTCAACGGATAGAGCATCTGACTACGGATCAGAAGGTTGTGGGTTCGAATCCCGCCGAGTGCACTGCGAAAGTCCTGCTCACGGGCTTGCAAGGTGAGATTCAGTCCTAACAAGGTAGCCACAGGGGTAGCCACGCTTCGAGCTGGGGCTTCCTGGGTAGCCACGAAGGGGGTGATGATCTTCCCCGCACAATCTCCGAGGCGCAGTTCCAGGCCTCCCGGCTCGTCTCCCTGCGAACTCGGCAGAGCGCGGCTTACAAGGGCCTCTACGCTATTCAGATGAAGCAAGGAGCTCGTGACTTCCGGACCGGGACCACGATCGACATCCACACTTACCACGAAGACGCGATCGAGATTTATCACATCTTCCCGCGGGCCTGGTGTATGGCGAATGGCATCCCCGAGGGTCAGACCGATCGACCCTCTATCGCTTCGAAAGGACGATTTCAACGCCTTCTATCGGCATCGCTTCGAGCGTCTGGCAAAAACAGATTGAAGAGGCGATGGGCAAACCCGTCAACCGGGCGTCAGACGGTAGCGACAATCCGGCAGTCGCTTCCTCGAAGGATCCGATCGCTACCGTCTTGGCACTTATGGCGGCGGGTGAATC
>JAKBAM010000095.1 GCA_021809105.1 Actinomycetes bacterium
CGGCATCGACCTACCGGAGATGGCGCTCGGGCCCGACGACGACGCCACGATCTTCTACACCTCGGGGACCACCGGCCGCCCGAAGGGCGCTCTCGGCACGCACCGCAACATATGTACCAATGCCATCAGCTTGTTCTACGTGGCTGCTCGCAGCGCGCTGCGAGCCGGTACGGACCTGGTCGGCGGCGGGCAGAACGCCTATCTCCTCACGGTGCCGCTTTTCCACGCCACTGGTTGCCACTCCATACTGGTCACCAACACCCTCGCCGGCGGCAAGCTGGTGATGGTCCACCACTTCGACGCCGGCCGGGCCCTGGAGCTGATCGAAAGTGAGCGCATAACCATCTTCGGCGGGGTGCCGGCCATGGCCATGCAGATCCTGGACCATCCCGACTTCGCCACGCGCGACACCTCGAGCGTGAAGAGCGTCGCTTACGGCGGGGCGCCGGCACCGCCGGACCTGGTGAGGCGGATCAAGGCCCAGTTCCCGGGAGGCGGGGCCTCCAACGGGTACGGGATGACCGAGACGTCGTCGTTGTCGACGATGAACCAGGGCGACGACTACGTCCGCAAGCCCGACAGTGTGGGTCCACCCGTCCCGGTGGTCGAGGTCAAGGTGGTGGACCCGCTCGGCCATGACCTTCCCGTGGGTGAGGCCGGCGAGCTGTGGATCAAGGGCCCCAACATCGTCAAGGGTTACTGGCACAAGCCTGAGGCGACAGCGGCCACCTTCACCGACGGCTGGGTCCACACCGGCGATGTGGCGCGAGTCGACGACGAGGGCTTCGTCTACATAGTCGACCGAGCCAAGGACATGCTCATCCGAGGGGGCGAGAACATCTACTGCGTCGAGATCGAAGGAGTGCTCTACGACCATCCTGCGGTCTCTGATGCCGCCGTCATCGGTATCCCCCACGAGGTCCTCGGCGAGGAGGTCGGGGCTGTGGTGCAGCTGCGCGCCGGCATGGCGGCGACCGAGGCAGAGCTGCAAGCCCACGTGGGCCGCCATCTGGCCGGGTTCAAGGTCCCGAAGAAGGTGTGGTTCTCCGCCGAGCCCTTGCCGCGCAACCCGGCCGGCAAGATTCTCAAGCGCCAGCTGCGCGACGAGCTGGTCAGCTGAGCTGCGCCAGGTCGTCCGGAGTGGCGACGTTGGCCCGCGCCACCCCGTCGAGGGTGCGCTTGACCATCCCGGACAGCTCGCTGCCAGGGCCCAGCTCCAGTGTCCGCTCCACGCCGAGGCCACGCAGGGCCAGCAGGGACTCCCGCCACCGTACGGGCGAAACCAGCTGAGCGGAAAGCAGCTGCTCGAAGCCTGAGGTGTGGGCGGTTGCGTCGACGTTGGCCACGACTGGCCACACCGGTTGGGAAAAGGCCGCGGCGGAGAGGGCCCGGTCGAGGAGCTCCTGGGCCGGAGCCATGAGGGGGGAGTGGAACGCGCCCCCGACGCTCAACGGCATCACGCGCTTCGCGCCCAGCTTCCGGGCCGCCTCCGAGGCGCGCGCCACGCCCTGCTCGGTGCCGGCCACGACGACCTGGCCCGGAGCGTTGTCGTTGGCCACCCAGGCTTCTCTCTCTCCCTGGCAGGCCTCGGCCACCATCTCGGGCTCCAAGCCGAGCACTGCGGCCATGGTGCCGGGCCCTACCTCGGCCGCGTGCTGCATGGCCTCGCCCCGCGCCGCCACCAGCCGGGCGCCTTCGGCCAGGTCGAGGGCACCCGCCGCCAGCAAAGCGGTGTACTCGCCGAGGCTGTGGCCGGCCGTGGCTGCGGTGGCGGAGAGGTCCACGCCGGCGGCGCGGGTGGCATCGAGTATCACGGCGCTCAGGGTGTACGCAGCCAACTGGGCGTTGCGGGTGGCTCGCAGCGTGTCTGCATCGGCGTCGAGGAGCAGCTCCCCGACATCGCGGCCGGTCGAGTCCGAGACCGCCTCCACGAGGGTCCATGACGGGTGGTCCCGCCAAGGGCTGCCCATACCGGGACGTTGCGAGCCTTGACCTGGAAACAACAGTGCGAGCACGGGTTGGACCCTAATGGGGCCTCATGGGTGGGAGAATGTAGGACATGCAACCAATGACGCTCTCGGAAGAGCAGAAGGCGTTCCGTGCCGCCGTGCGGCAGTTCGCCGAGGACAAGATTGCCCCCAACGCGGCGCACGTCGATGCCACCGCCGAGTTCCCGTGGGACAACTTCAAGGCGTGCAACGAGATGGAGCTGCCCGCCCTCGGCATCCCCGAGGCCTACGGCGGGGCCGGCGCCGACCACGTCACCCAGGCGATCATGGTCGAGGAGCTGGCTCGGGTCTGTGGATCCACGAGCCTGATCCTCGGTGTCAACGGGCTGGCCACCACGCCGATCATCAACTGGGCGTCCGAGCAGCTGAAGCAGGCGTACCTGCCCCGCATCGCCTCCGGGCAGGCTCAGGGAAGCTACTGCCTATCCGAGGCCGACGCCGGCAGCGACGTGGCCGCCATGAAGGCCAGGGCCCGCCGGGACGGAGACTCCTACGTGCTCTCGGGGTCGAAGTACTGGATCACCAACGCCACCATCTCGGACATCTACGTAGTGTTCGCCAAGACCGATCCTGGCGCCGGTGCGCGAGGCATATCGGCCTTCCTCGTAGAGCGTGACATGGGCCTCACGTTTGGGCCACCCGAGGAGAAGATGGGCATGAAGGGCAGCCCCACCGCCGAGGTCATCCTCGACGACGTGAGAGTGCCGGCCGCCAACCTGATCGGAGAGGAGGGCCAGGGCTTCCTCATCGCCATGCACACCCTGGACCGCACCCGATGTGCGATCGCAGCTCAGGCCGTAGGCCTGGCGCAGGGCGCCATCGACCAGGCGCGCGCCTATATGAAGCAGCGGCAGGCCTTCGGGAAGCCCATCGCCGAGTTCCAGGGTTTGCAGTTCATGCTGGCCGACATGGCCATGAAGACCGAGGCGGCGCGAGCCCTCACT
Source organism: Actinomycetes bacterium (assembly GCA_021809105.1). Lineage (GTDB taxonomy): Bacteria > Actinomycetota > Acidimicrobiia > Acidimicrobiales > Palsa-688 > Acidiferrimicrobium. The sequence goes on from JAKBAM010000095.1 coordinate 2,954, forward strand.
TACCGGGCCAGCGCCATCATCGACGAGGGTGACCCTGACGGCGAGCTCACCGCCGCGGGCGCCATGGCCAAGGCTTTCGCCAGCGACACCGCCATGTCGGTCACGACCGACGGGGTCCAGCTCCTTGGAGGCAATGGATACACCAAGGGCTTCCCTCTCGAGCGCTTCATGCGCGACGCCAAGATCACCCAGATCTACGAGGGGACCAACCAGATCCAGCGAGTGGTGATCGCAAGATCCCTGCTCAAGTAGGGTTTCTGGCCCTCCTTCATCGAGGGCCGAGATCGGCCATCCCTACCCCTACGAGCATGTGGAGTTGCAGCGGTACCCGTTCTCGTTCTGCGCCACCGTTGTCCTGGATCTGATCGCAGCGATGGAGATGGGTGAGCTCTACGAGGAAGTCGTGAACGATTTTCTAGCGGTTGATCTGTGCCCCTTCGTGGTCGAGGCTGACGACACGGCAGCACAGTATTCCATTGACGATGACTTCACAGATGAGGGTGTGGGTGGCGCCGGCTGGGGATCCGCGGCAGGTCGTGGTCGGCGGTGGGGTTGGCCGCCCGTAACGCCGATGGGGTCGCGATTGGTTGGCTGCTGCACGGCGGAGGGCTGCGAGCGTTTTGAGCGAAGGAAGCCAGGACGCAAGTGTGGAGTCGATGAGTCTGGTCCGCCCATAGCTGAGCCCAGCAGGCCGCTCGCCAGCCGTTCTGAACCTGCGAAACGCAGATTCAGTAGGTAGCCTGGAGAGGTGATCCTTCCCTGGCCGCTGACGACGTCCGGCGAGTTGGCAGCGGTGCTCCGGCCTGGTGGGAACCTCCGCCCGGACTCTGCCCTCCGAACGCTTCGCGAGCGCGGTCTTCGTGCTCAGCCGATCACCGTCGTGCCGCGGTCGGAACGCGGGGCTCAGGGTCGGGTCGTGTGGTACTCGGCGTTGATGCTCGACGTGTGCCGCCTGGTCCGCAGGGGCGACGAGGCGACTGCGGCCATCGCCCACGCCGCGGCCGACCGGATGGCATCCCATCGAGCGGCGCATTTCGTCGCCGAGTGGCTCGCCGAGCGTGGTGGATCGGACCCCGACCCGACGGTGCTTGACGCTGACACTGGCGGTGCGCTCACCCGCCTCGCGACCCTCACGGCGTCGACGCGACTCGACCTCGGGGCAGCGCTGGGGGTCGAGAGCTTCGTAGGCCGAGTCCGTGAGAAGCCGGGCAAGGTGGAATTGGTCGTGTCTGACGGCGGCGATGCGGTCTCCATCCCGTTACCCCGCAGCGCAAGCGAGTGGGCGAACACCCCGGTCGTCACCGACTTCGAGGACTTCGGCGACGGCAACGGGACGTTCTGGGTGCGCGCTGCTTTCGACTTGGCTGCCGACGTCAACGAGCGAGTGCCCGGCGGCCCTCACCTGCTCACACTGGCCGAGCGAAACCGTCTCGTCACCTCTGCCGCGCGTTGATCCCTCGGCCCTTCAGCCCGGACGGCGGAGATGCTGCGTTTCTCGAGCAGTTCGCATGCTCAACAGGGCCGGGGTTCGAGGACGAGGTCGAGGAGTGGATCCGAACTTACGCCGTGGGTTGGCTGAACGACACGCCGAGAGCGGTCTTCCAGC
>JAKBAM010000096.1:0-2738 GCA_021809105.1 Actinomycetes bacterium
AGGCCGGAGCCGTCGCAGCGGCAAAGCAGGGTTACACGATCAACTACGTGGTGGGCGACACCCAGACGTCGCCCGCCGCGGCGCTGAGCGCCGCCCAGAGCATGATCCAGCAGTCTCACGTCCTGACAGTGATCGCCTGCTCCGCCCTGACCTTCGGCGCGGCGGACTACATGCTCCAGCAATCGGTCCCCGTGATCGGGGCAGCCGAGGACGGCCCGGAGTGGGCAGTCGACAAGAACATGTTCAGCGTCTCGGGGGCGCTGGACAACGGGGCGGTCTCGACGGCCTACGGCCAGTTCTTCAAGATGGAGGGCGCGACGGTCATCGGGGCCCTCGGCTACAGCATCTCCCCGTCGTCCGCCGACGCGGCCAAGGCAGCCGCGGCGTCATCGAAGGCTGACGGCCTCACGGTCGGCTACCTGAACGCCAGCTTCCCCTTCGGCAGCACCAATGTGGCACCCGAAGCGCTGGCGATGAAGGCGGCCGGGGTCAACGGCTTCACCTCTACTACCGACCCCAACACCAGCTTCGCTCTACTGACCGCACTGCGCAACGCCGGGGACAATCCCAAGGTCGCCCTCTTCCCCGACGGTTACGGCGGCGACCTGGTGGCGTCCGGCCCGGGAGCGACTCAAGCGGCCCAAGGTGCTTATTTCACCACGGTGTTCGAACCGGTGGAGATGCACACCGCCGCCACCGTCCGGTTCCAGAGCGCGCTGACCAAGGCCGGGGTCGCCGGCGATCCCACCTACGCCGAGTACAACGGGTACACCGCGATCGCCATGCTCGTCGATGCGCTCAAGGCGGCCGGCTCCAGCGCTACCAGGGCGACGCTAACCACCGCCCTCGACGGGCTCCAGGGCTTCAATGCCGACGGCCTGCTCGGCACCCACAGCTTCGCGCCCGCCGATCGCACCGGCTCCCCCATCGGCGTGGGCGGCTGCGGTTACTACACGAAGTTCTCCGGCTCCACGTTCCACCTGGTGGCGAATGCCGACCCGCTGTGCGGCACGGTGATCCCCGGGGTCCGGGTAGCCCCGTAGCCCCTTTGGGGCCGGCCCGTTGCTGTCAGCTCCGTTGCTGTCAGCTCCGTTGCTGTCAGCTCCGGATGTACACGGCCCCGTGGTGGGGATCGAGGGTCAGGGAGCCCGAGACAGGGGCTCCGCCTATGTCGTGGAGCCCCTTCGGCAGGTCGTAGGTCACCTTGCGCCGCCGGTTGGAGTTGAGGTTGACGGCGGCCCACCCGTTGGTGAACGACCGTGACCATCCGTTGCCGCGCTGGCGCGCCTCCTCGACCGGCTCGCCGAGATCGGCGTCGAGCTCAGGTACGAACGGCGTGGCCGAGTAGCCATCGTGGGAGGTGGCGGTGAAGGCGCCGGGCTGGGCGCCCATGAAGACCCACATCGCCGCCAGCCCGTACAGGAAGTTGCGGTGGCTGTCCGTGCCGTCCGACGCCGTGCGCAAGATCCGTACCCCGGGCCCCTGAAGCTCCGCCGCCTGAGCCACGCAGGTCTGCGGATCGAAGTAGTCGTCGGGACCGTAGGCCAGCCACACCTCTTCGAAGCCCCCGCCGTAGGCGCTGTGGCGCGCCCACCGGCCGCGCTCGCGCCGGGACTCGGCGATGTTCGGCACCAAGACCTTGTCCATGGTGTTCAGGCGGGCGCCGGCGATGGACACGAGCCGGTCGAGCGCGCGCCGCAGGTCGGCCATGGTGCGGCCGCCCTCGATCGGGGGGCGCAGGCCGTAGTAGTCGTCGAACACGTCGTTGTCGGCCATGACCCCGTCCCACCCCGAGCCCTCCAACTCGTCGGCGACGTTGTCGGACCACCGCTCGCAGTACAGGTCTTCCCATACCGCCATCTGCCAGTGACCGCGATAGGTCGCCCATTCGATCCGCTCCCCGTTGGCGCGGTGGGCGAACCAGTGCTCGCCCGACTCCTCGGCCTCCTCGTAGCTGACCCCTGAGGTGTAGATCGGGCCTTGCTCGTAGCTGCGCGACGACGACAGGCATTTGTAACAGAGCACGGTCATGTCGGGGCGGGCCGCTTTCAGTCGCCCGAGCCCCTCGGTCTCCCAGGGCTGCAGGATGGCCACCGCGTAGTGCTCGGCCGCGAACTCGATCTCGCGGTCAGACAGCGGGTCGCCGTAGCGCACCCAGGCGCCGTGATGTGCGGACATCTCGTCGACCCTACAAGGGTCCCTCGCTTGTGCCGCCAGGTCGGCCGGAGGTCGCCCGGGAGGTCAGCCGGAGGCTCCTGCGCCCACCACCGGCGAGCTCAACCGCTGATTCCCGAGTGACCCGTAAAAACTGGCATCACCGAACGTGAACACCCCACCATCAGCCGCCACCAACCGATAGCCGCCACCATCTGCCGTCGACGAGATCCCCACCACCGGCTTCGCCAGATGGACCCCAGCCACCGAGCCCAACACCGGAGCATCAAACCCGTACACCGCCCCATCCGCCGTCGTCATCCAATAACCACCCGTCGCCCGGTCCGCCGCCACCCCCACCACCGGCGAGCTCAACCGCTGATTCCCGAGTGACCCGTAAAAACTGGCATCACCGAACGTGAACACCCCACCATCAGCCGCCACCAACCGATAGCCGCCACCATCTGCCGTCGACGAGATCCCCACCACCGGCTTCGCCAGATGGACCCCAGCCACCGAGCCCAACACCGGAGCATCAAACCCGTACACCGCCCCATCCGCCGTCGTCATCCAATAACCACCCG
>JAKBAM010000096.1:2748-4551 GCA_021809105.1 Actinomycetes bacterium
CCACCATCTGCCGTCGACGAGATCCCCACCACCGGCTTCGCCAGATGGACCCCAGCCACCGAGCCCAACACCGGAGCATCAAACCCGTACACCGCCCCATCCGCCGTCGTCATCCAATAACCACCCGAGGGGGCGGCCGTCGCCGGCGGCGTGGTCCCACCTGAAGGCGGCGGCGTGATCCCACCTGTGGCCGGCGGCGTCGCCGGCCCTGCAGGCGGCGGCGTGGTCCCACCTGTAGGCGGGGGCGTGGTCCCACCCGTGGGCGGCGGCGTGGTCCCACCCGTGGGCGGCGGCGTGGTCGTGCAGCTGGCGGTTACGTTTTGCAGCTCGCTGTCCCAATAGGCAGGCAGCTGCTCGTAGAGGGTGGCGATGTCGACATGGTCGGTGACGTAGATGTACCCGGTGCCACGCTGGCGGGACAGGGCCAGGACCGACGGCATCTGAGCGGCCGGAACCGCCGAGACCATGCTGGCGAGCATGCCGGCCGGCTGCGCTGCGGCCCAGGCCGGTGGCTGCACGGCCAGGTACGACTGGTAGTTGCCCTCGAACACGTTGATGACGTCACCGAGGGTGGCGTAGGAGGCGTCGGGGTAGTCGCCGGGATTGAGCATGACCGACGCACCCGGCGTGGCGGTCCGCACGGCCTGACTGGCCGACTGGTAGTAGCCGAGATCGGCGGCGCTGCTCGACACATCGTCGAAGAACACGTCGGTGATCCCGTACCAGGCGCTGTAGTCCGCGATCTGTGTCTGGAGCGAGCTGATCGGGACCGTCGTGTACTTGGTGTCGATGTAACCCCACAGGTGAGCGCCCTTGGCCCGGGCGGCATCGATCACCTGGGCATAGTTGGGGTCGAAGGTGCTACCCGGTCCGCTGGAGGGGTTGACGATGATCGACGCCCCGGCCGCCGCGGTGCTGAGAGCGGCCTGCCAGGTCGCGCCCGGGTAGAAGTAGGCGGGCAGCAGCGACTGTTGCGGGCACACCGCCTGGGCTGCGACCGGGGCCTGGGCAGCCTGCGCCAGGGGCGCAGGGACGCCCTGCGCCGGCGCAGCGGCCAGCGCGGGGGAGGCCCCAGTCACCACACCCGCCACACCTGCCCCGGCTGTCAGCCCCAGCAACGCGGCCGAACGAAGGACACCGGCGGTCTTGGTCACCCCTGAGGCATCGACATCCGGGGTTTTCTACTTGAGGCCGGCACCTCGCGGCCGCAGGGGTAGCGCCGCCGTATCGGCGTCGGTGAGGTCGATCAGGACCTCCGACGTCGAGTCGTCGTCGAGACCGTTGACGGGCAGGCCGCCAAGCTCCTTGTACAGCCGGTTGTAGGAGCCCATGACGTCGTCCATCTGGAAGAAGTTGACCACCCGGCCCCTGGCCTGCTCGGAGAACTCCGCGTACGCTGCCGGGGAGCCCATGACACCTTGCAGGGCGTCCGCCATCCCCACGACGTAGTCGGGGTTGACGAGCACCCCGCACGGCCCGAACGTCCGGCCACCCGGAGTGGTCAGGGGGTCGGAGATGAGCTGCGACATGCCGCCTACGTTCGTGCCGACGATCGGGATGCCAGCGGTCATGGCCTCCAGCACGACGATCGGCTGGCCCTCGTTGTAGCTCGGCAGCACGAGCACATCGAACTCCCCGAGCATCTCCCGGACGTTGACGGTGCCGCGGAAGTTCAGGTAGTCCTCGACACCCAGGGTGCGAGCCTTCTCGCGGCAGAGCATGTAGTAGTCGGGGTGATGGTCGGTGGGACCGAGGACGTCCAGCGTGAAATTGGTGATCCCGCGCTGGACGAGCACGTCGACG
>JAKBAM010000049.1 GCA_021809105.1 Actinomycetes bacterium
ACCCGGCGATACTTCGGCCCGAGGGACTGCTCCACCTGGCCGGCGACGGCCCCGACCACGAACTCCCATGCCAGCTGGATCTTGCTAGGACTGCTCGAGCTGGCCCGCTGGCGCACGTAGAAACCGATGCCGAGCACGACGAGCGACGCCACGGCCGTTGTCCAGATCGTGTCGAGGTTGAGGCCGCCGCCCGTGACGTGATTACCGACGGGGATGGGGGGGACCGCCAGGAAACTGGCCGGGAAGCTGGCGAGCATCTCAGGCACCCCCGACGCTCCCGTCCCCTCTCTGGTAGCCGATGAGGGCCACGATGGAGTTGAGCAACATCAGGGCCTGGAACAGCGCCAAGCCGCCTATGACCCCCCAGCCTGCGGGGCGGATCCAGATGAGCAGGGCGACTGCGACGGCGGTGCAAACTCCGAGGCGGAGGAAGACGCTGCCTGCAAAAGGCTTGCGTTGGATCGCCCCCTCCGTATCGATAAACCGCATCGCGGAGGACTGGAAAACACGGTGGTTGACGACCGCCATCACCAGGCCGATCACCACCCCCGGAGCGACGAGCGGGTAGCCGAGGGCGATGGCGACCACGATCGCGGCCACCCCGATCGCGCCCGAGGAGAGAAGGGTCCGGCGCACAATGCGATCTACCTGAGTGATCGGGAAGTTCGGGATCACCGGGAGACCGCTCCGAGGAACGCCGACTCAGACGCCGTCAGAAGCGACGTCGCAATTCGCTCCGCGTCGCCAGCACACCGACGACGATCCCGACCACCAAGCCCACCATCATGAAGATGGGTAGCGTCCCGAGCGCTTCGTCGACAAACCAGCCCACACCGAGGCCGCCCAACAGGCACACCGCGTTGAGCATCCCGAGCCCGGCGTAGGCCATGATCCCGGGACCGGAATCCTGATCCACGATCCCCCATCTTCGCGCGCCCGCCCAGACCGCGCCCTGCCCGCGGACGCAGAGGGGGCCGCTCTCTGCTCTTCAACACGTGCCCGAATCTACGAAAGCACGGCTCGTGAGCGCAAATCTGACCGGGCGACTCGATCGATCGCCCCGATGACGACCGGTCAGGTCGATGGCGAGCCGCGGCCCGCCGGCTCGGCGGGGGCATCCGTTCGGGTGGGCCGCCCCCTCGGCCTGAAGAGGGTGTAGAGCGCCACGCCGAGGACGATGATCGCGGCCGGCACGTAAGAGACGTTGTGGTCGGTGAGCGCCGGATACAGCACGAGGCCCGACAACAGCGCGGTCCAGCTCCAGAGGATCAGCACAGCGCGCGTCTGGCCGTGGCCGAGGGCCATGAGCCGGTGGTGCAGGTGGCTCTTGTCTGCGGTAGCCAAGCCGCTGCGCCGACCAGCCCTGCGCACGATCGCGAACGCGGTATCCAGCATGGGAATACCGAGGATGAAGAACGGTATGAAAATCGGTGCGTAGAAGAAGTAGGTCCGGCCACTGAAGCCGTTGCCCGTCTGCCCAACCACCGACATCGTAGTAGCCGCCATGAGCAGTCCCAGCAGCATCGCTCCTGCGTCACCCATGAAGATCCGGGCCGGGTGGAAGTTGTGGGGCAGGAAGCCGACGCACATCCCGAGCACCACCACGGCTATGAGCGGTCCGGAGTTCTCAGCCGTAACGGTCCCGATCTTGACCAACTGATGGCTGTAGAGGAAGAACGCCAGCGAGGCAATGGCCACGATGCCCGTCGCCAGGCCATCAAGGCCATCGATGAAATTCACCGCGTTGGCCATGCCCACCACCCAGACCACGGTCATGATGGCAACCAGCGCCGGGGACAGACTCAAGGTGGTGCCGAGCAGCGGGACCTTGAAGAAGAGCATGCTTATGCCGGCGAAGTAGAGGACGGTGCCGGCCAGTACCTGCCCGGACATCTTCGCCGGCGGCGACATTTCCCTCAGGTCGTCGAACATCCCTACGGCGAAGATGACAGTCGCCGCGACGACCAAGCCGATCGGCTCGGAGCTGCCCCTGAATACGGCCCGGAGTCCCTGTAGCTGCGAGGCGGTCGCCATAGCGGCCAGCAAACCGACGTACATGGCCGCCCCGCCGACCGTCGGGGTCGGCCGCTCGTGGACCCGCCGCTCGTCGGGGACAACGATGATCGAGAAGCGCGTGGTCAGCCGCCGGACCACAAAGGTCGACAGCCAGGTCGTCACCGCGGCCACCACAGCGACGATCACGTAGTCGCGGTACTGATTGATGGCGCGCCCTCCTACGGGTACGGGGAGAACTTGGAGCAGAGCGTCGCTACCTCGTCGCGCACCCCGCTGATCGTTCCCTCGTCGGATGGCGAGCGGAGAACCCGGGCGATCAGCCGGGCGACCACCGCCATCTCCTCCTCTGCCATCCCAGCCGTCGTCACCGCCGGCGTCCCAATGCGCAGGCCGCTGGTCACGAACGGCGACCTGACGTCGCCGGGCACCGTGTTCTTGTTGAGGGTGATTCCAGCGCGGTCGAGGGCCTCCTGGGCCGCCTTCCCGGTCAGGTCGGCATCGAACGCCCGAAGGTCGACCAGCATGAGGTGATTGTCGGTGCCACCCGAGACGATGCGGAACCCCTCGCCGGCCAGGCCGGCGGCCAACGCCTGCGCGTTGCGGACGATCTGGGCTGCATAGGCACGAAACTCGGGGCAGGCCGCTTCCCCGAACGCCACGGCCTTGGCGGCCACGACGTGCTCCAGAGGGCCGCCCTGCAGGCCTGGGAAGATCGCCTTGTCGATCGCAGGCCCCAGGTCCGCCCGCGAGAGGATGCAGCCGCCGCGAGGCCCGCGCAGGGTCTTGTGAGTGGTGAAGGTCACCACGTCGGCGACCCCCACCGGATTGGGATGGGCCCCCCCGGCGATGAGACCAGCGACATGAGCTGCGTCGAACATGAACAGGGCGCCGACGCTGTCGGCGATCTGCCGGTAGGGAGCGGGGTCGATGATCCTCGGGTAGGCGGTGGCGCCGGCCACGATCAACTTGGGTCGGTGACGCTCGGCCAGCTCTGCCAGTGCCTCCAGATCGATGCGCTCGTCACTGTCGGTCAAACCGTAGGAGACGAACTTGTAGAAGCGGCCACTGATGTTGACCGGAGAGCCGTGGGTCAGGTGGCCTCCCTGATCCAGGCGCAGCCCGAGAACAGTGTCCCCGGGCTCCAGGAGAGCCAGGTAGACCCCGAGGTTGGCATTGGCCCCGGAGTGGGGCTGGACGTTGGCGTGCTCGGCGCCGAACAGCTCGCACACCCGCTTCCGCGCCAGCTCCTCGACCTCGTCGATGATCCGATTCCCGCCGTAGTAGCGCTTACCCGGGTATCCCTCGGAGTACTTGTTGGTTAGGACCGACCCAGTCGCGGCCATGACGGCCCTCGACGCGAAGTTCTCCGAGGCGATGAGTTGGAGGCCAGAGGTTTGCCGGGCCAGCTCCCGCTCCAGGATCTCGGCTACCTCGGGGTCTTGAGTGAGCAGATCGTCGGGCACGGCTCGCGAGTCTAGGTCCGGGGCCCCCGGGGCCCGCGCGTGCGGGCCGCCGGCCGTGCCCGGTCTCAGGGCGAGTCTTACCTCGTCAACTCTCCCCAATGACGACGATTACCGCTCCCTGGCGCAGGATCCTGGGCTCCGCACCGGTGCAGTCGACCACGGTCGAGGGCTGGCCCGCGCAGGTCCCCCCGTCGATGACCAGGTCCAGGCCGGGGAGGGTCGCTACCTCCGTCGCCGTAGTCGCCGGCGGCGCGCCGTGGAGGTTGGCGCTCGTCGAGGCGATGGGCCCCAGGCGCCGGCACACGGCGAGGGGCACGGCGTGGGCCGGGCAGCGAACCCCGATGGTGGCATCGTCCTCCCCGAGGTCTGCGACGAGGTCCGGGCGGCGGGGCAGGACCAAGGTCAAGGCGCCGGGCCAATGCTCCTCCATGAGCCGGTGCGCCACTATGGGCACTGCAGTCGCCAACTCCAGCGCCTGTTCGACCCCGGCAACCAATACTGGTAGCTCCACGGCGCGCGGCCGACCCTTGATCCGGAACAGGCGGTCGACCGCACCCGTCTCCCAAGGGTCAGCGGCGAGCCCGTACACCGTGTCGGTGGGCATCCCGACGATGTCCCCCGCCTTGAGCGCCGCCACCGCCGACGCGATCGCCGCCTCGGGCGGAGGAGAGCCGATGGCCGATAGGATTGCCACCCCCCTGACGCTACCCCCGTGCGTCGCCGGGCCCTGCGCGTCCCGCCGCGCCGGCTCAGCCTCGAGGAGCTCGAGCGACGAGGGCGCGAGGCCGGCCGGCCAAGTCGATCCGAACATCCACCGCTCCCAGACCGACCTCCCGAGCCAAGGCCGCTGCTTCGTCAGCCTGGTGGGGGGCGATCTCCACCACCAGGCCCCCGCAGGGGACCAGCCACCTCCGGGCGCCGGCCACAACCCTCGCTACATCCTCCAGGCCAGTCGGACCCGCGACCAGCGAACTGAGGGGCTCCCAAGCCTGCACTACCAGGTCGAGCCCGGCCCACTCCCCATTAGAGATGTAGGGAGGATTGGACACCGCCAGGGTGACCCGGCCCCGGAGGTGATCAGGGAGCGCGTCCCACCAGCTGCCCCGCGCCAGGCGCACTCGCGATGCGGCCCACCCCCCGACGCCGGCCAGGTTGGCGCCGGCGACCGCTAGCGCCCCTGCCGAATCGTCGGTTGCCCAGACCTCGCCCATCCGGCGCTCCTTGGCCAGCGAGAGAGCGATGGCCCCAGACCCCGTCCCGAGGTCGACTGCGATCGGGTCCGGGGCGGCGATGTCATCGAGCAGCTGGAGGGCCACCTCTACGACCCCTTCGGTCTCGGGGCGAGGAATCAGCACCCGGTCGTCAACCATGAGGTCGAGTGCTCGGAACGACCAGTGGCCCAGCACGTACTGCAGCGGTTCGCCTTCACCGCGACGCCGTAGCATCTCCTCGAAACGGGAGCCCGACTGCTTCGTCACGACCTCGTCCAGGGCGCTGGACCAAGGGGAGGAGGCGACCTCCTCGACCAGCCACCGCGCCTCCTGGTCCGAATTCAGCTCCCGGCATGCCCGCTCGTACAACTCGCGCCAGGTGATCAGTTACCGCCGCCCTCGCCGGCCAGCTGACGAGTGCGCTCATCGGCAGCCAGAGCGTCGACCACCTCGTCGAGGTCTCCCATCAGGACCTTGTCCAGCTTGTAGAGGGTCAGGCCGATCCGGTGGTCGGTGACCCGGTTCTCCTTGTAGTTATAGGTGCGGATCTTCTCCGAACGGCCGCCACCACCGACCTGGCTGCGGCGCGTCTCGGACAGTTCGGCAGCCTGGCGGTCCTGCTCGGCCTTGAGGATCCGAGCCCGCAGAACTTGCATTGCCTTGGCGCGGTTTTGGATCTGGCTCTTCTCGTCTTGCATCGCGACGACAGTGCCGGTCGGGAGGTGAGTGATCCGCACCGCCGAGTCGGTTGTGTTGACCGACTGACCGCCGGGGCCCGTGGAGCGGTAGACATCTATCTTCAGGTCCTTGTCCTGAATCAGTACATCGACCTCCTCGGCCTCGGGCAGCACCGTCACGGTCGCACTCGAGGTATGCACCCGGCCTTGAGATTCGGTAACAGGCACCCGCTGCACGCGGTGGGGACCACCCTCGTACTTGAGACGCGACCACGCCTCGTCACCCTTCACGAGCACGGTTACCTGATTGAAGCCCCCCATGTCGGAGTGGTCGGCTCCCATCCCCTCCAGCTTCAAGCCCACGCGGTCGGTGTAGCGGGAGTACATCTCATAGAGATCCTTCGCGAAGAGATTGGCCTCCTCCCCCCCCTCCGCTCCCCGAATCTCTAGGATCACGCTCTTGCCGTCGTTGGGATCCCGGGGTAGGAGCAGCAGCTTGAGACGCTCGTCGAGCTCGGCCAAGCGGGCCTCTCCCCCGCCGACCTCTGCACGCAACATGGCCCGGTCCGCGGACTTCTCTTCGCCGGCCGCACCCGAGACGACGGTGGCCTCGAGGTCCACCAGCAGTTCCTTGGCCGCCTCGATATCGGCCAGCACTCCTCGGTAATCACGGTAAGCCAAGACCACCGGCTCCAACTCCCGATGCCGCCGGGACGCCTCCCGCAGCCGCCGCTGGTCCGCGATCACCGCCGGGTCCGACAGCTGGACGAGCACGGTCTCGTACTCCGATTCCAGGCCGGCGAGGCGATCCAACACGAGCGCTCATCGTACCGGCCAACTCGGCACTGCCGGCGGGGACCGCTCGCCAGCCATCGGACATGAAACATCATGTCATGCGCTCAGACGACTAGGCGAGGCCAGTCGCGCCCTACCTCGCGCACCTCTGCTGGATTGCTCAGCCTGGCGGCGAGCTCCCGCGTCAACGGATAGGCGTCAGCTTCGGGCACTACCAGGACAAGCCGGGCGTCGGGCGCATGCAGTAACCGGATATCGGCAGCGGTGGGCACGAGGTCGACATCGACACCCGCGGAGCACACTGCTACAACTGCTTCGCCTCTCCCGTCCGAGCCCAGAGCCCCTGCGGGTGCCGGCGCCCTGAGGTCGTCGGTGGGAAGCGGGGACGGAACCGGTGCCAACGAGGCGGCCCCGGCCATCTCCGGATGGGCGATTACTGCGGCGCGCAACAGCCTCTCTCTGGCGATGATGTTGGCCGGGTGCCGCCGGTCGGCCGCCGTACGCCACTGCCGGACCAGCGCGACGGTGTCCTCGAGGGCGCGCCCGACCGGTTCGTCCGGTCGCAACCCCTCTCGAGCTTGGCGATCGTGGAGTCCGACCCCCACCGACAGCCGCCAGCCGCCGTCACCGTCGGCGACGACGCGGACCACCTCCAGACCGAGCACCTCGCCGTGGAGCGTGCCGTGCTCGATGACCGGGATTGCACCATGGGCGGCTATCTCGGCGGACAGGCCGTCGAGTACGTCCGTGGGCACCTGGTCGACCGATGCGTTGGAAGGCACCGAGACCGATACAGCGGGAGCCGGCACGGCTGGGTGCAAGCTGCGGCGGTCGACGCGCCACACAGTCGGTGGGTCGTTGAAGAGGACGGATCGCCTGGCCACGATCCCCGACGACTCGCGCCCTCGGTCCTCGACGAGCACGTGAAGTTGGGAGCACGAACGTCGATGGGCCCACGCCAGCGCGGCACCGAAGCCGGACACGGCACCGTCATCGAGCAAGACCCAACCACGGCCCAGGCTGCCCTCGTAAAGGGTTGCGCCACCTGGGATGTGTCCTGTCTCGGGGGGACCCTCGACGCGCCAGTGGTCACCGACGAGTGCCCGCACCTTGGCTTGGCGCAGGTCGGACAGGCGACCGGTGTCATCCGATGTCACCATCGGCTGCACCGACCCCAGTCCAACTCGGAAGAAGCCGCTACTTCTTGCCTCGCCGGCCGTAGCGGCGCTCGAAACGCTCGACGCGACCACCGGTGTCCACGAGCTTTTGCTTGCCCGTGTAGAAGGGATGGCACTCGTTGCACAGCTCGGTGTGCAGGGTGTCCTTCGTAGAGCGGGTGGCGAAGGTGTTGCCACACGAGCAGGTCACTGTGGCTGTCACGTAATCGGGATGGATGTCGGTCTTCATCGGATTCCTTTCGCTCCGGCCGGAGCTGGTCGCACCGTCAGTGCTCAGACAGCTGTGGCCGGATTTTTTGCTAATTCTGCGAGAAACTCGTCGTTGCTCCGGGTGGCTTTGATCTTGTCCATCAGCAACTCCAGGCTGGCGGCGCTGCTGCCCTCGGCGGCAAGGGCGTTGAGGGCTCTGCGCAACTTCCAGACCTGCTGGAGCTGGGTTCGGTCGAAGAGCAGCTCCTCGTGGCGCGTGGACGAGCCGTTGACGTCGATAGCCGGATATATCCGCCGCTCGGCGAGCCGGCGGTCGAGCCGCAACTCCATGTTACCGGTGCCCTTGAACTCCTCGAAGATCACTTCGTCCATCTTGCTCCCGGTTTCCACCAACGCCGTCGCCAGGATCGTCAACGATCCTCCCTCCTCGATATTCCGGGCAGCGCCGAAGAACTTCTTGGGGGGGTACAGGGCTCCGGTGTCGATGCCGCCGGACATGACCCGGCCCGTCGCCGGCTGAGCCAGGTTGTAAGCCCGCGCCAGCCGGGTGATCCCGTCGAGGACGATCACCACGTCCCGCCCCTGCTCCACCATTCGCTTGGCCCGCTCGATCGCCAGCTCGGCGACCTGCGTGTGCTCCTCGGAGGGGCGATCGAAGGTAGAGGCGATGACTTCACCCTTGACCGAGCGGCGCATGTCAGTGACCTCCTCCGGCCGCTCGTCGACCAGGAGGACCATGAGGTGGACGTCGGGGTTGTTCGCCTCGATCGAGTGAGCGATCTGCTTCAAGACGGTGGTCTTGCCGGCCTTGGGAGGCGAGACGATAAGCCCCCGCTGCCCCTTGCCGATCGGCGAGATGAGGTCGACGATGCGTGCCGTCGTGTTGGCCGAGTCGCCCGGCACCTCGAGCGCCAGCTTCTGGTCAGGGAACAGGGGCGTCAGGCTGTCGAAACGGGGCCGGCTGCGAGCCTCGTCAGGTGTGAGGCCGCTGATGCTGTCGATACGTAGTAACGCCGGGTACTTCTCATTGTTGCCGGCGGGCCGAGCGCCCCCATCGAGGAAGTCGCCCTTGCGCAGCGAGAACCGGCGTACCTGGCTGATGGACACGTACACGTCCTCGTGCCCGGCGATGAAACCGGTGGTGCGAAGAAATCCGTAGCCCTCATCTCGAAGGTCCAGTAGGCCCGAGACCGGGATCGGCTCTCCGGCGTACTGCGTTTCGCTGGCCTGCGACTGCCCCTGCAGCTCCCGCTCTGAGCGGTCATTGCGATCGCGGCCGCGGCGGCGGCGGTTGCGCCGACCGCCGCTCTCGTTGTCGAAGCGGGCGCCGTCGCTGTCGGCCTCACCGCCAGTCGCCGCCGCGGACCCAACCGACACGGAGCCACCGCCGGCCGACTGAGCGGGCCGCGCGATCTGAGCCGTCTGAGCCGACGACGACTGAGCCGACGACGACTGCGCCGACGACGACTGCGATGAGGCAGCGGCAGAGCCGGCCAGCATCGGAGGGCTCGCCGATTGGCCGCTGCCAGCACCATGGCCATTGGTCCCATTGGCACGCGGCGATGCTCCCTGGAAGCCCGGCTGCGAGCGCCCCGCGGTGCGCACCGGGCCGCCGGCCCGGCCGGCGGTGGCTTCGACCCGCTCCGGGATGCCGTTGGCGGACGACACTGCCCCCTTGTGATCGGCCTCCACGGCGCTGGTCGCATCCTCGACGGTGCCGGCGGCCACGGTGGACCCAGCGGTCTTGGCCGTCTTGGCCGTCTTGGCGGACCCAGTGGTCTCGGCCCGCGCGGAACCAGAACCCGGGGACACGGCGGTCGCAGTGCCCGTCTCGGCGTCCGCCTGTCCCTCGACGCCGTCACCCGTCGAAGCAACTCCCGAGGCCTCGCCGGCCTCGACGGGTGCGGAACCCGCGGCGCGACGGGTCCGGGGGCGGCGCGGCCTCTCCGGCTCCTCGTCGGCCGACTCCACGCCGGTGGCCCGCAGAATGGCGGTTACCAGGTCCGACTTCTTGGCCCGGCTGGTCGGTCGGGTGCCGAGGGCATTGGCGATAGCGAGGAGCTCCTCGCGCTCCTTGCTCTCGAGCACCGACCGTTCGAGCTGCGGCTCGCTCATCGACTACCTCTTCATGTCTTCCGCTCGTAGGGATGCAACGGGGTTTGGGGGGGCCGGTCACCAGCCGGCAGGGCGGCGCGACCGATGTGACGATCAGCGGGGGGCCGAGGATCGGGAACTACCGGAGGAAGAATCGGACGGCCCCGACTGGCAGCGAGTGCCCTCCCCGGAGCCGGCCGGCGATCCGCTTCCGGACGTAACGCCCCCGGACCCGGTGGCCCGGTCAGGCGGCGGTGCCCCACATCGTAGCGAGCCGAGCGCCGTCGCGGCAATCGCCCCGCCTCCGAGAACACCAAATCCGCCGCCGAGGACCCCGAGCCCAGACGGTGCTGCCCTGCAAATTGATCCTGCCGGACGTCCTACAGGCCCAGCTCGGCTCGCACTGCCCCGAAGTCCGCATCCACCTTGGTCGGCACCGCGATCTGGCCGATTGCTATGTCGGGATCCTTGAGGCCATGGCCCGTGAGGACGCAGACGACGGTCGATCCTGCCGGCGCCCCGACCTTGAGGAGGCCGGCAACCGAGGCCGCCGACGCCGGCTCACAGAACACCGACTCCTCTTGGGCCAAATAGCGGTAGGCGGCCAGGATCTCTTCGTCGGTCACGGCGTGGATCCCGCCACCGGACTCCGAGGCGGCCGACGTTGCGCCGTACCAGGAGGCCGGTCGGCCGATCCGGATGGCAGTAGCGATGGTCTCGGGCTCGTCGACCGGTGCCCCGTTGACGATCGGTGCAGCCCCCGCTGCCTGGAAGCCGAACATGCGCGGCAGCTTGGAGCACCGGCCGGAGTCCTGGTACTCCCGGTAGCCTTTCCAGTAGGCGGTGATGTTGCCAGCGTTGCCCACCGGGATGCAGTGGACGTCCGGAGCGTCGCCGAGGACGTCGACGATCTCGAATGCCCCGGTCTTTTGACCCTCGATCCGGTAGGGGTTGATCGAGTTGACCACGGTGACTGGCGCCTTGTCGCCCAGTTCCCGGACGATGTCGAGAGCGGCGTCGAAGTTGCCGGCTATCTGCAGGACTCGGGCCCCGTGGATCAGGGCCTGGGCCAGCTTGCCGAGGGCGATGTAGCCGTCGGGGATGAGTACTGCGCAGACCAGGCCGGCGCGGGCTGCGTAAGCAGCGGCAGAGGCAGAGGTGTTGCCCGTCGAGCCACACACGACGGCCTTGGCGCCTTCCTCCACGGCTTTGGAGATGGCCATCGTCATCCCCCGGTCCTTGAACGAACCGGTCGGGTTGTGGCCCTCGACCTTCAACCACACTGACGCTCCGAGCCGGGACGACAGGCGGGGTGCGGGCACGAGGGGGGTGTTGCCCTCATGAAGGGTGACTACCGGCGTCGAAGCAGAAACAGGTAGGTGGGCCCGGTACTCCTCGATGAGACCCCGCCAGCCAGTGGTGGCCATCACGCCGCTCCGATGACACGGATCATGCCGTCGATACGGATCACGACGTCCAACCCACGCAGCTCGTGCAAGCAGGCCTGCACGTCCCGCTCGAGTGCGGGGTGGGTGACGAATACCAACCGAGCACCTTCACCCTCGACTCCCTCCTGCTCCATCGAACGCACAGACACCGAGTGGTGACCGAGAACGCCTGAGACGGCGTGAAGCACGCCGGGCCGGTCCGCCACGAGGAGATCGAGGTAGTAGGGCAACGTAAGGTCGTCGATGGGCCTTAGGTCCACATGGTGCAGCGCTACCGTGCGCCCCGCTCCGCCAGCCGTCAGGTTGTGGGCGGCATCGAGAAGGTCTCCCAGCACCGCGCTGGCGGTCGGCATCCCGCCGGCCCCTCGGCCCAGCAGCATCAGCTGGCCGGCGGCGTCGCCCTCGATGAACACGGCGTTGAACGAGTCGCGCACCGCTGCCAGCGGATGGGTCACCGGGACCATCGCCGGGTGGACACGCACGGCCACGGGACCGTCCGGACCGTCTTCTTGGTCGACGATGGCCAGCAGCTTGAGGGCGTAGCCCAGTCGGCGCGCCACGGCAATGTCCGCGGCAGTGATCGAGCTGATCCCTTCGCGGTACACATCACCGGCAACCACGCGGGCCCCGAACGCCACATTGGCCAGGATCGCTGCCTTGGCTGCGGCGTCGAAGCCCTCTACGTCAGCAGTCGGATCGCGCTCCGCGTAGCCCAGGCCCTGCGCTTCTGCCAGAGCATCGTGGTAACTGGCCCCCGATTCACTCATGCGGCTCAGGATGAAGTTGGTGGTTCCGTTCACGATGCCCATGACGCGACGGATCCGCTCGCCCGCCAGGGACTCCCGAAGCGGGCGTATCAGCGGGATGGCCCCGGCGACGGAGGCCTCGAACAGCAGGTCGACGCCGGCGGTAGCGGCAGCCTCCCAGAGCTCGGAGCCGCAGTTGGCGATCAGCTCCTTGTTGGCGGTGACGACCGGCTTGCCGGCCTTCAAGGCAGCGAGGATCAAGGTACGAGCGGGCTCGATGCCGCCGATGACCTCGACGATGAGGTCGATGTCGGGGCGGCTTACGACCGAGGCGGCGTCAGTGGTGACCACGCCGTCGGGCAGGTCTACGTCGCGCTCGCGCGCCGCGCTCCGTACGGCCACCGCGACCACGTCCAGGCGCAACCCGGTGCGGGTGGCGATACGACCGGCATCGTCGACCAGCAGGCGCACGAGGGCACTCCCGACGTTGCCGCAGCCGAGCAGGCCGACACTCAGCCGGGTTCCGGATTCCATGGTCCCGAGGGTAGTTCTTGCCACCCGATCCCTCCCATCCGGGCGAACCTCCCTACAGGTCCCGCCCGACCAGATCCTCGAAGGTCTCGCGCCGCACGACCACCCGGGCGGCCCCGTCGCGCACCCACACCACCGCCGGTCGCGGCACCTTGTTGTAGTTGGACGCCATGGAGTGCCCGTAGGCGCCGGTCACCGGCGTGGCTAGTACGTCACCTACTACCAGGTCCTCTGGCACGGCCGCATCGCGCACGACGAGGTCGCCGGACTCGCAGTGCTTGCCCACGACGGTGACTGTGCGTGGCCTGAATGCCCCAGCTTCCCTGGGGAGGAAGGCCTCGTAGCCGCTGCCATAGAGCACCGGACGGGGGTTGTCGCTCATTCCACCGTCGACACTGACGTAGGTGCGGATGCCTGGAAGATCCTTGACGGTGCCGACCGAGTAGCAGGTGATTGCCGCTGCGGCAACGATGGCCCGGCCGGGCTCGGCGCTCAGGGAGACCTCGGGGGGGATACCGGCATCGGCGGCTGCGGCACGCACGACGGCCGCCCAAGCTGCGAAGGTCGGGGTTGGCTCTCCCTCCACGTAGCCGACGCCGAGCCCGCCGCCGATGCACAGCTCTTCGACTCCGAGGGTGGAAAAAAAGGGGGCGATGGCCTCGATCGCCCTGGCGTAGGAGTCCAGCGCGAAGATCTGGGAGCCGATGTGAACGTGTACGCCGACCAGCCGGGGACCCGCCTGCGCGCCCTCGAGGCGGCTGACAGCCTCCTCGGCCGCGCCGGAGGCGAGGCCGAAGCCGAACTTGGAGTCGTCCTGGCCGGTCATCACGTACTCGTGGGTGTGGGCCTCCACGCCCGGCGTGACACGCACCAGCACAGCCGGTCGAGCAGAGCATGCCGAGCACAGCCGGTCGAGGCGATCCATTTCGTCGAAGGAGTCGACAACGATCCGCCCGACGCCAGCCTTTAGCGCCATGGAGAGCTCGGCGTCGGACTTGTTGTTGCCGTGCAGGACCAGCCGATCGGGCGCCACCCCGGCCCGCAGGGCGACGTACAGCTCACCACCGGTCGAGACGTCGATTCGCATGCCCTCGGCGTGGACGACGCGTGCCATCTCGCTGCAAAAGAAGGCCTTGGATGCGTAGGCGACATCACCCCCGAAGGCGGCTACGGCCTCACGGCAGCGGTTGCGGATGTGCTGCTCGTCGTAGATGAACAAAGGGGTCCCGTGCTCCTCGCACAGGGCGAGGACGTCGACGCCCGCGATGGCCAGACGGCCCCCTTTCCCCACCTCTGCGTGCTCGGGCAGCATGGAGATGTCGAGTGGTCCGGTCACGGTTTGGCCAACAATGCCGCCACCCTGTCCAGCAGCTCCAGGGGCTCGAAGGGCTTGGTGACATAGCCATCCGCTACCGCCATACCGGCCGCTATGTCGCTCGCCTGGGCCTTGGCGGACAGCAGCAGGATCGGCGTGGACCGCCCGTCAGGATCCTCGCGCAGCCGCCTGGCCATCCCTAGCCCATCGAGGCGGGGCATCATCACGTCGAGCACGATGACATCGGGGTGTTCCTGCCGGGCCAACGCCAAGCCCTCCTCGCCGTCGCCGGCGGAGATGACCTTGTAGCCCTCCATCTCGAAGTTGACGCGCAGGAGGTCTACGATCACCGGGTCGTCGTCGACGACCAGCACAGTGGCATCCACGCTGTCCATCCGGTCAATGTAGGCGCCGGAGGGCAGGGGGCCGGCCACCACGCCGGACAGCTATGCTTGTCTCTCCCCGCCCTCGTAGCTCAGGGGATAGAGCACCGGCCTCCGGAGCCGGTGGCGGAGGTTCGAATCCTCCCGGGGGCACGCAGCGTTCAGGCCAGAATCACCGTCAGGTGCACAGTCCCGCCTGGAACAGGGTCGGCGGGTGGACGTCGCCGGTCCGACCTGGCTCCCCGGTGCAGGCCCTGAAGACGTCGGCGAGCCGGTCAGGAGGGGGTCCACGCCGCTCTATCCGGTTGCCTTGATGATGACCTTGGTGGCGGCGATGGAGCCGTTTGGTCCGGTCTTCCCGAGCACGTGGACGGTTTCGCCGTCCTGTAGGGCCGGGGCGCTGCCGCCCGAGGTCCGGTCGCGATAGGTCGTGGCCGACGAAGTAACAACCGTCGTAGCCTTCCCCGAAGGCGAGGTGAGCACGAACCCGGTCCTGCTCAGGGCGCTCACTGCGCCGGAGTGGGCCGTTGCCGCCCCCAGCACCACTACGGTCTGGGCCGTAGGGGAGGCGGCCCCCGGTGTGAGGACGACCCGGACCCGCTCACCGGTCTTCAGCGCCGAGCCAGCGATAGTCGTCTTGCCTTGACGGTAGGTAGTGGCCTGCGCCAGCAGGACGGTCTCCGCCTTGCCGTGAACCTTCAGGTCGATCGCCGAAGAGGGAAGCGCCGTGATCACCCCGAGCACGGCTCCCTTGCCCCGGTGGTGAGCACCGGTGTGGTTGGCGTGGGCCGTGGTCGGTGTCGTGGCGCTGCTGGCCGGCGTGGTGGTGGTCGACCCGCATGCCGCCGCCGCGACGCTGAGCGAGCCCAGCGCCAGGATCCAACGCACCCGGGGTGCCCGGCCCCGGGAGCTGTTCTTGGTCGAGGTTGGCCGTCTCATCGTTCTAACCCTTCCTTTGCTCTTGGGGGGTGGCACCGCCGCGAGCGGAGCCACTGGTAGGGGTGGCGGGCTGGTCGGTGCCAAAGGGGGCGGCAGGGCTCGCAGAGCCGTTGGTCTGCGTGCGGACGGCGCCGACGAGGCGCCCCAAGGCCGGCAGGGCGGCGCTGAGCAGGGCCCGATCCTCGGCGTCGAGCTGGGCGAGGGCCGCGGCCAGCAGCTCAAGCCGTTGGTCACGCCATTCGGCCAGCTCGGCGCCGGCGCGCTCGGTGAGGTGGAAGCGCACCACCCGGTGGTCGCCGCCGTCCGAGCGCCGCTCGAGCAGGCCAGCTCCCGACAGCGCTCCGGCCAGAGTGCTCACGGTGTTGGACGCCAGGCGGAGAGCCCGAGCCGCTTCCCCTACCCGGATGCCGGGCTGGCGACGTACCAGGTTCAACAACTCGAGGTACGACGGCGGTAGCGACTGCATCCCGAGGGGACGACCGAGGATCCGGCGGCGGATCACCCGGAAGGAAAGGAAGAGAGTCTCCGCCTGCTCAATCAGGCTCGATGCGATCGCCAGACCTGCAGGCGCTCCCGGGGGGATCGACTCGGCAGAACTCACCTGCTCTTCTCCCTCTCGCCCAGCGAGACCGGCAGAGGCTCGGTGTCCCGGCCTGGCGCCACTGCGTCATCAGGGCTGTCGGCTCCGTTCGAGCTGGCGGATCCGTTCGAAGCCATGGATCCCGTGGGGGGGTTGGCTCCGTTCGACCCGGGGGGAATGACCCGCCGCCTCCAGCTTCCGAGCTTGGCTGCGCCGTCGTCGAAGAGGGTGTAGAGGACCGGCACCACCAGCAGGCTGAGCAGGGTGGAGGAGAGCAGGCCGCCGATGAGGACGACGCCGACGGGCATCCTTTCGCTGGCACCCGAGCCGGTGCCGAAGGCCAGTGGGAGCATGGCGAAGACCATTGTGGCGGTGGTCATGAGGATGGGTCGGATACGGGTGGAACCGGACTCGATGACGGCCTGGTTCCGTTCCGCCCCCCGCCGCCGCAGGGTCTTGGCGTAGTCGACGAGGAGGATCGAGTTCTTCGAGACCAGCCCGATGAGCATGATCATGGCGATGAGGGCAAAGATCGAGATGGGCAGGTGGGCCACCCACAGCCCGACCAGGGCTCCCACGACGGCCAGCGGTACGGCGAAAAGGACCGCGAGGGGGTCCACCAGGGACTCGTACAGCGCCGCCATGAGCATGTAGACGAGCAGGATCGACAGTCCGAGAGCTTGAAGGAGAGGTCCGAAGGCCCGGCTCTGCTGGGCGGACTGACCACCCACGCTGATCGAGTATCCCGTCGGCAGCCCGACGGCGTGGGCGGCGGCGAGGATGGCGGCGGTGGCGGGGCCGGAGTTGCCACTCGAGCTCGACGCCGACACCGACACCGAGTACTGCCCGTGGGTCTGGGTGATGGTTCCGGGCCCGGCCGCCTCGGTGAGGCTGGCCACCGCCGAGAGCGGGACGACCCCTCGGGCGCTCGGCACGCTGATCGCCCCGAGCTCGGCAGGGGTAAGGCTGGCGCCGCCGCCGTAGGTCACCATGATCGGCTGGGCCGGGGCGGTGGAGGAGACCACCAGTGGAGGGACAGTCACCCCGCCGAGGGCGGCGGCGACCGCGTTGCCGATAGTAGTGGCGGACACCCCCAGGTAGGCCGCCTGGGCCTGGTCGACCTGGATTGACAGTTCAGGGGTCGGGGTCGGCACCGATGTGGACACCTGGGCCACCGCCGAGTTGTGGGCCAGGCCGGCCGCCACCTGGTTGGCGATCCCGTCGAGCACGGTCAGGTCGGGGCCGACGATGCTGACCGAAGCGGCCCGGGCTCCCCCGGCGATGAAGGGGCTCTGCACGTGGGCGTGGGCCACCAGGCCGGGGTAGCGAGCGGCCAAGGTCGCCACCTGCTTGGCGTAGGACTTGATCGGCGGCCGGGTGCCGCGCGCTGCGAGGTCGACGGTAATCTGACCGATGTTGTGGGCTGCGCCCGACCCGGCCCCGTAACCGGCCGACAGGAAGACATCGGTCACCCCGGAGAGCCCCTGGAGGCGTCGGGCCAGGCCGGTGAAGGTGGCCTGGGCGGTCGGCAACGGCGTGCCGACCGGGAGCTTGGCGTTGATGGTTAGCACCCCGTTGTCCTCGGGCGGGACGAAGGTGGTGGGCAGGACCCCGGAGGCGAGGATGGCGAGCGACCCTGCCACTGCGGCCAGGGCCACTCCGACCACGACGAGGCGGTGGCCGAGGCTCCAGCCGATCACCCGCCGGTAGCCGGCACGGACCCGATCGAATCCGGCGTCGAAACGGTTGCCGAAGCGGGACCCGACGGACTTGGGAGGTCGCGGGCGGATGCCCCATCGAGAGGCGAGCATCGGCGTCAGGGTGTAGGAGACCAGCAGGGAGAAAAGCGTGGCCGCCACGATGGTGAGCCCGAACTCCCGGAACAGCTGCCCGACGTTGCCCGACACGAAGGCCACCGGGGCGAACACCACCACGTCGGTGAGGGTTATGGCTACAGCGGCGGCGCCGATCTCCCTCCTGCCGTCGACGGCGGCGACGGCGGGGTCTTTGCCCATCGCCTTGTGCCGGTGGATGTTCTCGAGGACCACGATCGAGTCGTCCACCAGGATCCCGATCAATAACGACAACGCCATCAGCGAGATGAGGTCCAGGCTGAAGCCGAGGAAGTACATCACCGCGAAGGTCGAGACCAAGGAGACGGGAATGGCGAGCAACACGATCACCGTGTTGGCCAAGCGGTGGAGGAACACCGCCAGGACCAACGCCGCGAACAAGATGCCGAGGAACAAGTCGAGCTCGACGTTGGTCAGGGCGGCCCGCACGTAGTTGGTGATGTCACCAGTGATGGTGGTGGACACCCCGGTGGGCAGTTGCGGGCCGAGCGCAGCGAGAGCGGCGCGTACCTCGTTGTCGACGGTCAGCGAGTTGGCCGTGGACGAGGCGGTCACGACCAGCCCCACTGCCGGCGTCCCGTTGAGGGTGGAGGCTGAGGTGGCCTGGGCCAGTCCCTGGGAGACGGTGGCCACCTGGTCGAGGAGAACCGCCCCACCGGGTCGGGAGGCGATGGGGAGGGACTGCAGCTGGGAGAGGGAGGTGTACCCGCCGTGGGCCCGGGCCAGCAGCTCCTGGCTGCCGACGACGACCAGGCCGCCGGTGACGGCCACGTTCTGGGCCTTGAGGGCCGTGGTGACCTGGGTGACCGACAGGCCGTAGGCAGCAAGCTCGGTCGGGGAGATGGCCACGCTCACCACCGGCGCCCGGCCTCCCACGACGGTCACCTGGGCCACCCCAGATAGCTGCTGGAGGCTCGGGGCGACGACGTTGGTGGCCAGGGTGTAGAGCTGGGAGGAGGCCAGCGGACCGGAGACCGCCACGTTCATCATCGGCAGGGCCGAGGGGTTGGCCTTGATGATCGAAGGGGCGGTGGCCGTCGTGGGTAGCCCCTTGGCGATCCGGGCGAGGGCCAGGGAAACGCTGGCGCCGGCCTGGTCGATGTTGGTTCCCCCGGCGAACTGCAAGGCCACCACGGAGCGACCTGGCCCGGAAGTGCCCACCATCGACACAATCCCCGACTCCGAGGTCAACGCCTTCTCCACCGGGCTGGTGACCGTCGCCGACATGGTCGATGCGCTCGCCCCGGGCTCACCGATCACCACCCGGATGTAGGGAAAGTTGACGTTGGGCAGGCGGCGTACCGGCAGTTTGCCGAAGGACACCACCCCGGCGACGACCAGGAACCCGAGGAGCATCAGGATCGTCACTGGGCGGCGTACCGCCAGCGCGGTCAGTCCGCGCTTGTGGTCACCTACCTGGACGCTCATCCCGCGCCCCCGGCGGCGCCCTTGCCTGCGCCCCCGCCGGCAGCACCAGTCGCGGCACCGGCCCCAGTGCCGGTTTTGGTGGGAGCGGCGGAGGGAGCGGTGAGGATCCCCCCTACCGAGCTCCCTGTCAGCGAGGTGGGCACCGTGAGCGTGGCGGTGACCCGGACACGGTCACCTGTGGCCAGATAGGTCTGGCCGGCCACGACCACTGCTGCCCCCGGCGACACCCCGGAGACCTCGGTGGTGGAGCCATCCGAGACCGAAGGGGTCACGTCAACCAGGCTCACAGTCCCGGCGCCACCCTTGACCCCTGCTCCCTGGCCTTTGCCGCCTTTCTTGCCCTTCTTCCCCTTCTTGCCTTTCTTGCCCTTGCCCTTGTGCGCGTTCTTGGCCTGGGCGGCAGCGGAGCCCTTGGGGGTGGCGGCGGAGGTAGAGCCACCCGTGGCGGCCGTTCTGGCCCTGGCGCTCACCACGAAGATCTGGGGGTGGCCGTTCAAGCTCACGATGGAGATAGCGGGTACCAGGACTGCGGCCGGCGTGCTCGAGGTCACCACCGAGGCCGTCGCGGCCTCACCGGGGTGCAACCACGACGGCGGTGGCGATACCGGAGAGAGCGTCACGTCGAAGGTCAGCGAGGACGGGCTGGCCGAGGGGGATACCGCCGTCACGGTGGCCGGGAGGGCGCTCGGCGCTCCGAGCACCGACAGCGTCGCTGCCTCGCCGTCGTGTACCAGGGACACGCTGGCCTGGGAGACCGGAGCCTGGATGCTCATACCAGTGCCGTCGAGGGTCAACACGGTGGTCCCCGCCGTGACGGTCTGGCCCACCACGGCCGACAGCGACGACACCGTCCCGGCAAAAGGAGCGGTCAGTGACTCCTGGGCGATCTCGGTCCCGATCACCGCCTCGGCTGCTTGGGCCTGGATCACCGCCGCCGCCAACGGCGCCAGGGACGCACTCGAGGGCGGAGCCTGGGCCTGGGCCGCCTGCGCTTTGGCAAGGGTCAGGCCGGCCTGCGCCACCGCCACCGCCTCGGCGGCCGATGCGAGCTGCGCCTGAGAACCTTGCCCCGAGCTGCCCTGGCCCGACCCGGGCGACGTGGTGGACGGCGACCCGCCACCCTTCGAGGTCGCCGCTGGGGGGGTCTGGGTAGCCGGCGCCTGGGCCGCAACGACTGCCTGTTGGTAGGCGGACTGCGCCGCGCCGAGGGTCGCCTGGGCCTTTGCCACCCCGTCAGCGGCCACTGCCATCGACGCACCGCTCGGAGGGGACTCGGCCGCGCCGAGCTTGGCCTGAGCCGTCCCCACCGCCGCCTGGGCCGCGGCCAACTGGGCCTGAAGCACCGGATTGGACACGCTCATCAACGTTTGGCCGGCGCTCACGCTCTGCCCGAGGCTCACGTCGAGCACCGAGACCCGCCCGGCCGCACCGGCCGCCACCGGCAGGCTGGAGGTGGAGACCACCGAACCCGACAGCGACAACGCCGAGGCCGCCGTGCCCGAAGTAGCCCGGGCCACCTCCACCGCCGTCACCCCGGCCCGGGCCTTAGCCGCGCCCTTGTGGCCGCCACCGACGGCGTAGGCCGTCCCGGTACCGACCAGGGCCGCCGCCGCGGCTATAGCCAGTACCTTGGTCGCCCTGCTCGGAGTCATTTCCATCGTGGTCACTTCCCGAGGGTTCTCACCCTCACCGTCGATCAGTCTGTCGCAGACAAGACGACCCTACGGCGGCCTTTTCGACGACCGGGTCAGGGAAGTGTGAGGGATTGTTGACCTCTCCCGGGGAGGATGGGGGCCCGGGGTTGCGGCTCAGCCGGTCGCAGCTGCGACCGAGGCTGCTAGTGGCAGGGGGCCGGCGGCAAGGAGGCTGAGGGTGCCTTGGGGGTAGGTCAAAGTTCAGTCGGTGGCAGAAGCCACGAGCGAATCGGGGCCCCGGTACTGCCTGGCTCCTGGCTCACGATAACCTCTTCTTTTCTCGTGACCCAGGAACGGGGCGTGGCCGGGGAGTCACCGGTGCTGGCGGCGAGGCGGGCGGCACAGTCGCGGGGCGGCGGTCACACGGTCGGCGCAGGATGGTGACGTGCTCCTCAGGCTGGCCCGGGCCGCGGTCGTCGACCCCAGGGGGCGGCCCGAGCCCGGGGCGGTTGGCGGCGATCGAAGCAGGGATCGCATCCCTCGCCGACCACCACGGGATGCGGACCTGCGACCCGGTGAGACCCTGGACCTGACGCATTTGTTGTCCGAAGCAACGCTAGAACGGCGGAACTGAACTCTCAGGTAGCTGTTGTTCTACCGCGCCCCAGCCCGGGCGGCGGCTCGGGCCCCCGCTGGCAA